>JAJYLW010000005.1 GCA_021787475.1 Actinomycetes bacterium
CGATTTCGCGGCCATGGCCGCGAAATCGCCCCCCCCATGTTAATCATGTCTGCGCGCAGCCGCGCGCCATCAGCTACAACCCGCTCGCTGGCTTGCTGGGATAGTAATAGGTGGTACCGCTGCTGTCCTGGCAATGGCCGTAAAGGGTGGTGTGGAATGACTGCACGCCCGGCGGTATGTGATACGTTATTGAGAAGGTGACGCCATGGGAGGGCACCGTTTCGATATCACCAAGAGAAACAGGCAACGGGGTCGCGGCCGTAACGCCGTTGTCGGCGTCAACGCGGTCCACCGATGCCGACAGCGCCTCTTTCTGTCCATAATTCATGATCCTGAATTCAACGGTCAGCTGCCGGCTAGTAGAATCAGCCCACTCGGCATTCATGTAAAGCAGTTGCAGGTCCGGCATCATCGCTCCGATTTGCTGGCCGGTGGCGTATCGGGGCAGCCCCACCAACTCGTTGAAGCTGGTGCTGTTATAGAGCACCCGCTGGCTGGCCAGCAGCACGCCGCTCCCCATCACGTTTACGGGACCGTTCATCACGCCCGGGAACTGGGGCGTCACCCGGCCGCCGCCGGGAACGGCCGCCGAATAAATGGGGTTCGGGCTTGTCGAGTTTATGTAAACGCTCGCCGCCGCGCCTGGCGAGGTCGGGTCGGGATTGGAGATTAGCTGCCAGCTTTTCATTCCGGGGCTCTGCTCGTCGTACCAGCCGAAGTCCATCTCCGTGTCCATCCCGGCCGGTGGCGTTCCCTGCACCTCTTCAAACGAATTCTTGTAAAGCATCCGCTGACTGACAATCAGCCTGCCGCCGGCGGAGCACCCGGAAGTGCAGATCACCCGCACGGGCCCGTTCATGAGCCCCGGGTAAGTCGGCGTGACAGTCTGGTGCGGGCCAAGCGTGTAGGTTCCGCGCGGGTTGGCGCCGCCGCCGATGTAGACCTGGGCCTGCACCGACGCATTATTGGGATTGGACACAAGCACCCAGTTGCCGGCGCTGAAGTCCGAGGTCATGTCGTACCAGTCGAAATAATAGACGCTGTCGAGGCTGCTCTCCGGAAAGCCCATCACTTCATTGAAGCTGTTCTTGTAAAGCACGCGCTGGGAGACAAGCAGCTTCTGGCCGCCGGCGCTCTCCACATGAACGGGGCCGCCCATCCGTCTGGGAAACTGCGGCGTCACAAACTGCCCCGGCGCAAGATTAAATGACCGGGCCGGCGCCGGGCTGCTGCCGATGTAAACATTGACTGCGGCCGCCTGGGTATCCTCGTTAGCGATCAGGACCCAGTTGCCGTTCATGCTGTCCTGGGGCGTAAAATCGTACCAGGTGAAATAATACGAGGAATCGAGGCTGCTGCCCATAATGGCGGCAACTTCGTTGAAATAGCCGTTGTGAATGACACGCTGGGTGACGATCAGCGCCTGCCCGCCGGTGGAAACCACTTTAACCGGGCCGCCCATCGTGTTGGGCCAGCTGACGACCTGGCGCGCCAGGGGACCGAGGTTAAACTGCTTCCGCTCCTGATCTCCGAAAAACACCTGCACATTTGCGGAACTGTTTTCAAGGTTGCCGATGATGATCCAGTCTCCCTGCATGCCGTCCGCAGGCGTGGAGTCATACCAGGTGAAATAGTAAGTCTTGGAGGCCGGCACACCCTGAGCGCCGGCGCTCCCGGCAAGAGCGGCAGCCCCCAGCAGAACCGTGAAAATCACGAGTGGCAATAATTTAAAAGTTAGTGTGCGTGCTGAAAGCTTCTTCAAGGACCAAACACCTCCATTTTTGCGCGTAGTTGTTCTTCCGGCCAATGAACTGTGCCAAGCGGCAACTCGCCTGTCAAATGCCTACTGGGAAAGTTCGAGAAGTATAATGGCAGTTATGCTGCCGGGCTATGTCGGTCCAGGCCCGCGCAATGGCTGCGCCAAGCCTCACAGCATGAACTTCCCCCCCCTTATACCCCGGCCCCCGTGGCTATGAATCTATGTTAGCTAAGACTGTGATTTTGTGCAGGTAAGTATACTAGGCCGTTGGAAATATTACAAGACCGCTCATGGATTGATGACGCATGTCCCCTAGTTCCCAAATATTTTACAGGTTCGGATAAAGTGGAAATGCCGCCAGCAGTTCGGTGACACGCCGCCGCAGCCGTTTTTTGTCAGCCGCAGTAACACGCCGGCCTAACGCCGCGAGGATAATTGCCGCCACTTCTTCCATCTCTGCCTCACGAAAGCCGCGCGTCGTGACTGCCGGCGTGCCGATGCGAATGCCGCTCGTCACCGTAGGGGGCAGCGGATCAAAGGGAACGGGGTTTTTGTTCACTGTGATGCCCACTTCTTCCAGGCGGTTCTCAGCCTCAATGCCGGTGATGCCGATGTCGGTCAGATCCGCAAGCATCAGGTGATTGTCGGTGCCGCCCGAGACAAGCTGGATGCCGCCCTCCTGGAGCCGTCCGGCCAGCATGGCCGCATTGGCAACGGTCTGCTTCTGCCTCTGCCGGAACTCTGCCGTCGCCGCAAGCTTGAAGCAGGCGGCTTTGGCGGCGATGATGTGCATCAGCGGTCCTCCCTGCAGTCCGGGGAAAATCGCCTTATCGATATTCCGGGCATATTTCTGCCGGCAGATGATGACGCCGGAGCGCGGGCCGGCCAGCGTTTTATGCGTGGTGGTGGTGACGTAGTCGCTGACGGCGACGGGATCGGGGTGGAGCCCCGCCGCCACCAGGCCAGCAATATGAGCCATGTCAACCATCAGCCGGGCGCCCACCGAGCGGGCAATCCCGGCGAAGCGGTCAAAGTCAATGCGGCGGGGATAAGCGCTGGCGCCGGCGATGATCAGCTGCGGCTGGCGCTCGCGGGCAATCTCCTCGATTCTGTCATAGTCCAGGCGGCCGCTTTCCCGGTCCAGCCCGTAGCTGTGCACGTGATAAAAACGGCCTGAGAAATTTACCTTCAGCCCATGTGTGAGATGCCCGCCGTGGTCGAGCTTCATCGCCAGGATGGCGTCCCCCATGGCAAGCTCCGCAAAATAAACGGCCTGGTTTGCGGTCGAGCCGCTGTGCGGCTGGACGTTGACATGCTCGGCGCCGAATAACTGCTTGCAGCGACCGATGGCAAGCGTCTCCACTTCATCAACAACTTCACAGCCGCCGTAGTAGCGCGCCCCCGGGTAGCCTTCCGCGTACTTGTTGGTCAGGACCGAGGCCGCCGCCTCCAGCACGGCGCGGCTGGTGAAATTCTCGGAGGCGATCAGCTCGATGGTGCCGCGCTGGCGCGCCAGTTCTTTTTTAAGCAGGCCGGCCAGCTCGGGATCGGCATCCTTCAGCCGCGCCCGGAACTCCGGCTGTGTTTTTGCTTCTACCCTGAGACGGGCCAATTTTTCTCCAGTTCGGCAATCTGGCTCAGCCGGCGGGCATGGCGGCCGCCATCGAAATCCGTCTTCAGCCAGGCGTCAAGGATGGCAAACGCGGTCCGGTCTTCCAGCGAGCGCTGGCCCAGGCAGAGGACGTTGGCGTCGTTGTGCCGCCGGCTCATCACAGCGTGCTCCACACTGCAGGGTCCGACCGCCCGCACCCCGGCGACCTTGTTGGCGGTTATGCACATGCCCAGCCCGGTGCCGCAAACAAGCACGCCCCGGTCGGCCTTGCCGGCCGAGACGGCACTTGCGACTTCGATGGCGTAGGCGGGGTAATCCACGCTTTCACCGGAATTGGTGCCCATGTCGATCACCTCATGACCGGCCGCTTCGAGGCGGCTCACGGTCATCTGCTTCAGCTCAAAGCCGGCGTGGTCCGCCGCCAGGGCAACCTTCACCCGCTTCCTCCTTCTCCTCCCTCAGCTTTCAGCTTCCATCCCGCATCCCGAGAGCGCCTCCCACAACCACGGTAAATGCAGGCTTTAGCATGTCTGTAGCGTGTCCGCCACTTCAAGATAGCACTCCACAGCCTCTCTGATAGGTCGGGTATCAGCCTCAGCCAGCGGCCGGCGTCCCGGCTCCTGCGGGAAAACATGCCAAGTATACATAAAACGGATTCTGGATGCTGGACTCTGGATGCTGGGTAAGACCCCAAAACCGGATTCCGGATGCTGGATGCTGGATGCTGGATTGCCCAGACTCAGGTGATCTTTCCGATCAGCGCCGCCACTTCCTTGCGCGGCATTGCTCCTTCGCGCAAGATGCGCGCCGGCGCATCCGCCGCCAGCGGCCGCAGGTCAATCACGGTCGAGGCAGCGCAACCGGCGATCCGGCCAGCATCGAGCACAAACTCGCAGGCATCTCTGACACGATCAGGAATCTCGTCAATGGCACAGGGATCGGGCCCGCCAGAGATGTTGGCGCTGGTGAGCGCCAGCGGCGTGGGCAGCCGCTGAAACAGGGCCGCTTCCGGGAGCGGCAGCACCCGCACGCCGATGCCGCCCTGGAAGGCAACCATCGCCCCCGGCTTTTCCTCCGCCCCGGCCGGGGCCGGCAGAACAAGAGTCACCGCTCCCGGCAGCAGCTCCTCCGCCGCGTTTAGCACCGCTGCCGGCAACCGGGTATACATATGCACCAGCCGGATAAAATCGTCAAAAACCAGCGCCACCGGTTTTTCCGGCTCCCTGCCTTTGGCGGCATAGAGCCTCTTTAGCGCCTCTGGCTCCGGCTTGCAGGCGATGCCGTAAACCGTATCGGTAGGCACGGCGATCAGCCGCCGGCGCTCCAGCGCCGCGGCCACGTCCGCCCAATCCGAGCGGGTCATGGATTTTAGTTCAAAGTTCAAAGTCCGAGTTCCAAAAATTATATCGCTTATTTACTGTTTGTCAAGTTATTTTTTGGTTTTTCGGGTCTTGGTTTTATCCAACGTCCAGCGTCCGATATCCAATATCCGCTTGACAGTCGTACGTTCGTACTCCTATAATGTAATTTCCCCAAGGAGCGGGGTGCACGGCGGGCGAACCGGGCCGGGGCTCTCACCATGAACAGGACGCCAAAACATTTCGACAGGATCGTCGCCTTTTACCGGGCCAACCGGCGCATGCCCAGCCACGCCGAGATCGCCCGGGTTGCCGGGCTGCGCTCCAAGGGAACCACCTACAAGCTGGTAAACCGGCTGGTTTCCCTCAGTCTGGTCGAGCGCGACGCGAAAGGGAAGCTGCTGCCCGGAAGCAGGTTCATGAGCCTGCCGCAGTTGGGGACGGTCGAGGCGGGCTGGCCCTCTCCCGCCGAGGAGGAGCTCCTGGACACGATGAGCCTGGAGGAATTCCTAATCGAGCGGCCGGACAATACCTTCATCCTCGAGGTGCGGGGCGACTCGATGATCGAGGCCGGGATCATGTCGGGCGACATGGTCCTGGTGGAACGGGGCGTGCGGGAGAAAGACGGCGACATCGTCATTGCCGAAATTGACCATGAATGGACTATGAAGTACTACCGCAAGAAGAACGGCAAAGCCTGGCTGGAAGCGGCCAACCGCAAATACAAACCGATATATCCGCGACAGGAGCTGCGGGTCGCCGCTGTGGTGAAGGCGGTCATTCGAAAGTACTGATTAAGCGGATTCTGGATGCTGGATAAAAACCTTTCCATCTCTTCCTTCCCCCGCGCGGTCATCCATATCGACGCCGACGCCTTCTTCGCCGCCTGCGAGCAGGCGCGCGACCCGCGCCTGAAGGGGCGACCGGTGATCACCGGCAAGGAGCGCAACATCGTCGCCTCGATGAGCTATGAGGCCAAAGCCCGCGGCGTCGTGCGCGCCATGCGGCTGTCGGAGGTGAAAAAGCTATGCCCGGACGCGGTCTTCCTGCCGTCTGACTACGAGACATACAGCCTTTTGTCAAAACGGTTCTTCGCCATTGTCAGGCGCTTCACGCCAGACGTGGAGGAGTACGGCATCGACGAGTGCTTTGCTGACATCACCGGCATGCGCCGGCCGCTTAAGATGAGCTACCCGCGCATCGCCGCCGCGGTCAAGGAGGAGCTGGACCGCTCCTTCGGCCTCACCTTCTCCTGCGGCCTGGGGCCGAACAAGACGGTCGCCAAGATTGCGTCAAAATGGAAGAAGCCGTCGGGGCTGACGGTCATCCGCGGCCGCGACATCCAGGACTTCATCCGCGGCATGCCGGTGGAAAAGGTATGGGGCATCGGTCCGCAAACTACAGCCTACCTGAACAAGCTGGGCATCCGCACGGCGCTCCAGTTTGCCCAAAAAGACGATGACTGGGTGAAGGCGCGCTTCAGCAAGCCGTTCTACGAAACCTGGCAGGAGCTGAATGGCCGGATGGTCTTTGAACTGGAAACGGAGGGAAAAGACACCTATGCCTCGATCCAGAAAGTAAAGACTTTCACGCCACCATCCCGCGACCCGGAGTTTGTCTTCGCGCAACTGTCCAAAAATGTGGAGAACGCCACCATGAAGGCCCGGCGCTACCGGCTGGCGGCCGGGCGCGCCATCCTGTTTTTAAAGGCGCAGGATTTCCGCGGCGCCGGTGCCGAGATCAGGTTCTCACGCCCCACCGCCTTCCCTCACGAAGTCATCGCGGCGATGGAGCCGGCCTTCAAGCGTCTCTTTGACCCAAAAAAGCTTTACCGGTCAACAGGAGTCGTGCTGTTCAAGCTCACCGAGGACCGCATCGTCCAGCCCGACCTCTTTGGCGTCACCGCCCGCTGCGAGCGGCTGGGCAGGGTTTATGAAGCAGTTGACGGCATCCGGGTCAAGTACGGCAAGCACACGCTGTTTCTGGGCTCCAGTTTCTACGCCCACAAGTTCGCCCAGCACCTGGGCGAGCGCGGCGACGCCCCCCGGCGCAAGAAAAAGCTGCTTAAGGGCGAGACAGAGCGGCAGCGGTTGAGAATACCCATGTTCATGTAAGCGGACATCGGATTTTGGATAGTGGATGTTTCGGAAGAAAAGCCTCCGGGAATGCTACAGCAGTGCTAATCAGTTTAATGATGGAGGTGGACACAATCATGACTTGCGGAATGGAACATGGACATGGTTACGGTCATGGCTGCCGCGAATACGGCGGATATGGTGGCGTGAGAAAATCCCCCCACGCCTGCCCGATCTGCGGCATGCCGCATGGCGGCAAAGGCAGGTTCAGAGGAATGGAGGCGATGGGAACCGGATACGGCCATGGCTATCTCGTCAAGAAAGCGGCGAAGAAGCTCCTGATTGAAAAGACGAAGGCCAAGCTGGACGAGCGCTGGGGGGACAAGCTTGACGCCATCGCCCAGGATATGGTTGACATGGCTGAAGAAAAGATGAAGCTGAAAAAAGAGATGTGGAAGCGGAAGAAAGAGATGAAAGAACGCCTGCACGGGCTGTTTGCCGAGGAAGAAGAGGCGGGCGAGGAGGAATAGCTGCTCGCCACGGATTAGCTGCCGGGACAGGCTCTAGGCCGCTTCATCGCGGCAGGCGATAGCGACGCGGTCATTGCCGGCATAATCCTGCTCGATGTCAACGTGCCCGAACATGGCGGCGCCGGCAAACAGCTCCCGCACGGGGTCGCCCTGGCGGTAGCCAATCTCAACAACCAGGCAGCCGCCGGGCCGCAGGAACTGGGGCGCCTCGGCCGCCAGCCGGCGGAAACAGTCAAGCCCGTCCAAGCCCCCGTACAGCGCCTGGCGCGGCTCGAAGTCGCGCACGTCAGGCGGCAACTGCGGCCATTCCTCCTCGGAAATATAGGGCGGATTGGAGATGATAAGGTCAAAAGTCTCCATCGGGTCAAGCCTTTCAAAGAAATCCGACATGGCAAACTCGATGTTGCCGTTAAAACCGGCGGTTCTGGCGTTCTCCTCCGCCAATGATAACGCCTCTCCGCTCAGGTCAACGGCGGTGACGTCCGCCTGCGGGAAACCCGCCAGCACTGAAATAGCGATGGCGCCGCTGCCCGTGCCCAGGTCCAGCACCCGCGGCGGGCGCTGCCAGTCCTTCTCCATCAGGAAGCTCAGCGCCGCATCGACGACGATTTCGGTCTCCGGTCGCGGCACCAGCACCGCCCGGTTCACCTTCAGCGTCAGGTTGCGGAAATACGAACGGCCGAGGATGTAGGCCACCGGCTCCAAAGCGGCCCGCCGCCGGATCAGTTCCCGGTAATGGTCAACTTCGCCGCTAGTGAGCGGCTTGTCAAAATTCGTATAAAGCTCGATCCTGCTCGCGCCCAGCACTTCCGCCAGCAGCAGCTCAGCGTCCAGGCGCGGCGTCGCCGATCCCTTCTCCTTCAGGTAGGCGGCAGATGTTTGCAGCAGTTCAGAAATAGTCATAAAGCGGACATTGGATGTTGGATAAAATCAAAAACCTTAAATATCACTTGACAAATGGCAAATGGTCGCCATTTTAAATACGAAAAAAACCGGGCAATGCAAGAAGACCGATCCCGGATTTTGTTGGGTTTATCCAGTTTCCAAAATCCGGCATCCGGTTTTTCATACCTTCAACTGCTCGGCCCGGTCGTGCGCCGCCAGCGCCTCGGTGAACTCGCCGATGTCACCCTGGAGGATGGCGTCCAGCTTGTGCAGAGTAAGGCCGACGCGGTGGTCCGTGACCCGGCCCTGGGGAAAATTGTATGTGCGGATCTTCTGGCTGCGGTCCCCCGAGCCGACCATCGACTTGCGGGCGTCGGCCAGCTCCTGTTGTTGCTCGGCCAGTTTCTGCTCGTAGAGCCGCGCTCGCAGTATCTTCATTGCCTGCTGCTTGTTCTGCAGTTGTGATTTCTCGTTCTGGCAGGACACCACCAGCCCGGTGGGAACATGCGTCAGCCGCACCGCCGAGTCAGTGGTGTTCACCGACTGTCCGCCCGGGCCGGTGGAGCGGAAAATATCAACACGGACGTCCGCCGGGTCAACATCGACCTCGACGTCCTCGGCCTCCGGCAGCACCGCGACCGTGGCCGTGGACGTATGGATGCGACCGCCCGATTCGGTCACCGGTATGCGCTGCACCCGGTGGACGCCGCTCTCGTACTTGAAAGCGCTGTAGGCTCCCCTGCCCTCAACCTCCATGATGACTTCCTTAAAGCCTCCCATCTCGGTCTCGCTGCTGGAGAGAATCCGGGTCCTGAACTTCTTCTGCTCGGCGTGGCGGGAGTACATCCGCAGCAGGTCGGCAGCGAACAGGGATGCCTCATTGCCGCCGGCGCCGGCGCGAATCTCGATGATGACATCCTTCTCATCGCTAGGGTCAGGCTCGAGCATGGCCGCGCGGATCTCCTCGGCCAGCCGGTCCATGGTCTCGCGCGAAGCGGATATCTCCTCGCGCAAAAACTCGCGCATCTCGGGCTCGACGGCCCCATCGCCGGCAAGAATCTCCTCCGCCTCGGCAAGGCCTTTCTCCGCCTCCCGGTAGCGGCGCACCAAGTCATAGGCGGCCTGCAGATCCGCATGCGATTTGGCGACCTCAGCGTAATGCCGCCGGTCGTTCATCACGGCCGGGTCGCTCAGCTCCCGGTTAAGTTCCTCATAGCGGGTCTCTATTTCTGTTATCAGTTCGTCAATCATGTCAAAAAAGTTCTGAGTTCCTTCCCAGTTCCGAATTGAATGAATTTGACTGGCATCTCTAAAACTCGGAACTCGGGACTCAAAACTCGGGGCTCTTTACGCCATCACTTCCACGTCGGCCCGGCCGCCGTGGTCCATCTCGATCGGCTCGGCCGCCGCCACTCCTTCCAGCGCGGCAATCGCCACTTCAATCTGGGCAAGGTCGGGCTCGCGGGTGGTGAGCTTCTGCAGCAGCAGGCCGGGAATCATGACCAGGTGCATCGCGCGGCTGTCCTTGTGCCTCCCGGCATATTTTATCACTTCATACGAAAGGCCAACAATCAGCGGTATGCCTAAAAGCCGCGACAATATCAACCATAGTAGCCCCGGCACTCCCACGAAAGAGAATACCGCGATCGCCAGCACCATCACTATCAGGAGAAAGTTGGTACCGCAGCGCGGATGCAGGGGGGAAAACTTCTTGACGTTCTCGGGCACAAGCTCCAGCCCCGCCTCGAGTGCGTGAATGGTTTTATGCTCCGCGCCGTGGTATTCAAACACGCGCCTGAGCTGCTTGATCCGCGACACGACCCAGATGTAGGCAATCAGGATCAGGATCCGGAGCAGGCCTTCCACCAAGACGAACAGGGACGAGTTCGGCAGGAGGCTGTGCGCCGATCGCACCACAAACAGCGGCAGCACCACAAACAGACCAATTGCCAAAATAACGCCAATAGCGATGCTGACGCCCAGCTCTTTCCGGGAGATGTCTTCTTCTTCCTCCCCCATCGACTCGTTTGCCGACATTGCCAGCGCCCGCATGCCCAGTGACAGCGATTCCCAAAGGCCGACCACGCCCCGCACCACCGGCAGCCTCAGGTAGGCATGCCCGTCTGCCAGCGGCTTCAATGGCTCGGAATGAACGCCAATGCCCTCGTCGGGGCGGCGCACCGCCAGCGACCAGTGCCGCTTGCCCCGCATCATCACGCCCTCGATTACCGCCTGGCCCCCAACTGAAGCCGACGCATGCCGTCCTTCGCTCAAGGATCTTCCCTGCTGCCGTTCATGCCTAGAACCGATTCGTACTCACGGTCTTTCCCCAATACTTTTCCATCTTGTCAACTTCCTCCCGTGTGTACTCCTCGCCGCAGTACATCTTCCCCTCGCGGCACCGGCGAAAGAGGCAGTCCGGCCCCGATCGGCGGAACAGCAGCGGCGCCGCTTCCAGCACTAAAGAGCGCATCCACCAGGCGAGCCGGTTTATCTCCCACTGGGCCCGGCGGCAGCAGCGCACCTGGAAAAAATGGCGCAGTTCGCGGGCGTTCATGGTGACGACAATCCTGGTCTCGGCGGCATTGGGCAGGACAAACCGGGCATCCTCCTGGACAGCCTCCTTGCCCAGCCCCTGCTCGGCGCCAAGCTCGACCAGGCGCTCATAGGCGCGTGCGGCGCCGGCTACCGCTTCTTTGAAAACCGCCAGCGCTTTTTCATTTTCGGCGATTCGGGGCGGAATAATAAACCCTTTTTCGCTGGAAAAACGGACGTAGCGCTGCGACTGCTGGCTGTAAGACGCCAAGCGGTGGCGAACCAGCTGGTGCGAGCAGGCGCGTGAAATTCCATCGATGCCAAAAGTGAAACCGGCGTGCTCAAGCGTGCTCAAATGCCCTGAGCCGATGAGGATCTTCAGCAGCCGCTCCACCTCGTCAGGGGTCAAGCTTTCCTTAAGGCTGGCCGCGGTTGAGGACGAATAGCAGAGCCGGCCGGCAGCGGCCACTGTCCGCTCCGGGTCCGGGGTGTGGGAAAGCAGGACGACGTTTAGTCGGGCAGGCACCGGCGGGACCGGCTACTTCGCGGTTTGCCTTTTGGCATACTTGCGCTTGAAGCGTTCCACGCGGCCGCCGGTGTCAACCAGCTTGCGCTTGCCGGTGTAAAACGGATGGCATTTGGCGCAGATCTCCACGTGGATATCGGGAACCGTCGAGCGGGTCGTAAATTCATCGCCGCAGGAGCAGCGAACCTTGGTTTCCATATACTCAGGATGAATATCTTTCTTCATTTTTCCTCACATTTGAAGATGACAACAAATAATAGCAAAAAACGGGTGCCGGATACCAGATTCTGGATTGCGGGTGCCTATAACCCATCCCATTTCGAACCTGCCTGCTTTTCTATCTGTTATTCTGAAAGAAATGAAAAAGCTGCATTTATTGATAATTATAATTGCCGCGGTTTTCGCAGTCTTTGGCGTGATACTTGCCTTCGTGCTTGTCCATGGACATTCCAGCGGTCAGTCCAGGGCGGCGGATCTGGCCCAAAACGCCGAGTCATTGAGAATGGCGGCGTCGGACAAGCTCAGCAAGGCGACACTTGCCATTGACAACCTGATCGAGGGCGCCACTGCCGGCGACGCGCTGCCGGTCAACCAGACCAAGGCGGCGATAGCACAGGCAAGCTCTGATCTGTCGTCTGCCAGTGATGATCTTTCCCGAAGAGCAGCCGCACTGAACAGCGCCGCCAATCCTGGCCTGAACGATAACTTTCGTCACTACCTGGCACTGCAAAAATCAGACAACGGCAAGCTGCAGGCAGCCATCATTGCCGCGCAGCAAATAACGCAGCTGCTTCAGAACCAGGAGTACTCGCTTGCCGGCTGGGACCAGGCCCAGGCGCAAAAGGCCGTCGCCCAGGTTCACTCCATGGAAGCCGGCCTGGACAAGACCTACGGCGACGCAGAATCTCTGCACAACCAGGCAGACCAGCTAAAACGGGACCATCCCGGCGATTTCGGTTAGGCCCTTGCCTTGCCAAAATGTGATATCTAAAATATAGCGAAAGCAGGGCGCCTGATTTTAATGGGTATTGGCTGATCCAAAATCCAAAGTCCAATGTCCAAAATCCGGTTTTATGGGCGATTAGCTCAGCTGGCTAGAGTGCCGCCCTCACATGGCGGAGGTCACTGGTTCAAGTCCAGTATCGCCCACCAAAAAATTACTTACCCCTCAGAAATGGCTTTGGCCAAAGCCATTTCTTCTTGCCTTAATTTTGATAACCAACCAAGGTCGAACTCGCCTGACCGGTTCAGGTCCGTGTTTTTTTCCGGACCCCTGGGTAAGCTTCAAACAATCAATCAAGTAAAGTCCGGACGCGCCGCGGTTACGGGGTCTGGTTATGCTCAACTCGATCACCGACGCAATCACAAATTCGTTCAACATGTTCTGGGAGATCATGTGGGCCCTGATTCTGGGATTCTCGGTTTCGGCCGCGATCCAGGCGGTCGTCTCCAAGAGCGGGATGGCGCGCCTGCTGCCCGACGACTCACCCCGGACGCTGGCGGTCTCGACCTTGCTGGGCGCCGCCTCCTCTTCCTGCTCCTACGCCTCAGTCGCCATTGCCCGGTCGATGTTCAGAAAGGGAGCCGATTTCACGGCGGCGATCGTCTTCGAGTTCGCCTCCACCAACCTTGTCATTGAGCTGGGTGTCATCATGGCCCTGCTCCTGGGCTGGCAATTTACACTGGCGGAGTTTATCGGCGGACCGGTCATGATCGTCGTGCTGGCGCTGCTGTTTCGCATCTTTCTCAAACGCTGGATGGCGGAGCGGGCCCGGGAGCGGGCCAACCGCGGCCTGGTGGGGCGGATGGAGGGCCACGCCGCCATGGACATGTCGGTTTCAGGCGGAACGCTGCTTCAGCGGCTTTTATCAAAAAAAGGCTTTACCTCAACAAGCCGGTACTTTGTGATGGACTGGGCCTCGCTGCTGCGCGACATCATCCTGGGCTTGCTGATCGCGGGCGCCTTGGCTGCCTGGGTGCCCAATTCATTCTGGCAGTCCCTGTTTCTGAGCCAGAGCGGGTTTGCCGCCAAGATCTGGGGGCCTCTGATCGGGCCGCTGGTTTCTCTCGTCTCCTTTGTCTGCTCGATTGGCAACGTGCCGCTGGCGGTGATCCTCTGGGACGGCGGCATCAGCTTCGGAGGCGTCATCTCTTTCATCTTCGCTGACCTGATCATCCTGCCCATCCTCGATATTTACCGCAAGTACTACGGGATCAGGATGAGCGCTTTTCTGTTGGCAACTTCGTATGCGGCGATGGCGACGGCGGGATATGTGTTGGAGGCCGTCTTTGGCGCCCTGGGCCTGATTCCGGCCCGCAGGAATCTCCAGGCTGTGTTTGCCAGCGTCAGCTTTAACTACACGACCGTGCTCAACATCGTCTTCCTGGTCGCGGCTGCGGCCATGCTGGTCCGCTTCTTCAGCACCGGCGGCCTCGCCATGTTGAGGATGATGAACGTGTCCGAGGATGAGATGACGCAAATGTCCGGCATGGCGGACATGAAATGACTCATTGAAATGGCGGGGCGTGAAATGACCCGGCATAGGCACCGGCGCCGGCCGGCGAAGCCCGGTAAACCTCTCTGCTGAAGTGGCCAGATCGCGCCCTGATTTCAAAGACAGCTAGAGGTACTTCCAAAACCAGTATTTCTCAAAACCAAGCTTCCCCCAGTGAAGCAGTTTGCTGGGACTCCGCGCCTCAATTCTGGGATTGGGCTCTGCGTAGAAGTTGCCTTTGGCAAAGCCAGCGGTTCCTGCACCGGTGTCGATAAAACAATAACCTTCGCCGTGATAAGGCGCGGGCGCCGCTTTTCCTTCAATGCGAGCCGCAATCTCAGCAGCCACGGTCTCGGCATGTTTATGGGCGAAAACGCCTGCCTTCGGCAGCATTTTTTTGCCATCCGGCAGCTTGACGGCAGCCGCGTCGCCAATAACAAACAGATTTTCATGTCTTGTCGCCAAGGTTCCGGGGTCGACCGGAACCCATCCGCCGTCGCCAGTCAGGCCCGCATCCCGAACCACCTGGGCGCATTTGTGCGGCGGCACGTAAAGGAGAAGATCATACGGTACATCTTTCCCGCCTTCCAGGCTGAGACGATTGTTGTCAGGGTCAAACGAGTTGATAGCCGCCTTATTCCGGTAAACGATCCCCTTCGGCTTTATCATCGAGAGCACCGCCTCGCCCATTGCCGGACCAGCCACCGGCATCGGCGCCGGTTCCCAGGTAACCATCTCGATTTCGGCCTTGCCTCTTACGCCCCGCTGGCGAAGAACGCTGTCCACAATCAGCGCCGCCTCGTAGGGGGCGGCGGGACACTTGTGAGGACGGCGGCAAACAGCGATGACAATGCGGCCCCCTTCGAACTTCAAGAGCTCCTGATGGGCCCTTTCCAGTCCGTCGGGCGTATAGATATTAATCCCCGTGCAGCACAGGCCCGGGATGGATTCCGGGTCGAGATCGGCTCCCAACGAGACAACCAGGTAATCATAGCCAACCTCGATGTCATCCGCCCATATCCTGCAGGCGACAGGATCTATCCCTGAAACATGGCCCTGAACGAATTCGATCCCTTTTTTGCTCAACCTGGACAGGTTTCTCTCAACTTGAGCCGGAGTGCGCTTGCCGTTCAGGATCCAGACATAAGAACCGGTAAAACTGTGAACGGGGCTCTGATCGATGACGATGATGCGATCTTCCTTGAGCAGGTGACGCAACTTGTTGGCCGCTACGACGCCACCGATACCTCCGCCCAGCACTACGATTTTTTTGCCAGCCATTTTCCCGTATCGCCTCCAAATCGCCCGGCCTCTTGTATTAATGCCAGCCCAGGGCTGGGAAATATCCGCTTGATCCAAAGGTCAGGCACTGGCGGCTTAGAACCAGTGCCTTAGCCACCATTTCTCAAAGAGGACCTTGCCCCAGTGCCAGGGGCGCAGCGGCGGATAAAGGCGCACGGACGGCTCCGGCTCGGCGTAAAAGTTGCCGGCGGCGAAACCAGCCTTGCCGCCGCCCAGCTCCAGCCAGCAATAACCCTTGCCGTTGAATGAGGCCTCTGCCTTCTCCCCATTGATCTCAGCGGCGATCCGCTCGGCGGCGACCCTGGCTTCGTAATGTGCGAAGACGCCCGCCATGGGCAGGTTCTTGCCGTTGGCGAGCCTGATGTTGTTGACGTCGCCAATTGCGTATACGCCTTCATGTTCGGTTTCCATGGAATGCGGGTCGACATGCATCCAGCCGGAAGAGCCGATGAGGCCGGAGTACTGGATCACCTCAGGTGCCCTGTGGGGAGGCACAGCCAGAAGCAGGTCGACCTGATGGGGCTCGCCGCTGGACGGAACGATGGTTTGATCGCCGGGGCTGATCCACTCAAAGGTGAACAGCGGATGGTACCCGATATTGCGCTTGTCTAATACTTTTGTTATTGCCTCCCCCATCGCCGGGCCGGCGATGGGCATTGGCTGGTGCTCGGGGGTGAAGATATGAACCTCGGATCTGTCACGGACGCCCTTGTTGCGCAGGAATGAATCCACCAGCAGGGCCGCTTCGTACGGCGCCGCCGGGCACTTGAAAGGCATGTCGGTGACAAGCACGGCCACCTTGCCGCCGGAAAAATCATTCAGGGCGGCGTGTATCTTTGCCGTGCCCGCCAGATCGTAGAGATTCAGGGCCATCTCCTCGAAACCAAGCACCTCCTGGGGAGCCAGTTCGGCGCCCAGCGCCACGACCAGAAAATCAAAATCGATTTCCTGCGCCGAGGTTCTCACCAGCTTCTGCTGCGGGTCTATCTGGACGACCGGCTCGTTGACAAACTCGACCCCCTTCTGCGTCAGGTCAGCAAGCGGCCGCTGGATCTGATCCGCCCGGCGCAGGCCCACCGCACGCCAGAGCAGCGACGACTGGAAAAGGTGGTTGGGCTCGCGGTCGATAATGACGATCCTGTGGCTCCTGGGAAGCTTGCGCCGCAGGTGGTAGGCGGCCACCAGTCCTCCGGCGCCGCCACCCAAAATGAGGATGTTGGCGCCCCATGGGCGCGCCCGCCGCGGCGCCACCCGCAGCGCCGGCTCAGCCGCGGCCGGCTTTTCGGCCGGCTCCTCGTACAGCTTTTCGACGGCGGCCGAAAAGCCCGCCTCCTGGAACTCACTCTCCCACAGGATTACCTTGCCGTCCGGCCCCACGAGGATGGAGTAAGGCACCCAGCCGTTGCTAAGTTTTTTGAAAATGGTTCCGTCTTCATCGGGAATCACGTCGAAGGGCAGCTTGTACTCGTCCTTCCACCGCTGACAGGTTTCCTTTGTTTCATAAGGACCAATATAGACGGCTGAGAGTCCTTTTGAGGCGAAGCGCTCATACAGGCGCTTTATGGCGGGAGCCTCCCGCCGGCAGCCCTGTCACTGCCCCTTCCAGAAAACAATCAGCATCCCCTTGTCCGGGTAAGCGGGCAGGCCCAACTCCGCGAGGGGAATTTCCATCCCTTCCGAGACTCCCTTGTAACTTTCTTCGAGAACTCTCATCTGTCAGTTCCTTTCCCGTTCGGCCGGAAGGCCTAGCGCCTTCTTTCTCCAGGATACTTTCCTGTTTTTGTCACCGGGCAGCATGGCGGCGGTTCCAGCTTTCTCCTGTACTGCCTTCGGATTATCCCCAGAATATCCGGTACCGCCGGGTCAACCAGGTAATAACAGCGGAGGCGGCCGTCCATGAAATAATCGATCAGCCCGGCCCTTCTCAGCAACGACAGATGCTGAGAGATGTTGGGCTGGCTGGTTTCGAAAAACTCTTCCAGGTCGCTGACGCATTTGACGCCCTGCTCGAGCTGCTCCAGTATCTTGACCCGGAGGGGATGCCCCATCAGCTTCAGGAGCTCGATCCTGTCACGTTCAATCTTGTCCGGTATGGTTGCCATCGTTGCGCCGTCAACCCGATATTATCGAATATATAATAAAATAATTATTTATTTATGGATAGTCAAGAGCGCTGTCCGGCATTAATTGAGAATTCCCGGAACGCCAATCCATCACCCGCTTGATTTGGAGCCGTTTTTAAGCCGCCGCGTCTCCTGAAACAGCACCTCGCCGGCGCGATTGAGATATCCGCGGATCAGCTCCAGCTCCGTCTGGGTGTACTGTGACTCCAGCTCCGCCATTGCCCGAGCAAGCGGCTCGAAAAGCTTTATTACCTTTTTGCAGTTCTTGGGAATGATTTCCACGGTGACACGGCGCCGGTCATTGGGATCAGGCAACCGCCGGACGTATCCGGCTTTTTCCAGCCGGTCGACGGCGGCGGTCATCGCCCCGGTGGTCAGACCAGTCAATTCCGCCAGCTCGCCGGCGGTTTTGGGACTGCCCATCAGAAACAACAGGGTCTTGTGGTCGGTTGGGTTTAACCTCAGGCGATCGGCCACCGCCTGGTGGAACATGATCGTGCGCGTGCTGGCCGCCGGCCCGATGCTAAGATCTTTAAAAGGAGGCTTGTCCTGGCTTGACATTATTTAAAAGATCAACTATCTTAATTATTTAAATAATTAACAATTGTATTTCTCAATAATTATTATAAATATTCTATAGCAGTATAGCAGATGAGCGCAAAAGGACAGGCCGTTTTGGAGGCGCACGGTCTCACCAAGACATTCCGCACCCGCAAGGAAAAGATCGAGGCGGTCCGCGGCATCGACATGGAGATCTGGCCCGGCGAGATCTTCGGCTTCCTCGGGCCTAACGGCGCCGGCAAGACGACGACGCTGCGCATGCTCTCGACGTTGCTGCCAATCGAGAGCGGCCAGGCGCTGGTGTCAGGGTTTGACGTCCGCGCCAACCCGCACCAGGTGCGCAAGCGGATCGGCTACGTCAGCCAGCTGGGCGGCAGCGACCGCTTGGCCACCGGCCGTGAAGACCTGTTGCTGCAGGGGGAGCTTTACGGCATGAGCCGGCGGGAGGCGGAGCGGCGCGCTGATGAGCTCATCGACGTGCTTGACCTGAAAGAATTTGCGTCGCGCCGGGTTCAATCTTACTCGGGCGGCCAACGGCGGCGGCTTGACATCGCCCTCGGCATCATGCATCGCCCCGACGTGCTCTTCCTCGACGAGCCCACCACCGGCCTCGATCCCCAGAACAGGGCCAACCTGTGGGTGCAGATCGGAAAGCTGCGGGACGCGGGCACCACCATCTTCCTGACCACGCACTACCTCGAGGAGGCCGACGCCCTCTCAAACCGCCTGGCGATCATGGATCACGGCCGGCTGGTGGCCGAGGGCACATCCAGGCAACTGAAGCAGCAGATCGCCGCCGACAGCGTGATCGTCAGCCTCCAGGAGGACGGCGCCGGGTCAGATGCGGCCAAAAAGCTGCTCGCAGATCAGGACTACGTGCGTGAAGCAGGCGCCGAAGCAGATCATCTGAGGCTGTACGTCGACGACGGCATGACGGCTCTGCCCAAGATCCTGCGGCTGCTTGACCGGAGCGGCATGACGATAAAGACGATCACGCTGTCTGAGCCAACCCTCGACGATGTCTTTCTGCGCCATACCGGCCGGTCTCTCAGGGATGCTGGCCGGCCCGCGGGTGAGGAGCGCCAGCAATGAAGCCGCTCAGGGATATCGCCCTGCTTTACCGGCGCAGCTTTATTCAGACCTTCCGGGTGCCGGTGTGGCTAGTGATCAGTTTTTCGACGCCGCTGCTTTACCTGGCTCTGTTTACGCCCCTACTTAAACCGATTGCGGGCGGGCCGGGCTTCCCTAACGGGAACGTCCTCGACGTGTTCCTGCCCGGCATTCTGGCGCTGATGGCCTTTATGAGCGGCGCCAGCGCCGGCTTTTCCACGATCTTCGAGCTACAGGCCGGCTACACCGAGCGGATCCGGGTGACGCCGGCGAGCCGCCTGGCGCTGCTCATCGGCCCCATCCTGTCGAGCCTGACGTGGACTTCTTTCTTTATTACCATGATCATCATCGTAGCGGTGCCCTTCGGTTTTCATATTCACATCGCCGGTCTGCTGATCGCGTACGTCTTGCTGGCGCTCCTGATGGTGCTGTTTGCTTCCTTTTCCATCGCCGTAGCACTGCTCACCAAGGAGATCAACAGCTTCGCCGCGGTGGTCAACGGCATTAACCTGCCCCTGCTACTGCTGGCGGGCATCATGCTGCCCCTGGAACTTGGCCCCTCCTGGATGCGCGCGATCGGCCACTTTAATCCCATGTATTATGTCGTGGAGGCCGACCGGCTCCTGGCCGCCGGCCAGCTGTGGAACGCCACGATCGCGGAGGGCTTCCTGGTGATGGCGCCGCTGGCAGGGGTGGCGGTCGTCTGGGCCACATGGGTTTACCGCCGGGCCATCGCCTGACCCCACGGCCCTTTCCTTCGGTTTCGCCGCGAATTACCTACCGGGATAAGCTCTTAGTGCACTTCAGGTTTGGCCTGTTTGCGGCGCCAGGCCGCGGATGAGCGTTCGCACAATCGCCGGCAGGGATTGGCCGGCGCCGGGCTTGCCGGCGCCCATCTGGCTGTGCATCGCCAGCATGAAAGTCGAGCCGAGCAGGAGCGTGGCGACGGCGCCCGCATCGGCGTCAGGGTCAATCCGGCCCAGCTGCTGCTCCTCCCTCAGGTAACTGACAATCGGCCGTCTTACCTGGCGGGGGCCGAATGGTTCCCGGTGGATTGCGCCGATGAATTTCCGGAACAGGTCCGGATCTGTATGAAGCTCTGTCGCCAGCGGCAGCATCTCCCGGTGCATTTTGAGGACGCCGCGGCAAAATGCCGTTAAGTTCTCCTCGATCGTGGCCGCGCCCGGCGGCGGCAGGATCTCGTCAATCCGGGCGGCGAGGAGGCTATGGCGCCGGGCCAGCGCCGCGGCCAGCAGGTCATTCTTGCTGGCGAAATAATTATAGAGAACGCCGCCAGAGACGTCGGCTGCTCTGGCGATGTCACGGGCAGTAATTGAGACCAAAGGGCGCTCCTGGATCAGCTGCTCCGCGGCCCCGACGAGCCGGCTGCGCAGGGCCGCGCCCTTATCGCCATTTTCTGCGCCTCTTTCATTTTGGGGGCTAGGTGACATCGCGCAGTATGGTAACCGAAACGGCAAGAACAATAAACAGGACCGCATATGCAGCCAGCACCAGACCGCCTTGCCATTGGGAAAGGCCGCCGCCGGCACCATCCATCGAAGGCGTGTTTGCCAGCGCTGCCCCGCTCCTGTATGGCAGCCACCTGCCGGCGCCGCCAAGGAGCTGGCCGGCGATGCCTTCCAGAAGCGCGATCCAGGCCAGCGCCGCGACGATGGCGCCGGTCAGATTGCGGATCAGGGCGCCGACGCCGACGCCAATCGCGCCAAACATGGCATTCCAGGCAATGCCTCCCAAGACCGTGCGCCAGATCTCGGTGCTGCCAAGATCAAACGAACCTCCCCTGGCCGCCAGCCAGATCGTGGTGGTGATGATTGCCGTTGCCGCGCTCAGGATGCCGAACCCCAGCCCCGCCACAAAATAAACCGCGGTTTTGGCCGCGATGACGCGGCCCCGCCTTGGTTCTGAAAGAAAAGTGTCTATGATCGTCCGGTGCCGGTATTCGCCGGCCACCGCCACAATGCCAAGCACGAGCGTAAACAGGGAAATCAAGCCGATGTGCCCAAGCCCCTTGACGGCGACGCCGCTCAGCTGAGCGGTCGGCACCCGCGCCACAGCGCCGCTGATGCCGGCGATGACCATCACCTGGGCGGCGGCGAGCAGCATCCAGCCGCTGCGGACTGTGCGCAGCTTGAGAAACTCATTGCCAATTAATTTATTCATGATATGCCCCCATTCCCGCCGCCGCCGGGCCGGTTGCGGCCGTTGATTCTACGTCAGAGCTTGTCAGTTTCAGGAAAGCCCGTTCAAGCGAAGCGCCGGCGCCGGCAAGACCGGAGAGGGGGATGCCGGCGGCGGCCGCCGCCTCTCCCACTTCCTCCGCCGTGGCGCCGAAAATGTTGAGGGCGGAGTCTCCGGAAATCTCGACGCGAAAACTGCGGCCGGCCAGCAGGCCGGCCAATTCTTGCGGCCGGGACGTGCGCGCCACCACCGGGCCGGCGGCAAGGCCTGCGAGCGGCCCGCTGTAGCGGAGCCGGCCCTTGTTTATAATGATGACATCGTCGACAGTCTGCGCCACCTCGCTAAGCACGTGGCTGGAAACAAGAACTGTCCGCCCCTCGGCGGCCAGGCCGCGCAGCAGTTTGCGCAACCAGGCCATTCCCTCCGGGTCAAGCCCGTTAGCGGGTTCATCCAGCACCAGCACCTCTGGATCGCCTAGCAGAGCCGCCGCGAGGCCAAGCCGCTGGCGCATCCCCATTGAAAATCCGCCAATGCGGCGGCGTACGGCGTCCTTTAAACCCACCTGCTCCAGCACCTCACCGACGCGTCCGGGGGCGAGCCCTGCCGCTCCGGCCAGGATGCGGAGATGATCGCCGGCACGGCGGCCCGGATGGACACCGGTAGTCTCAAGCACAGCACCCAATACCCGGCGCGGCTGGGGCAACTCCCGGTAGTGGCGGCCGCCCACAAGCGCTTCGCCGCTGCTTGGCTCGACCAGCCCCAGCAGCATCTTAAGCGTCGTCGTCTTGCCAGCGCCGTTGGGGCCGAGAAAGCCGGTGATCTTCCCCGCCGGCGCCGTAAAGGACAGATCCTCGACTGCGTGGACGCCGCCAAAGCGCTTCGTCAGCACTTGCGCTGATAGCTCAGTCATACTGTTTGACCTTTCTTTAATGTTGCCATGGCAATATGAACACGTGTTCATGAACACGTGTTCATATTAACCAATCCTTTTCAGCTAGTCAAGACTGATTGCAATCCGCCGATAATGAATGTTAGTATTATTTGATAATAACTATCATTTAAGAGCAAATGTCATGAATTTTGTGGATACTTCTTCCAACCGAAAATGGTGGGCTCTGGGCGCGCTCACCCTGGGAGTGCTGGCCATTGGCCTGGACGCTACCGTCCTCAGCGTCGCCCTGCCGACCCTGGCGGTGGATCTTAACGCTTCGACTTCCAGCCTGCAGTGGTTCGTCTCTTCCTATACGCTCTTTCTAGCAATCGGCATGCTCCCGGGCGGACTGATGGGAGACAGGTTCGGCCGCAAGAAAGTGCTGCTGATGGCGCTTGCCCTGTTCGCCGCAGGCTCCGTTGCCTGTGCTTACTCGCCTTCCGCCGGCGCGTTCATTGCCGCCCGGTCAGTTTTGGGGCTTAGCGCCGCCTTTGTCGTGCCATTGTCGCTTTCAGTCCTGACTGTGCTCTTCTCCAAAGAGGAGCGGCCGCGAGCGGTGGGCGTCTGGGCGGCAGCCAACTTTCTGGCACTGCCGGTCGGGCCGATCCTCGGCGGCTGGCTGCTCTCCAATTTCTGGTGGGGCTGGGTTTTTCTGATGAACCTGCCGGTGGTGGCGGTGGGAATGATCGCCGTGGTGTTGCTGGTGCCCGAGTCCCGCAGCAGCGAAAAGCCCGGGCTCGATCCGGCGAGCCTGCTCTCATCTGTAGCGGGACTGGCTCTGCTGACCTATGGTTTTATCGAGGCAGGCCAAAATGGCTGGCTGACTGCCGCGGCGATGGTTTCCATAATTTTGGGAACGCTGGTGCTGGTGGGCTTCGCACTCAGACAGGAGCAGCTTAGCCGCAAACCCGGCGGCCAGCCGCTGGTGGATCCGGAGTTGTTCAAGTCGCGAGGGTTTACCTGGGGGACAATTCTTGCCGGCATTCTCCTGTTCACATTTTTTGGCATCCTCTTTATCGGGCCACAGTATTTCCAGGCGATACTGGCAACGGACGCAATGGGCAGCGGCCTCAGGCTATTGCCGTTGATGGGAGGGCTGCTGCTGGGCGCCACCCAGGCCGACAGGATTTCTGCCCGCGCAGGCGCCAAGGTCACCGCGGCCGTGGGATTCTTCCTGTTGGCCGCTGGCCTGGCGGCAGGGGCGTTAACCAGCGTTGCCAGTGGTGATGGCTTCATTGCCGCCTGGACCGCTGTTTGTGGCGCCGGCGCCGGCCTGGCGCTGGCCACGGCAGCTTCGGCGGTGCTGGTCGAGCTTCCGGAGGAAGAAGCCGGTGTCGGATCAGCAGTGTTTCAGGCGGTGCAAAAAACGGGCGCGCCTTTGGCGGCCGCCATTCTCGGCGGCGTCCTTAACTCTGTTTATCAGGGGCGGCTGGATCTGGCCAAGCTTCCGCCCCAGACGGCCACCGCGGTGAAGGAAAGCGTCTTCGCCGGGGAAAAGGTAGCGGCAAAGCTTGGTTCCATGCCGCTGCTGGAATCTGTCAAGGAAGCCTTCGTCCACGGCGTTGACATCATGCTCCTGACGAGCTCCATTCTTGCCGCTTTGGGCGTCATCCTGACATTGATCTTCATGCCGCGGCGCGTTGCCGGGAAAAACAGTCATGCGGCAGATCAATCCACTCAATCGCAGGTTTGACAAAATGACATTTAATGCTGACAAGCCCGGATTGCGCCAGCGCAAAAAGGCAAAAACACGGGCGACAATCCAAAAGCATGCGCTCGGGCTTTTTCGCAAGCAGGGATACGACGCCACCACGGTGGAGCAGATCGCGGCCGCGGCCGAAGTTTCGCCCAGCACTTTCTTCCGCTACTTTCCCGCCAAGGAAGATGTGGTGACCTGGGATGAGTTTGACCCGCTTATCATCGCGGCGTTCAAGTCCCAACCGGCAGGCATGAACCCGATTGAGGCGCTCAGAAATGCGATGAAATCCGTGTTCGGCTCTTTTGGCGAGAAGAGAATAACAGAGCAAAAGGAGAGGCTCGCCTTGATTCTGTCGGTGCCTGCCCTCAAGTCGCGCTTGCTTGATCAGTTTTTCGGCTTGGTTCAACTGGTCGCCGGCATTTTCGCCGATCGGACCGGGCATGATGGCAATGATGTGAAAGTGTTAAATCTGGCCGGCGCGCTGGTCGGCGTGATGATGGCGGCCATGTTAACCATGGACAAGAACCCTGATGCAGATTTCCTTGCCCTGATCGACGCCAGCCTGGCGCATCTGGAAGACGGGCTGCCGCAGTAACTACCCATTGACCGCGCCGCCCAGGCAGGGCAACCAAACAATCCGTTGAGGGGGGCCTAAACCTGGCTTATTGGCAGAAGGCGCAGCATTGCGCTTCTGACTTTTTAGCTGAGAGTTGCTGTTTGCGAGCCGCTACTTGCCCTGCGCTTCCTGGGCGGCCTTCAGTTTGGCAAGGGCCTCGTGCCTGTTCTCCAGCAGTTCCGCCTTTAGCGCCGCCGGGTCCTGGTTTGCCAGGCGGGCAACCACGCGGCCGCCAGCGAAATGCTCGCTGACGATCTCGGGCACATCCTCCACCTGCACGCCCGAATACCACACCCCTTCCGGATATACAACCATGTTCGGACCGCGGGTGCAGAGCCCGAGCGAGCCGCAGTTGGTTACCTGGACCTTCTCCGCCAGGCCCGCCTTGCCGAGCTCCGCCCGCAGCGCCTCCAGGACTTTCTGACCGCCGCGGTTTGAGCAGCTGGGCGCTTCCGGGTCCGGCTTTACTTGCGTGCAGACATATGCATGATATCTGAATGGCTCCATTCTAATCTCCTTGTTTCGAGAACCCTTTGTCCGTAGATAATCAATCCTTATCATACTTGCGTAAAAAAAGGGAGGCATTTGGCTGCGCTTGATGAAACAATACTCGCCGCCAATGGTTTTGTTAACCGCGGGTAAGGGAATCCCGGAGCCGGGAATAATGGTTCTGGCCGGCGGAATATGATTCTGGCACGGGGCGGCGGCTTTTTGTTAAAATCCCCAAAGCAGCCTTGGCCTCGTTTCCGAGCCGGGGCAAGGGCCGGAAAAGGTTTGCCTGCATGCAATACATTGAAAAGCTGAGGTACTATTACAGCACCGAGGCGCGACGGCTGTTCAGCCCGGTCACAGCAGTCCTGGGCCGCGCCAGCATCTCTCCGAACCTGTTGACATTTCTCGGGCTGGCCTTTACGCTGGCGGCGGCGGCGCTGGTCTGGTACGGGCATTTTGTCCCTGCGGCCGTCATCTTCACCGCCGGCAGCCTCTTTGACATGCTGGACGGCGCCGTGGCGCGCCTGTCACGGCGGGTAACGCCGATGGGCGCTTTCATCGATTCAACTTTCGACCGGATCGGCGAAGGCGTTGTTCTGACATCAATTGCGCTTGTTTCCGCCAGGGACGGGAATCTCTGGCTGGTGGCGGCGGCTTTTGCCACCATGATCGGCTCCTTCCTGGTGAGCTACACCCGGGCCCGGGCGGAGGCCTTGGGCATGGAATGCAAGGTAGGCCTGATGACCCGCCCGGAGCGGCTGGTGCTGCTGATCGCCGGGCTGGCGCTCCACCGATTTGGAGTCCTGCCGCCGGTGATGTATATTCTAGCGGTGCTGACAGCTGTGACCGTGCTGCAGCGCACCCTGCACGTTTGGCGGCAGTTCCGGGAAAGGGAAAAGTGAAAGCCTAAGCATTTCCCGGCCGGCGGGCGCCGCAAAATGCTGCAATTGAAAACCTTGCTTTTGATCCAGTGGAGGTAATGCGGCCTTGAGCAACGACGTCAGAGTTGCCATCATCGGCGTGGGCAACTGCGCCTCTTCCTTTGTCCAGGGAGTGCAATATTACAGGAACGCCAAGGGGACGGAAAGAGTGCCGGGGCTGATGCACGTCAATCTGGGCGGCTATCACGTCAAGGACATCAAATTCGTCGCCGCCATCGACGTCGTCGAGGGCAAGGTAGGCAAGGACCTTTCCGAGGCCATCTTCGCCCACCCCAATAACACGGTAAAGTTTTGTGACGTTCCCAAGACAGGGATCAAGGTTGCCCGCGGCATGACCCATGACGGCATTGGCAAGTACCTGTCCCAGATCGTCAAAAAGGCCCCCGGGCCCACCGATGACATAGTTGGCATCCTCAAATCAACCAAGACGGATGTCGTTGTCAGCTATCTGCCGGTTGGCAGCGAAGAAGCCACCAAGTGGTACACGGAGCAGATCCTGACGGCCGGCTGCGCCATGGTAAACTGCATCCCTGTCTTCATCGCTCGCGAAGGCTACTGGCAGGGCCGCTTCCGGGAGAAAGCGCTGCCGATCATCGGCGATGACATCAAGTCGCAGGTCGGCGCCACCATCATCCACCGCATTCTCGCCAGCCTGATGCAGGACCGCGGCGTCCGGCTGGAGCGGACGAGCCAGCTCAACGTTGGCGGCAACTCGGACTTCCTCAACATGCTTGAGCGCGAGCGCCTCGAGAGCAAGAAGATCTCAAAGACCAACGCCGTCACTTCGCTGCTCGATTTTGACATCGGCGCCGAAAACGTCCACATCGGCCCCAGCGACCATGTTGCCTGGCTGGATGACCGCAAGTGGGCGTACATCCGCCTGGAAGGGCGCTCCTTCGGAGATGTGCCGCTGAACATCGAGCTGAAGTTGGAAGTTGTCGACTCGCCCAACTCGGCCGGCATCGTCATCGACGCCGTCCGCTGCGCCAAGCTGGCGCTCGACCGGGGTATCTCCGGCGCCCTCGAGGGTCCTTCTTCCTACTTCATGAAATCGCCGCCGGTGCAGCACCCGGACGATGTCGCCCGCAACCTGACCGAGGAATTCATCGCGGCAGAGCCCAGGGCCTGACGCCTCAAGCACCCCCGTCCGCACCTCAACCCGCCTAAGCCTGACACGCCGGGCCGCGCCCGAAAAAGTTGCCGCTACCCGATTACCGGGCCACCGGGCAATCCAGAATATTAAATAACTCCTATCGACATTCATTATTTTAAATTATAATATTTGCACAAAGGAATAGCTGCATGCGGCGGCGTATACCTTGTAGTGGCATTTTGCCGGCAACCAAAAAGGAGCAAAGATGTCTACCAAAAAGATCCTTTCCGTGATCATTCTGCTAATCGGGGTGGCGCTTATCATCGCCCCATTTGGGTACAAGATGTTTGACCGGGCTTCGGCCGGGGCCGACATGATGAAGGCTTTCGAGCCGGTGCTGACGCGGCCCAACGTCACCACTTTCCAGGGGCACATGCACACGTTTGCCGGAATGCAATCCGACATGAAAAGGATGCTCCCTGCGCTGGCGCAGCAAATGCACGTCAGCCAGGACCAGTTGAGTCAAATGATCCAGCAGCAGTTCCCCGGGGTGGCAAACGGGCTGGCGCGAATGGACATGATGGGGAAGGACTTTAATACCGTCATCACCGTCATGGACCAGAACGTGGATAACTTCCAGAAGGCGGACCAGCTGCCGATGCGGGCGATGCCATGGTTCTTCATTATTGCCGGCGTTGTGCTGGTGTTGCTGTCGGGAACGCAGTTGCTGCTGCCGGAAAAAAAGTAGCGGCGGCGTCCAAGCCATTTTGAAAAGGCGGCTTCCAGAGACCGCCTTTTCACTTTATTTTGGCGGCATCGGCCGCCGTTGCCGGCTGGTTCAAATCCCGCATCTGGTTGAAAAAACGTTGCGACCCTTGCTGCTTTAAATTAACCTGTAGTGCATGGCTGAGCCGCCGGAACACCTGAGGGTGGGGATAGTCTCGCCTTACGCCTGGACCTCGCAATGGGGAGTGAACCGCCATATCGGGGGCCTGGCAGCCGCCCTGGCCGCCCACGGTCATGATGTCTCGATCATCGCCCCGTCGGAAGAAAGAGCCGAGGCGCGGGTGGCGCGCCGCCGGGCGCGGGCCAACCGGAAAAGCGGCCCCGGGCCTCGTTCGCAATCAGGCGCCGCGCCTGCCCCTGCTGCCGAACATGATATCAAAAATGTGCATTTGCTCAAGGTGGCGGGAACCTTTCGCGTCCCCTACAGCGAATCGC
The DNA here is from genome assembly GCA_021787475.1 of Actinomycetes bacterium. GTDB lineage: Bacteria > Actinomycetota > Thermoleophilia > BMS3ABIN01 > BMS3ABIN01 > JACWAD01. Next base: position 28,064 of record JAJYLW010000005.1, read on the forward strand.
TTGCCAATCTGGCGCTCCCCCTGGATGTTACCGACCGCCTCGATGAGATTCTCTCCGGCAGCCAGTTCGATATCATCCATTTACACGAACCGTATCCGCCCAGCCTTTCGTTTACCGCCCTCCGGCTGGCGCGCAGCCCGGCGGTGGCCACATTCCACACGGCCGGCGAGCGATTCCTGAGCCACCAGCTAATGCGCCCGGTGGTGGAGAGGTTTTTCTCCCGCCTGGACGGCCGCATTTGCACTTCTCACGCCACCAGGCGGATCGTCTCCGGTTACTTTCCCGGAAACTACGAAGTTGTCGGCGACGGCGTCGATGCCAGGTCCTATTTCCCCCCGGGCAAAACCCGGGAGCCTGACAATGTGCCGCTTATCCTGTTTGCCGCCTGGAGCGAGCCCCGCAAGAGCCTGGGACTGCTGATGCGCACCATGAGGCTGCTTCCGCCCGGCCTGCCTCCTTTCAAGCTGGCCATTGTCGGCGGCGAAGATCTGGCCTGGCGGGCAAACCTGATCGTGCCGCGGCGCCTGCGAGAGCGGGCGTTCTTTCAGGGCGCGGTCAGGCCGGGCGAAGTTGCGGCGGCGTACCGCCGGGCAGAAATCGTTTGCGCTCCTTACGCCGGCGGAGGCCTGAACTGCGCCGTTCTCGAGGCGATGGCGTCAGGCAACGCTGTCATTGCCCCGGGCCGCGCCAGCATCCGTGAACTCATTGGCGAAGGAAATGAGGGGCTGCTTCTGGATCAGCCGTATTCCTACAACCTGGCGGCCGCACTGGTGGATTTGCTTCGCAACCCCCGCCTGAGACGGTCGCTTGGAGCCGGAGCGGCGCGAAAGGCGCGCCAGCTCTCATGGCAAAAAGTCACCACCGGCGTCGAGGCGGTTTACGGGCGAGCTTGCGGGCGGCGGGGCCTCCGCCCCGGCAAACAGAGGCCACCGGAATTCGAAACAAAGAAGACCATTCTTGCCGACCTTCACATGCATACCAGCTTCTCAAAGGACTGCGCCACAACTCCGGCAGAGCTGCTCGCTGCCTGCCAGGAGAGCGGCCTCGAGGCAATTGCCGTAACCGATCACAACACCATTGCCGGAGCAATTGAAGTCAGACAGCTGGCTCCCGGGCACATGCTGGTGATTACCGGCGAGGAGATTAAAACAACGGCAGGCGAGATTATCGGCCTCTTTCTTAAAGAAGAGATTCCGCGGGGCCTCTCGATCGAGCAGACGATCCGGCAAATCAAGGAGCAGGGCGGCCTGGTTTACGTGCCGCACCCTTTTGACCCCTTGCATCTTACCCCTGCTTACGAACTGCTGGCCAGAAACGCCGCCGATATCGACATCATCGAGGTTTACAATCCGCGCATAACCTTCTCGGCATTTAATGAAAAGGCGAGAAGGCTGGCGCTGAAATATGACATCCCCGGCGGAGCCGGAAGCGACTGCCATGTGCTCCAGGGCGTGGGAACGGCAATGCTGTCGCTGCACAAATTCCGGACCCCCCCCGAGCTGCTGGCCAGCCTCCGCAGCGCCGACATCATCCGCAGCAGCAAGAGCCCGCTCTACCTGCATTCGCTGAAGCTGCTAAAAAACAGCCAGGCCGGACGCCAGGAAGCAGATTAATGGTTGACCGGGATAGATTCTAACTGGCGGCGCCGAGGTCCATCGCCGGGGCGATCCGCGGCAACGCCTGCCTGCCGATGGCGTCAATAAAAGCGTCGACGCAGGCCGGGTCAAACTGGGCGCCGGCGCAGCGCCTCAGCTCGTTTACCGCCTCCGGCTCAGTGAGCGCTGTCCGGTAAGGACGGTCAGAGGTCATTGCCTCAAAGGAGTCGGCGACCGCCATAATCCTTGCTTCCAGGGGGATCGATGCTCCCGCCAGGCCATCTGGATAACCCCTGCCGTCATAACGCTCATGATGATGCCTGACCGCCGCCTTGACCGCCGGCGCGATCCTGACAGGATCAAGGATGCGGGCGCTGACGATCGGATGCTTCCTCATCAGCTTCCATTCCTCGGTTGACAGGCGCGTCGTTTTCCCCAGCAGGCTGTCGGGAATGCCGATTTTGCCGACATCGTGCAGGTAACCGGCGTATTTAAGCTGCTCAAGCGCCCGGCCGTCAAGGCCCAGCTTCCGGCCCAGCATGACGGCGTACTTCGACACCCGGTCGGAATGACCGTGTGTAGAGGGATCCTTGGCGTCAATCGCCTCCGCCAGAGACCTGATTGTGCCCACAAATGCGCTCTCAAGCTCCTTATGGACAAGGGCATGGCCCACCGCCACCGCCCCCTGGTTTACAATCGTCTGGCAGAGATCAGACTTTTCCCGGTTGATCGGGTCCCGCGCCCAACTCCTCTGCTCGCCAATGCCGACGACGCCCACAACCCTGCCGCTGACGACCAGCGGAAAAATCAGGAATGATTTGGCGTCGCCGATGATCTGGCTCTGGCTCGGCGTCAGCAACGCCTCCTGCCGCCGGCCGCCGGTGATGACGGCCTTTTTTGTCATAATTGCCTTTCTATGGTCAGGAAGCTCCGCGAGAGGAAAAGAAACGCCGATGAGGTCATCCCACTCCATTCCCTCATCCCGCACCGGAAAGGCGGCAACAACCTCCATGCGGGCGCCGTCCTCGCTCAGGAGGGCAATGCGGCAGACAGAAGCTCCCATCGTCTGAACAATCCTTTCGGCAAGCAGCTGCATGACCTGCTCGATCTGAAGCGACGAGCTGACCGCCGCCGAGACTTCCAGCAGCAGTCCGAGCCTGTCGGCCCGCTCGCGCTCTGCGCTCAGGGCTCTCTCCTTTTCCTTGGCGATGCCCAGCCCGTAGTAATTCAGGGAAGTTGCCGCCCCGGCGAACAGGACCCAGCGGCTGAACAGGCCGATAAAAAAACCCTCATAATGTCCCATCATGAACTCGAGGTGGGCAAAGTAAACTGCGGTATAAATGGCGATGATCGCCGCGGCGGAGATCATCGCGCCCAGACGGTGGAAGTAACGGGCGCTGATGGCGATGGGAATGAAATAGCCGATATAGAGGAACTCCTCCCATTCGTGGTTACGGCTTAGCATCAGCTGCAGCACCACCATCACCAGCGTGCTGCAGATAATGGCGATGATGGCGGGCCTGCGGATGACGACGCGGCGCATCTTCCTGCCGTTGTCAGCAGCCGGGGAGAGGCCGGTCCTCCGCCCGATCTTCCGGTTCATCGTAGCTCTTCCTGTTTTTATGACCAAATGGATGCAGGCGTCTCCACCCGCCCGATCGAAAGGTTCTCAAAAAAACGCTCTCAGCAGGGACATCGGCATTTTCCCGGCTTGCTTTATTGCTGAACATTTCAAACCGGAAACGTCCCGCGCGCAAAACCGGTTTGCGGGTAGGATAAAACCATGTGGCTTCATGGAAAAATAACAGCGGCGCTCGCCGCGATTGCCCTGGCGGGCAGCACCGCCCTTGCCCTTGCGGCTCTAACCGGCAACGCCGAACCGGATACGGCGGGACTGGTTTACCTCAAGTCTCCTTTCGGCCTCTACGGTCCCGGCACCCTCGATCAGGTCCCGGCCGGCGCCGCCCGGGAGATGATCGCGGCCCTGGGAATGGATTCGCTTACCGAATATCAGGATTATTCACTCGGGCTGGCCAAAGAGATCGGGGTCAGCTGGGTCAGGATTGATTTCAATTTTGACGGCTGGAACTTTGCCGCCCCCGCCGATTACCTCGCGAAGCTTCATCGTGCCGGCCTTGAGGTCGTCGCCTGCATCCGTCCGGTAAACAATATTGCCCCCGCCGACCTTGCCGGTTTTCAAAACGGACTTCGTCGCCTCGTGCGCCGCTACCCCTGGATCACCGTCTGGCAGATCGGCAACGAGCCAAATACTTCCTGGCGGGACCCGGACCAGTACCCGCGCTTTTTTCTGGCCGGCGAGCAGGCCGTGCGCCAGGAATGCCCCCGCTGCCGCGTGGCGCTGGCCGGGGTCGCGGCCCGGTACCCGAGCCAGTCAGACAACAGCGAGGCGCTCAAGATTTACGACCGGATCCTGGGGGAGATTGTCAAACAGGCGCCCGATGACCGCCGCCCCTTCGATATCTTTGACATGCACTTCTACGGGTATTACGGCTGCGCCGGCGACATTGTTGCCTCTATCAACGGCTTTCACGAACTGCTTGCCCGCCACGGGCTTGACCGCGGCACTGATTTTTGGGTTACCGAGACGGCGACGCCGACCGGCCAGCCCTCCTGGCCGGCGGCGTCGCCGGATCAAACTGAAGAACAACAGGCCGCGGAGCTGATCAAGCGGTTCACCGTCATGCTCAGCGCCGGGGTCAGCCATGTCTCCTGGGCCCGGCCTTACGAGAACTACCGTTACGAGAACGATGCCGGCAGCTTCTATGATTATGCCGGCCTTGTTGACAACGGGCTCGGCCGGGAGCGGGTCGCCGGCATCAAAGCCGGGACAAAGAAAAAGGCTTTCTACGCCTACAGGACGCTGGTGGCGAAAACAAAGGGCGCCACCCGGATTCAACGGCTCGGCTGGGGCCAGTACCGGTTTGCGTTCGCGGACGGACGGACGCCCCTTTATTTGCTCTGGTCAGAGACAGGCTCGGATTTGCCCGCCGGCCTGAGCGGCCCGGTGACGGTTACGGACATCACCGGAAAACAAACACAAACTGAAGCTGAAGCGGTCATTCTCGGGCCAATGCCCATATTTGTGCAGAGCTGCCCGTCTGCCTGACTTGGAATCTATCTCAAAAGGCGCATTCTGCTGCGGCCGGTTGCAAAAGCCATTACGCCGCCGGCCGCATGGCTTTTCTTACCCCGGGCAGCGCCTCCAGAAATGACAAGCCCCGGACGGTTGCGTGGTTTAACCACTGCTCAATTTTGATGCATAAGAAGAAAAATATCGGCAACAAAGCAATTATTATCAAAATGCTTTTCGGATCGTTGTCTTTGAGGAGCCCCAGTCTCAGCAGCAGCGCGTAATAAGGGATGTGGAAAAGATATAGCGAATAAGAATGCCGTCCCAGGGTGACGAACCCTCTTTTTAAAGGCAGGGGCGGGCTGGCGCAAATCCAGGCCAGGCCGAGGGCAAAAGCTGTCAAGATCATCAAGGGTATGAAGGCAACGTGCGAGCGGTCAAAAATATCATCCCCCGTTCTGGTGAGATAAACGGCCAGGGAAAATGCCGCCAGGGAGGCAACGAACATAGATCTGGTCACTTTCTCGCCAAGGCTTTCCACCAGCGTTGGCAACGCCATGCCCAGCGCAAACAGCACTAAATGCGCGCCCAGAAAGTAACGATATGAAAGAACGTCAACGATGCGCGTGTAGGGAAGCAGCACCGAAAGGGGGAGCGCCAGCAGAGCAATGCCGGTGTTGATCAACAGAAAGGCTTTTACTCCAATCCGCCTCAGCAGCAAGTAAAGCAGCGGCGCCAGCAGATAGCATTGAAACAGAGCCGTCATGAACCAGTAAAGCCACGGCGCCCCAAAAAATGGCAACCCCAGATAGATCAGCAGGCCCCCGGGGCTGTGTAGGACGGTAAAGTTTCCCGGAAAAGCCCAGGGGGCGATGTAGAGCGACAACCAGTAAAGCGGGTAAATTCTGAGCGCCCGGTCGAAGAAATACTTGACCAGCGCCCTCCCCCCGGCGCTGCCGGCAAACCGCTTCTTCAATGAGAAAAACAGGCCGTAACCGCTGAAGAGAAAGAAGATTGCCACCAGGCCGTTGGCGTAATCGCCGAGCAGCCCATAGTAACGGGTGAGAAACTGGCCCGAGAAATGATCGGCAAGGACGACCAGGATTGCAAATCCCTTGATGTAGTTGGTCAGCTGGCGGGAATTCATCTGCTGCTAAAAACGATCATTTGCCACTATACAAAACCGGGCTAGGCCGACGCAAACAGCAATCAGCCGTCTGGAACCTGATTCTGGGGTTATTTGCCCGGTTTTCCTTGACATTTAACTTCCGCCAACGTATAAAATTTCCAACTGGCGCCAGGCTTTAATTTAATCACCGCATCTCGTATTTTCGATCAAAAGTTTTACGGCCCGCCGCCGGCGTCTTAAGAATCGCGGAACGGGGGAAAAGATAATATGGCTACAGAAAAGAAACCGGTAAAGTTTGTTTCAATCATGTGTTTCCATGACGAGATGTGCCAGGTTTTCAATGCGCTCATGACTGCTCAAAGCCTGCTCAGGTCCGGCTCGAAAGTGACCATCTTTTTCGGCTCGCGCGGCATCAATGCCGTCCACAAGGACAAGATCGACAAGCTCGTCTGCCTGCCGGACCAGCCTCAGGAGATACAGGACGCGGTCACGAAAAGAATGGAAGAGATGGACCTGCCCGAGATCAGTCTGCTGATGGAAACCCTGTATTACGAGGGGGCCAAGCTGCTGGCCTGTCCGCTGAATCTGAACGTATTCGGCATGAGCGAGAATGACCTGGTCATGGGGGTGACTGTCGCCGATCCGGCCACCTATTACAAGGATGTCATGATGGCGGCGGACATGAACCTGGCGTTTTAATTAAACCGATCATCCTCTTCACTCAGGCCGGCCTCTTCACTCATTTGTGCTTATCCGTCTATGCGGATATAGTGCTATTATGAAAAAGACGGCGCAACTGTTCAAGTCTCTCTCCGACGACACCCGGCTGCGGATCATCGCCTTGCTGCTTGACGGCAAGCTCTGCGTCTGCGAGATCATGGCCATCCTCAGGTTGCCGCAGTCGACTGCGTCGCGCCACCTTGCCTATTTAAAAAACTCCGGCCTGGTCCTTGACCGGCTATTGCATCATGCCTACGCCATCAGCATCAGCGGCAGGAGTTACCGGCTGAAGGACAAGGAGGTGATGTTCAAGGATTAATCAAACGCCGGGGTATAGGGATGTGCAGTTCGTGGACCACATTGTGATATCTTGAGACATACCCTGATGAAATCTAGCCTGATCCGTTTGTCCGTATAATTATCATTCGGCTGATTTTAGGATTGGGTCGAGATGTTTGAACAATAAGGCGCGAGCAGTCCGGGTGGCCTCTGAACGACGTCGATATTCAAGGTAGGCAAGATCAAGTGCCTTGACGGTAAGGCCGCCAGCAACAGCACTAGCGAAAAGATCAACCTAAGAGGTAGTCATTAGTTTACTATAATTGATTTACGTTATCGCATAAAGTCTGACAATCAAGCACCACGGATGGGAAAGATGATAAACGAATAATTCTTGTGTAAGATATCCGATCGTAAATATTTTTCCAATATGTATGACCAACAAATAGAGATTGTGCAAGAAAAGGACAAAACACTTTTTTATAAAGAACATGCAGACGATGCTCTCTTTAAAGTCCGGCTTCACACGACGCCGATCCTAATATTCGATGGCCCGTTGGATAATCATACTCTTGTCAGTTTGGGAACCGGCATTCTTGCAAGGATAGCTTCGAGGTACTTTATTCTATCCGCAGGACACTGTGTCAGAGATAGCGCAGGCAGCGGCAAGGTTTTGGCATTAGGAGTCAAGAAGAAGGCACCGCCGCTACGTGCGCAAATTGCAAACAGCGGTTATTGTTATAAGCCGAACACCGAAATAGATTTTGGCTACTGGGAGCTAGCGGAATACGATGCCGGCGACTTAAAAGGAAACCATGTTTTCATTTCGCTGGACGGCATAGTGAGCGCTTCGCCGGCAGAGCTTGTGTCTCTAAATGATTGGATGGTGTTAGCTGGATTCCCAGGGGAAATACCTCCTCCAGGCATAAGGAAATACACCGCGCAAATCTTTGCATATACAACAATTTTGGCTGGGCCTAGTAATTCCGGGATTATACCTACCCGATTACACGAAGAAATAGGAATGTTGGATCTATGTGTTGAGGCCAAAGGGGATCTTGCAACTACAGAGGAACACGCAAAACAAATTGATATTCCAGACCTCGGTGGATGTAGTGGCGGAGGCGTTTGGCTAAGCGGCGTTCGTTCGGAACGTGACGATTGGAAATCAGAGAATATGCGTCTTGCAGGAATCTACATAGGCAATTGGCCGTACGAGAAGGGTCGCCGTTTTGGACGTGCGGTACTGGTCGGTCATCATCTCAATCTGATTGCAAACCACTACGATGATTTACGAGAAGAGATTTGTAAGAGATTTCCCAGACTCGACGAATTTTCATTAAGCGGTGATTAAATTCAAAGGAAACCTCGCTGATATTTTTTTTGTAAAAAGAAATGCTGGCACGAGCTAGGATAATTAAGCAGAAGCTTCATTCTGTTTTTGAATGGAGCTTTGCTATTTCGCTATCAATCTCGTCCGAGACTTGTTTAAGCATCTCGATAATTTCATCTCCTTTTTTCCAGAAAGCTCTAAATGAAGTACCACCGTCTAAATAAAGCTCATGCCTCTTTATCTCACGAAGTTTAATGGCAATTTGGTCTAGTGAACTACTCAGCGTTTCTTGTCCATCAGCAGCAACGGCCCCACGAAAATTTAAAACGTAGCCGAGGGCGCGTGACAATATTGCCTGTCCCTCGTCGATGCTGTATGGTTCACTGTCACGCTCACTGACCCATTCTGCTTGAAGCCGACGTAGAAAAATCCCAAATCTATCCTTTAAGTCGTTTAGATCAGTAAGCTCTTTAGAAATCGAGCTTGCTACCTGAACCGGACCAGGTGGATGCCCCTCTAACTGTTTCTCCATTAATGTTGCTAAATGGGTTTGAAATTGTTCTCTAAAGTTTTCAAGGGAATCATATCTAGCAACAAGGCCTCGACCTTCCTTTTCCAGTTGTTCTCTGTACCCGACTAGAGCACCGTACTGATCACGATCTATGCTTTCCGGAATAATTGGAACAGATGAGAAATAGAGCAATACCAGCTTTCCAGCGGCAATAAACTCTTCGATCTCTTCTACAGTCCCAGAAACACTCTTGCCGGTCGGGCTGCCAATTCTTGTCCAAAATGTTCCTACGAGAATGTCACAATTATCTACAATTTGCTTATTTACAATGGCTTGTGCCCTGTCACCCATTTCGGGATATGCATGCGTTTCCCACTTCACAGGTTCTAGTATTGCTGCTTTTGATAAAGAATTTGAGATGTTCCACTTACGAATGATATCCGGTATAGCTTCTCTTTCTTCTGAGCAGTCGGAAGGAGAAGCGATAAGAATTCTGTAAATGAGACCGTTTTGCGGCATGAGCTACCCTTCGAGCTGTTTCTTCATCCATTCGGAAGCCGCTGTCTTTTTCATTTCATCCCAATCAGCAAATCTAGTAAGTCTCCTAATTACTTCATCCCAGTCTGCATCAGGTATATTTTCAAAGTCTTCCTGGTTATCACACTTAAATCCGCTTTTGTCCAGTAGCTCCTGGAAGCTGTTTACCGTTGAATTTTGTAACATGAAAGCATCATGGAAAAGTTGATCTAGTGATACCTGCTTACCTACTTCAAGTTCCTCTAGCTTACGAATGAATTCATCAAATTCGGGCGTGTCGATTTGAATGTCCATTGTTCCCCCGATTATTGTTTCGTCCTGAACGGGTTGATTATCTGACTTTGGATCAAGAATGTCTAGAAAGACTATGCCGTAGACACATATATTCTGTTGTGCCATAAACGCTTTTCGCCTGCAGAATCACAGCGGTGGCGATCTGCCAATTAATGTATCTATCACAGGATCAAGTGAAACAACTGAAGCCGATATGCTTTGCACAACCCGCCGTGCTAGCTCGGGATGCAGTCGACAGACCCCCTTTGTGTCAATCACGAAATCTCTGGGCGCAAACGTCTGCGAGCGAGCAAACCCCAGCACCTCTTCGTCCACCTTTGGCCGATGCGGCTCCATGAGATCGTAGACGAACGAACTGCGCCCCGCCTGGCAGACATGCAGATAACCGATCGTCGGATCAAGCCCGACTGCGGCGATGGCGATGCGCACCTGGCTTTCGAGAACCGCATAACCGTAGTTGAGTAGTGCGTTTACCGGGTGGTGTGCATGACGATTCGATCGCTTGAGAAAGTTTTGCCGCACGCCAATGCGTCTCCATTCCGGGGGAATCGGTTTCTTTGCAGTGCCCTTCCAACGAAGCTCAACCCTGCGCCAGGCGGCAAAGTAGGGGATCGCTGCCCACGCTTCCAAGAGGCGCAGGTCGTCGATCGTTTCAGGCGGCTGCGCCCTGAGCCGCTTAAGCAGGGATGTGACACGGTTGATCGCAGAATCTTTTTCTTCTGAGGGTGGCAGAGTCGCTAAGGTGTTAAGCGAGGCCGCGAGCTTCTGTTCAATCAGTGAGCGGGCAAGGACAAGGCCAAGCCCGTTGGTCACCGCCTCGATCTGCGCCCGTCTGAGGTCAAGGTCGGCGGCCGTGGTTTCGCTGCCGAGGACGCTCACTACCTGCCCGCGGTAGTCGAGCATCACGAGAGGGACGTGCTGCTCAGAAAGCCAGCGGATCACGTCAAGTGACAGTGACCCATTGGCTGAGAGCAAAATGATGCGGCTTGGCAGCTTCGGATCACCGGCAAAGAACCTCTTTTCACGAACGGCCTGCGGGTAGTGCGTAAATCCGTGCCTGACAACCAGGCTGCCGTAGTGGATATGCAGTCGCAGGCCGTGACCGGCCAAAACAAGTGGTTTGCGCTCCCGGCGGCGATAGAATACCGCTTCGCGGGCTTCGGGATCAACCTGCTCTTGCCAGTAGGCACCGCGTTCAGCCCAAAGAACATCGTCGGCTTCTTCTCCGCCCTGAGCCATCGATAGCGCAGAATTACGAAAAGCCATGCGCCGCTTCCAAGTTGCCTGCTCGCCAGCTCGGGGATCGTGACCGGCGTCCTTCATCTCCTCAAGCTTGGCAAGCCCCTTCTTTGAATTTTCACTTTGGCGGTTCTGGCCCCACCAGCGGCGGTAGCAGTGCCTTGAACAAAAGAGGCCCCTGGTCTGACGTTTGGGAATAAACTCATTGCCGCAGAACTGACAGGTTCGTGGTTCCCGATCGACGCTGCGGCGACCATCAAGATATTCGGGTGTATCATGTGTCTGCATGCGGACTTACCTCCGTGTGCCGTGCCCCCGGACGTTGGCGCGTCGCGGGGGCGTTTATTTTAAATTCCTCGTTTATTTGCTTGTGCCTTCTTGCTCTGGATGGAGCGCCTGCGTGTACTCAGGATGGTTAATCAGGAATTGCTCGAACTCAACCGGATCATATTTTGCGATGCCCTGCACCTCAGAAAGTAGACGCTCCATCTCGGTCTCGTCACGCAAAGCTGCATTTAACCTTCGGGTCGCTAGGGTCCCATCTTCGGTTAGCATCGGAACTTCATTTATGAGCAGCTTTAAAAGCTCAAGCGAGGGCTGGGCGCTCGCCACGGCAAGTGCACCGTCGCTAGGTTCTGTGAGAAGTTTCTCCGCTAGGACCGTCGCCACTATTAGCAGCCATAAAGCTTGGCTTTTCGCCCTAGCTGATAGAAAAACATTTACTAAATTCCAAGCCGTCTTTTCGCTCCGGGCTGTTTTTCCACCTATTAGTTGTGCGATCACAACTTCAAATCCCCGAGCAACCTCAAAAATCATTTTAAACAGGTCGCGGCCTTGGCAAAGTTCATCGTCGGATAACAATTCAAGACGTTTGCTGAAGGGAACCGATAAGGCACCCCGAACGGCCAACAGCAGCATTACTGCGTAGCTATTACTTAGCAACTTTTTGTCAAGTATCTGCTTGTCGAAAAGAACTTTAAAACAACCCTCCGCGATATGTTCCATGCCTGGCTCAACATTGGAATCTGAACGGACTAATAACAGAAGAGTGACCCCCAAATCTGTAAACTGGTCTCTACCCACCCGTCGCCTGAATGGGTTGAGTAGTTTTTCATCACCAGAAACCCTCCTCTTTGGGTCCATCTCTGCTTCCAACAAATCTCGAAGTTCTTCAGGTGTTTTTTCCTTTAACTTGGTCCAGTTCGCATCCCACTGACCGGCGACTAACTTTAGAAACTCCCGCACGAGTGGCATTGGCACGTCGTAGCCGTCCCACCACTGATACCAGGCCAGATGAAGGTGGCGACGTTCGTGCTTTTCCTTGCGCAGCTCTAAAAGATGCAGGAGCTGATCTGCTGTTTGGGATGGATAGATGGCTTCTTCGGTTCCATGGCCCTTACCGAGTGAGCGCCGCTTGGGCTTTGGCAAAAGCCCAATGCGGTGCCACCTACTAAGCTGCACGTCGCTTACCTTGGGGTGACCACGGTCGGCGGCGAGCTGCCTTAAGTCTTTCTTTGTATATCCAGCGGTCATGTGAAGCTTATTATACAGAATTACTTTTGAGCTTACAATTTGGCCACCTTTCCACATCATCACGCGCGGCATCTATGATGCTGGTTCAAAGAGAAAGTATCCAATCGAAAGGTGCCTATGGAAAATAACTAGTTGAATTGAAAAACGTCGGTTATAAAAAAGCCTGCACGGAGTTGGCGCTCCGCCCAGGCCCTAAAAAGGTGATCTTTTCAATGATTTATTCTATTGGTTTACTAATCATTCGTCAACTGATTCCGGGCGGTGATCTCTAATGGCCCGCCGCAAGCGCAACTACAAAGCCGAGTATGCCCGCCGCATCGCACGTGGGAAGGAAAGGGGGCTTTCCCGCTCCCAATCACGCGGGCATCCCCGCCACCACGAGCCGTACATAGCTGACATTGTCAAGCCCCGCCCCTGGGGCCCTGAGCTTGAAGCCGGACTTAAGCAGGTACGTGAGGGGGAGTCACTCACAACGGTTGCCAGGCGTATGCATGTTGCGCCTGAGCGTCTGCGCTCTTATCTGGTGAGAACCGGGGTGGGGCGCAAGGAACATTCGCGCTGGAAGGTGGGTCCCGACGCCCGCCAGCGCCAGATGCTTATCTACACGCGCGGGCGCGAGATTGTCGTCGTCCTGCCCGACTATGACTCAGCCCGATTGGCAGGTCGCTACATGGCAGCAGTGGGACAGTTTCTTGAAAGTAACGATCCTACCCATCTTGAAGAGTTCGTGAGGCAGGGGGTGGGCGACGCCGAAGGTCAGTTCCACCCTTTTGAGACACGCAAAAACGTACTCTACCGACTTTCAGAAACACAAACAGAATCCTTCCAGGATGTCTACAAGATCGTAGCTTAACAAACGAAAGGAGAAAGTTATGCAAAACGAGTCACAACCATCGAACAATGAGGCACGCGCCGAGGCAGCTTTCGAGCGTCTGGGAACACGCAGGCCCAAATGCAGCGTTCCCGGTTGCAACGAGAGTGACTGGCGAGCACTGACCGGCAAACACCCGCATATCCTCTGTTACGAACACATGTGTGCCGAGCAGGGGCGTTCAACTGTAGAGCAACAACACACTCTTGGACGGAAAATCGACCCAGACATGGAGGTCACAATGGCAGGAAACGATCACCGCATAATGGACAGCTACAAAGACCAATGGCCCAAAGAAACACGCGAAAACCCCGATGGCAGCCCGGCGCTGCTAGCCGCCGCGTACCTGAGGGTCCCCTTCGACTGGCTAATCATGATTGCAAAGCGTTACCTTGAGCCGGTCTTTCTCTGGCTAGAAGCACTCGACAGCCTCTTCTGCGAGAAGTTGGGGCGGCGCTGGTGGGTTGGGCTTGGCCTTCCCGACATCTATAGCCGGAGGGTCGAGCAATGAAAGTACCTATACCACAAGAACAACAAATCGCGCTACGCGCTTATGCAGTTCCACAAACCAAGGAGAGACAAATGACCATGGCAAACAATGAAGGAAGCACCCCTTTGGGTCCTTCTGATTACTCACTCACTTTCGATACCGAGACAACCACGACAGCTGAGCAAAGGCTCAGAGTGGGCAATTATCAGCTCCGCAAAAAGAGCGTTCTAATCGAAGAAGGCTTGTTCTACGATCCGGCGGCTTTAAGCATCAAAGAGCGCCGACGCTTGCAAGACTACGCTCGCCGCCACCACCTCAAGCTGAGAACGCTCAGCGAGTTCACCCAGGAGATATTTTACCGCAAGGCATATCTGCTGAACGCGCTCATTATCAGCTTCAATCTGCCTTTTGATCTTTCACGGCTTGCCATCCGTCATGGTTCGGGGAAGGGTAAAAAGATGGGCGGCGGCTTCTCCCTGACACTGAGCGAGAACTGGCCGCCTGTTCGGATCAAACACCTTTCGCGGACCGCATCTCTTATCGACTTTGCTTCCCCAGGCGGTCAGCGCACAGGCCGTTCCTGGCGAAAAAAGAACTGGCGGCGGCATGTCCGTCGCGGCTACTTTTTGGATGTGTGCTCGCTGGCGGCGGCCATTACCAGTGGCTCGCACTCGCTGGACTCGCTGGGCCGCTTGCTGGGGACTGCTCATCAAAAGACCGAAGCCGAACATGGCCAGGAGCTCACTGCAGAATACCTTGGATACTTAAGAAACGACGTGCAGGTGACATATGAGTGCTTTGAAGTTCTGGCGACGCGTTATGAAAGCTTTAAGCTGACGGCGACGCCGGTGTCTAGCATCCTAAGTGAAGCGTCTATCGGCAAGGCTTCTCTTAAAGAAATGGGAGTAAAGCCCTGGCGCGAGGTGCAGCCTGATTTTCCAGCCGAACTTACCGGCGTCATCATGTCTTCCTACTTCGGGGGCCGCTCCGAGGTGCACTTAAGGAGAGTAATCTCCCAGGTCGCCTACTGCGATTTTCTCTCCACGTATCCAACTGTCTCAGTCCTGCAGGGTCTCTGGGGTTTTGTTACCGCCAAGGGCATCGACTGGAGCGACGCGACCGAGGCAACAAGGGTCTTTGTTGAAAGCCTCAAGCTCGGTGATCTGGCAAAGTCAGCAACATGGAAAAAGCTGGCGGTGCTCGTCCAGGTCGAGGCCGACGAGGACCTTTTTCCTGTGCGCGGAGCATATGCTGAAAGCAGCTCGGCGCTTTCAATCGGTCTCAATTACCTGAGCTCAGACGAGCCGCTTTGGTTCACCCTGGCCGATGTGCTGGTTTCTAAGCTGCTGACCGGAAAGACGCCGAGGATAAAGAAGGCGCTGTCCTTTACTCCCCGGGCAAGGCAGTCAAATCTAAAACCGATTGATCTCCTGGGTAATTCTGGCTACCGCATTGATCCTGCCAGCAATGACTTCTATTTGAGGCTCATTGAGATGCGCTCTTTTGTCAAGCAGCATAAGAGGCGCTGTAATGATGAACCTGTGCGTGAGCGACTGGAAAGTGAACAGCTGGCAATGAAGATCATCGCCAATTCCAGCTGCTACGGCATATTCGTTGAGCTTAACGTACAGGAGTATGCTCGCAAGCAACCGGTGACATATTTTAGCGGCGACGAGAAAGCCCGCACGGCAAACCTGGCTTCCATTGAAGTGCCTGGCAGGTACTTTCACCCGCTTGTTGCCACTCTGACTACGGGAGCCGCCCGGCTGATGCTGGGGATTGCCCAATCCCTGGCCCAAAAGGAAGGTCTTGACTGGGCTTTTTGTGATACGGACAGCATGGCCCTGGCCCGCCCGGTGGGAATGCAAGAGGCTAAGTTTATTCGACTAGTCGAAAAGGTGCGGGGTTGGTTTGAGCAGCTTAATCCCTACAGCTCGGGTGATGAGCTGTTTAAGCTTGAGGATTACAACTTCGAACTGGATGCATCTCATAAGCAATCGCCACTTTTCTGCTTTCCCGTCTCTGCCAAACGCTACGTTTTGTTTAACCTAGGCTCAGACGGAAAACCCATCCTGCGCAAAGCATCGGCCCACGGTCTCGGCCATCTGCTAGCGCCCTACGGAAAAGACAAAGCACCGAGCTTTATCCCGGTGCCCCGGGTGGCACTCACAAAGATAGGCGTCAGGCGCTGGCAGCATGACCTCTGGTTCCTGATTCTTCAGGCAGCACTGGAAGGTCGTGCAGAGCTGGTTGACCTGGGAGCACTTCCCGGTTTTAATGAGGTGGCGGCGAGCCGCTATGCGGCCACCCGACCGCGACTTCTTAAGTGGTTTGCCGCGTTTAACAGGGGCAAGCCCTACGACCTGCAAGTGCACCCGTTTGGTTTCTTAAACGCTTATCAGACCAGGATCGTGGCCCAGCTAATACAAGCTGATATTCTCAGTTTGATCGATGAGCGCACGGGCGGACAGGGTAAGCGGCCGGAAGCGTTCAAACCTCCCCGAGCCGTATCACCCTTTGACTTTGATCCGGCGGTAGCCGTAAGAGATTGCTTTGACCGTGATACAGGAGAAGCTGTCCCACCAGAAATGCTTTGCACTTACCGCGAGGCCCTAATCCGCTATCACCTGCACCCGGAGCGCAAGTTCAGAGGGGGTGACTACACCGATTCGGGGCCGCTTGAGCGGCGTCACATCCGGATTCCTGAGGTGAATGGTATTCAGTACATTGGCAAGGAAGCCAATCGCTGGGAAGAGCGTATGCATACCGGTGAGGACCCGGATGCAGTGATCAGGTATGGGGTGGCGGGTGGTAGCCTGGATCAGCTAAGAGAACAGGTGGCGACTGCCTGCAGTAAGTTTGGAGTGCGAAGGGTGGCGCGGGCGGCAGGGTTTTCACACAGCACGGTGCTGCGCTTTCTTGCAGGCGAAAGTGAGTTGCAGGCAGCTACGGTGAGTCGGCTGCAAGTGGCCATCGCGCAGTTGTCTTCGCAGCGCGGTGAGAGCGACGCAGTGCTAGCTCAAGCAAGAGAAGCAAAGAGGACCTGAATGGGTTCGCCAGTCGTCTATTGACTCCTCTTTTGCCGCTGCGTGATACTACAAAGGATTGCCGGCGCAGCTTCTTCGAAGGACTTGCCCGACTTCACTCCATTACATACAAGACATGCTGTTCTCAGGTTATCTTTAGAATGAGCGCCGCCTTTGCTCTGCGGCACGAAATGGTCGAGCGTAGCATTGTCCTGGCTGACTAATTCTCCGCAATATTGACAAGTCCAATTATCTCTTTCGAATAGTATCTGTCTCTTTTTGGGGTCTGTGAAGTAGTCATCTTCATCTTCGCTGGAAATCTTTATGTTTGTAATATGTTCCTTGACAAGCGGGATATCGCGTGGAAGGAGAATTGTATAGAGAGTTCCTTCGCGTGTGGTATTGCCAACTCTAAGGCAGCCCTTCACTTCAAGGCCGCTGATCACTCTTGTCATGTGGGTGTAATTTGTCTTCTTACCGCGAGAGCCCGTGCCATATCCTTGGGCCATGGATCGCTTGCCGATGCGAATCTGAATCGTTCCGTCTCTCAAGAGGGAATTTCTCAATAAGAATAAGTAAAGCGAGGCCTCGTAGGGAACAAGTTCCGGCATAAGGTAGTCAACAAAATCATTGAATATCAACTCGAAGTTTTCGGATGCGTTTTTACGCTTCATCTGGAAAAATCGTCCACTTCATTTTTGAATTATCACTTGAACGAAGCCTCAGCGTCCCCAAGTAAGACGATTGCGGAAGCTGTCAGATGGAGCATATAAGCTGCCACGTAACGCGGAACCTCGGAGGGATTGGCACCCTGTCCATGACCACTTAGTTTGTTTCGCCCTGTTGGTATCCCGCTCTCTAAAGTACTTCGCAGAGATGTGAAGTGCTGCTGCCAGAATGTGGGAATCAGATTGTTATCTAAGCAAACTTGGATTAAATTCTTTGCTCCAGCCCCCTGATTATAGACCCAGCCATGCTTGTCACAGATCACTTTCATCATACTCTCAAAGGCTTTAAGACAATCATTCAGGCATTCCTTTGTTTTGCCCGAACGATAATGAGCATGCGCAGAAAGAAACTCCTGCTGAACGCCATCGAATTGTTTGTCCGAAAGAAGCGCAAGCACAGGTTTCACTATTTCCGTATGTGCGTATTCAGAGTCAATTCGAATCATCTGGCCATTCGAAAACTCAAAGCCTACAACATGTTCCTTGAAACGACCGTTCAACTCCCCAATTGCCTCATCAGCACGTTCGGATGCATCCTGGCGTAGCAAGTAGGGATAGCTGCGCGTCGATGAATCTATGACTCTGAACGAGAGCTCTATAGCATCCAGGGTCCGCTCTAAATCGGGTTCATTCAAAATAAAATTGATGAGCTCCTCGACATAGTTGCGACTTCCATAATTTTTTGTCGGCGGAAGCTCAAAAACTCCGTACTCTCTACAAAGCGCCTGCACTATTGCCTCGTAGGCCTTCCATGGCTCATTTGTATGATCATTCCCACGTCCGCCAAGGGTATCCAACATGATGTGTACAATCTGAGTTCGCAACCCATCTGGTAACTCATCATATGTGTATACGTCTGGAACTTCTCCCCGTAAATGTTGCTGCCTTTTTGAGAAGATGTTGAGAATCGCCACTAGCTATTTCCTTATAAGAGGGCTTAAAGATTTGATTTAATAGTCTATGCCGCTCTGGCTGACCCGTAAAGAGGGCAGCAACCAAGTTGCAAGATGAGACCACGCACTCGGCCACCCATGATGATTGGGATGACTTCACAAACCAGCATAAAGTCAATTGTAGAATTGAAACAATTGACAAACGGCTGTTTTAGATGAAGACCGGAATACGTAACAAGATGGCACAATGTGGTCCGCGCATTGCACATCCCTATACCCCGATTAATCAAACGCCGGGTGCGGGAAGGTTGCTGTCACTTAACTTCGGGAATCTTGGTGTCACTTGACAGGTGTACCTTTCCAATCATCAAAATAGTTAAACTCTAAGTCACTGTAATGCACCTTTGATAACCAGCCGTAATATGTGATAATCAAGTCCATGAAAATCAGAAAGATTATCATTCTAATTAGTATGCTCATTGGACTATTCATCATTGTCTTCATATCATCAATAGTTTTAAAAAAATCATCCACTTTATCTCAAATTCACAGCAGTTCATTAGAATCTGGCGATTACAATTTTACCTTGAGGGTTGGCAATATGGACAGAACCTATCTGGTTCATGTTCCTGGCTCTTACATGAAGGACAAGCCAGTGCCGCTGGTTTTCGCTTTCCACGGCAGCGGTGGCAGCGCCAGAATCATGGCCGCCTTTTACAACTGGGTTCCAAAATCAGACCATAAGGGTTTCATCGTCGTCTTTCCCGACGGCGTCCGCGGCCCTGGCGGAGTGAGCGCCTGGAACGCCGGCGACTGTTGCGGCTACGCCCAGCGGGCCGGCATTGATGACGTTGGCTTCGTCAGGGCCATGCTCAATGATATGAAGTCAAAGTTTGATATTAACCAGTCCAGGATCTTTGCCACAGGCATGTCCAACGGCGGCATGTTCAGCTACCGGCTTGCCTGCGAGCTGCCAGACCAGTTCAAGGCAATCGCCTCAGTCGCGGGAACGGATAACGATTACTATTGCCAACCTGCGCGGCCAATCTCGATAATGCACATCCATGCCATGGATGACGAGAACGTTCCCTTTAACGGCGGCAGCGGCAAGGGGTTGGTTGGAAAGACAGGATATAGTTTCACTTCGGTGCCCGACACGATCTCAAAATGGGTGAGCATTGACAAGTCGGGCGAAGCGCCGCAGCGGGTCTTGAACAAACCGGGGGCCTATTGCGATCTATATGCCGACGGCCTTGACGGCACACAGGTCAAACTATGCGTCACCCGGACCGGCGGCCACTCGTGGCCCGGAGGGCAGAAACCGAGAGCCGCTTCTGATGCTGCCAGCACCACGTTTTCCGCCACTGATGTGATCTGGAGTTTCTTTAGCAGCCAGAATTAATTAACCGCCAATGCTCGGTGGCTGACTTAGTTGAGGCTACCCGGAGATATGCTTCTAAAACCCGCCGGCGGGACGATCCGCGGGCCGCGCTCTTGCCGGACCGGCCTATAAAACGATACCGAAAAACCAACAGTTGTCAGATTCACTTGATTTACAGCCTTTGATTTCTTCGATCTTGCAAGCGGGGGGCGAATTTGCGTCAGGTTGACATAGCATCTATTAGTGGCCTTTCTGAGACCGAGGCAGAGCGGCGGCTCCGGGCCGAAGGCTTCAACGAACTGCCATCTGCCAGCCGGCGCAGCTTTCTCGGCATTGCTTTCGGCGTTGTCCGCGAGCCGATGTTTCTGCTGTTGATTGCGGCCGGCAGCCTCTATCTCTTCCTCGGCAGCATCGAAGAAGCGCTTCTGTTGTTATTCTTCGTTTTTGTTGTGATGGGCATCACTTTCTACCAGGAGCGAAAAAGCGAGCGCGCCCTGGAGGCGCTCAGGGGGCTTTCCAGCCCGAGGGCGCGCGTCATCCGCGGTGGCGATGTCAAGCGCATCGCCGGCAGGGAGGTGGTCCGGGGCGACATCCTCATCGTCGATGAGGGCGACCGTGTGCCTGCTGATGCCAGGCTCGCTTTTAGTGAAAACCTTTTTGTGGATGAATCGCTTCTTACCGGCGAGTCGGCGTCGGTGCTAAAGGACGCCCGCGGCGGAGCGCCGGCAGCACGGCCGGGCGACGGGCAGCCGTTCATTTACTCAGGCACACTCGTGGTTCGCGGCCGCGGCATCGCTAAAGTGGAAAAAACCGGCATCGCCACGGAAATGGGGCGAATCGGGGGAACCCTCGAGAAAATCGAACCCGGGGACACTGTCCTTCAGATCCAGACGAGGCGCCTGGTGCTCAACCTCGCAATTATCGGGATCTCGCTCTGCGTTCTTGTTGCCGTAATCTACGGCGCCACCCGGGGTGACTGGCTGGCCGGACTTCTGGCCGGGATAACGCTGGCGATGGCAACCCTGCCGGAGGAGTTTCCGGTCGTTCTCACAGTTTTTCTGGCTTTGGGCGCCTGGAAAATGTCACAGAGCCGCGTGTTGACCAGAAGAATGCCCGCCATTGAAACGCTGGGCGCGGCGACGGTACTCTGTGTCGACAAGACCGGCACGCTCACCATCAACCGGATGGCAGTCGGCAGGCTGTTCGCCGAGCACCGTGAATTTGACCTGGAAAAAAATATTCCGGCAAACAAGATTCCCGAGGAGTACCACCAGTTGATCGAGTACGGGATCCTGGCGAGCCAGCGTGATCCTTTCGACCCGATGGAGAAGGCGATCCGTGGTCTGGGCGAGCACGAACTGGCGCAGACCGAGCACCTTCATGACAACTGGAAGCTCATCCAGTCCTACCCGCTTTCGGAAGAACTGATGGCGCTTTCCCATGTCTGGCAATCGCCGGACGGCGATGAATATGTCATTGCCGCCAAAGGCGCACCGGAGGCAATTGCAGATTTGTGCCATTTGAGCGGTGAGGAGATGCAGGCCCTGAACCGGGAAATTGGCAGGCTGGCGGCGGCCGGGCTGCGGGTGCTGGGAGTGGCCCGTGCCCGCTTCCGCCGCAGCGAGGCGCTTCCCTCCGGGCAGCACGACTTCAATTTTGAGTTTGTCGGGTTGCTTGGGCTCCTGGATCCCCTCCGGCCGGAGGTGCCGGAAGCGATAAAGGAATGTTACCGCGCCGGTATCCGTGTCATCATGATCACTGGCGATTACCCGGGGACGGCAATCAACATTGCGCGGCAGATAGGCCTCCGCGGCGGTGAGGGGGTTGTCACCGGTCAGGAGATTGAACAAATGACGGCGGCGGAGCTTAAGCGCCGCGTCCGCTCCACAAACATTTTTGCTCGCGTCGTTCCGGAGCAAAAGCTGCGCCTGGTTCAGTCCCTCGCGGCCGCCGGCGAGACAGTGGCAATGACGGGCGACGGCGTCAACGACTCGCCGGCGCTGAAGGCGGCGGCCATCGGCGTAGCCATGGGCGGCCGCGGCACGGACGTCGCCCGTGAGTCCGCGGCGCTGGTCCTGCTTGATGATGATTTCTCTTCAATCGTGCGCGCGGTCCGGATGGGGAGGCGAATTTACGACAACATCAAAAAGGCGATGGCTTACATCGTCGCCGTCCATGTGCCGATCGTCGGCCTGAGTATTGTTCCCTTATTGCTGGGCTGGCCTTTGATTCTCATGCCGGTGCATATTGTCTTCCTCGAATTGATCATCGACCCGGCCAGCTCCATCGTATTTGAGGCAGAGCCAGAGGAAGAAGACATTATGCACCGGCCTCCCCGAAACCGGGGCGAGCCGCTCTTTGGCCACCGCGCCCTGTCACTCAGCGCGCTCCAGGGGATAAGCGCGCTGGCGATTGTGTTGTTTTTCTATTTCTTCTTCCATTATCGCGGTCACGGCCTGGGCACGATCCGGGCCATGACTTACACGACGCTTATTTTTGCCAATCTGGGGTTGATATTAACAAACCGCTCCTGGTCCAAAACCATATTCCAGACAATCCGGATAAGGAACCGCGCCCTCTGGTTGCTATTGGGCAGTGTTCCTGTATTCCTGGGGCTGGTGCTATACGTGCCCTTCCTGAAAAACTTGTTTCTTTTCGAGGAGCTGAAGCCAGTTGACCTTGCTGTCTGTTTCATGGCGGGTTTTATCAGCATCGCCTGGTTCGAGCTGCTTAAATTCCTGCGCGCAGCGCAAGCTAAGTCTTGATCTGAAAAATTGCCAGATCCATGATGTCCAGCTTGCCGTCCATGTTCATATCCATGTAATCCAGCGTCCCGTTTTGCAGATGGAAATCGTAAACGAGCTTCGGTATTGAGGCATATAGTCCTGCTTTCTCAAACCCACGATTATTATGATGCTTATTTTCAACCAAGCACCCGCAGGTTTCAAAATGGCATCAAAAGTTCAGAATAAGGTGAAGAGGAAACGGAATGGTGAGCTTGGCCAAGGTTGACTACAATCGCGATTCTTATAACGCATGTCTTTGCGGCGGCTGCCCGGTAAACCGAGGCAGCGCCTGCATTCACGCGCAGGAAGAGAAACTGGCGCCGAGCACGGACGCAATTGAAAAAGAAGGACTGATGCCGCCCCCGGAAATCATGCCGGGAATTTATTGCGCCATCGGCAAATCTTCTTGTGAAGACCTAAGCAGCCGGAAAAAATGCCTCTGCCCGGCCTGCCCGGTGCAGATTGAAACCGGTCTCAGCAAAAGCTATTATTGCCTGCTTGGCAGCGCCACCGAGGTGGGCTGATGGCTGTTATATCCCTGAACATCAGCAATTATGGAAAATGTCTTTGCCCTGTCTGCCCCGTGCAACTGCGGAGCAAGTGTATCGCGGCCAAGAATGAAGGGTGGCGGCAGGCCAGGCTCAAAGTAGGGGAGATGCTTAAGCAATACCACGAACATCCGGAAGCCTACGAAATGGAAATGAGCGAGCTGGAAAAAAGCGAGGTGGGGCAACGGCACGCTTTTACCGAGCCAAAACCTGCTGACATGCAGGAGCTTTATTGTTCAGAAGCTGTCGGCAAGTCAAATTGCAGCGATCTGGACGAAGGGAAAATGTGCCAGTGCCCGGACTGCGTGGTCTGGCAGCAAAACAAGCTGGGCAGCACCTATTTCTGCCTCAGCGGCGCCGCGTAAAGCAATTCTTGATTAGTTTCCTATCTCGATTGATTGATTTCTTCTCAGGGGATTCCCTGATTGTTTCTTAATCCAACTGGTCCTATAATAATTTAGTTTTAATACTATTAGCATAAGGGGGTGTAGTTGAGTCAGGCAGACGGGGTATACATGCGACCGGAGCTCAACAAGCTGGGAAATGTGGTTGACGTTACTTTTGACGATGTCGGCTGGGGCTTAAGTTCCTGCGGGGGTGATGACGACTGCGGGGATGACTAGGCCCACCTGGCGAGCAAAGATTATTGCGGCCTCTCCCGGAGGCCGCTTTTATATTGCGCCTGGTATTTACGCCCGCAAAATTCGACGTCGGGACCGACTTTTTTGATTTTAGTTTGACCCGGCGTCCGCCTTCCCCTATTATTTGTCTTCACGGAAGTTGGTTTGGGCTGAACCTTCCCTTGCCGAAGCGGCTTCCGTAAAATTGAGTTTGCCCCCGGGGGCGTAGTTCAGTCGGTTCAGAACGCCGGCCTGTCACGCCGGAGGTCGCGGGTTCGAGTCCCGTCGCTCCCGCCAATTGTTTTACCTGCAAAGCCGCCGATTATGGTGGTAAAAGGCCGCTGGGTCCAGGCTTTTCAAATTCATCTATTTCCCATATTCGCGTATTTCGTCATGCCAGAAGATTCTCTGCAGCGGGTGTTGATAAAGCACGGCATGCCGGCTGCAGCTCAATCCGGCGCCGGGGCGGGCACGATCGTCACCGTCCGCTTCAGCGTCCAGCGCCGCAGCAGCACCACTTCAATTACCCTGCCGATCACGTCTGCCGTCAGCAGCCGGTGAACATCGTCGAGGTTGGCGACTGGCCGGCCGGCAAAGGAGATGATGACGTCGCCCTCCTTCAGGCCGGCTCTGACGGCTGGAGATCCTGGGCTCACACCGGCGACAAACGCAGCAGAATCCTGCCGCAGGTTGAAATGCCGGGCAACACGGACCGGCAGCGGCACCGTCTGACCGTTGATGCCAAGGTAACCTCGTGTTACTCCCCCCCCCCCCCCCCCGCATCAGCAGGGTGATGACCCAGCGCATCGTGTTTACGGGAATGGCGAAGCAGATGCCTTGGGCAAACTGGATGATGGCGGTGCTGATACCGATCACCTCGCCGCGGGGGATGATGGCGGTGCTGATACCGATCACCTCGCCGCGGGAATTCACCAGCGGACCGCCGCTGTTGCCGGGATTCAGGGCGGCGTCTGTCTGAATGATGTTCTCGATCAGCCGCCCGGAATAGCTGCGCAGCGACCGCCCCAGGGCGCTGATGACGCCGGAGGTAACGGTGCTCTGAAAGCCGAACGGATTCCCGATCGCGATCGCCAGCTGGCCCACGCGCAGTTTCTCGGAGTTTCCTAGCGGGGCGCTCGGAAGCCCGGCGGCAGGCACCCTGATCAGGGCCAGGTCAGTGGCTGCGTCCCGGCCGGCGGCCTCGGCAGGGTATGATATACCGTCTGCCATGTTAACCCGGATGGCGCTGGCCCGTTCGATCACATGGCTGTTGGTGACAACATAGCCATCGGGCGCAATTATTACGCCGGAGCCGCTGCCTTCGGCCTCGGGCCGGCGCCGGCTGCGGGGGGCCTGTTTCTGCTTTACGGCGATATGTACAACAGCAGGTCCATCTTTTTCCACGACGTCAACGACGGCGCGGGAATAGGCATCGAGAATCTCCGGGTCTTCCGGGATATCGGTCTCTTGTTTGGCACTGTTCGGGAACTCAAGGCCGGCAGGCCTCGCATCCGCAAGTTGTGTTTTTGTCATTGTTACTCATCACTGGCCCTGTTTTGACCTCTTCCGAAAGGTGCCGCGCCCGCTTGTGCCTCGCCGGCTGGTGATTATGTGAAGATGATGGCGCAGCAACTCCTCTATCTCGCCGTCTTCAATCGGAATCATCATCGCCGCCGGCCTGCCGTGCGAAGTCACGATATAAAGCTCGCGCTCTTCCTGCACGCGGCGCACTATCTCGCAGGCGTGGCTCTTGAAATCCCTGATTCCGACGATAGGCATGGCGGCTCTTGTCTGGCTCGCTTTGGGGAAAGGCCTAAATCATAGCCATAATTATAACTATTATTGTAACCACTATATTATGGCGCCGCTTGGTTTACATGTCAAGGAGAGGCGACTCTCAAGAAATGACCAGCGCCGCCCGCCGCGGTTTACCCTTTTCCGGCGCGGGGAAGATTTTTTCTGTCTGTAAAAAAACGATCAGGGGGAGAAACATGCCAGTTCCCAACACTCAGGAAAACATATCACGGTGCGTCTGCGGCTCCTGTCCATCATACCTGGAAGGGGGCAGCGGTTTTTTCTGTTCTCTAAGCCAGAGCCAGAAAAATCCCGAGCGGAAAGGCTGCATCTGCAACACCTGCGGCAACTGGGGCGAATTTGGCCTGAGCACCGGCTACTATTGCGTTGAAGGCAAGGCGGAATAATCAGGGCGGCGGACATACCGCCCGGCCAGGGCGTCACAGCCGAGATCCAGGGGCAGCCGGTGGCGATCTATAATGCCGGCGATCAGTTGGTGGTGCTCCGGAATGTTTGCACCCACATGGGCTGCCAGACCGGCTGGAATGACGCCAGCAAGACATGGGACTGTCCCTGCCATGGCTCCCGTTACCACCCTGACGGCGGAGTGCTGCTGGGCCCGGCGGCGGCGCTGCCGCGGCTGGAACACCGGCTTCAAAATGGCGGAATAGCACTTGTTACTTGAATATTTAGCGCAGGTGCTGAGCGGGTAAATTAGTGCTGGAAGCGTTGATATTGATCGAAAGCGGTTGTCATGGAATCGATGGATTGTCCATATTGCGACAAGGAAAATCACTCAAGTTGCCCGGAAGTTATGGCGGGCTGCGCCTACTGTGGCAAGAGGTTTGCGCAGGCGTCAACTGAAAGTGGGAAGCTCGTCATTCTGGGCAGGGATCAAGAAAATTCCGGCAGGATAGCCGCAAAGTTGACAGCGGCCTGGCGGCAGAATGGAGAGACTCAAAAGGAAGCGATTGTTGACCGCCGTGATGATACCGGCACACGCAAACAATATCATGGACCCGAGCGGCGGCGGGTCTCCGATGCCGGGAACGCACGGCCTCTGGCTGCGGATGTGATCGACTTATCAGTCAAGTTGTAAAAAGTTGTAAAAGTAACTGGATCTTTCGGCTTCGCTTCAAACCGTTGCCCTGAGCGCCGCGCAGGGACAACCATTTGAAATCAAGATGGCCAAGCTTTCAGTTGTTTCATATCCGCCGGTAGCGGAAATCATGCCAGTCAGAATGATTTCCTTTTCCATTTTGACAAAAAGCATCCTGGCCACACTGTTGCTGGCGCTGGCAATGCTGCAGCTGACTGCGATTGCGATTGCCCTGGGCTGGCTCGGCCGCTTCTCCCCGCAGGCCCGCCGCCGGGCTGCGCTGTTTCACCGGCTGGAAGGGTACGCGGCGCTGGTTGTCATCCTGACGATAGCCTATGATTGCATCTTTGTTATCAGGCCAAATCTACCCCTGGTCTCAACGCGGGCGCAAATCCATGCCTTTCTCGGCGCCAGTGTTCTCGCCCTGATTTTTGTCAAAATGTTTTTTTCGCCAGATTCGCTGGCAGCCACTTTGGCTGGCTGTTCCAGGTTGGCATAACGTTGTTCTTTGCCATTATAGCCATCTGGATCAGCAGCGCCGGCTGGTATTTCTTTTGGTATTGAAGAAGCTGCGGACGAATTAACCAAATCTGTACTGCACCCCGTAGCCGCCGCGCGGGTAGCGCATCTCGATGTTGTCATAGGGGCAGCCGCCACTGCGGCAGGTTCCGCATTCGAGGCAGCCTTCATAAGATATGGAAATCTTCTTTTCCTCGCCCTCCCAGTGGTAAACCTGCGCCGGGCAGGAGTGGGTGCAATACTTTTGGTGGCAGCGGCGCCGGCAAACCTCGGCGTCCTTGATGCTCAAGTGCGACCGGCTGTCAAGGTTGAATTTGACCAGGGCCAACTTATTCGCCACAGCCGGCGCCGGCTGTGGAAATCCCAGCTCCGCCGGATTGGGCAAAACTCCTTCGGCAGGCGCCTGTTTTATCCGTCCGCCTGCCGGCTCAATGTTGGTTGCCAGGTCACGTTTCGAACTCATGTCAATGACCTCCAGGCGTCATACAGGTCCTTAAGCAACCTGCGCGTGGGGACCTGGGAATGGAACAACCGTAGCAGCAGCTTCTCCTTGTTCGCCTTGCTGAGACTGTCCACGGTGAGGAACTCCCGCGCCAGCGCGGCCATCAGCTCCGGATAAAGGCCGAACAGTTGCGGATGGGAAGCCAGGAACGGGGTGGCGTTCTCATATTTTTTCAGGTCTTTGATGACAATGCTTTTTTCCAGCTTCTGCTGATAAAGCGCCAGCGCGTGGCGGTCAAAGCATCCCTCACGGCGGCAGGCCAGCACCGTCTCGGCGGCCATCTGGCCCGAAAGCAGCGCCAAGTTGGCGCCCTCGCTGTTGATCGGGTTGACCATGCCCGCGGCGTCACCGGCGACAAGGACGCCGTCGCCGTAAAGCTGCGGCATGCAGCGATATCCTCCCTCGGGAATGAGGTGGGCGGAATATTCGCGCGGGCTTGCTCCCTGGATCAGGCGGCGCAGCTGCGGCTGCTGCTTGAACTTGTCCAGTATTGTGTATGCCTCTGTGACATTGTCAACGAGGCTGTTGAGGAGGACGCCGACGCCGATTGAGATGGTATCGCGGTTGGTGTAGATAAAGCCGGTGCCGGGCAGGCCGCCGGTGATCTCGCCGATTATCTCGATGGCGGCGCCGGCACCCGGCTCCAGGTCGAAACGGTCCTCGATTTTCTCCGTCGGCAGCGCCAGCACCTCCTTGACCGCCAGGGCAACGTTGGGGGCCTGGGGCGGGCAGGAAGCCAGACCAGCCTTCTCGGTGAGAAACGGGTTGACGCCCTCGGCGATGATGACGACGTCGGCCTCCAGGTCCCCCTGGGGGCGGCCGGAACGGACGCCGGCGACGCGGCGGCCATCACGGAGCAGATCCTCCGCCAGCGTCTCCGTGATCATCCAGGCGCCGGCGGCAGCGGCCTGCGCCGCCAGCCACTTGTCGAAACGGGCGCGGTAGACGGTAAAGGAGTTGTACGGCTCCTGGCCGAAGTCGGTGGACTCAAAGGAAGCTTTGATGGTGGAATCCGTTGTCGCGAACCACATGTCGCGCCGGGTGACAAGCCTCTCCAGGGGCGCCTCGCGCCAGAACTCGGGAAAAACAGCGGCGGTGGGATGGGAGTAAATGACGCCGCCCATCATGTTCTTGCTGCCGGACCAGTTGCCCCGCTCCAGGCAGGCGACCTTGACGCCGGCCCGGGCCAGGGTGAAGGTGGTGGCCAGGCCGGCGGGGCCGCCGCCGACGACGATTGCGTCGAAGCGCGCGGGCGCGGCCCCGGCCGCGCCGGCTGTTCCCGTTTCTTTTTTACCTTTGTTCATTTTCGAGCGCTTTTTTCTATCCGCAGGCCGCCGTCGGCGCCTGCCTCCGCCTTGCGGCGCCTGACTTCCTCGGTCAGCACCGGCGTAACTTCAAACAAATCGCCGACGATGCCGTAATCGGCGACCTCGAAGATGGGCGCCTCCGGGTCGTTGTTGACGGCAACGACAATGTCGGACGCCTGCATTCCGGCGAGATGCTGGACGGCGCCGGAGATACCCATGGCAAAATAAAGCACCGGCCGTACCGTCTGGCCGGTCTGTCCCACCTGCCGTTGGGACGAGATCCAGCCGGCGTCCACGGCCGCCCGCGAGGCGGCAACGGCGCCGCCCAGTTCGCAGGCCAGCTCTTCCAGGAGGGCAAAATTGCGCGCCGCTTTCAGGCCGCGTCCGCCGGCGACAATCACCTTCGCCCCCTGCAGGGAGACCTCGTCTTTCGGTGCCCGGATAAACTCGAGCTGTTTAACCGAGACATTGGTTGGTTTTAGCCGCGGCTTCGAAGCGATGATCTCGCCGGACGCTCCCGCGACGGGCTCAGGCGCAGGAAACACTCCCGGCCTGACAGTCGCCATTTGGGGTTGACGTTTCGGTGTAATGATGGTAGCCATCACGTTGCCGCTGAAGGCAGGGCGCGTCTGGAGGAGCAGTTTCTTTTCCGGGTCAATTTTCAGCTCGGTGCAATCGGCGGTCAGGCCAGTTTCCAGTTCGGTGGCGGCGGCAGAAGCGAGGTCGCGGCCGCGAGTAGTGGCTCCCAGCAGAATGACCTGGGGCTTGTGGCGGGCGGCCAGGCCGGCGAGCGCCTGGCAGTGGGGATCGGCTGAATAGGCGCCGAGCTTCGGGCCGGCAGCCAGGTAGGAGGCGGCGGCGCCGTATGAAAACGCCTTCCGTGCCAGTTCCTGCTCGCCAGCGCCAATGATAACGGCAGCGGCGCGCACGCCAAGCTCATCCGCGAGGGCCCGGGCTTCGCCGACGAGCTCCCAGGAGACCGGCGCCGCATCCGCACCCTCGTGCTCGATGACGACCCAGATTTCGCCCTCGCCTTCGGCTGCCGCTTTTTTTGCCTGCGGCTCCCTGCCGCTGGCTTTGTCTTTCTTGAGCTCAGCCACCGCGCCTGCCGATCTTAAGGCCACGCTCAGCCAGCCGGTCAAACAGAAGGGCGGCTACTTCTGCGACTGATCTTTCCGGCGCGGTGAGCGTCTCTCCCCGCTTTCTGGCTGGCGGCGCAAAGATCTTGCTCACCCGGGTCGGCGATCCTCTCAGCCCCAGACGCTCCCGGTCCACGTCCAGGTCCGCGGCGCTCCAGACCTCAACCGGTTTCTTTGCTGCCGTGATCAGGTCCGGCAGGGCGGCGTAGCGGATCGAGCTGCACTGCTCGGTTACGGTGACGGCAACCGGCATCTTTGCCTGGAGGAGCTCGCGCCCGTCTTCCCGTTGCCGCCAGGCTTCAACACACCTTGCCTCAACGTCAATTTCAATAAGGGAGCAGACATAAGTCAACTGGCTGAAATTGAGCCGCCGCGCCATCCCCGGTCCGACCTGCCCCGTGTCGCCATCGATTGACTGCTTGCCGGAAAAAATTATGTCAATCCCGCTGGCGCCGGTTTGCGCATCCCGGCCGGATGCGATTTTTTTAACGGCAGCCGCCAGCGCGTATGTGGTGGCCAGCGTGTCGGCGCCGGCAAAAGCGCGGTCGGAGAGGAGCACCGCCCGGTCAACTCCGTATCCGAGCGCTTTTCTTAAAACTTCTTCCGCCTGGGGCGGTCCCATCGACAGCGCCGTGATAAATCCGCCGTGCTGGTCCCTGACGCTGAGGGCTGTTTCCAGCGCGTAGAGATCGTAAGGGTTGGCAACCGAGGGAATTCCTTTTCGGACAAGGCTGCCGGTCTCCGGGTCAATCCTGACCTGGGTTGTGTCCGGGACTTGCTTTATACAAACTAGAGAGTTGATTGACAACTTATGCCGCTCCTTGATTTGCCAGCAGGCTTGTCACGTGGCAGGGACGGCGGGAAGGAACCGACTGCGCCGTCAGTTTTCACCCGGCGTCGCCGGCGGCGGACAGATTGAGCCGGCCGGTTTATGAGGCAACGCCAGCAAGCGCTTCTTCCCTGGTCTGAAAGATATCGAAGACGCTGTTTAGGCCGGTGATCTGAAAGATCCAGTTGACGTTTTCATCAACGCTGACGAGAACGAGCTTTCCGTCCCTGGGCTTGAGCCGTTTGACGCCGCCAATTAGCACTCCCAGAGCGGAGCTGTCAATGAAATGAACCCCCGACATGTCAATGACGATCCTCAGCGTTCCGTCTTCGACGGCCGTCAGCAAAGCTTCTTTTAAGCGCGGCGCCGTGTAGAGGTCGAGTTCACCGTCGACTTCGATAACTGCCACACCGTCGGGAGTTTTTTCAGTTGCGATATTGAATTCCATGCGCTCCTCCAGTCAATTAAAAGTCTGGCTCGGTTGCAACTTCCATTATCCCGACATGATATCAGCTTCGCCGGCCAATATTGTACATTGCAGATTGGATGTTGTATAAAGCAGCGAACCGTCAATCTTTGGTACGCCGCGGTTTTAGAATTTTACCTCTGTGGTAATTAAAGTAAACGTGGAGGCAGACCACCGGGCCAAAAACTTTGGAAAGGAGAAGACATGCGTGTAAAGATCGAGCCGAGGGACGAGTGTCTTGGCGACGCCATTTGTTCGGACGAGTGTCCAGAGGTGTTTGCCATTAACGAAGAAGACGGCCTGGCGATGGTCATCAAGGAAAATCCTGACGAAAGCTTGCGCGAAGCGGTCCAGAGCGCGGTTGATGAGTGCCCGGCGGAGATAATCGTCATCGAGGAAGACTAGCTCTTTTTTAACAAATAGCCTCCCGGATGTTCCGCGCAATGTGGGGGCGGATGCTACAGGAGGGGATCCATGAGAAGGACGCGGCAACGATTTGGGAGGCTGCTGCTGTTGATCGGCCTCGCGCCGGCGGCAGCGATCTTCTTTTTTGCCTGCGGGTACGGTGGCGGCGGGTATGGAGCCGGCGGGACCTCGGTGGCCGGCACAACCACAGTCACAGGCAACTCTGCCAGTGTCTCGATGAAGAACATCGCCTTTAATCCCGCCGACATCACCGTCAGCAAGGGCACAAAAGTGACCTGGGCCAACAATGACAATGTCGCCCATACAGTCACGGCATCTGACGGCATGTTTGACTCGGGCAATGTAAATCCCGGTAAATCATTCAGCTTCACGTTCAATCAGGCAGGCACGTTTCCTTATTACTGCAGGTACCATGTATCGCTGGGCATGAAAGGAGAAGTGACGGTCAAATAGACAATGCATGCAGAGCGGCGGGGAAAGCAAGGTCGGGGGGATATTTTTCTTTTTTATGAGCGATATGGCAGAGACGGCGCCTAAAAACAAAATAACGATCTATACTACGCCTGGTTGACCTTTTTGCCGCCGCCTGAAGGCTCTCTTCCGTGAGAGGGGAATCGATTTCAGCGAGAAAGATGTCGCGGGAGACCTGCTGGCGCTCGAAGAGATGCGCAGCCGCACCGGCAAGAGTTTCGTTCCCCAAATATTTATCGGCGATGAGTACGTCGGCGGCTACCAGGATTTTCTCATTCTCGACGCCAGGGGCGAGATCGACCGCAAGCTGGGACGGCCGCCGCATCCGGCCCGGGAAGTTGCCGAAATCTTCGACATGATCATCATTGGCGGCGGACCCGCGGGGCTGGCCGCCGCAGTCTACGCAGCCCGGAAAGGCATGAAAACGGTGCTGCTTGCCGATCTGCTGGGGGGCCAGCCGATCCTGACCGCCGACATCGAGAACTACATGGGCTATCAATTTATCACCGGGCCGGAGCTTATGGCCAAGTTTGAGGAACAGGTGCGGCAGTTTCCCAATGTCGCCCTTGTTACCGGCGCGCCCGTCAGCCGGCTTGAACTGGATGGCGGTTTGAAAAAAGCGACGGTGGAAACGGGCACGCCGTTTCTCGGACGGGCCGTCATCATTGCGTCCGGGAAGCAGCCGCGCCTTCTTAATATCCCCGGCGAGAGCGAATACGTCGGCCGGGGGGTCAGCTATTGCGCCACCTGTGATGCGCCCCTCTGCGCCGGCGAGAGCGTCATGGTTGCAGGCGGCGGCAATTCGGCCATGCAGGCGGCCCTGGAGCTGTCGGCAATCTGCCCGCATGTTCACCTGGTGGCGAAGGACAAGCTATCGGGCGACGAGGTGCTGATGGGAAAGGTGCTGTCCGAGGATCGCATCTGCAAGCACCTTGGCTGGCAGCCGGCCGAAATCAAGGGAGACGGCAATGAAGTCACGTCGGTGGTGATTGCCTCCATCGACGGAAAAGACAAGAAGGAGATTGAGATCAGGGCGTTTTTTGTTGAAGCAGGCCTGCATCCGAACGCCGATTTTGCCGTCGGGCTGGTGCAACTTAACCACGAGGGAGAAATTGTTGTTGATTGCGATTGCCGCACCGGCGTGGACGGGGTTTTTGCCGCCGGCGACGTCACCCAGGTAAGAGACAAGCAGATCGTGGTGGCGGCGGGAGAGGGCGCCAAGGCGGCCCTGTCGGCATATGAATATTTATTGGGGCAGAGATAATATTCTGCCGGGCAAATGTATGGTTTTTTGGCCGCAGATAATATATGTCGTTTTAAGACACACAAACCCTGGCTCCCGGGGGAACCCCAATTTTAATGCTATCATTTGCGGCGCAGTTTTAAATCAAACTTTGGTATGATTTTCGTTTTCGAAAAGTTGTAGATTCCAGGTTGTCGATTTCGATTCGCGCCTTATTCATTTATGCCGGCCGGAAGCATTATGCCTGTTGTCACATCATGCCAGCCTGAAACAATCAACCGCGCCGCATGAGGCTGCAGGATTTTATCAGGGTGGCAAGGGGTCGGGCGCCGGCTGACCTGATCTTAAGGAACGCCCGGCTGGTTGACGTCCTCTCCGGCGATGTCGTTCGCACCAATGTTGCCGTTTACGGAGGCCGCGTCGCCGGCCTGGGGGACTATGGCGGCCGGGAGACTATTGATCTCGACGGCCGCTATCTTTGCCCCGGCTTCATCGACTCCCACATTCATATTGAAAGCACCATGCTGACGCCGCCGGAGTTCGCCCGCGCCGTCATTCCCTTGGGCACGACGTCAGTGATTGTCGATCCGCACGAGATTGCCAACGTCCTCGGCGAGGAGGGCATAAGTTATATGCTTGAGTCCAGCCGCGGCCTGCCGGTCACGGTTTACGTGATGCTTCCCTCCTGCGTGCCGACCACAGCCATGGAGACCTCCGGCGCCAGACTGGACGCCACGGCGCTGGCGCCGTTTCTAGGCAGGAAGCGCGTGCTTGGCATTGCCGAGATGATGAACTATCCTGGCGTACTTGACTCCGATCGCGAAGTGCTGGCCAAGATCAGGCTGGCCGCGGGCCGGCCGGTGGACGGCCACGCCCCCGGCCTTAGCGGCAGGGACCTGTCTGCCTATATTGGCGCCGGCATCCGCTCTGACCACGAGTGCGTCACGGCCGCCGAAGCCCTGGAAAAACTGCGCCTGGGCATGCATATTCTTGCGCGCGAGGGCTCGACGGCGAAGAATCTGACTGAGCTGGTCACAATAGTCAACGAGGAAAACTCGGGCCGCTTCAGCCTGGCGACAGACGACCGCCACCCGCCGGACCTAATCAGAGAAGGCCATGTCAATTACCTGGTGCGCCTGGCCATCGGCCACGGGGTGCCTCCCCTGACCGCCGTCCGGATGGCGACTATAAACACGGCCTCCCACTACGGACTGGTAAAACTGGGCGCCATCGCCCCGGGCTATCAGGCGGACATGCTGGTCCTTGACGGGCTGGAGCAGGTAAGCATCGCCAGCGTCTTCAAGAGGGGGCGGCTGGTGGCAAAGGACGGTGAGGCGCTTGCGTTCAAGGCGGCAAAGCCGCGCAGCGTTATCCATGAAACGGTCAATGTTGACGTGGCAAGCCTGGACCGGCTCGCCGTCCCGGCGGCAGGCAAGCGGCTGAAAGTGATCGGCGTCATTCCCGACCAGATTGTGACGGAAATTCTTGTTGTCAAAGCCAGGGTCGAGAACGGCCTGGCCGTCTCCGACCCGGAGCGCGACATACTCAAGCTGGCGGTGGTCGAGCGCCATCATGCCAGCGGCAATATCGGCCTTGGATTCGTGCGCGGCATCGGCCTTAAGTCAGGCGCGCTGGCCAGCTCGGTTGCGCACGACTCCCATAACATAATTGTCGTGGGCGTAAACGATGATGACATGCGGCTGGCGGTGCTCGAGCTGGCCGGGATGGGCGGCGGCGCCGCCGTCACCGCCGCTGGCGAAGTGCTGGCCTCGTTGCCGCTGCCGGTGGCGGGGCTGATGTCAGACAGGCCACTTGCAGAAGTTGCCGCCACTTCCGCCCGAACAATCGAGGCGGCCGCCCGCCTCGGCTGCGCCCTCCCCGACCCGTTCATAACGATGTCTTTCCTTGCTCTGCCGGTGGTGCCAAAGTTGAAGCTTACCGATAAAGGACTTGTGGATGTAAACGCATTTAAGCTGGTGGACCTGTTTGAATAAAAATGAGGAATAGGAATCCCATCGCCCGCCTGTCCGCCTTTTCCAGTAAAACGCAAAACGTTTTTACGTCGCCGGCAGTTCTTCCTCCGGCCTATAAGCGTATGAATGGGGTAACGGCTCGCCCAGTTGCCGGTCCAGCTCCGGCTCTTCCTTGCGGGCCGGGTAATACCAAAGGAAACCGTCGATCGTCATCAGCACTCCGGCGGCGAAAAGCAGCATTCCCAAAAGCCCAGGGGCTTTAAGTTCATATATCTTGATCAGGCCCGCGCCGATGCTGGCAAAGACGATTCCCGTGCGGATAAAAGCCAGGCCCGTCCGGGCGCGGGCGTAGACGGTGCGGTAACAACCGGCAATTGTCCTCTGCGCCGCCAGAATATTGCGCTCCCTGGCTAGGTAGGTCCGCACGCGGCTTTCCGGCTCCGGCCTGATAATGGTGCTATAGCTGGGCAACAGGTCTTCCAGGCGGGCAAGCATCGTTTTCCTGGCGCGGGGACGGGGAGCATCGTCCAGGTGATACCGCTCCAGGAAGAAGACCGTTGCCGCGGTCACCTCCGCTAGGGTTTGCGGACCGGCCATCCGGATCATCAAGTGACGCAGCTTCCCGTATTGCCAGGTGCCGAAGCCGGCCAGCGCCAGCCCGGCTGCCGCGAGCAGCCAGATTATCACCTGCGACAAGACGGACTTCCAGTCAAGGATGATGAACGCCGCCGCCAGGGTGACAGTGCCCAGGCCACAGCGGGCCAGCGCCTGCCAGGTGCGCATGCGGGCCATTTCCGTGCGGTAGCATGCCAGCCGCGTCCGCCAGGCCGCCATCGTGTTGCGCCAGAATGCCAGTCCGGTGCGCTCGGTGCCTATAATGCGCCCCGGGCGGTCGTTAAGGTAGTCCTGCACGTACCAGAGGACTTCCATCACCAGGCTGACCCTGAGCGAGTATGGACCGCGGACAAAACGGTCAATCTCCTCCCGCACAACCGGCGAGCCCGGGTCGTTCAGGGCGGCGATGACTTTCCCATTTTCCAGGATCAAGGGAAACATCGGCTCGCGTTTGAGCCGCTCCGGCTCCAGCCCTTCCAGTAGCTCCGGCGGCACCGGCACGCGCTCGTCGAACTCGATGGCGGGAAAGCCGAACTCCTCCGAGAGGGCGGCGAGCAGCGCCTTTTTTGGCACGCCGTAATCCTGCATCAGCACTGCCTCTATTTCCGCGCCCCTTTCGTCGGCGGAAGCGTATGCGGCCTCAAGCTGCTCTTTGCTGGTCAGCCCATTATTGACAAGCTGCCGATATGTGTCAAATTGCCTAGAAATCATCTTCAAACACCACCTTGCCCCAAAGGCGGGCCGGCTTGCCGTAATCAGGGAGGATGATCTCCAGCCCGCCGCGGCAATACGGATATTCCTGTCTGAGCCGTTCCGATGTCAGGCACCAGCGGAGCCCGTCCCCGGCCAGCAGCAGGCCGGCGATGACCAGCATCACAGGCAGCGCTTTCCAGCCGGGGCCGTCCGGCAGCGTCAGCACCACCAGTGTCGCGCCGACCCCGGCGACGCTCAAGCCGGTGCGGATAAAAGAGAGACCCGTACGCGCATGCGCCATCAACATGCGCACCAGCGCCATCAGGTTGCGCCGCTCGGCCAGGACGGTGCGCTCCAGCGCCAGGCCGGTCGTGCCCCAGATGCCGGGAGCGTGGCCGGACTTTACCGGCGGAGCTTTTTCCCGGAAGCGGTGCATGGCAGGGAAAGCCTCATCCCAGATCGACTCTTCCTTAAGCGCGTCAAAGAAGCTTCTCAGGCCGCTTCGGGCGGCCATATAGCCGGACCGGTACCAGTAAAAGCCTTCAAACACCATCAACGCGCCGGCAGCCATGAGGAAATAATCCATGTACCTTAAGGCGCCGCCGTGAAACTTGGTGAACAGCCCCAGCCCCAGGCCACCGAAGGCGACACCGCTCCGGGCAAAGGCAAGGCCGGTGCGCGCCTGGGCCATCGTCGTGCGCATGGAGGCATAGATGGTCCGTCCCTCCGCCAGGTCGGT
The DNA here is from genome assembly GCA_021787475.1 of Actinomycetes bacterium. Classification (GTDB taxonomy): domain Bacteria; phylum Actinomycetota; class Thermoleophilia; order BMS3ABIN01; family BMS3ABIN01; genus JACWAD01. The sequence goes on from JAJYLW010000005.1 coordinate 65,483, forward strand.
GCGGTCATTTGCGAGGAAGCGCCGGCGCATGACCGGAGAGAGCAGCCCCCAGGCCCGCCGCAGCTTACCGGCGCCCGGCACGGTTTTCGTGCGGGTGAACTCGATACCAGAATCATCATTGAGGGTCAACAGGACCGTCATCCCGGAGGCCGTCTCCGTTTCCCGGTAACCTGTTTTTTTAACAGCTTCGCTCCGGGCGGGGATGTACCAGGCAAGGCCGTCCAGGATGCAGTAAGATCCGAATGCAATCAGGGCCAGCTCAACCGGCAGAAACAGGCCGCCGCCGGACAGCTTGATGAACGCAACGCCGATTGTTATCGAGGAGACGCCGGTGCGCAGGAATGCCAGCGCCGTCCTTGCCTTGGCCATTGAGGTCCGCCGCACCGACAGCGCCGAGCGCACCCCGGCCAGGTAAGTCCGGGTTCTGGCCAGCGGCGTCCGGCCGGCTTCTGGGGGAAAGCCCTGGTTTAAGTCCTGATTGTTCTCGATGATGCGGACGATGTCATTTGGCAAGGCGACGCGGAAGCCAACACGCTTCACGCCGAGCGTGTCCTTGATATCTTTGACCAGTTGCGGGTCACCCGGCCGGCTGGCGATGACCTCAGCTCGCCCGCCCTGGATGGAGATGGGAAGCCACAGCTTCTGTTTCAGCGCCTCAGCGTCGACGCGGCGCATAATCTTCCACGACACCATTAGGTCCTCGTCATATTCGACATAGGGGCAGCCGAAGTACTCGGAGAGGCTGACCAGGATCTCGTACCTGGGGACGCCCTTTCCCAACAGGATCTGCTCCAGTGGCCCGCCGGAGTCTTCCGCCTGCTTAAACGCCGCTTCCAGCACCTCTTTGTCAATCGACCTGGTTTTTGGCAGCCTGTCAGACACCGGCTTCATCCACCGGTAGCGGCGCTGGAGAAGTTGAACCGGCGCCGCCGCGCGCCATAGTGACGACCGGGTGGGGCGAGCGCCTGAGCAGGCGCTTCTGGATGCTCCTGCTTTCTGTCACATTGGGGCTGAGCAGGACCAGGTCCACTTTCATTTTTCGCAGGAATCCCATGACCGCCGATGCGGTTGCCTCCAGTTCGGCATGAATGGTGGCTGCGATCCCATGGCTGTTGCACTTTTCGATCAACCGGCTCTCAATTGGCGCCGCCAGGCACTCGTTTTTTTCCAAAAGGGCAGCCGCCGCCGCGAAATGGGCGTCCGGAAATGGAGAGACTGAGGCGATCGAGGTTAACGCATTCTCATAACGGCTGCCGGGCCGGTGGCCTTTGAGGAGCAAGATCAGGAGCGGCTTGCTGAGCATCTTGGCAAGATAGATGGCGTAAGAAATGCCGTGCTCAAAGTGCTCGTCCTCGTCCTCATAGGCGATGTACAGCAGTTCCTGTCCTGACATGGCTCCTCCTTTTTGTTGATATAAAAAGAAGGAGCAAGAATCATGCCAATTCCAAAGATTAACCAGCAAAATGGGTAAAAATGATTGAAAAATAGAAAAAGGGGCCAGCGGTAGGAACGATTATCTCCGAGAAGTCTGTTTCAGAAAAAAACAGTTACGAAACAGAAGCAGTGCTGCTAGTTTCCCTGCCGCTCCTCTTGTTTGAGCATGCGCCACAGACTGGTGCGGGAAACGCCCAGCACTCTTGAGGCTTCCGACTTGTTGCCGCCGAGCATCTCCAGCACGGAATGGATGTATTCCTTGTTGATTTCAGCCAGTGATTTGACCTTGTCCGGCTCCAATGTGGTTTCTATTTGAAACAAGAGCAGCGACTGCGGCAGGGACTCGGCGGTGATTAATGGGCCTTTTTCGAGGATGACGGCGCGCTCGATAATGTTTTCCAGTTCGCGCACGTTGCCGGGAAAGCTGTACCGCCTGAGCACATCGAGGGCTTCCTTGGTAAGTCTGCTTATTTTCTTGCCGTACTCGCGCGCGTGCTTGCGCAGGAAGAATTTGCTCAGGGGGGCGACGTCGCCCTTGCGCTCGCGCAGAGGCGGGACGTATATCTCCATAACGTTGAGGCGGTAGTAGAGATCCTTCCGGAACGAGCCTGCGGTGACCGCCTCGCTGATTTTCTGATTTGTCGCCGCGATGAACCTGGCGTCCACCTGGACCGGTTTCGTGCCGCCGACAGGGAAGAACTCCCTCTCTTCGATCGCCTTCAGCAGCTTTGCCTGCAGGTTGGGCGACATTTCGGTTACCTCATCAAAAAAGAGCGTGCCGCCGTCGGCGATTTTCATCAAGCCCTGTTTGCGCGTCTCCGCTCCCGTGAAGGCTCCCTTTTCGTGGCCGAACAGCTCGCTGGTGAGCAACTCCTCCGAAAAAGTGGCGCAGTTCAGCGACAGGAAAGGCTTGTCGCTTCGGCTGCTGGAATAATGAATTACCTTGGCGAGCAGGTTCTTGCCTACGCCGCTCTCTCCGGCAAGCAGGACATTGCAGTCCGATCCCTGGATGCTGCCCAAAACTTCCAGCACTTTTTTCATGCCCCTGCTCTCGGCGATGACCCTGATGTTCTTGCCGAGATCGAGCGAGGTGCGCAGGGCGGCATTTTCCTGGGCAAGCTCCTTCTGCTTCTTGACGTTCCTCACTTTCAGAATCAGCTCATCAAGGTCAAAAGGCTTCGGCAGGTAATCAAAAGCGCCCTTTTTCATCGCCTCTACCGCCGAGTTGATGCTGCCGAAGCCGGTGATAACGAGCACCTCGGTCTCGGGCGAAATATCCTTCACCCGCGCCAGCAGCTCGAGCCCGTCCATCCGAGGCATTTTGATATCGGCAATCAGGACATCGAAGTTTTTTGACTTTATTTCATTAAGTGCGTCAATACCGTTGCCGGTGCTGACCACTTCGTATTTTTCATCCTCGAGGGTATCAGCCAGATGCTTCCTGGTAAGATCCTCATCCTCCGCTATCAGAATCCTGAAAGTCATGAGCGCCTCTTTTTCGGCAGGATAATTTCAAAGATGGTACCGATCCCTTCTTCGCTAATGACCGATATTTGCCCTCCATGCTTCTGAATTGTACTCAAGACGATGGCCAGACCCAAACCGGTCCCCTTGTCTTTTTTGGTGAAGAAGGGATCGAAGATCTTTTCCCTGTCGGCGACCGTTATGCCACTGCCCGTATCCGAGACCATGATTTCCAGGTTGCCGTTCCTGGGGCTGATATGAACGGCGATCTTGCCCTCTCCCTCAATGGCGGTGATGGCGTTTGTAAACAAGTTGACAAAAGCGCGCTCCAACTGCGGCTGGTCGGCCTGAAGCCTGAACTCGCGGCCGCCGCTGCCCAGCTCGAATCCGATTCCGTCCGCATCCCCCGACTTTCGCGCCAGTTCATAGGCGTTCATGATGAGGTCACCTAAATTCACTTCACTAAGTTGCAGCGCCCGCTCCCGGGCAAATTCCAGCAGGTTGCTAACGATATCTCTGACTCTCTCGGTCTGCCCGACGATATCGTCAACGATCCGCGCCACCGCCGGCGGCTCGCCGGCGCCGATTTTTTTCTTCAGCACCTGGGCCGAGAGGCTGATGTTGTTGAGGGGGTTGTTTAGTTCATGGGCCACGCCCGCGGCGAGGGTGCCGATGGCCGCCAGTTTTTTTGCCTGCAGCAGCGCCTCCTGGTTTTTTTCCTGGACGCGGCGCTCCCAGTCGCTGCGGAGGCGATTCATTCGGTTAAACTTTTCTACCAGAATATCAACCTCATCCTTGCGCCCCCGTTTCCTGCCGCCGGCGGGCCCTGACGGCCGGGGTCCGAACATCCTGCCGGTGCGTTCGACGGCGCCGGTGAGCGCCTTGACTTTCTTGACCACGTCCGAACTGACGTAAAGCAGGGCGCCCAGCCCGATCATGAGGAAAAGCGGGAAAGCCACCAGTATTTCTAACTGGGACTGGCTGATGACGTGGTTGGCGCTGTTCCTGGTGTTTTTGTCCAGATCATTGGCGGCCATGACGATGTTGTTGCTTGTGTCCCGCAGCTGGTTGATTCCGGCGCCGAGTTGCCCCAGGGCGACGACCCGCAGATCGCCGGCAGGCAGCGACAGGTTGCTCTGAAGGTAACCTGCCACCAGCGAAGGGTTGTCACGGGATTCAGCTTTTAGGAGGGGGATTTCCCCCCCAGCCACCGGGCTGTCTGTCTTAAGTCCGTCAAGCTCATTTGATATCTTGGCCAGCAAGGCCTGGATGTTATTAAACTCGGACCGGTAAGTTGACAACAGACTCCTCATATGAGCGGCGGCGCCCGCGTCTTCTGTCTCTATGTCTCCAGTTAGGGCGTCCAGCTCTGAGAGGTAGCCGACGGTCGCCGCTGATTCCTGCTGTGCCTGATCGGGAAAGAGAAAAAAGTTCTTCTCGTGCCGGAGAATCTTTAGCGATCTGTCCCGGGCAGAGTCGGCCACCTCGAGAAACCGCATCTGGTTTTTTTCCTGGACGAAATTAATGTACTCGAATGTGGCGAGGGCGCCAACGATCAGGACGCTGATAAGAAAGCTGAATATAATCTTTTTGCGGAGGGACATTGATTGAATTATACATCAGGGGAAAAGCCAACATGGCCGGGAAGGGCGTTATTAAAGGCATGCAGTGGTTAAGTAAACTACCCCGGCAGGTGTAACCTGCTGCGGCCTCGCCACGAATTATCTACTGAGATAGCCTCTTGGGAAAGATTAACCCAAGAATTTTGTTTGGCTGATGGAAAATATGTATCATGGCGAAACATGCATGTGGAAAAAATGTTAAAAAAGTGTTTAAAATTATAACGATAACGCCTATACTTATCAAAGAATATAACATTAATAAGATTTGCTTATAAACGATTGGTATTTTTTTTATATGTGGCATGGCGTCAGGGGCGGGAGTTTCACTTTTGCCGGATTTCCTCCGCGCGCCTTAACGTAAGGGTCTGCCTCATTAGGCTGTTCGTAGCGAGGCCGAGCGAAAAGGATGGGCATCTGCCTTTATGGCCTTTGCAGCCGGCCGCAGCAGAAGAAGGCTCATGGGGCAGGTCTAGCGTATGGGTATTAATAAAGTTATGTAGCCAAGGAGCGTGAGTAATTTGACGAGCTTTCCTCATCCGTTCTTTTCCAGCAAGCCAAACTGGAAATGGTTCATCCTGATTACCGTCTTGATCGGCGCCACCATGTCGGCGCTGGACGTCAGCATTGTCAACGTCGGCATGCCGACGATGAGCAAAGATTTCAATGTCTCCATGTCGATGATCGCGTGGGTGGCGATGGCCTACATGATCACGCTCACGATTTTCCTGCCCTTCTTCGGCCGGCTGGCGGACATGCTGGGCCGGACTAGGTTGTATACGATCGGTTTTGTGGTATTCACCGTCGGTTCGTTTTTCTGCGGCCTGGCGCCAAGCGCCTATATCCTGATCGGCTCCCGCGTCTTGCAGGCGGTGGGTGCCGGCCTGCTGCAGGCAAATTCGGTAGCGATTATCGTTTCTTCCTTTCCCTCCAGCGAGAGAGGGAAGGCAATTGGCATCCAGGGCGCAGTGCAGGCGATCTCGATGTCCATCGGTCCTCTGGTGGGCGGGATCCTGATCGCCGCCATCGGGTGGCGGGCGATTTTTTATGTGAACCTGCCCATCGGCATCGCAGGTGTCATGGCCGCCCTGTTAGTCCTGCCCAAGAGCGAGAAGGCTGCGGAGAAGGAAAAGGTGGATTACTTCGGAACCCTTGTTTTTGTCGTCGGCCTCGGGGCGCTGGTGCTGGGCATTAACGGCATGGGAACCCAGGGCGTCACACCCACTATCCTTGCCTATCTCGCCATCGCTGTGGTGTTTCTGGCGATCTTTGCCATTACCGAGCTTAAGATCAGGTTCCCGCTGATAGATTTCAACATGTTCAAGAACGGCCTGTTCCTGCTGGGAAATGTTACCGGCATGCTTTCATATTATGTGTTGTTTGCGATTCTGTTCTTGATGCCGTTCTATATGGAAGACGTGCTTAAGTTCAGCGCCGGAGCAGCGGGCTTTCTTTTGACGCCGGTGCCGCTTTCGATGGCGATCGTGGCGCCGTTCTCGGGAAATATCTCCGACAAGTACGGCTCCAGAATCATGACAACGGCCGGCATGACCGTGGCTTCCGTTGCCTGTTTAAGCATGCTGTTCCTGGGATCATCGACGGCCGTGTGGCTTCTGATCATCGAGTTGGTCATCATCGGGGTCGGCATGGGCCTGTTTACGCCTCCCAACAACAGCGCCATCATGGGAGCGGCCCCCAGGGACAAGCTGAGCGTCGCGGGAGGAATTCTGAACATGACCAGGTCGCTGGGGTCAATATTTGGGGTTGCCGTCTCCAGCCTGATATTAACTACCTTGGAGCACAATTACCTGATAGGCAAAGGCTATCCTGTTGTCAAACACGTATTCAGCCACAACAGTATTCCGGTGGCGGACAGGGACGGGGCTTTTCTGCACGGCTTTGCGATTGCGATCGTCATCATGTTGGGGCTAACTATCATTTCCACCATACTCTCAATCGCCAAAAAAGAAGGCGAGGCGCTCGATTCCGAGGCAGTCAAGGAATTCGAGGGCATCTGACAGCTGTTCCTGCGGACGGGAACAATACTTGGAGGTAGGTTAATAACATGACTGAGCAATGCCCGCTGGGAGAACTGGAAAAAATACTGGTGGCGACGGATGGGTCCGAGTCAAGCGGGGGGGCGATCAGAGAAGCTCTTAGCCTGGCCGGCCGGTGCACCAGCAAGATTACGGCCGTCCTCGTCGTCGAGTCGTTCCACAGGTTTGCTTTTCTGGCTCCGAATGTTATCGGAACGATGGCGGACGTTGCCCAACAGCAGGAAGCCGAGGGCCGGAGATACCTGGAGGAGTCGGTCAAGGCAAAGGCTGCTGATTCCGGAATTGAATGCGACATCGCGGTCAAAACAGGCGACCCATTTGGCGTCATTATCGAAGAAGCCAAAAGAAGCGGAGCTGAGCTGATTATTATCGGGCGCCGCGGCCTGTCGCACTTGGCCCGGATGGCGATGGGCAGCGTCACCGCCAAGGTGATCGGCGACATGCCCAGCGACGTGCTGGTGGTTCCCAAGGATGCCAGTACCGATTGCAGGGTTATTCTGGCCGCTACGGATGGATCGGGCGATGGCAAGACGGCGGTGGACGAAGCGATAAAGATGAGCCGGAAGTGCGGCGGCAGGCTGCTGGCTATCTCTGTGGCAAAGTCCGAGGCGCGTGAGGCGGAAGCCGCCGAGGCTCTGGCTGAAGCAAAGGATCTTGCCAAGGGCGCCGGCGTCGAGATCGAGACGCTTGCCGCAACCGGAAAGCCCTACGTGGAGATTATCAAGGCAGCCGAGGCGAATGGCGTCGATCTGATCGTCGTCGGCCGCCATGGCCGCGGCAAGCTGGAAAAATTGCTGATGGGAAGCGTTACCGAAAGAATCGTCGGCCATGCCCATTGCGCCGTTCTGGTTTCACGAACTTTTTAACACGAATTCTGAATCACCCGACTATGCGGATCCGGAGATATAACAATCTGGCCCAGGCTTTTGATTGAAAGCAGGCTGTCATATTACGGAAGCGTGACAGCAGGCTAACACCGCTTGCCGCCGGACTGATTCTTGGTTGTCCGCTGCAACGGCACCATTCACCGCAGTGATTTCATCCGGTTGAAGCTTTTCCCTGCCGGCCAGCCTTCTCCGGCCGGGCTTCTTTCATTCATTCCACAGGTTTCCATTAATTATTTTTCGCGTGCGTGATAAATTATGAATGTATCTCCGTTATTGATTGCGAGATTTCATGCTTGATTCAATACTGAAATTCATTAGAAGGCAGATCGAGAACCGCGTCAAAATGGCCGCGGCCGAGGAATCGATCATGATCATCAGCGTCCTGAAGTGGACGGTGCTGGCCGCCGTAACCGGCATTATTATCGGACTTTCCTCAGGTGGGACACTCTCGGGGACACTCTCGGCACTCTCGGGGCACTCTCGGGGACACAATACTATTTATTTGCAGGATTTTTTCTCCCCTTAAACAATGAGCTTGCAAATAACCTGCAAATAAATAGTATTGTGTCCCCGAGTAACCCCCCGAGTAACCCCGAGTAATGGTTTGCAACTTGCCAGGGTTGGTTAGATACTGATGCCGCTCAGCACTTGCGTTACCGCGGCTGAAGTAGGGGGCAGGGCGCCGATTCAATAATTTCAGAAGCAAGGAGAAGGGAATGACTAATTTCAGCATCAACCTTGGCGAGCCGGCGCTTGGGTGCAAGTACGGCGAGAATGGTTACCAGACGCCGGCAGCGCTGTACAGCGGCGGCTCCGATGACCCGCTCGCTCTGGACCGGTTTCAGGTAATTCAGGGGACTGCCCCCAGCTATAACAACCTCTGCGACCTAGACCGGCTGCTGCAGACTGCCACCCACATCGCTGCCGGCTTCAATGTCAACAGCGGCGCTGTTCCGCTGATCGTGGTTGCCTGCAAGCATGGCAACCCCTGCGGCGCCGCGGTCGGAAATGATCCCCTGCTGGCGGCCCGGCTGGCGCTGGAAGGCGATCTGCGGGCCGTCTTCGGCGGCCTAGTTCTGCTCAGCTTTCCTGTGGATGAGGAGGTTGCCGACATCCTGATGACCCACAAGATGGACGGTGGCCGCCGCCTGCTGGACGGCATCATCGCGCCCGGGTTTTCCGAGGACGCCATGGAAATGCTCAAGCGCAAGGGCAACAAATGCCGCCTGTTGATCAACCCGGCACTTGGCAGGATGGACCGCGGCTCGCTGGACGGGGCGCAGCGGATCCGTTACGTGCGTGGCGGCTTTCTGGCGCAGCCCAATTATACTTTTGTCCCCAATCTTGACAAGGTGAAGCGTCTGGGCAGCGCCACTCCGGCCCAGCTTGATGACATGATTCTGGCCTGGGCCATCGGCTCCACTTCCAATAGCAACACTGTGACCCTGGTGCGCGGCGGCATGCTGATCGGCAACGGCGTCGGCCAGCAGGACCGCGTTGGCGGCTGCAGGCTGGCTGTGCTGCGGGCCCGGGACGCCGGCCACAACACCGCGGGCGCCGTTGCCTACAGCGACAGCTTTTTCCCGTTTGCCGACGGGCCCGCCGAGCTGGCCGGCGCCGGAGTTGTGGCGGTCCTGGCCACCAGCGGCTCCGTCCGGGACGAGGAAGTAAAGGATTATTGCCGCAAGCACGGGATGACACTATTCCTTTACCCGGATGCCGAGGGGCGGGGGTTTTTCGGGCATTAGCCGACCTGGGGACGTTTCACGTTTAATGTTTAACGTGAAAAAACTATCCCCTCAAATCCGTGAAACGTTTAACATGAAACGTTAAACGTCAAACGCTTGCCGTGCCCTGCCGCAAATGCGAGTATAGCTTCTCTGGTTTGAGATCATCAAAACAGGAAAGAAAAGCCGGCCTTTACACCTTTTTTTGTTTCATTCCGAAATTATTACTTGACTTATTTCATTAACTATAAGCAAATGAAATCGTCGCGGCATTGACAATTGACAGAAAAAGAGTAAAATCATCATTTCAATAATCTATCGGATTGGATTATTGGTCTTTTTGCCGGCAAGAGAAAGGAGTCATAAAATAGCTCACCGCCAGGGGGACAGCAGAATCTAGTTTGAAATCTAGTTTGAAAGGGATGGGGAATTTGGGTAAACATCTAAGACTGACATGCCTTGTCATGTTCGCGTTAAGTCTGGTGATCGGGCTGAGCCTGGTCGCCAGCGGCTCAGCGGCGCCGCCGCCGGGCGACGGGCAGTTCGGGATTATTGCAGACGCCACCAATGCATATCTGAGCCTCGCTCCCACGATTCCTGTAAATGTCGCGGGCACCAATTACATGGACACGCAAACGCTAATGGCGTTGCTCGATGACAACGGCGACGGCACAATCGGCCCCGGCGATAATCCTGCCAACGACCCCCTCGTCATTGACGTGCGGGCTGCGGACGCTTATACCGGGACGAACACAACCGGCATGGGCGCCGGTCACATCCCGGGGGCAATTCCGATTACAACGTACACATACAAGGACATCGTCAAGCCGGCCAATCTGTTGTATATCAGGCAGCAACTGGCGCTGCACGCAAACAAGACTATCGTGCTTGCCTGCTATAGCGGCCATACGGACAAAATGGCAGAGATGGCGCTGGGCGCGGTGGCGGAGGCCGGGTATTTTGGCACTCCCGCGCCAACGATCACGGCGCTGAAGTGGGGCAACCTCGGCTGGAACTCGGCGGCCGAGCCAGGCGTGCTTGCCGAGGTAACTTCCGGCTCAAAGGACATCTACGTTCACACGTACGGCATCGAGACCACGCCGCATCCGCTACCGGCGCCGGGCGCGTATCCGCTAATCAACAACACCACTTCGACGGAGCCGGCGGAGATCACCAGGGTTGCCGATGATCTGTCCGAGTACGCATCCAACCCGCCGTTCATCTTTCCGGGAACGGCAACGGGCCAGATCAATGACACCAACATCGGCAATTACACCGTAGTCGATGTCAGAAGCTCTGCTGATTACGCTGCCGGTCACATTACCGGCGCCGTCAACATTCCTTACCAGCAACTCTTCGCCAAGGATCCCGGCGGCAATTACACCAACCTGCTGTCGATCGACACCAGCAAGCCCGTGATCGTCTACGCCAACGGCCAGCAGGAATCCAATGCCGCAGTTATTGGCTTAAACGCGCTGGGAATACGCAACGCCAGCGCTCCCACCAAGGGCCTCAGGTACGGATTGGCGGCATGGAACTATAACTATGGAATGATGTTTCAAACAGCCGAGGAGCATAACTATCCGATAGTTACCGGCTCTGCTCCCGGTGGGCTGACGTACTCGGCCACGTGCGCGGGCGGAAAGCCCGGCCTGAGCCTTGGCGCTCCCCATGTGTATTGGGCATCGCTTTCCGATTATAGCGCCGGCCTGCTGTCGGTTGACTGGACCATCGGCAATACCGGCAACGGCATGGCCTATGACATTGACATATCCAGCAGCAACAATAACAACGGCGTCACGCCGGCGACGACGCTCCCGCTGACGGTGGCAAACGTCATGTCGCCGGGTGGCTCGGCTACCGTGACGCTTAAGTACAATGTCCCTGCCGGCGTCACCTGGTTCCACACCGCCATGGCGGGCACCGCGACGGATGTCTGCGGCAGCTCCTACTCATTGCCATAGAAGGGCAGAAAAAATGGCAGTGGCAAGCAATATAAAAACCGGCAGGAGGAACGCGATGAAAGGCAAACTGGACGGCCGGGAACCCTACGCAAAGCCGAAGCTGGTCAAGCATGACAACCTGAAGGCGCTAACCTTCGAGTGCTCAAACTGGTCATGCAGCGTAACGGTTCCCCCGGCTCCGTAGAGGAAACAATAACTGGCGAAGGGGCGCAGCATTGAGCGCCCAACAATGCAGGGGCGGCGCCGCAGGCGCCGCCCCTGCCCCTATGCCACCCGGCGCTGTTTTTCCGCTCCTCCCCAGTACCTTGCAAACAGGCCGACCATGAGCCGGTTAAAGACAGGCAGATCCCTGGGGTTGCGGCTGCTTATCCAGTTGCGGTCAACGACGCCGTCGCGGTCAAGCCAGCGGCCGCCGGCGTTGCGGATGTCATCCTTGAGGGTGTAATAGCTGGTCATCGTCCGGCCGCCGGCAAGGCCGGCTGAAACCAGCAGCCAGAGGGCATGGCAGATAACCGCAATGGGCTTGTCAAGCTCATCCATCTGGATCACAAACCGGCGCGCTTCCGGCACCATCCGCAGCTTGTCGGCGTTTATAACGCCGCCGGGGAGCATTACGGCGTCGAAATCTTCAGGATCGGCTTCTGACAGTGTAAGATCAGCCTCAAACGCCTTTGCCTTCCGGTCGTGGTTAAATCCCTGCACCTGCCCTGAATGGGGCGCAATCAGGAAAGTGACGGCGCCTTCGTTTCTGAGCGCCTCCCGCGGCTCGGTCATCTCGATCTGCTCAAAATCATCCGTCACCAGGATGGCGATTTTCATCCCTTTGAGTTCCTCATCAGGCATTTAAACCTCCTTGTCTTTTTAACTCCATCTTCAATACGCATGCCCGGTTGAATCCATTTCAAACAACTGCCGTCGCCGCTCCGTAATTATCGGCCATCCTTTGCCGCCAGAAGGCTATTGATCTCGGCCCCGATAAGGAATGTCACCGAACTAAGCCAGATCCAGGTGAGTAGGGCGATGACTGCCCCCAGCGAACCATAGATCCTGTCATAAGAACTGATGTGGTTGACGTAAACGCCGAATGCGACAGTTGACAGTAGCCAGCCCGCAGTGGCCGGGAGCACGGCGGGCAAAGCCAGGAAAAAACTGTACGCCATCGCCGCTGCCTGTGCCTGGACCCGGTCCCTGCGGATGGCCCCAATCAGTTCCTTCAGAAGGCGCAGCGCCATTTTGTTATTTCGCCATGTCTTTGGGGTGGTGCTCATTGCTAACCGCTCCGCTGCCCTCTTGACCTGCGAAAATAAAAAATCATGGAGTTAATTACCCATAAACGTCAAATGAAACTTTCCGGTAACCTCGCATCCCTGGTTTCAACGTTTGTTTCACGTAATCCCCAGTTGGGGAAGTAAAGTCAGCTCTGTTCTTAAAACTTGACCGGGTTCGGACATGCATGCGCATATTGTCAATTAACAGCGGCTCGTCAAGTTTGAAGTACGCCCTGCATGATATTGATGCAGGGGAGCGAGGGGCTGCCGTCGAGTCCGGGAATTTGATACACATCGGGGAGGCCGGCAGCGTCTTCCTGTCCCGAGGACATAAGCCTGGCGCCACAAAGTCGCAGCGGCTGGCGCTGCCGGACCGCCAGGCGGCACTGGATGCGCTGACCCGGCACCTGCGCCGCAGCGGCCTGATGGAAGGCGTTACCTGCATTGGCCACCGGGTCGTTCATGGCGGCTCTTTATATCTGCGGCCCGAAATTGTCACTTCCGGCCTGATCCGCAACCTGCGCGGGCTGGTCCGGCTGGCGCCCGAGCACCTGCTCGATGAGATCAGGGCAATTGAATTTTTCGGCCGTGAATTTCCAGGATTGACTCAGGCAGCTTGCTTTGACACGTCTTTTCACTCATGCCTGCCCCGGGTGTCGCGAGTTTTTCCGCTGCCAAGAAGCCTGGAGGAGGACGGCATTGTCCGCTATGGATTTCACGGGCTTTCCTGCGAATACGTGATGATGCGCCTTCAGGATCAGGGGCAGGCCGACGGCCGCGTTATCATCGCCCATCTTGGCAACGGCTGCAGTATGACTGCGGTCAGAGACGGCCACAGTATCGACACGACGATGGGATTTACGCCGGCCGGCGGCCTGATGATGAGCACCCGCTCAGGCGACCTTGACCCGGGCGTTATTTTTTTTCTGCTGCGGGAAAAGAAACTTGATCCGGAAAAACTGGCCAGGCTGATCAACGAGGGATCCGGGCTGGCCGGAGTTTCGGGTATTTCGGGAGACATGGAAGAGCTGCTCGGGCAAGATCAGGGAAAAAGCGAAGCCGCAGAAGCCGTATCCCTTTTTTGCTACCTGGCCCGCAAATTCCTGGGAGCGCTTGTTTTCGCGCTGGGCGGCCTCGACACTCTGGTTTTTACCGGCGGCATCGGCGAGAAATCGGCGGCGGTGCGGGCCCGTATCTGCGCCGGCCTCGGGTTCATCGGCATTGAGCTGAGCCGGGGACTGAACAGGAAAAATGCGGACCTGATCTCACCTGCCGGATCGGCCGTCAGCGCCAGGGTCGTCAGGACGGATGAGGAATTGATGATAGCCCGCCACGCCGCCCGGCTGCTCAAGAACGAGGTAAAAGAAAATGGCTAATTCCAAAAAAACCGCCGTCCCGGAAAAGGCGCCAATGACAAAGGCGCGCCTCGCTCACATTCAGAGGTACTGGAGCGCCGCCAATTATTTGGGCGCAGCCCAGCTTTACCTGAAAGACAATCCTCTCCTTAGCCGGCCGCTTAAGCCGGAGCAAATCAAGCCGCGGCTGCTGGGCCACTGGGGTACTCAGCCGGGCCTGAACTTCATCTACGCGCACCTGAACCGGCTGATCCAGGATAGCGGCGCCTCCGTCCTGCTGGTTGTCGGCCCCGGACACGGGTCGCCGGCGATCCTTGCCAACCTTTACCTTGAAGGCACGCTCAATTATTTTGATCATGAGCTGACCTTTGATGTTGATGGCTTGAAGAAGCTGATGCGCCAGTTCTCATGGCCTTACGGCGCCCCCAGCCACCTGTTCCCGGGAACGCCGGGGATGATCCAGGAAGGCGGTGAGCTTGGCTACTCGCTGGCGCATGCCTATGGCGCCGTGTTTGACAATCCTGGTTTGATCAGCGCCTGCATTGTCGGCGACGGCGAGGCTGAGACGGGTCCGCTGGCCACCGCCTGGCATTCAAACAAGTACCTTGACCCCGCCAGCTGCGGCGCTGTTTTGCCAATTCTTCACCTGAATGGCTACAAGCTTGGCGGCCCCAGCATGATGGGCCGGATGAGCGATGATGAGCTTTTTGATCTATTTCACGGTTATGGTTACAGGGTGAGCCTCGTCGGCGGTGATGATCCGGCTGAGATGCACAAGCTGATGTGGCAGGCGCTTGACCGGGCCCTGAACCAGATCCGGAAGATTCAGGAAACCTCACGCTCGGGTGTGGCCCCGCCCAGGCCCTCCTGGCCGATGATCATCTTAAGGACGCCCAAGGGTTGGACCGGGCCGAAAGAAATTGACGGCCTGAAAATAGAAGGCAGCTTTCGCTCCCACCAGCTGCCTATCGCTGACCCGGCCGGCAATCCGGATCATCTTGAAGCGCTGACAAAATGGTTGAAAAGCTACCGGCCTGAGCAACTGTTCGATAAAGTTGGCAAGCCGTTGCCAGCAACAACCGCTATCTGTCCCGATCCGGAGTTGAGGATGGGCATGAATGAGCACGCCAACGGCGGCAGCATGCTGGCGCCGCTGAATCTGCCTCCCTGCGAAGATTATGCCGTAAGGGTCAGCAGCGCTCCCGGGCAGGCGAAGGCTGAGGCTACGCGTGTGCTGTCCAGGTGCCTGCGGGACATATTCCGCTTGAACAGCGACAGCGGCAACTTCCGCTTCTTCTGCCCCGACGAGATCACATCCAACCGGATGGAGGTCATTTTCGAGGCCACCGGGCGGGCTTTTGTCTGGCCCACCGACCGAGCCGATGAGCACCTCGACCGCGGCGGCCGGGTAATGGAGATTCTCAGCGAGCATACCTGCGAGGGCTGGCTGGAAGGTTACCTTCTCACTGGCAGGCATGGTATCTTCGCTTGTTATGAAGCTTTTATACCAATTGTTGATTCTATGCTCAACCAATACGCCAAGTGGCTGAAAGTCGCGCGGGAGATACCGTGGCGGCAGCCGCTGGCGGCCCTCAATTATCTTTTGACATCACATGTCTGGCGGCAGGACCATAACGGCTACACGCACCAGGTGCCCAGCTTCATTGACAACGTTGTCAATAAAAAGAGTTCTGTCGCCAGGATTTACCTGCCGCCCGACGCCAACTGCCTGCTGGCCGTGACGGATCATTGCCTCCGCAGCCGCGATTACGTCAATCTCGTCATCGCCTCCAAGCATGCGGCGCCGCAGTGGCTGGGCATGGAATCGGCCAGGGCGCATTGCCAGCGCGGCGCTTCCGAGTGGCGCTGGGCCGGCAGGGGGGCTGACGATCCGGATGTCATCCTCGCCTGCGCCGGCGACATTCCCACCGAGGAGACCCTGGCGGCCGCCTGGCTGCTGGCCCGCCATTTCCCCGAACTCCGCTTCCAAGTTGTCAACGTTGTTGACCTGTTCTCGATCATGTCACACCGTGATCATCCGCATGGTCTTGACGATGAGAGTTTCATCAGCCTCTTTGGCGAGGACAAACCGGTGATTTTTGCTTTCCATGGTTATCCGCGGGCCGTTCACGAGCTGATCCACCACCGGCCGCAGCCGGGCAGGTTCCATGTGCATGGGTATATCGAGGAAGGCTCCACAACGACGCCGTTTGATATGCTGGTGCTTAACAAAATGAGCCGCTACCATCTGGCCATTGACGCCGCCACCCGGGCCGAGCGGCTCAGTTCGCTGGCCGGGGACATCATTGACACGTTTCAGGGCCGCCTGCGGGAGCACGAGTCATACATCCGCGAGCACGACCAGGACATGCCGGAAGTGCGCGACTGGAAATGGAGTCAGTCGGCTTGATCGGTCCGGGACGGCCGGGCTTAGGCAGAGCGAGGCAAGCCCAGGGCGGTCCCCTGAATGAACTGCATGGTCAAATATGCTTATGCGATGATATTGAGGCTGAAAGAGACAGGCAAACCGGTGAGCAGGCGGCAAAGCCCGATTTCCTGTAATATGGAGCAAATTTTTTTGAACTTAACATTTACTGCGAAAAAAATTTACTTTCGGCGTGCAGAATGCAGGATTAGAAGGCTTTAAAAAGATAAGAATATTCAAAGAAATTCAATTAAGTCAAAATACATCTTTGATGTCAAATTATTCCTTAAAAAAAACGCTGGTGCGGATCAACCGCTTTAAAAAGGAAAAGCTGAGGGGCAGGCTGCTAATGGTCGTGTTTGCCGCTTATTTTGTGATAATAAGCGGTTTTATGCTGCTGAACGGCATGTGGTTCTCGCCGGACCAGTTCATCATTGCCGGGCTTGTCCTGGCGCTGTTTGTCGCCCAGCCGCTGGCGTTCCTGCGCGATTGGGTGCCGTTCGTCTTCCTGTTCCTGAGTTATGAATACCTGCGCGGCCTGGCGCCGAAGCTGGGAATGGGGGTCCATATTTTCCCCATGATCCACGTGGACCAGTTCCTTGTCGGGGGCGTGCTGACGGCCAACCTCCAGAAACTCCTTTACACGCCGGGGACTCTCCATATCTACGATTATTTCTTTTCCATCCTCTACATGATGCATTTTATCTCACTGCTTGTTTTTGCCTTTTTCCTCTGGCTTAAAAAAAGGCACGAATTCAAGCGTTTTGTCATCACGACAATCGCGCTTGCCTATGCCGGCTTCCTCACTTATGTGCTTTATCCGGCGATGCCGCCCTGGATGGCTTCCGCTCAGGGATTTATCCCTCATGTCGCCAATGTCGCCAGCGACACCTTTGCCTCTTTCGTGCAGACGGTCCATATTCCCAGCGTCTATCAATTCATGGATCCTAACCCGGTCGCCGCCATGCCTTCACTCCATGCTGCTTTTCCGATGCTGGTCTACCTGTTTATGGTTGACATCTTTGGAAAAAAGGCAAGACCCTTCATCATTTATCCGATGCTGGTCTGGGTCGCCATCATTTACACCGGCAATCACTATATCCTCGATACTATAGTTGGTATACTATACGCCTATGCAGCTTTCTATGGCGTGAAGTATTTCTACAGCCGGAGGGCGAGAAAAGAAGAACAGCAGGAGCAGCTTGGTCATCAGTTGCCGCGCGGGGTCGTTCCCGCCTGGGAGGCGGAAGGGTTCAGCCTGGCGGCCGTCGACCTTCCCCAAGGCGATGCCGGTGTCCCTGGTGGCGAGGCCCGGAATTGAACCGGGGACGCCAGGATTTTCAGTCCTGCGCTCTACCAACTGAGCTACCTCGCCACGTAAAAATGGCGCCGCCAGCCTGCGCAGGCGCATTTTAGCGGGTTGCCGGTGCAAGTGCAATTAAGAGCCTGTCCCAGCAGGTGCATCCTGCTGCGGACGCAAAGGCCATAAAGCAGATGCCGGATCTTGGATATTGGATTTTGGATAAAACCAAAGTCTCGATCTCTTGTTGATCAATTGTCCAACGTCCACCCGCTGTTTGGCTGCCGCCAGCTTCAAGATTCCGGGGCTCTTGCTGGGGCGGCGGCGCGCTGATAATATCAGGTTCCGGCCTGATTTTTTCGTACCTTTTTCCTGACAAAATCTGCAAATGACCGATAATCCCCAGCAAAGTGAATCCGGCAACGGATCCAGCCTCGTCGAGCTTGAGGAGTTGAAGGAGCAGCTCAAGGCCACAGCCGCACAGCTGGAGGCTGCCCGGAACCAGGTTTCCGAGCTGAAACAGCAGTTGCGGGGTTACCCGGAGCAACTGGAGCAGAAAGTCAGGGAGAGGACGCGCGAGCTGGAGGCGATTAACAGGATCGCCGCTACTGTCAGCCGCTCGCTCAACCTGGATGAGATTCTGAAAGACTCGCTTGAGAAGGTGCTGGAATTCCTGGAGCTGGGCGTCGGCGCCATCTTCCTCGTTGACGAAAAGAAGGGCGAGCTTGACATGATGGTGCATCGTGGTCTTTCTGATGACTTGGTGTCGCGCCTGCTGGTGACCCCGATTGACAACGGCTGGCCCGGGCGGGTTGCCCGGGACGGCAAACCGCTCCTGATCGAAGGTAACGGCGCCGGTTTTGAGGGCATCGCTGAAATGCGGGCCGGTCTCCCGGAGTATAAATCATTGGTGGGAATACCATTAAAGTCAAAGGGGCGCGTTCGCGGCGTCCTCTGCGTTCTTAGCAGCAAAAAGAACCGGTTCACCAGGGAGGAACTGAACGTGCTGGTCACGGTTGGCGGCGAGATTGGCGTCGCCATCGAGAATGCCTGGCTCTATGAAAAATCTTACGCGCACTCAAAAAAAATGGAAGAACTGTCCATCACTGACAGCCTTACCGGTCTTTTTAACCGCCGCCATTTCTACCGCCGGCTCAAAGAGGAGATTGCCCGGGCCAAGCGGCAGCACCACCAGGTGTCGCTGCTGGTGGTTGACCTCGACAACCTCAAGGATTATAACGACCGGCGCGGCCACCTGAAGGGGGACGAGGCTCTGCGAGGCGTTGCGGAGGCGATAACGGCGAGCATCAGGCAGGATGTCGACACCGGCTACCGTTATGGCGGCGATGAGTTTGCCATCATCCTGCCCTACAGCGATGAGCAGGAGGCAGCCGTGGTGGCGGAGCGGATCCGGGAGACATTCGAGGGGTTAGCTTTTCCGGACACCGGCCTCAGTTTGGGGCTGGCGCAGTTTGAGTCGGGTGAGGAAGTTGACAGCCTGGTGTCGCGCGCCGACACGGCGATGTATGTGGCCAAGAATTCGGGCGGCAACCGGGTTTTCAAGGCCGGTAAAAAGAAAAAAGGCCTGGGACAGGGCGCCGATGAGTGATGTTTACCAGAATTATGTCGCCGGCAAATGGATTGATTCCACCTCGGGAAAAACCTTTGTCAACGTAAACCCCGCCGATGCCGGCGACTTAATCGGCCATTTCCAGGATTCAAGCCGGGAAGACGCCGAGGCGGCCATTGTCGCCGCCCGTGACGCGGCCGCCGGATGGCGAGCCCTCAGCGCTCCCGGGCGCGGCCGCCTGCTTGCCGCCGCAGCCCGCATCATTGAACGGGACATGGATCGCATCGCCGGGGGGCTTACCCGCGAGGAGGGCAAGACCCTGGCGGAAGCAAAAGCCGAGACAGCCCGCGCGGTGCAGATTTTTGATTATTTTGCCGGCGAGGGCAGACGCCTTTCCGGCGAGACAACGCCCTCGGAGTTTGAGCGAACCCTTCTCTACACCGTGCGCGAGCCGCTCGGGGTTGTGGGGCTGATAACTCCCTGGAACTTTCCTGTGGCGATTCCCGCCTGGAAGCTGGCCCCGGCGCTTGTAAGCGGCAACACCGTCGTCCTGAAGCCGGCCAGCGCCGCGCCACTGACGGCGTTAAATATTGTCAGAGCGCTGGAGGAGGCGGGACTGCCCGGCGGAGCGCTCAACTTCGTTACCGGCGCCGGGACCGTTGTTGGCCAGGAGTTGGCGGCCAACGCCGCCGTGGCCGGGGTTTCCTTCACCGGCTCCGATGCGGTCGGCGCCGGCATTTACGCCTGCGTCTCGGGCCGGGGCGGCAAGGCGCAGTGCGAGATGGGTGGCAAGAATCCAATCATAGTCCTGGAAGACGCCGATCTGGCTAAAGCCGTTGACCTTTCCATCAACGGCGCCATGTGGTCAACCGGCCAGAAGTGCACGGCCACCAGCCGGGCAATCGTCCATGAGGATGTCGCCGGCGATTATACCGCGCGGCTGCTGGAGCGCGTTGCCGCCATCAAAGTCGGCAACGGCATGGACCCTGAGACCCAGGTGGGCCCGTTGATAGACGAGGCGCAGTTAAATAAGGTGCTGGCTTATATCGCCGCCGGCAGGGATGAGGGAGCGAAGCTGGCCGCCGGCGGCGGCAGGATGACGGCGGCGCCGCTGGACCGCGGCTTCTTCGTGGAGCCGACGGTATTTGTTGACGTCAAGTCTGAGATGCTCATTGCCCGGGAGGAGATTTTTGGTCCCGTGCTGGCAGTCATCGCGGTGCGCGGTTTTGAAGAAGCCATCCAGGTTGCGAATAGCGTCAGGTTCGGCCTCAGCGCCTCCATCTGCACCCGCGACATCTCCCGGGCAATGGAATTTGCAGACCGGATCCAGGCCGGGCTGGTTCATGTAAACTCGCCCACTGTCGGCGCCGAGGTCCAGGTTCCTTTCGGCGGCATGAAAGCCTCCAGCACCGGCACCCGCGAGCAGGGGCGGGTGGCGGTGGATTTCTATACGCAGATCAAGACGGTATACCTGGAGTATTAATAACCGTTTCGCGTTCAGTACCGGAGGCTTTCTGGCGCCATGTCCCTGTTTTTTTCAGGACAGCATTTGCTTTTTGAGTTACTATTAACAGCACACCCGCAAGCCGCGGGGCGCAGACGCTGCCGGGATACTGTCAGGATGATTCACCAAGGCGCCAGACGCAAAACGCGAGACGAGGGCTTATGAAGCTTCTTCAGTTCTATCTTCCCGGGCAGGGCACGCGGCTGGGGCTGTTATACGATGGCCTCGTCCATGACCTGACCGAAGCCGAACCGGCTTATAACTCATTCT
Source organism: Actinomycetes bacterium (assembly GCA_021787475.1). Lineage (GTDB taxonomy): Bacteria > Actinomycetota > Thermoleophilia > BMS3ABIN01 > BMS3ABIN01 > JACWAD01. The sequence continues at coordinate 86,327 of JAJYLW010000005.1, forward strand.
TGGCGCTGCTCGAACATGCCGGCGGCCAGGCGGCCACCCTGGAGCGGTTCGCCAGGGAGCTGTGCGCGCGAGTGCCGGGCAGCGCCACCTACGCCTGGCGGGACCTTGACCGAATGCCCGATCCCTCGTTGCCGCATCTGCTCATGCCTGTTTTTTCGCCGGAGGTGTGGGCATTTGGCGTCACTTACAGGCGCAGCGCCGAGGCGCGCGATGCCGATCTTGGCAAAAACCTTGCTCCCGGAAAAGACGGGCCCGCCGGGCCGGTGGCAAACATATACGATCGTGTCTACAGGAGTAAGCGTCCCGAATGCTTTTTCAAGGCTACCGCTTCCCGCTGCGTCGGCCCGCACGGGCAGATTTGCATCCGCAGCGACTCGGATCTGACTGCCTGCGAGCCGGAGCTGGCCTACGTGCTCGGCGCCAACCGCGAGATTGTCGGTTACACTGCCTGCAACGACGTATCCGCTTGGGACCTGGAGCGGGAAAACCCGCTCTACCTGCCCCAGTCAAAGATATACGCAGGCTGCTGCGCCCTGGGCCCGGTGATTGTCACGCCGGCGGAAGTCAACGATCCGTATTCTCTTGATATCAACTGCAGCATAATCAGGGGCGGCGAAGTTATTTTCAACGCCGCCATCAGCAGCAGCCGCATCAACCGCACATTTGATCAACTGAACGAATATCTGTACCGCGACAACCCGATACCACTGGGCACGGTCGTCTCCACCGGCACCGGCATCATGGCGCCAAACGAGCTCTGCCTGCGCGACGGCGATACGGTTCAGATCGGGGTCGAAGGCATTGGCATCCTCTCCAATCCGGTGCGGAAGCTGTAAGCTTACCGCCGCGCAGGTTTAGAAGCCGCCTTTCCGGCAAATAATCCGTTATCAGGCAACAGCCTGAGCTGGGGATTAAACGCAGGAAAGGAACAACCGCTTTGAATCAATTGTTGATCTCTCGTAATTTATTGATAGCAAGCCTATTGGCGGCAGTATCGCTGGCAGGCTGCGGCCAGTCGCAGCCGGCGGTCTCTACTGGACCCGTGAGCACGGTCGCCGCCGGGGGTATCTGTGGTGAAGACATCGATCACAGCGGCACCGAGTTTATCAGCAATGGCAATTTTCACGGCGGGATGAGCGGCTGGCAGATGGTTTCGGAAGGGCCAGGAACCAATCTGGCCCAGACCCAAACCGACTCCAGCTGCGGTACTGCACTGGTACTTTCTCGCGAGAACTCCGGAAACGTCCCCGGGCTGACGGGGGCGGAACAGACGGTAAGCGCCGGCAAAGCGGGGCTTGCTAGTCTTGAAGTGCAACTGGTTGCGATCATCGAGCAGCAGGACCTGAAATCGGACGGCCAACTGGGCGGGGAAACTCCGGTTTTTATCACGCTGGACTATACAACGTCAACCGGCGCCGCCAAAAGCTGGACGCACGGGCTACTGCTGGCCGGCAGCAGCATAAATTATCCCGGCCGCGACCAGGCAATTCCGCCAACCTACTGGTACACCTACAAGAGTGGAAACCTCTTGACAATGATTCCTGATCTGGCTCGGATCGAGAAAGTTACCGTCGGCGGCAACGGCGATGATTTGAGCAGCAAGATCGCGCTGGTGTCATTGCTGGGAAAGCGCTAGCGGTAGGCGGTAGGCACAACCTTTTAGCCTATGCTGCTGCAGAAGAGGGCATGTGTGCCTAGATTATCTCTCCAAGGCAGGCTAAAAGCCTGCCATCTTCGAAGCCTCCCAAAGGCCGGCTAAAAGCCTGCCATCTACCTGGCCTGTGCACCGCCGCCAATACTCTTATGCATACGGATACAGCCGGCGCTTGAAATCGTTGAGCTGACTGACGATCTTGTAGTGCTTTCTCTCGTCTTCGAGCAGGTAGGAAAGTAGCTCGCGCACGACAAAATGGCGGCTGTTCTCGAACTCTTCCGTCGCCAGGGAGATCGAGTCGCGTTCAATCCTGAGGTGATTGTCGAGCAATGACGAGAGGCCGCCCAGTTCATCCGGCGCCAGCGTGATCGTGCCGTTCAGCGCATCTTCGATTACACTCAGGATTTCCTTGTGTTTGATCGAGTCAGCCTTGATGACGCCGGCAATGGTTTTAACAAGCTCGTTGCCGGTAGCGTCAATAATAGCCTCGCACGACTCAATTGTCGTATCCTCAATCTGCTGCCACCGCCGGATTCCCTGTTCAAATGCCGGTTTTTCCTCGACTATTCCTTCGATAGCCATTTGCCCTCCCAACACGCTTGTGGCTTTTAGGCTTTCCGCCGCTTAGAAATAACGCTTGAGCAGGTTGCGCAGCATCTGGGCATGCCTGGCTTCATCGTGAGCGGCGGTGTGCAAAGTGGAGGCAACTTGTTTCTGGCCGGCATCCTCGGCAGTCTTGACGCCCTCATGCTTGCCCTCGTATGCTTGCTCCTCGCCGGCCAGCATCTTTTCAATTTCTTCCTTGAGGTCGCCGATATTGCCGGCCAGATACTTAAAACGGGAACCATGCGTTGCCTCATCCCAAGCGATATTGCGCAGCGTCTGCGCTGCTTCGGTCATGCCTTCATTGTCCGCCTTCAGCGCCATAGCCAGGTAATGCACAACCTCCCAGGTCTCACCCTTGATCTCATTGCTTACGCATTCCTCAACGGTCATTGTCTGATCCGCCATTATCGGCTCCTTTCAAATTGTGGAAGTTTATTTTGGGATACCCGATAAAAAGGTGATCAAAACTCGCGGGCTGCCACGCCTGGGCCATGCGGCCGCAGCTGGAGCAAGGGTCAGACCAGCTGCCCGCTTTCGCGGCCGGCTTGTCTGACCTCCGCCGGCGCCTCCAGATCATCAATGCCGGCGCCGCGGGCAGGCTCTGCCTCCGCTGAGTCCAGCCCAGCAACGGGAAGGTCGCGCTGCTTTCTCAAATCATCAAGTTTGTCAAGCGGCTTCTCCAGTTGCCGCTGCCGCGTAGTTGTGAGCAGTTCGTAATCTTTCTGGGCGGCGTCCAGTTTCCTGCCCAGTTGCTCGAGCCGGTTGACAAACTCTTTCCATTGCTTGCGGAAGGCGCCCAGCAGCTTCAGGATTTCGTTTGACGTCTGCTCCAGGGAGAAATTGTCAACTGCCTGGCGGATGACAGCCAGCACGGCAAACAGGGTGATTGGTGAGCAAAAAACAACATGCGCCTTCAGGCCCTCGTCAAGGATGGAGCTGTCCTGCTCATGGATGAAGGAATAAATCTGCTCATTAGGGATGAACAGGAGCACATAGTCGACGGTATTGTCGGCGTCGTTGATATAGTGCCTGGTTGTCACCTCTTTCACCCGCCCTTTGACGTCGCGCAGAAACGCCTTGCGGTACTGCTCCCTGTCTGCCTCGGATTCTGATTCGAGGAATCGCATGTAGTTGTCAAGCGGAAACTTGGCGTCCATATTCAGTTTCAGCTCTTTGGGCAGCAGGAAGGTGAAGTCCGGCCGGTCGCCTTCGGCGGATGATTTTTGTTTCAGGTAGTTGACATTTTCTATGAAGCCAGCCATCCTGAGAACATCCTCGGCCATGCGCTCGCCCCACTGCCCCCGGGCGCGTGTGCTGGCCAGCGCCTCGCGCAGCGAGCTGGTTGACTCAGCCAGCGCCTGTGTTTGTTCGCCCGCGTTCTTCAAGTAATTGGTCAGCTCGCCAAACTTCTGCTCCCTGTCCTTCTCGAGTTCTTTAACCAGCACCGAGACTTTCTCCAACTCGCCGGCCATGTTCCTAAGCTGCTGGTCGATAAGGCTTTTTTTCTCGCCCAGGTCTTTGGTTCCGGCCTGACGCTCCGTCGCCAGCGTTTCGCGGGCCAGTTTGAGAAACTCATCGGTGGATTTGGAGAGCGCTTCCAGCGACAGGCTGCCGAAACTGGCCTTGACGTTTTCGATAACCGCATCCACACTGGCCTGGCGCCGCGCCTCGCTTTCCCTAAGCAGTTCGCCCGCAATCTCGCGCGCGTCTTTTTCCCGCGCGGCGCGCAGGTAAAAGGTAGCGGCAACTCCCAAAAAGAAGCCGGCAACCAGCGAAATAATGATCCAGCCCATCGTGGCCTCCTGAACGGCGTTTGATTTGACGGCATGAGCCTATCACACTGTGCGGACAGAACAAGGAGTGATAATCCTGCCGCGGCAAGGCTGCGCGCCCCCGGCAGGAAAGCGCTTCCCACGCGGCTTGTGAAGAATCAGCGTTTATTAAACGCGGGGATCGGCGGCGCTGACGCTGGCTGTGCTGACCGCGTGCGACTTAAGCTGCCATAGGCGGCGCATGTAATCTTCCGCAGGAGCGCCTGTCAGCCAGAAATGTTTTCCGGTGACGGACGCCAGGCAGCGGCCTGTCGCTTCAATGTTGGCGATCGTGCCGCAACTTTTGCATACGTGGAGGTCCATTGTTCCCTTTCGGGGAGGTTGGATGCCCGTATACTATCGTGATTTGAAGAATTTCAAACTCTACGAGGCGAGACAAGTCTATCACTGGCACAGATAGGATTGCAAGTTAAACAAAATGATTCTGATAAACTTGATCATGGATGGAAGAAGTTGAAGCGCCGGGGCTTTTAACTCCCCAGGATTTTCGCCACGGCGTCCTGGGCGGCGTTAAGCACGGGCGCTGGCAGCACGCCCAGCACGATCACCACCGCGGTCGCCAGCCCCAGGCCCAGGCTTAAGTCCCACGAGCGCCCGCCGCCCGGCTCCATGACGGCGGCAACTTCTGGTTCGGGCTCGCGCATATACATGTAAACGATCACCCGCAGGTAATAGAAGGCGGAGACAACGCTGAAGAGCACCCCGATCACGGCCAACCAGGCGTAGCCGGCATCGACGACGCTGGCAAACAGGTAGAATTTTGCCAGGAAGCCGGCGGTGGGGGGGATGCCGGCCAGCGAGAACATCAGCACCGCCATCACGCCGGCAGCTCCGGGAAAGCGGCGCGCCAGGCCGGCCATCTCGTCGAGACTGTCGTTAAATCTGGCTGAGTTCGCCAGGAAAACAAGCACGCCGAAGGCTCCCATGTTCATGGCGGCGTAGGCGGCCAGGTAGAAGAGGATGGCGGAAGAGCCAAAGTTGCTGTGGCTCTGGCCGGCGGCGATCAGGGCAAGAAGCAGGTAGCCGACATGGGCGATGCTCGAGAAGGCGAGCATCCGCTTCAGATCGTGCTGGAGCAGGGCCATCGTTGCGCCGATCAGCATCGTCGCAATCGCGACCACGATCATCAGCGGCACCCAGCGCGCCTGCTCGCTGCCCAGCATGATCGTGAAAAACTTGATGATGGCGGCAAAGGCGGCAATTTTGGGGCCGACAGACAGGAACGCCGCCGCCGGGGTGGGGGCGCCCTGGTAAACATCCGGGGCCCAGCCGTGAAACGGCGCCGCCGCCACCTTGAAGGCAAAGCCGCCCAGCAGCAGGACGACGGCTATCACGATCACATGGCCGTCCAGCGAGCCCGAGCCGATGGCGATGCTGATCTGCTGGTAATTCGTGCTGCCGGTGAGACCGTAAAGCAGCGCCATGCCAAAGAGCAGGATCGCCGACGCAAACGAACCGGTGAGGAAATATTTCAGCGACGCCTCGATGGAACGCAGCTGGTGTCGGAAGAAGCCGGCCAGCAGATAGCTTGAGAGGGCCATCAGCTCCAGGCCGACAAAAAAGGTGGCCAGGTCAATCGCTGAGGCCATAACCATCATGCCTACCGTCGCCAGCAGGACAAGAGCGTAGTAGTCGCCCAGCAGCCGGCCGTTTCTCGCCAGGTGTTTTTCGGAGAGCAGCATCGCGAGTGCCGCCACTGCCAGCAGCAGGATCTTGAAGAAAACGGCAAACCCGTCCAGGGCGATTCCGTGGGAGAAGGTTGAAAACTGCTGCGAGCGCGCCAGCCACACCGACGCCGCCGCCGGCAGGCAGGCCATGATGCCCAGCCAGCTCAAGCCCCGCCTCCCCTTCGCGGGCAGAAACGGGTCGATCAGCAGCAGCACCAGCGCCGCGGCAACCAGCATCAGCTCGGGCACGATAGCGACAACGTCATGTTGCATCTAGCGACCTCCTCCCAAAGAGGCGAAAAACCGTGTCAGGAAGTCGCCGTGCTGGGCCAGGTAGGGACTGATGTGATTGATCAGGTGGCTGGCCGATGGCTGGATGATGTTGATGAAAGTGTCGGGGTAAACGCCCACCCACACCGCCAGGCCCGCCAGCGGCGCCAGCGAGGCGATCTCACGCAGGTTTAAGTCCGACAGCCGGAACCATTTCTCATCCCGCGTTTCGACGAACATCACCCGCAGGTACATCCAGAGCAGGTAGGCGGCCGCCATGATGATGCCGGCGGCGGCGACAACCGCCATCGCCTTGTTGTACGTGAACAGCCCCAAGAGACTGAGAAACTCGCCGACGAAGCCGGAAAGGCCGGGCAGGCCGAGCGAGCCCAGGGTGAAAAAGAGCAGGAATGCCGCCATCACCGGGAACGGCGAGGCCAGGCCGCCCATCGCGGAGATCTCCCGCGTGTGCAGGCGCTCGTACATGAACCCGACCATGAGGAACAACGCGCCGGTAAGCAGGCCGTGGCTAAACATCACCAGCAGCGCCCCCTCGAGACCAATGACGCTGAAGGCAAAGATGCCGCCGGTGACAAAACCCATGTGGCTGACGCTCGAGTAGGCGACCAGCTTCTTCAGGTCTTTCTGCACCAGGGAGACGAGGGCTCCGTAAATAATGGCGATTATTGACAGAATGAGGATATAAGGCATAGCGGTGACGACGGCGTCGGGGAACAGCGGAATGCAGAAGCGGATGATGCCGTAGCCGCCCATCTTCAGCAGCACGCCGGCGAGGATAACGCTGCCCGCCGTCGGCGCCTCGACATGCGCGTCCGGAAGCCAGGTATGCAGAGGCCACATCGGCACCTTGATGGCAAAGGCGATAAAGAAGGCCAGGAAGGCGGCCATCTGCACCGGGAAGGAAAAGACGGCGTGCTGGAGCTGATCCAGGTCGAAGACCGGGGCTGCGTACTGGTTGGGCCTGGCTAGGTAGGCAATGCCGACGATGGCGACCAGCATCAGGACGCTGCCGGCCATCGTGAAGAGGAAAAACTTGAGCGCCGCGTAGACGCGCCGGGGCCCGCCCCAGACGCCAATGATGAAGTACATCGGAATCAGCATGATCTCCCAGAAGACGTAGAAGAGGAGGAGGTCGCGGGCGCAGAAAGTGCCCAGCATGCCAGTCTCAAGGAACAGGAACGAGGCAAAGAAGCCAAGCTCGCGGTCCTTGATGTAGTTCCAGGAAGCCGGGATGATGATCAGCGACAGCAGCGTCGTCAGCAGGATCAGCAGGACGCTGATGCCGTCGACGCCCATATGGTAACTGGCGCCGAGGCGCTGGATCCAGTTGACCTTTTCGATGAACTGGAAATCAGCCGTGTACTGATCAAACTTCCACACCATTGCCAGCGACAGGATGAAGGTGGCCCCCGTCGTGGCCAGCGCCGTATATTTGTAAAGGTGCGGGCGGCCGCGCATCAGCAGCAGCATCGCCAGAGCGCCCAGCGTGGGCAGGAAGGTCATCACGCTCAGAATCGGAAAGCCGACCTGTTGTTGGAAAGAATACATCGTCACAGGGTCAAAATGATATATACGACCATAAGAGCCAGTAATCCCAGAAACATGGCGAAAAGATACCCCTGCACTTTTCCGGTCTGAATCGGCCTCAGCAGCCGGCCGGCGCCCAGGGCCAGCCAGCCGGCGCCGTTGACGGCGCCATCGATGACGCCGGCATCGACAATGCGCCAGAGCCACCGGGAAAAGCGGCGCAGCGGGTTGATAAAAACGGCAAAATATATTTCATCAACGTAAAACTTGTTGAGCGCCAATGTGTAGAGACGACCGGCGCGCTTGCAGGTCGCCGCCGGCAGGAACGGGCAGCGCAGGTAAAAATGCCAGGCCAGCAGGATGCCGCCGATGCCCACCACCGCGGAGATGGCCATCAGGCTCCCCGACAGAAAGCCGAACTGATGCTCCGGCGTCACGATGGCGGCGGCAAAGACGCGGTGGAGGAAATGGTCGATATGACCACTTTCCGGCGGAATGCCAAGGAAAAGGCCGGCAACCACGGTGGGAACGGACAGCACGATCAGCGGCGCTGTCATCACCGGTGGCGACTCGTGTACGTGGGCGAAGACCTTCGCGTCCATGCGCGGCTCGCTGTGGAAGGTCATGAAGATCAGCCGGAAAGAGTAGAAGGCGGTCAGGAAAACAGTGATCAGGGCCACAATCCAGAAGTACCAGTAGCCTCCGCTGAATGCTCCGGAAAGGATGGCGTCCTTGCTAAAGAAGCCTGACAGGCCGGGGAAGCCGGAGAGCGCCAGGGCACCGATGAAGAAGGTCCAGTAGGTAATCTTGATCTTTTTCCTGAGTCCGCCCATCTTGCGCATGTCCTGCTCGCCGCCAAGGGCGTGAATCACCGACCCCGAGCAGAGGAAGAGTAGTCCCTTGAAGAAGCCGTGCGCCAGCAGGTGGAACATAGCCGCGGTCCAGGCGCCGACGCCGAGGGCCATGAACATGTAGCCCAGCTGGCTGATGGTGGAGTAGGCAAGCACTTTCTTGATGTCGTTCTGAACCAGGGCGATAATGGCGGCGAAGATGGCGGTGAAGGTGCCAATTGCGGCCACCACCAGCATGGCGGTGTGTGAGTGGGCGAACAGAGGGCTGGAGCGGGCCACCATGTAGACGCCGGCGTTGACCATCGTGGCGGCGTGAATCAGCGAGCTGACCGGAGTCGGGCCTTCCATGGCGTCCGGCAGCCAGACGTGCAGCGGGAACTGGGCGCTCTTGCCCACTGCGCCCGTAAAGAGGAGCAGGCAGATGGCGGTGACCATGCCGCCGCCGATGGTGCCCGCGGCGGCAAAGACGCTGCTGTAGTCAAGCGTTCCCAGCGTGACGAAGATGAGCATGATTCCGAGGCTGAAGCCAAAGTCGCCGACGCGGTTGACCAGGAAGGCCTTCATGCCCGCATTTGATGCGCTCAGTTTGGGGAACCAGAAGGCGATCAGCAGGTACGAGCACAGGCCCACCGCTTCCCAGAAAACGTAGAGAAGAAGGTAGTTGTTCGCCAGGACCAGCATGAACATCGAGAACATGAACAGGTTGATGTAGGCGAAGAAGCGGTAGTAACCCTTGTCGCCGTGCATGTAGCCGATCGAATAGATATGAACCATGAGGCCGACGGTCGACACGACCAGCAGCATGATCGCGGTCAGCTCATCGACCAGAAAACCGATATCGACGTGAAACTTGCCAGCGGCAATCCAGGTGTAGAGCTGCCAGGAAAGGGTCTGGCCGCGCTCTACCTGGATAAAGACATACATGGACAGGATCCAGCTTATGGCTACCGACGCTACCGACAGATAGTGGCTTTTGTCCTTGAAGTAGCGGCGGCCGAAGAACCCCGTGATGATAAACGAGGCCAGCGGCAGCAGCGGTATGAGCAGGACGGCTGCTTTCATTCAGTCATTTCTCCCGGTTGGTCGCTGGTTGCGGAGGCGGCCCGCCGGGCCCGGCGGGCCGCCTCCGATTGTCTCCCCGCGCCAAATCATCCTCTCATCTCATCCAGTTCATCAACATCGAGCTTCTCGCGCAAACGGTACATGGCAATGCCGATCGCCAGGCCAACGGCCACCTCTGCCGCCGCAATCGCCAGCACGAAAAAGACAAAAACCTCTCCCCGGCCGGCGCCGGCGTTGGCGTAATTGGAGAACGCCACCAGGGCGATATTGACGGCGTTAAACATCAGTTCCAGACACATCACCACCATGATGATGCTGCGGCGGGCGAGCACGCCCCAGGCACCCACGGAAAAAAGCGCCCCTGACAGGACGAGGTAATGTTGCAGTGGCGTCAAGAGCGCCTCTCCCTCATGGCCAGGAGGACGGCGCCGACGATCGCGACGAGCAGCACCAGCGACGCCAGCTCGAACGGGAACGCGTACTGGTTGAAGAGCAGGCTGGCGAGGTTGGCTGTAGACGGGTTTTTGGGGGCGCTGCCGGCGCTGAACCTGGCGCTCCCCAGCACGATGCCAAGGACGACCGCAAGCGCTGCGCCGGCCGGCAGCGCCGCCCACGACTGGCGGTGAAAAAAGAGGCAGATGGCGCCGCTCCGCCGCCGCGTCAGCATGATCGCAAACAAGATCAGGATTGAAATGGCACCGACGTAAATCAGCAGCTGCGAAGCCGCCAGCAGCTCCGCGTTTAAGGTGACGAATACGGCGGCGACGCCGATAAAGCAGGCAATCATGGCGATGGCGCTGTAGATCAGGTTGCGCATCGCCACCATCAGAACGGCCGGTATTATAACCAGCGCCGACACGAGATAGAAAATGGGCGTGGAAAAATGCATTACTGCGGTTCCTCTTTTTTATCCGGCCGGGCCGCCGCCCGCGCTGGTGCCGCCGCCTTGCTGTTTCCGGCCGGCCCGCCGGCTATCTCCTCGGCATGAACCTCTTTTTGGTACTGCTTGGCGGCATGATCCTGCCCGGGCCGGGCGGCGTGGTCCTGCTGGAAAGTGCCCTCGGGGCTTAAGTCCGGCCCGTGAGCCAACTCCAGCAAGTTGCAGTGCAGTTGCCCGTGCGCGCGCGTGGCCAGCTCGAAGGCGGGCGTGATCGCCAGCGACTCCACCGGGCAGACCTCGACGCAATCGGCGCAGAAAATGCAGCGGGACGTGTCCAGATGCCAGTTTACAAGCTGCCGTTTTTTCATAAAGAGCGCCCCGGTGGGGCAGATGGCGGCGCAGCGGCCGCAGGAGACGCAATCAGTTTCGTCGAGCGACCGGTCAAAGGGCGGCGTGGCGATCGTGCGCCGGGCGCGGTTGGCAAAATCGTAGACTCCCGAGCCGGTCTGGAACTTGCAGACGCGGATGCAGCGGCCGCAATCAATGCAGCGGTTGAGGTCGCGCTGGATGAAAGCATGGGTGGTGTCGCGCCCGTAAAGGTTCTGGACGCCGGCAAAACGGTTGCCATCTTCCTTTACCAGCCCGGCCGCGAGGCTGTAGCGCCTCAGCTTGCAGGTCTCGACGCCCTCGCAGATGCACTGCAGGCAGCGGCGGCTTTCGATGCCGGCGGCCTGCTCGGAAAATCCCCGGTCGACCTCGAGGAAGTTGCCCTCGCGCTCCTTCTCCGTCAGCTGCGGCGTCAACTGCCGCTCCATCTTCTCCTTCCGATAAGCCGGGATAGCAACCATCGGCGGTTTGTCAAAAGCGGGCAGCGAAGATTCATAGGCGGCCATATCCACTCCCTGAAGAAAAGCGTCCATCGCCCAGGCGGCCTTCTTGGCGCCGCCGATTGCTTCCACGACCGTCTTGGCGCCGGTGGCGTCGTCGCCGGCGGCAAACACCTGCGGCCGGCTCGTCTGGCCGGTCCTCGGGTTAACCTCGATTGTTTGCCAGCGTGTGCAGGTAACTCCGCCTTCTTCCGGCAGAACCTCGCAGACTTCCTTTGTTTTGGCGTCAACGTATTTGAGCCTGGGCAGTTGGCCGATCGCGGGGATGATCGTGTCCACCGCGGTCAGGTATTCCGAGCCGTCTACTGGCTGCGGCCGCCGCCGGCCGCTTTCATCGGGCTCGCCCAGTTCCATTTTCTGGCAGACGATGCCGGAGACGTGCCCGCCATCAGCCTCGATTTTCACCGGCGCCGCCAGGAAGGTAAACTTGATTCCCTCTTCCATGGCGTCATGGACCTCGATCTGGTCGGCCGGCATCTCGTTCTGGGTGCGGCGGTAAATGACCGTCACCTCTTTGGCTCCCAGCCGCCTGGAGACGCGGGCGGCGTCCATGGCGGAAAAGCCGCCGCCGATGACGGCCACGCGGTCGCGGATATCGGGGGGATTGCCCATAGCGACGTCGCGGAGGAACTCCACCACTGGCATGACGCCTGCCAGATCTTCGCCCTCCACTCGCATTGAGCGGCTCTCATGGGCGCCGATCCCGAGAAAGACGGCGTCAAATTCCATCTCGCCGAGAAGGTCATCGAGGGAGAAATCAGGCCCCAGGGCCATGCCCGTCCTGAGCTCGACCCCCATCGCCCAGAGCGGTTCCAGCTCGGCTTTTAAAACTTTTTTTGGCAGGCGGTATTCGGGAATGCCGTAGCGGAGCATGCCGCCGGTGTCGGGCAGCGCCTCGAAGATGGTGACGGCGTGGCCCCTGAGCGCCAGGTAGTAAGCATTGGTAAGTCCGGCCGGACCGGCGCCGATGACCGCCACCCGCTTGCCGGTGGCCGCATCGGGCTGTTCCGGCTTGAAGCCCTTTTCGATGGCGACGTCGCCGACGAACCGGTGGCAGAGGCGGATCGAGATCGGCTCTTCCACCTCGCTGCGGCGGCAGGCGCTCTCGCACGGATGGGGGCAGACCCGCCCGACGGTTGCCGGGAAGGGCAGGTTTTCTTTCAGCACTCGCTGCGACTCGTCGTAGTCGCGGTCGGCGATCAGACCGAGGTAGGCGGGGATGTCAACATTGGTGGGGCAGCCGTATTTGCAGGGTGGCAGGCAGTAGGCGTTGTGGTCCGACAGGAGCAGCTCCAGATAGGTCCGGCGCAGCCTCAGCACTCGCTCGCTGTCGGTGGTGACGGCCATGCCCTCCTTTACTTTGGTGGCGCAGGCCGGCAGAGGCCTGTCTTCACCCTCGACCTCAACGACGCAGACGCGGCAGCCGCCAAACGGCTCCAGGCCCTTGATGTGGCAGAGGTAGGGGATCTTGATCTTGACCGATTTGGCCGCTTCCAGAATGGTGTCACCCTCGTTGGTATTGACTGTCTGACCGTTTATTGTCATGGTCACCGGTGCGCCGGTTCCGGATATCCGCACCGGCGGCAGCGTCTGCGGCTTGTCGCCAAGACCGTTACTCAAGGCTATCCTTGGAAGATAATTTTAATTTGCTGCTTGTCTGGCGTTTGTTCAATGTTTTAGTTCCGAGTTCCAAGTTCAAAGTTCCGAAAAATTGTTGTCATTATTTATTACTTGCCAAACATTTTGTTTCAGGTTTCGGGTTTCGGTTAATCCAATATCCAATGTCTACCATCCAACATCCGGTTTATCCGCACTTTCCGGCGCGGCAGCGCCCTTCAGCCGCGTGCTCCAGGAATTCATCCCGGAAAAACTTCAGCCCGGTCAGCAGCGGCAGTACGGCGCCGCGCCCTAGGCCGCAGAGCGCCCCCTCCCGGATGTCGCCGGCCAGCGCCTCGGCCAGCTCCAGGTCGGCCGCGCTCCCGTTCCCCGAGCAGATTTTTTCAACAATATCAAGCAGGCGCCAGGTGCCCAGCCGGCAGGGGACGCACTTGCCGCATGACTCAGCAGAGGTGAAGGCAAGGCACTGCCGGACAGTGTCGACGATGCACTCATCATGGCCCAGCACCTTGATGGTGCCGGAGCTCAGGTCGCCGCCTGCTTCACGGATTGAATCAAAGTCAAGCGGAATGTCAAAGAGACCCGGCGAGAGAAAACCGCCCCAGACCGTTCCAACCAGGGCCGCCTTGACCTCGCCGGCAAACCCCCCGGCTTCAGTGGTTACGAGCTTTTTCAGGCTGGTGTCGAGGGTGGCCTCGTAGAGACCGGGCTTCGCCACCGCTCCCAGCAAGGTGTAAAGCTTGGTGCCGGGAGCGTGCGCCGCCCCGAGCTGCTGAAAGGCGCGGGCGCCGTTGTTGATAATCCAGGGAACCGTCGCCAGCGTCTCTACGTTCTCCACCACGGTCGGCATTCCCCGCAGCCCTTTTTCAGCGGGAAAGGGCGGCCGCGGCCGCGGCATGGGCCGGTTGCCCTCCAGGGCGGCGATAAGAGCGGTTTCCTCGCCGCCGATGGGGGCGCGCGGAACCTCGACCACGTGAATGGATAAAGTGAAATCTGTTCCGGGCAACTCATCTTCCAGCAGGCCGCTGTCCGCCGCCTGCTCCACCGCCAAGCGGATCCTGCCGACGGCGAGCCGGTTTTCGGCGCTAATGTAAATGAAGCCCTCGCCGGCGCCGGCGGCGTAACCGGCCACGATCATGCCTTCGATGACAGCGTGCGGATTTTCTTCCATGATAACGCGGTCCTTGATCGAAGCCGGATCGCCCTCCTCGGCGTTGCAGATGATGAATTTGTTGGCCGCTCTTTGCCCGGCCGCCACCTGCCACTTGCGCCCGGTGAGAAAGCCGGAGCCGCTCCGGCCCCTGAGCCCGCTCACCGCAATTTCATCGACGACCTCGGCCGGGGCCATCTCTGTGAGCGCCTTGGTCGCGGCTTTGTAGCCGCCGGCAGCGGAGTATGATTTGATGCTTTCCGGATCGACGCGGCCAATATTTCCAAGCAGTATGGGCGGGCAGCCGGCGGCGGTCGTCCGCGCGGGCGGCGCCTGGGGTTCCGGCGCCAGCGCGGGCGCTCCCGGGCCCAACTGGTCGTAGAAAGTGGCGACGCCAAAAACCTGGCTCAGCCAGACGCCGTTTTTAAGGGCGGTGGCGGCGAGCGACGCCTCGGTCAGCTCATCCGTATCGAGGAGGGAATTTGCCAGGCAGCCGTGCCGGTCGGGAGCAGCGCCGCCATGCTCGCCGCTCGGCCAGGACGGCATCCCCACCGCATTTTCGCCCCGGTTTAAGAACGACAGCATCCGCCCGGCGCCGGCGTCAAAGCGCCAGACCTTTCCCGGCTTTTCATCATAAATAATCTTGATGGCAACGGCGGGGCAGACCTGTTCGCAGAAGGTGCAGGAAATGCACCGCGGCGCCTGGCCGTCGTCCTTCAGCCGCAGGCGGATCAGCCCGCGGCTGCGCAGTGGCAACTGGCGCCGTTCCTCCGGATATTGCACCGTCACCTTTCTGCGGAAGAGGTGCGCCCCGGTTATCTTTAAACCTTTTAATAAGCCGATCATGATTGACTGGTTCCGAGTTCCGTTCCCGGATTCAGTTTAAGCCGTTTGCGCAGCAGCGCTTTTCGCAGCACCGGCCCCATTAGCAGGATGATCGTGATCACCGACGCCCAGCTGAACGCCGCCACCGGCGGCAGGAAACTGTTTGGCAGCAGGATGATCAGCAGGCCGGTGACGCCCAGGTTGACGAGGCTCAGCGGTATCAGCACCTTCCAGGCGAAATTCATCAGCTGATCAACCTGGAGCCGGGGGAAGGTGGCGAAAAACCAGATGACGGCAAAGGCCAGCACCAGCACCTTTAAAATCAGCCAGCCGGGGTTGCCGGCAAAGGGGCCGCGCCAGCCGCCCAGGAACAGGGTGGCGCCGGTGAGCGCCCAGATTGACGCGTTGCCCCATTCGACGAGGCCGTAAAAAAAGCCGAAGCGCATGCCGCTGTACTCGGTCAGGTAGCCGGCCACCAGCTCCGATTCCGCTTCCGGCAGATCAAAAGGAGTACGGTTCAGCTCGGCCATGCCGGCGACGATAAAGACAAGGAACGCCAGCGGCTGGACCGCTATAAACCATATTTTCCCTTGGGCGCCAACGACGTCGTTGAGGCTGAGTGAACCCACCAGCATGGCGATGATGATGATGTTCAGGATCATCGGGATCTCGTAGGAGACCATCTGCGCCACCGACCGGAGGCCGCCCAGGAGCGAATACTTGTTGTGCGACGCCCAGCCCGCCAGCAGGATGCCCAGCACCGTAAAAGAGCTGAAAGCGACGATGAAGACCAGGCCCACGTTCAGGTTGGCGATCGTGAAGCCCTTGCTGAACGGGATCACCGACACCGCCAGCACCGGCGTTATAAAGGCGATTGCCGGCGCCAGCCGGAAGAGCCGGCGGTCCGCCTTTAGCGGGGCCACATCCTCTTTCAGCAGCAGCTTGAGAAAGTCGGCAATTGGCTGGAAAAAGCCGGCGGGGCCGACGCGGTTGGGGCCGAGACGGTCGCTCATGAATCCGGACAGGCGGCGGACGGCGAAGGGAAAAACGAGGGCGCTCAGGGCCGGCACCGCCAGGCCGATCACCAGCGCCGCAATCAAATGAATGACGAAAGACAGACCCCAGCTCACCGGTCAACCGCCCCCATGATCAGGTCGAGGCTGCCGGCGATGCCGACGACGTCGGCGATGTTGTGGCCAGGGAGGATTTTTGGCATCGTTGACAGGGCGACGAAGCAGGAGTCGCGCATCTTCAGCCGGTACGGCCGCAGGGAGCCGTCGGAGACGAGGTAGTTGCCCCATTCGCCGCGGCCGGTCTCAACGGCGCGGTAGATCGCGCCCGCCGGCGGCCGCAGCATTGGCGGAATCCTCATATTGACGGGGCCGCCCGGCAGCGCGTCCAGCGCCTGCTCGATGATCCTGACCGACTGGCGCAGCTCCTCGATCCGGCATTTATAGCGGTCGAAGCTGTCGCCGCTTGCGCCGGTGGGAATGTCAAAATCCAGCTCGGGGTAGGCCGAGTAGGGGTCATGCCGCCTTAAGTCCATCGCCACGCCCGAGGCGCGCAGGTTCGGGCCCGAGAGGCCATAGTCAAGCGCCTGCTCCGCCGTAATGACTCCCATCCCGAGCGATCGCGCCAAGAAGATCTCGTTGCCGGTGATCAGCTGCTCGTACTCGTCAATCATGACGGGAAAGCGTCTCAGAAACTTGCGGCACTGCTCCTCAAAACCATCCGGCAGGTCGTAGCGGACGCCGCCGACGCGCGCGTAGTTATACATCATCCGCTGGCCGGTGAGCATCTCCAGCAGGTCGAGGACATCCTCGCGGTCGCGGAATGTCCAGAGCACCGGCGTCACCGCGCCCAGGTTGAGCAGGTAGTCGCCGATGGCCATGTGATGGCTGATGATCCGGTTCAACTCGCCGGCAATGACGCGCAGGTACTCGGCCCGCGGCGGCGGCCCGATCTCCATCAGTCCTTCGATGCAGCGCACGTAAGTCCACTCCATGAAAAAGCCGGCCAGATAATCAAGGCGGCTGAGCATGGAGAAGAACTGCAGGTAGGTGCGGTTCTCGGCCAGCTTCTCAAAGCCGCGGTGGAGGTAGCCGATGCTGGGGTCAACGCTGACAATCATCTCGCCGTCCAGATGCAACACCAGCCTGAGAACGCCGTGCGCGGACGGGTGCTGCGGACCCATGTTGAGGACCATTTCCTCCAGGCGCAGATCGGGCTCATTTTGCATGGTTATGTTTTCAACTTCAGCGATAGTCAGCTCCGCAATCAGTTTTTATTGCCGCATCCGCAGGGGCGCGGCATGCCAGGCCCCTACGACCGGTTAATTCTTTCTTCTTCTCCCGGCAGCCGCCGGGGCGCCCCGATGCCCTCAAACCGCCATTCCTCCCGCTTGACCCGCTGCGGCCGGGAATCCTTGCGCAGGGGATGGACGCCGTCCGCGGCGTCGGTCAGGATGCGGCGCAAATCGGGATGCCCCTCGTACTCAATCCCCAGCAGGTCGAAGGTTTCACGCTCGTGCCAGCCGGCGGTGCTCCACACGTCCGAGACCGTCGGCGCGACCGGCAGGCTGCGGTCCAGGGGTGCCCGCAGCTCCGCGACGACGGAATGGTTGACCGAGCGCAGGATATAAATTGCCTCCATTCTGTCTTTATGGTCAACGCCGCCGGCAAAGCTTAGGTATTTGAAGGAGAGCTGCTTGTCGTCCCGCAGCTTAAGCGCCGCCTCATGCAGCCTGCCGGGCTGAAGGACAATGACAACCCGGCCGGCGTCCGGATAGACTTCCGCGGCCAGCCCGGCGAGAAGCTCCTCCGCCAGCCCGGCGGCCTCTTCGCTTCCCGTAACGAAAGGCTCGGCGCTCATTTCTCACCGCCGTTCGGGTCATACTGAACCATCGTGCCCGCGGCCAGCCGGCGCGCCAGTCCTACCTGCGTCTGCTGGCGAACCTTTTCCTGCAGCTGGCGCATGCCGTAAAGGAGCGCCTCCGGGCGGGGCGGACAGCCGGGGATGTAGATGTCCACCGGCACCAGCAGGTCAGCCCCCTGGACGACATTGTATGAATCCCAGAACATGCCGCCACCGCAGGTGCAGGCGCCCATGGCCACGACCCAGCGCGGCTCAGCCATCTGATGGTAAAGATGGACCAGCACCGGCGCCATCTTGTCGGTGATGGTGCCGGAAAGGATCATCACATCCGACTGGCGGGGAGTGGCGCGGAAAGCCTCCATGCCGAAGCGGGCGATATCATGGCGGGGCATGGCCGTGGAGATCATCTCAATGGCGCAGCAGGCGAGGCCGTAGGTAAATGGCCAGAGCGAATTCAAGCGCGCCCAGTTAAAGAGGCGGTCGGTGGTGGTGGTAAGGATATTGCGATGCTCAAATTTTTCGATTACCGACATTTCAGCCCGGTCCCGTTAGCCATGCACAGGCAAGTTTTTGCAACTTCTTGTTGATCATATGCCTCAAACAAGCTATAGCGGCTTTTGGCTTCAAAAGCCTTCACGTGAAACATTAAACGTGCCCATCATTGCCATTCCAGGGCGCCTTTGGCCCAGGCGTAGAGGAGCCCGAACAACAGCACGGCAATGAAGATCATCATCTCGGCAAAGCCGGTCTTGCCCAGACTGCGGAAGATGAGCGCCCACGGGTAGACAAAAACGGCTTCCACGTCAAAGATGACAAAAAGGAGGGCGTAGATATAGTAGCGCACCGAAAACGGGGACCAGCTGTCGCCGATCAGGGGCTCGACGCCGCATTCGTAAGGACTTAGCTTTTCAGCGTAGGGGTGGCGGAGCTGCAGCAGCCGCGAGATGCCGAGAGTGGCAAAGACGAAGCCTACGCCTACGATTGCCAGAGCGACGACGTAGACGTAGCTTTGCGCAAAGTCAGGAGTCACTGAGGCACCCGCGAAAGCTCAGCAGACTCCACGGATCGGTGGCTCTCATTTTTGCCTGTAAGCATGTCGCACAAGCGAAAAAAGCAGGTTGTTGAGCTTGGTGGGCGGCAGGCCAGGCTGGCAGTGTTCCGCCCGCGCGGGATGGGCCGCCCTTTATTTCCGGCGTTACTATATTAAACGGTGGCGGGAATTACAAATCCGCCCGGGTTTGCCAGACCGCAAGCGGAAAACTTGCCCGTTCGACCGTCTCTCTTCCTGTCTTTGCCGGGCATCCGGGGATTTTATCCGACGGCTTTTCCTTGATATTTCAGTAATATTTTGTGGTCGTAAATAACTCAGCCAGTTAGTCAATGTCAAAAGGAAGGAATGCCAGTTAACAAGACAAACAGGCGTCTGCTTGACCGTGAGAGCATCATTGTTCTGCTGGCATCAGGCATATGCGCGGAAGTGATATAAAGGGGATAATCCAGGAGGATGGGGATGGTCCTCGAGAGCGAGTAAGGCAACATTCTGGATCTAGTGAAGCGAGGTGTACGTCGCGATCACGCCGACCAGGTTGAAAAGCATATGCCCGCCCATGGACGGGAAGAGCGAATGCGTGCGGTGGACAAGGAAGGCAAAGCCGAAGCCGAGCAGGAAAATGGGGACGAAGATGTCAAGCTGGAAATGCGCCAGGGCGAATATCGACGCCGACAGCGCTGCTCCCGGCAAGAACCCCAGTCCTTTCTCCAGGCCCTGATGGATGATGCCGCGGAAGAAGGTCTCCTCTGCCAGCGGGGCGATGATGACGATCTGCAGCATAGCGAGCGCAAGATTGAATATGCCCGGGTGGATCTCCTGAAGCGCCTGCTGGGGCTGCGGTGTGATGAACTGCTCGTAAATTGCCGAGCCCAGGTAGGACAGGAACAGAACCGCCAGCACCATCAGAGCCCCTTTTACCGGAGCCGTCGGCCGGTATCCGAACGTTGCCGGCCCAAAGGAATAATGCCGCATCTTCAGGAAGCCAAGGGCGGTTCCCAGGGTAACGACCCATTGCAGGACAAGGAACGCGAGGCTGAGCAATGGCTGCTGCAGCACGTCCATTGATGTAGGCGCCAGCAGCCGCACAAACAGGCCCAGGACGACGAGGTCGGCGGCGGCGACCAGGACGATGATCAGAAAAATGTCCTTGACGGACCATGGCACGTCCCCCGGCCTTTGCCCCTCTGGCCTGAGGGCCTCCGGCTCCTCCTCCGGATTTAGCAGGTCATATTGAACCATAAAACAGATCCCTCGCCGCGCTCGTAATGACGGCCCCGCTAGTCTTTCTTTTCCAGTTTCTCCAGAAAGGGCTTGATTAAATCTATCGGCACCGGGAAGATCGTCGTTGAGTTGCGTTCCGATGAAACTTCTACAAGGGTCTGCAGGAAGCGCAGCTGGAGCGCCATCGGCTGCGTCGAGATGATGCTGGCGGCGCTGGCCAGCTTTTCCGACGCCTGGAACTCGCCCTCGGCGGCGATAATCTTGGCGCGCCGCTCCCGCTCCGCTTCCGCCTGCCGGGCCATCGCCCGCTGCATCGTCTGAGGGATCTCGACATCCTTGACCTCCACCGTGGTCACCTTGATGCCCCAGGGAGCCGTCTGTTCGTCAATGATTTTTTGCAGCTGCTGGTTGATCTTGTCCCGCTCCGCCAGCAGGTGGTCCAGGTCAGACTGGCCCAGCGTGCTGCGCAGAGTCGTCTGGGCGATCTGGGATGTGGCCATGATGAAATTCTCCACCGTGACGACGGCCTTCTGCGAGTCGAGAACGCGGAAAAAGAGGACGGCGTTGACCTTGACCGGCACGTTGTCGCGGGTGATCACTTCCTGGGGCGGCACGCTCATGGTGACGATGCGCAGGTCGATTTTGACCATCCGGTCCAGAACCGGTATCAACAGGAACAGCCCCGGGCCTTTCTGGCCGATCAGCCGCCCCAGACGGAAGATGACACCCCGCTCATATTCCTTGGCCACCCGGATCGAGGCCAGCAGCAACAAAATTACAATAAAGCCAACGATGGCGATCAGGATTGCCGCAACAGCCATAATCTACCTCCTTGTGAAAGTTCCGGGTTCCGAATTAACTCAGAACTCGAAACTCGGAACTCTGGACTAGGTTTTTCTGACTTTCAACATCAGTCCGCTAACGCCGGTTACTTCGACTTCTTCCCCCTTTTCAATGGATTCACCCGCTTCGGATTCGGCGCTCCATATCTCGCCGTTGACAAATACCTGGCCCAGGGGGGCGAGGTCGGTGCGGGTGACGCCGGTCATGCCGATCAGGGCGCTTTTGGGGTTGCGTGCCGGCAGGCGCCGCGCCCGGAAAGCCGCCCGGGCAACAAAGACGAAGAAGGCCGCCGCCAGCGCCGCCAGGACGATGTCAAGCGCCAGCGACACCTTCAGAAACGAGGCCGAGGTGTTAAAGAGGAAAAGGGAACCGATCAACAGGCTGGCCGCGCCTCCAAGCGTGAGCGCTCCGTGAGCGGGAACGTACAGCTCAGCGGCAAACAGGATGACTCCCAGCAGTATCAGCGCCACCCCAACGTAGTTGACCGGAAGAATATACAGGGCATAAAAGGACATTATCAGGGCAATGACGCCAATGATGGCGCCAATACTGACGCCGGGATGGAGAAACTCGTAGGCAATCGCGATCAGCCCGAGGATGAAGAGGAGGTAGGCGACGTTAGGGTCCAGCAGCAGGTGCAGAAACTTTTCCTGCAGCGACATGCCCGCCTCGCTGGTGGCGGCGCCGGCGGTTTTCAGAGTGATGCCCTTGGCTTTGGTCTTAAAGCCGTTTATTTGATTTAGAAGCGAGTTTAAATTATCTGCCTTGAAGTCAATGACTTTTTGTGACAGGGCGTCATCGGCCGTCAGCGAGACAGACTGGCGCACCGCCAGCTCGGCCCAGTCGGCGTTGCGGTCGTTGGCCTGCGCCAGTGAGCGGATGTAGGCGGCGGCGTCATTGATAACCTTGCGGCCCTCCTCGGTGGATGGGTCGGCGCCGATGCCGACCGGGTGGGCGGCACCCAGGTTGGTGCCTGGCGCCATGGCCGCGACGTCGGCGGCCATGCAGATGAAAGTGCCCGCCGAGGCCGCCCGGGCGCCGGACGGCGCCACGTAGGCAATCACCGGCAGGGGCGTGCTCTCCATCTTCTTGATGATCTGGCGCATTGACTCGTCCAGCCCGCCGGGGGTGTCAAGCTCAAGCACGATTGCCTGCACCTTGTCCTGCCGGGCCTGGTCGATGTTGCCGGTGACGAAGTCGGCCATCACCGGGTCGATGACGCCGTCGATGGGAATAACCCGCACCTGCGCCGGGCTGGCGGCGGCGTCGCCGCCCGACATTGAGACGGCGGCAATCAGGATTACGGCGAGTACGCCCAGAACGGCGCCGGGCGCCAGCAGGCGCGAGACAAGGCGCCGCCGGCGCTCGCGAACGCCCGCGGGGCGCCGGCGCCGCCTGTTCCTGGACCGGCGCGGCGCCATCAGGCAGCCCTGAACTTAAACATTTTCAGGCCGATCAAGAAGCAAACTGAGCCGTATGCAAGCAAGACTCCCGCCTGAGGAAGGATGTCGATGAATCCCTGGCCCTGAATGATGATGCCCTTAATGCCGTCGAGCGCCCAGGCATTCATGCTCAGGTGCCCCAATTTTCGCATAAAGGAAGGCACAATATCGAGCGGCCACCAGCTGCCGCCAAGCGCCGACATCAGCAGAATGGCAAGAATGCCTACGGAAGAGGCCTGCCGCCTCGTCTTTGTCAGGGCGGCCAGGAGAAGGCCAAAAGAGGTGGCCGTAAAAGCGGTGGCCGCCAGCATCAGCGCCAGCCCCGCCAGCGAATTGCCGGTGTCCATGCCAAAGGCGAAATGGCCGACGGCAAACAGCAGGGTGATCTGGACCATGCTGACCGCAAACTGGGCAAGCAGCTTTCCGCCCAGGATGGAGGCTTGGCTGACCGGCGCCACCAGCAGCCGTCCCATGGTGCCCTTGTCCCGCTCTTCCAGCAGCCCTTCGGCGCCGATCATAACGCCGAAGAGGAGAAACATCACGGCGAAGCCGGGTGTTTCAATATCAAAAGTGTTGAGCGTCTTGACGCCGGCGGCAGGCTCCTCTTTTACCTGAATTGGCTGATTCGCTATCTGGGCGCCGGCGGCAGCTGAAGCCCGGCTCGCTACCGCCGCTGCATCGGCGTGCGGGTTCTGCCGGATCGCTGCCGAAACTGCAGCCTTCGCCGCCACCTCAACGGCCGAAAACCGGCTGGCGGCGCCGTCTATCATCCCTTTCAGGAACGGCGCCGCGGTGGTGGAATTTGGATCATCATAGACCTGCAGCTGAACGCTCTGTCCCGCCTGGACGCGGGCGGAGAAATCAGGCGGAATTACCAGGGAAAGACCGTAGCTGCTTCCTCCCTGCTTTAGGGTCTTGCTCTCCCGGTCGCCGGCCGCCTGGATAGTGATATTGGGGCTCGCCGCCAGGGAGTCAGTCAATTGTTTTCCCAGGCCGCCGGCGTCGTGGTTTGACACCAGCAGCGTCGCGTGCAGGCTGCCGCCCTTGTAAACGGGCGAGAGAGCAAAGGAGACAATCACAATCACGACCAGCGGCGTCACCAAGAGCGTCATCCAGGCGCCCCGGTCCTTGGCGACGATCAATAAATCCTTCGCGGTCACATACCATGTTTTTCGCAACGAAGTTAACATATCAATTATTTATCATTTATCAATTATTCGTTTAACGTATAACGTAAAAACCACTGAGTCAAGTACAGCTGAAAAGTAAAACGCCAAACATGAAACGTTATTCCCGCAGCTCTTTTCCCGTCAGTTGAATAAACAGCTTCTCCAGGCTGGGCGCGTACAGCTCCAGGCTGCTTACCTGGCAGCCTGCTTCCTCCAGCACCTTCATCACCGGCGGCAACGAGCGGGCGCTGTCAGAAGAAGAGACAAAAAGTTTGTTGCCTTCTTTTCTTATCCCTGTTACTTCCTGCTGGTCCGTGATTCTTGCCTCCAGCCCCGCCGGACAGCCCGGCGGCGCCACTTCCAGCTCAATGACGCCGCCTTCGCCCAGCATTTTCAGCAGCTCCTTGAGAGTGCCGCTGGCGATCACTTTCCCCCGGTCCATGATGGCAATCCGGTCACAGAGCAGCTCAATTTCTTCCATATAATGGGAGGTGTAAAGAATGGTGGAACCATTGTCACGTATTTTGATTATGGTATCAAAAATGTGCTCACGTGACTGGGGGTCGACGCCGACGGTGGGCTCATCGAGGAGCAGGAAGCGGGGGTTGTGCAGCAGGCCGGCGCCCAGATTGATCCGCCGCTTCATGCCGCCGGAGAAGTGCTCAATATTGTCGTGACGGCGCTCCCACAGCTCCACCAGTTCCAGCACGTTGCGGCAGCGCTCGGTCAGCGCCGCGCCGCCAAGGCCGTACATCTTGCCGTAAAATTTGAGGTTTTGCAGCGCAGTCAAGGTGGGGTAGAGGGCGATCTCCTGGGGGACAAAGCCAATAATATTGCGCACCCTGCCTGCCTGGCGCGTGACGCTGAAGCCGTCAACGGTCGCCTCGCCGGAAGTCGGTTTGAGGTAGGTGGAGAGAATGGAAATGGTGGTTGTCTTGCCGGCGCCGTTGGGGCCGAGCAGCCCGAATATTTGACCTTCCCCGATGGAGAAGCTGACGCCGTCGACCGCATTGACCTTACCGAACTTTTTGACGAGGTTATCGGCTTGAACCAGCATCGGCCGCCTTCAGCCCGGGTTTATTTATCATCCAGAATCCGGGTAATCATGTGATCTCGATTCTCCAATCATGAACTTTCTGTCCCGGAATGAGCGGCATGAAGAACTGGCCGGATTTGGACTGGCCCGCGTTGATGCCGATGGTGATGTAATCGTCCTGCGACTCGCCGCCGTGGTCATTGAGGTAGGCATGAAAATTGACATTGACCTCGCCGCCGTCGCTGCCGGTGTTCTTGACGGTGTAGCGGAAATCGGCGCCGTACTTTGTCCCGGT
The DNA here is from genome assembly GCA_021787475.1 of Actinomycetes bacterium. Classification (GTDB taxonomy): domain Bacteria; phylum Actinomycetota; class Thermoleophilia; order BMS3ABIN01; family BMS3ABIN01; genus JACWAD01. Next base: position 111,107 of record JAJYLW010000005.1, read on the forward strand.
CCTTTGGATATTCATGGCGGACGACCGCAGCTCGAACCGCGCGCCCGGCTTCAGCAGCGGGAACGCCAGGATCAGGACCGCAACGAAGAGGGCCATGGCGGTAATGCGCCAGAAGTTGAGGCTGCGCCAGAGCATGATTTGACGTTTATCGTTTCGCGTTTAACGTTTCACGTAATTGTTGACATATTTCTGTCTTCACGCTTCCACTTCCTCGAAGTGCGAGAGCAGCTTGAACTCGGCGAACCGGTCCAGAATATCCTGCATCTCAAGTGTTTTCATCCGGCCGAGGCTGAAATCCTCCACGTTGAAACTGGCGAGGGTGGAGCCGAAGACGATCGCCTGGCGGATGGAGGCGTCATTGATATCCTCGACGGTGGACAGGTAGCCCATGAAGCCGCCGGCAAAAGTGTCGCCGGCGCCGGTGGGATCATAGACATCCTCGAGAGGGTAAGCCGGCGCTGAGAAGACGGAATGATCGGTGAACATGAGCACGCCGTACTCGCCGCGTTTGACCACAAGTGTGCTTGGGCCCCATTTAAGGATCTGGCGCGCCGCCTTCACCATGCTGGGCTCACGGGCAAGCTCGCGCGCCTCGGCATCATTAATAACAAGAATGTCAACCTTTTTCAGCGTCTCGCGCAGCTGGTCGTAAGCGCCTTCGATCCAGAAATTCATCGTGTCGCAGGCGATAATGCGCGGCGCGCTCACCTGCTGGGCGACCTGCAGCTGCAGCCGCGGCTGGATATTGGCCAGAAAGACAAATTCGCTGTCCCTGAAACTTTCCGGGATCTTGGGCGCAAAGGTTTCGAAAACGTTAAGCTGCGTGTCCAGCGTGTGTGCCTCGTTCAGATCATAATCGTAGCGGCCCTTCCAGCGAAAGGTAGCGCCTTTGGCGCGCTCAAGCCCGGAGAGGTCGATGTCGCGGCCCTTTAGAAGCTCAAGATGCTCGTCCGGGAAATCATCACCGATGACACCCACCAGGCGCACGGGGTTGAAAAAGCTGGCCGCATAGGAAAAATAAACCGCCGCCCCGCCGAGCGCCTCCTTGGCCTGGCCGAAAGGGGTCTCGACAGTGTCCAGGGCAACCGAGCCGACAACAAGAATAGACAAAGTGCCTCCAAACCGCCGCGTAAACAGAACCAGGATATTCTAATCACCGGGGAGGGGTTTGTCATCCAGGGTTTCGTTTTCAGCCGATGAAGAAACGGCAATGAAGCTAGGCGAGATTCAAATAACCGTCGATATGGTCAGGCTGAGCCGATCCTCGAAGTTCCCGCAAAGTCATGCATATTTCTCTCTTCACTTAGTCAAATCCTCAGGCACGTTTAAATCCGCTGCTATTTCCTTAAACTGCACCAGCGCCGCCTCAAGATCGGCAACAATCTCCTGCGCAATAACGCCCGGCTCGGGCAGATTATCTGAATCTTCAAGGCTCTCGTCCCGCAGCCAGAAGATATCCAGGCTGGCTTTATCGCGGGCAATCAGCTCATCGTAATTAAACGCCCGCCAACGGCCCTTGTGCTCTGCCTGTCCGGGCGAGAGTTCTTTCAAATCCTCCAACCATGTTTCCTTGCGCTGAGCAAATTTCCCCGGTTTTTTATAGCACTTCACGAAATCATCTAAATCAGATCGCTTCAATGGATTTGTCTTCAGTGTAAAGTGCATGTTCGTCCGCAGGTCGTAAATCCACAGTTTCCGCGTCCACGCCTCTTCGCTCGCGGGCTTTTTATCAAAGAACAAAACATTAGCCTTCACACCTTGCGCATAAAACAACCCGGTCGGTAGCCGCAGCAGCGTATGCACATCACAGTCATGCAGCAGCCGCCGCCGGATCGTTTCGCCGGCGCCGCCTTCAAACAGCACATTATCCGGCACCACAATCGCCGCTCGCCCGTTGATAGCCAGCAGAGTCTTAACGTGTTGCAGAAAATTAAGCTGCTTGTTAGAAGTAGTAGTCCAGAAGTCCTCGCGCTCGTAACTCTCCCGTTCCTTCGCGGCCCGGCCGTCCTCGCCAACGATGGTGACGCTGCTTTTCTTGCCGAAGGGCGGATTGGTGAGCACCAGCTGGAAGCGCTCCTGGGGGTCGGCCGCGAGCGAGTCGCCCACCACGACCGGCTCGTACTCCGGGCTGCCGATGCCGTGCAGAAGCATGTTCATGGCGCAAAGGCGCGCTACGCCCTGCACCAGCTCGTAGCCCTTGAAGGTATTCTCCTTGAGCTTCTTCTTCTCGGCGCTGGTGAGGTGATCGTTGCCCGCGACAATATAGTCGTGCGCGGCAAGCAGGAAGCCGCCGGTGCCGCAGGCCGGATCGCAGATCTGCTCGCCGGGCTGGGGCGCCACGGCATCGACGATGGCGCTGATGAGCGGCCGCGGGGTGAAGTATTGCCCCGCTCCCTTGGGCGATTCCACGGCGTTTTTGTTGAGAAGCCCTTCGTAGGCGTCGCCCTTGACGTCCGCGCTCATGCGTGACCAGTTCTCCTTGTCGATGAGCTCGACGATCAGCCGGCGGAGCTTGGCGGGGTCCTGGAATTTGTTCTGGGACTTGCCAAAGATGAGGCCGAGCAGACCCTTCTCGCGGCCCAGGGCTTCGAGGATATGGCGGTAGTGGTCGAAAAGCTCGTCGCCGTCGCGCTTGA
>JAJYLW010000022.1 GCA_021787475.1 Actinomycetes bacterium
GAGGACTGTCTGAGCCCCGCAGGGCGGGTTACGCAGCCGGCCGCCGTCCGGCGTAGCGGAGCCGGCCGGACATGGCAAATCCAAGGCAAGCTCCGAACAAATACCTGAACAAACCGGATGATCAGTTAGATTATTATCGTGATGCACTCGGCAATCCAGCTTACCGCAAATCATCAAAGCCGCGGTTGAAAAAAATCCCGGCTTTCCACGCGGAAAAACCGGGATTGAACGCGCATGTGCGAAACGTGAGACGTTATGCCGTCCCGTGCGCCGCCCCGTGTATTGCCGAGCCTGGCCCCTGAACGGCCGGTCCGCCGGGGGGCAACCTGTAGGTCGCAGACCCGAACGCAAGTATCGGATAAAATATAAACGGCAGAAAGATAATGCCGACAGCAAATCCTCCGCTCTTTCCGAAATTCCTTGCCACTTCGACGGCAACAATGATGCCGAAGACGATATCGACATAAGGGATTAGGAGGAGAATCAGCCACCATCCCGGTTTCCCTGCTATCTTGGCCAGCAGGTAGATATTGTAGAAGGGTATCAGAACCCCCCAACCAGGCTTCCCCGCTTTTGTGTAGACTTTCCACATCGAAACGATGTAAAGGACGATCAGCGCCAGAAAAAGAAACCCGACTAAGTCTACCATTGTTGTTCCTTTCTTCCCTGCTGTTTGATGGAAAATTCATCCAGCATTGTTTGTACTTGTAAAAAGTATCGGTAAAAAAGAGACCGCTGATAAGATGTGACAATAAAAAAAGCCGCACGTGCGGCTTTTTTCAAAGACTGTTATGAAAGGCCGGTCAGGCGACCTCTTCCGGGATGACGCTGATTGTCCGCGCTTTGCCGTTTGAAAAGACCACGCGCCCGGAAATGGTGGCGAAGATGGTGTCATCGCCGCCCATGCCGGCGCCGGGGCCGGGTAGAAACCGGGTGCCGCGCTGACGGACAATGATGGCTCCCGCCGGAACTATCTGGCCGCCAAAGCGCTTACAGCCCAGGCGTTGCGCCCGGGAGTCGCGCCCGTTCCTGCTTGTGCCTGATCCTTTTTTATGCGCCAATGTTTTTCCTTGCTGTTCGCCGCCACAGGCGGCCCGGCGGGCTGCTCCTACGCTTTCGCCGGCTTCTCCAGTTTTGCCGGTTTTTCAACTTCTGCCTTTGGCTCTGCCTTTTTCTTTGGAGCCGCAGCCGCAATGGACTGAATCGTTATCCGCGACAGCCGGCTGCGGTGGCCGCGCGTCCGCTTGTAAGTCGTCTTGGGCTTGTATTTGAAAACCCGGATCTTCTTTCCGAGCAGGTGCTCCTCCACTCTTGCCTTTACCCGGGCGCCCTTAAGCTCGGCGGCCGTGACGGCACTCTTGCCGCCGCCCAGCAGCACGGGTTTTAAGGACATCGTCTTTCCCTCGGCGAGGTCAAGGCGGTCGACGATAACGTCGTCACCTTTCTCAACCCGGTATTGCTTGCCGCCTATGTCGATGACTGCGTACAAAACTCCCGTTTCGTGTTTGACGTTTCGCGTTTCGTCGCTTTTGTCAGGTTTTAACGCCAAACGCGAAGCCCGAAACGCGTAACGATTTTCCAGCCTAGGGGATTATAGCAAAGATAAGATAAAAGTGTAATCAGCTACTTCTTCAGCCCGTAATCATGTCGCTTGGGAACCTCGATCGCTTCCGGCTCTGTCTTTTCGGCGGCGGCGGGCTTCTCCCCTTCTACGACAACGGTGCCGTACGCGCAAGTCCTGGTGACGCTGTCAATCCGGACCTTCTTGTCTTCGCCCACCATATTGCTGGCGCCGGCGATGCTGACCACATAGCCATCAATCTTGGCGATCGCGTCGGCCGGGTTGTACATATGCGGCTCTTCAATCCTGAGCCGGACTTCATCGCCCTCGGCCACCGGCAGCGACGCTCGCTGGATCGCTTCGCGGCTGCCTTCCGCTGTGGTCTGAAATGTATCGATCGGGATGGTGTCCAGTCCCTCGAAGCTGAAATATTTGCCCGTTTCCTGCTCAATCTCTTTCAGCTTGGCGCCTCCCTGGCCAATCAGCATTGCCGCCACCTTTGGATGCACCTCAACCAGAAAAGCCTCGCTGGCGGACGAGGCGGCCAGCCGCCTCAGCCGCCGCTCGATATCAATCGCCATTGTTTCCTCGGAGACGATCACGCCTTCACCTTTGCAGGTGGGGCAGGTTTTGGTAAGGATGTCGCGCAGTCCTTCGGTGACGTTCTGCCGGGTCATTTCCACCAGGCCAAGCGGAGAAAGCTCGACTATGAACGTTTTCGTCCGGTCGGTTTCAAGCTCCCTGTCAAGCGTTTCCAGCACCTGCTGGCGGTTGCGCGCGCGCGCCATGTCGATAAAATCAATGATGATGATCCCGCCGATGTCGCGCAGCCTTAACTGGCGGACCACTTCCTTGCACGCTTCCATGTTGGTCCTGACAATCGTGTCTTCCAGCTTCGTCCGACCGACGTAACGGCCGGTATTGACATCGATAATCGTCATCGCCTCTGTTTCCTCAATCACAAGATAGCCGCCGCTGGGCAGATCCACCCGCTTCTCCAAAGCCTGCTTCATCTCCTCGTCAACTCCGTACGTCTCCATCAGGGGAGCGCTGCCCTGGTACAACTCGACGCGTCCCACCAGCGCTGGGGACGTTTTCTTCAAAAAAGAGCGCATTTTATCATATTCTTTCTGAGAATCAACGAGGATCTGGCGGTGGCTTTCGTTGAAGACATCGCGCAAAACCTTGAGAGAGACCTCCATCTCCGCGTAAAGCAGCGCTGGCGCTTTTGTCGTCTTTTCGCGGCCCTGCACTGTCTGCCACATCTTCTCCAAAAACTTCAGGTCGCTGCCCAGATCGCGCTTTGAGACGCCCTCGGCGGCGGTGCGCACGATCAGGCCGGCTTTGCCCACCTTCAGCTCGCGGCAAATCTGCCGCAGCCGCTGGCGCTCTTCATCCGGAAGCCGCCGTGACACGCCCACGCCTTCGCCCTCGGGAACGTAAACCAGATAGCGGCCAGGGATGGAAAGCTGGGTGGTCAGGCGCGCTCCCTTTGTTCCCATCGGATCCTTGACAATCTGGACGAGGATCTCCTGGCCGGACTTGAGCATTTGCGTGATCTTCTTTGGCCGCTTGTCCGGGTTCTCGTGGACCATCACCTCTTCCACGTAGAGAAAGCCGTTCTTCTCGAGACCAATGTCGACAAACGCTGCTTCCATTCCGGGCAGGACATTTTCCACTTTGCCCTTGTAAATGTTGCCGGCCAGTGGTCGGTGGCCCCTCCGCTCGACATAGATCTCGCAAAGCCTGCCCTCCTCAAGGATGGCGACCCTGGTCTCGGCAGGCTCGCCGCTCACCAGGATCTGCTTGGCTCGATTTGCCATATTTCTACCTTTCCAAGAGGCAGGTTGAAAAAAAGCAACCTGCCTGACATCAATAGTTCTTTCTGCAAAAACCGGCAATATGAATAATTCCCATGCGCCGCGCCGGAAAAACGGCCGGGCTGACCAAGACCCCTGCCGGCAAAGCGGCATTATACCTCGTCCGGAAACCGGAACAGAAACGGCCGCTTTTGCAAAAAGTCAGCGGCGGGGGCGCCTGCTCCGGCCGCGCCGCGGCGGCGGCAGGGGTTTTTCCTCAGCAAGGATCACCGCCGTGCGAATTATCCTGTGTCTGCCGGCCTTACGGCCGGCAAATTCCTCCAGGAACCTGATTACCTCTTCTGGCCGCGCCGTGCCGCCGGATGTTACAGCCATATCAAATTCAAGCGATCCCTCCCTGCCAATCTCAACTTTATCAACATAATTCTTTACGTCAACTGCCTTGTCACCTTTCGGGCGCTTTCTCAAAGTAACCAGCTCTTCTTCGCTGTTATATTTTTCCGCCGCGTCTGCCCAGTCCTCCCGGTTCAAGAACTCGACCCGGTAAGAAGCGCCCGCCACCCGGGAAGCTGATTTGCTGCGGTCAAGGCAAGGCCCGACAGACTTAAGGTTCAATCCCGCGGGCAACTGCACCTTTAGCTCCCTGGTAAATTCAGTCAACGGCGCCCGCTGCCTGAGGGAAAAGTCGCAAATCTCATCCTCACCATCAATGCCCACCCCAAGGGGCATGGCCAGGCTGAGGACCGGCTTGGGACGCATCCCCTCGGTGAATGCCAGCTGATAGCCTGTTCGCCGGATCGCGCGCACCAACAGGCTGAGGGTGTCCAGATGGGCGATAAACCTGGCTCGCCCCTTTTTTGAGAACCGCATTCTATAATTGAAGTTCATGCTCATATACTGGTTTTTTTGTGTTTAACGTTTCGCGCCGATTTCCGAAGGGGGTTTGTTAAACGTTAGACGTTAGACGTTAAACATTCTCATCTCAATGTCCCCTTCACAAACACCACATGAGTAGCAGCCGGTCCAGCGGCAGTCGGTCGTGACCTCGCCTCTTTCCGCCTTCTTCTTTTCCTCCAAAAGAAATTTCTTGTCAACGCGTGAATCAATGTCATCCCAGGGAAGCGCCTCTTTTTCATCAAATGACCGCATGGCCTCGGCTTCCATCGTACTTGATATGACCGCAAATCCTTGCTCCCAGGCTTCCGGGTCAAACATCTCTGTCCAGGCGTCAAAACGGGCGCCGGCGCGCCAAGCCGCCTCGATGGCGCCAGCGGTTTGATCGCCGCCCCGGGCGACAGCACCCTCAACCAGGCTGGGACCGATATCATGCATGCTCAGGCGAATCTGTTTACGCGGCATGTTGTCTCTTAGAAACTTCTGTTTCCTTTCCAGTTCGGCGCGGCTGTTCATACCTTCCCATTGAAACGGAGTGTGCGGCTTGGGAACAAAGTTTGAGACACTGGCGTTAATCTGCACCCGGCCGGGCGAAAGCGCATCGCGGCGACCGATACTCCTGGCTGCGACGGCAACGTCAACTATTGCTTCCAGGTCGGCTTCGGTCTCTCCCGGCAAGCCGATCATGAAATAAAGCTTGATTGTGCCGTAACCGAGCCGGAAGGCTTCGGTGAGCGCAGACTCGATATCATCATCTGTCACCTGCTTGTTAATGACATCACGCAGGCGCTGGCTGCCCGCCTCAGGCGCGAATGTAATCGAGCCTTTCCTGACGGGAACGAGCTGAAGCAGCTTGAAAACGGCTGCGTCCACCCTTAACGACGGCAAAGAAATGGTCACCCCCGGATCCTGTTCGGCCAGCGTCCTGAGCACGCTGGCTATGTTGCTGTAATCGGCCGTTGACAACGAGCTTAATGAAGCTTCCTCATAACCGGTTGCCTCAAGCAGGCACGCGGTGGCGCGGCTCACTTCATCCGGCGGCCGCTCCCGCACCGGCCTGTACCAGAAACCGGCCAGGCAAAATCGGCAGCCACGGGTGCAGCCGCGCATTATCTCCAAGACGGCGCGGTCATGAACAGCATGCATGACCGGCACTACCGGCTGGACGGGAGCGTCTGCGAGCGAAAGCTCGGGCACAACGGCCCTGGTTGTCGTCCGGGCTGACCCGGGGGTGAAAATGCCATCCAGTTGCGCGATCCTGCCGATAATCTCCTCGCGAGGCAGATTCTTGCTTTCCTCGTATATGCGGACGACTCTTGGAATCACCCGCTCGCCGTCGCCGATAATAATGAAATCAAAGAAGGGCCCCATCGGATGAGGATTGCTTGCGGCCGGCCCGCCGGCAAAAACGATGGGATCTGCCCCGGTGCGGTCGCGGCTGCGAATGGGGACGCCGGCCAGGTCAAGCAGCTCCAGAATATTGGTATATGTGAGTTCAAACTGCATCGTAATGCCCCAAAGGTCGGCGTCTCTGACCGGCTGCCAGCTCTCGAGCGAAAACAGGGGGATCTTCATCTTCCGCATGACCGCGGCCGCATCCGTCCACGGGCAAAAGGCGCGCTGTGCCCACGCTTCGGTATCATTGTTAATCAAGGAATAAAGCACCTGCACGGCCTGGTTGGCTGTGCCGATTTCGTAAACGTCCGGATAGCTGAGGACAATCCGGCAGGAATAATTAGCCTTGTCTGTGCTGCCAACCTCGCCGCCGATATAACGGGCAGGCTTCTCCACCTGCTCCAGCATCGATTCGATTTTGTCACTCAATGAAATTGCCATGATAATTGAAAAAAATTCTGTTTCGGTTTCCCGTGAGGGCGCACGGCCTGCGCCCCTGACTTCAATGATTTTCAGGATTTAGACAATAAAAAAACGCTCCCCGCGACGTTTCACGTTTAATGACAACCACGTTAACACTTGCGATTTTACGTGAAACGTTAAACGTGAAACGTTAAACGTTACCTTTGAGTCTCTTGACCCTGTCAATCACGGGCGCCAGCCGCGAGGGCGTGATGCGGACGGCGCCGTTAAAGTATGCCTGCGCTGCCTCGCCCAGGGTCCGCGTGCCGCCATAAGCGATTCCGCTCTTGATAACCCAGCCTGGGCCTGGCATAAAATCCAGAACCTGTCTGGCGGCTGCCCTGAGGCCAAAGCCGGTCCCGGCCAGGCCCAGCAGCTCCAGCAGCCGCTCGGCGCCGATGGACTCATTGTGGGCCGCCGCAATCTTTAGCACCATTTTTGCCTCGTTCAACGTCATCACTGGCATATCTGAACCGGGCAGGAAAAACAGGGCGCCCACAACAGCATTCTGGCGCGCTGTCTTTCGGATCAGCTGCCGGCAAGCCTCATTCCTCAGCACCGGCAGGCGGGCGGCAAGGGGAACCACCGCATCGCCCATTGCGTCCACCACCGCCTCGGCCAGGACATCTTCCGCCACTACGCCGCCGGGAGCCATTCCGACAACGCGCCGGGGCGCGACGCCGGCGGCGGGAAAGGACACTTCTACCCCCGGAGCCTGAGTCAGCACCACCACAGCCGGAACTCCCGCCCGACGAACCTTGCCCAGCCGCTCTCCCAGGCCGCCTGAAGAAAGCTCTTCATGCGCGGCCACGAAAATGACGATCCCGGCGGAGCCGTTCATTTTTGCCGGCAGGCCCGCACCTTCGCCGGTTACGGTTTCCATTAAATTGCCGGCCGCCGCTTCGGAAGCGCCGCTCGCGAGCGACCGGCGCACGGAAGCCAGGGCCTCAGCATCGGCGCCGAGCATTATTATCCGGCCCGGGCTTTCGGCCAGATGGCGCGCTTCTCTTGCGAACGCAGCGAGCTTCCAGGGGCTAACCGGCAATTTTCGCACGCATGTACCTCCTGCCACCGATCAGCCGGCTGCGAATGTGAACGCTCTCCAGCAGGCCGACTGCGATAAGATTGGCAACCATCGAGCTCCCTCCGTAGCTCATGAACGGCAGCGGAATGCCGGTAATTGGCATGATGCCGACCGTCATACCTATGTTAACAAAAACCTGAAAGACGAGCATCGAGACGATGCCGGCGGCCACCAGGCTGCCAAACATGCTTTCCGATATTATTGCGATGCGCAAACCCCGCCAGATAACAACAACATAGAGCGCCAGCAGCACCGCCACGCCCAGAAAACCCAGCTCTTCCCCCAGGACTGAAAAGATAAAATCGGTATGGTGCTCCGGCAGGAAATTGAGCTGCGTCTGGGTCCCATGGTATAAACCTTTGCCGGTGAGCATGCCGGAGCCAACCGCAATCTTGGACTGCAGCAGCTGAAAACCGGCGCCGCCGGGATCGTTGCCCGGATGCAAAAACACGAGCAGTCGGTCAATCTGGTATGACTTTAGCAGATGAATGCCAATTGCGGGAAGGGCCCCCAGCACCAGGAGCAGGCCCGCCGCAAGGGCGACGGCGATCACCAGGAAGTGAAGCATCCGGGTCCCGTAGACAAACAGGAGCGCCGCGGTAACGGCGACAAGCACAAGGGCGGTGCCGAAATCGGGCTGCAAAAAAACCAGCAGCGCCGGTATCATGACATAACCAATGGCGAGCAACGTTGTATGAGAATCGAGATCGCCCCGCTGCCGGCCGGCGAGAAAAGCGGAAATCACGAGTATCATCACAATTTTGGCGATCTCGGAAGGCTGCAGGTTAATGAATCCCAGCCCGATCCAGCGCTGACCGCCCCTGGCGGCGGCGCCCACAATAAACACAAGCAACATGAAGCCAATGATGCCGGCGTACATATGCAGCCGGTACGCCCGCAAGCCGCGGAAATCAAGCAAGGCAAAAATAATCAGAAGGACGGCGCCAATGATGGCCGCCACCGCCTGGATTTTGACATAATAGTAGGGACTTGACAAATTGGGGTCTGAGCGGGTGGCGCTGTAGATGATGATCATTCCGTAAACGATCAGGCCAAGTACAGCGGCCAGCAGCGCGTAATCAAAGTGCCTCAGATACGTTCGCAGCTCCACTTTTCTACCTCTGCGCCCTTCTTGCCGGCGGCGGAGCGGCCTGAGGGAAGATGGCTGACAGAATCTTCTTCACCGTCGGCGCCGCCACGGCACCGCCGCCGCCGCCCTGCTCGACCAGGACGGCAACTACGTACTGCGGATTCTCTGCCGGCGCGTACGCGACATACCAGGCATAATCTGTCTTGCCTGCTACCTGCGACGTCCCGCTCTTGCCGGCAATCTGGGGCCGGAAGCCGCCGAAAACGCCGCCAATGGCGGAACCGGGCTGGGCCGCCCCGATCAGCGCCCGGTGCAGCCTCGCAATCGTGTCCGCAGAAATGCCCAGGTCCTTCGGTGGCTGCGGCGGCCGCAGGTCCTTGATCACGGCGTGCGTAACCGGATCTTCCACCTCGAGGCCAATATGGGGGGTAACCAGCCTGCCACCGTTGGCAATGGCTGAATATACTGTGGCCATCTGCAGCGGCGTCACCAGGACATCGCCCTGGCCGATGGCCATATTGACGCTGTTTCCCGGCAGCCACATCTTGTCGATGGCCGTCTGACCGACCCCCTGTTTCCATGCCGGGTCGGGGATGCGGCCGGCAGCCTCCCCGGGAATATCAACCCCGGTCGGGCTCCCCAGGCTCATCTTCCGCGCCCATTGCTGAATCCCCTGGCTGTTTGCCTTGTAAAAGTGGTAGCCGACTTCATAAAAATAGGTGTCACATGACATCACGATTGCCCGGTTGAGATCAACGACGCCGAGAGGGGCCCAGTCGTGAAAGATGGTGCCCGGATCTCCGGGCACATGCCAGACGCCGGTGCTGTTCACAGTCTCGTCAGGGTTAATCAGGCCATCCTGGAGGCCGGCGATGGTGGTAATCGACTTAAACGTTGAGCCAGGCGGATATTGCCCGGCGATGGCCCGGTTCAGGAGCGGGTCGTGAGCTTCCGGGTCGGTCAGCTGGCTGTACTGGGCATTGCTCATGCCTCCCACCCAGACAGACGGATCATACGTGGGATAGCTGGCCATCGCCAGGATCTCGCCGTTGTTCGGGTTCATAACGACAGCGGCGCCGCCGGTGGCCGGATAATGAAGATTGTGAGCCAGGTCAATTCCCTGGGCCAGCGCCTGCTCTGTCACCTGCTGGAGGTGGCTGTCGATGGAAAGAACGACATCGTCACCAGGGATGGCGACCTTGCTGTTGAGTTCCACCGGCTGGCCGGTGGCGTCGCTCTTGGGGCGGCCGGTGGCGTCAACTTCTATCTCGGTGCCGCCGTCGACGCCTCTTAGCCATTTATCATATTCGTACTCAATACCGTCTTTGCCGACCTCGCTGCCGGCCTTGTATCCCTTAAAATGCGGCTCGGTCAGATCATGCTGGTCAATCTGTCCCACATGACCCAGCAGCTGCGCCGCCTCCTGGCCGCCCGGATAATTGCGCAAAGGCAGTTTCTTGATGTCAACGCCGGGGAAATAAAGCGGAATGCGCTCGATCAGGTAGCTTTTCATCTCCGGGGTAATATCTTTCTTGACGACCACGGAGCTGTAAGCGTCTTCCTGGTGCTGCTGAAGCGTACTCTGAATCTTTGCTTCCGGCTCCTGAATAATCTTGCTCAAGTCCGCCAGCTCCTGCTGCGGGTTCTTCAGCGCCGCCGGAAATACGGTCACCGCCAGGCCGGCCCTGTTGTCCACCAGTGACTGGTGGTTGCGGTCGTAAATTATGCCCCGCGGTGCTTCATCGGGGATATAGCGGATGCGGTTATTGTTCGCCATCGCGACATACTCACTTCCCGAGATCACCTCCAGGAACCAGATGCGAAACCCAATGATGCCCAACAAGAGCAGGGTAATGACCGCCAGTATGCCAGTACGGAACGATACCGAGGGCAACTGGCGCCTGTCACGCCGACGGCGGCTATTGTTTTGAAACAAAGACATTTTGGTTCTGGTTGCCCCCCAGCCACCAGCGGCAGAAGGCAAAGATCGGCGAAGCCACCAGCGCATTTAAAAAAGCCGCCGGCACGACGATTCGAAAAACAATAAACCAGACAGAAGCTTCCACGCCCAGCATAAACATGATCATCGAGTTCAGGCTCTCAACCACAAGCGTGGCGGCAAAGACGGTCACCACCGGCGGCAGCCACGAGGCCGGATCGACCTTTTCCGCCAGGCGGCCGCTGAAATATCCCGCCAGCGTGAACAGGAAAGATGAAATCCCCATGGTCTGCACCAGGGCAATATCCAAAAACAGGCCGGTTGAAAAACCGGCAACCGCCCCCGATACCGGCCCCCGCAGCAGCGCCAGGCAGACAACCGCCACCAGGGCCGCGTCCGGCTTCGCGCCCAGGACGGTCAGATAGGGCGCCACCGTCGTCTGGGCAATTACAGCCGCGACAATGATGAGGGCGACTTTAAACAGGGAAGCCGGGCTTTCCGCCCCCGAGGCCGAGGAGGCAGCCTCTCCCGCTTTTTGAATAACACCGGCGTCATTTTTCGCCCTAGACCACGGCATCATGGATTACCACCCGCATCAACGAGGGGCGGCTCGTCCGTTCCCGGTGGCGGGATGAGCACCATCACTTCTTCCAGCCGGCTGAAATCAACAAAAGGGGTCACGGAGATACGCTTGTAATAATCGATTTCCTGGTCCGAAACCTCGTCGACGATGCCGATGGGGATGCCTTTGACGAACAGCTTCCCGCTCCCGGAAGTCACGACGACGTCATTCTTGGAGACCTTTTCGTTCTTGTCCACAAAGTCCATGTCCAGCTCCCCGTTGATGCTGCCAATCACCGTTCCCATTGCGTCGGAAGCCGCATCAGTCTGCAGCTTTGCTTCAACATGTGAATTATGATCAATAATCATCAAAACCTGGGAGGAGTTTGTCGCCACCGCCGATATCTGGCCCACAAGCCCCTGGCCGCTGACGACGGTCTGGCCCATGGCGACGCCGTCATCGCTGCCGCGGTTGATGGTGATGGTCGCATCCCAGGATGAGGCGGAGCGGCCGATCACACGGGCGGGAACCGTCTTGTAATCACGTGGATAGAAAGGCTGATTGGTGAACCCGAGCATATCGCGCAGGCGCTTGTTCTCGCTTTCCATCTCTTTTTCGGATATCACCTGGCCGCGCAACTGGTCAACCTCCCGGCGCAGCTGTGAGTTTTCACTCTGAGCAGAGAAAATTCCGGTGGCCCAGTGGTACGCGCCTAAAATCGGATCAAACAGGCGCGAGGTTCCTGATTCCAATGGAGAGATGACCCGGAGGCCGCCGCGCTGGGTTGAATGGAGCAGGCCGCCGACAGGCTCACGGTAGTACCAGGTGAGCATGGCTACGGAAACCAGCAGTAACACTGCCAGCACCGCCTGACGTTGAGCTGCGGTCTTGCGGGCCAAAGGTCTAACCTGAGCAATAAGGATTAAAAGTGCCGCTTTGACTTGGCGTAACGGGAGGTCTTGTGAAGGGCCTCAAATTCCTCCAGCGAGCGGCCGGAACCAACCGCAACGCATGTGAGCGGGGATTCGGCCATGTGAATGGGCATGCCTGTCTCTTCTCGGAGCCGCTCTGACAGCCCCTGGAGCAGGGAGCCGCCGCCGGCAAGCATGACTCCCCTGTCCATGATATCGCTGGCCAGCTCCGGCGGGGTCTTGTCAAGCGTTGTCTTGAGTGCGTCAATGATGGATTGGACCGGCTCCGCCAGGGCCTCCCGAATCTCTTCCGAAGTCAAAACCACGGTTTTCGGCAGGCCGGTGACCAGATCGCGTCCCCGGATCTCGGCCTGCTCCTCCTCCTGCAGTGGCGCGGCAGAGCCAATCTCCAGCTTCAGCTCCTCTGCGGTCTGGCTGCCTATCATAAGTTTGTATTCCTTTTTAACATGGGCAATGATGGACTCGTCCATCTCGTCGCCGCCAACACGGATTGACTGAGATGTCACGATGCCGCCCAGGGAAATCACCGCCACTTCGCTGGTGCCGCCGCCAATATCAACAATCATGTTGCCGGTAGGCTCGCCCACCGGCAACCCGGCCCCGATCGCGGCCGCCATCGGCTCCTCGATCAGGTAACAAAGACGGGCGCCGGCCGACAGCGTCGCCTCTTCCACGGCCCGCTTTTCCACGCCGGTGACTCCCGATGGCACACAAACAACGACGCGCGGATGAGCCCAGCGATTCTGGTGAACCTTCTGGATGAAGTGCCTGAGCATCTGCTCAGTGACGTCAAAGTCGGCAATGACGCCGTCCTTCAGCGGCCGGATGGCGCTGATCGTGCCGGGAGTCCGGCCGAGCATGCGCTTTGCCTCTGCCCCAACCGCATGCACTTCATTGCTTCGTTGATCAATCGCCACCACCGATGGCTCGCTAAGCACTATCCCCCGTCCGCGGACGTATACAAGCGTATTGGCGGTGCCCAGGTCAACCGCAATGTCACGGCCGCCAAACCCGGCAAAATAGTTAAGAAAACTTATCTGTTTCTCCTTCCCTGGGCCACCGGCGTCCGAAAAAAGTCGCCGTTGTTTTCACCTGGGCGAAGCGATGATCCATCCAAAAAAAAATTCTTCCGCTGTCAAACACTGCTTCCGGCCAACCCCGTTAGGAATACCTTCGGAGACAGATTTTTAATCATGCCCGTTTCCAGGATGTTAAGTCTTGAGGCGCCCGCTGCCGGTGAGGCGCTCAGGGGCAACGGAGGAGGTGAGAAACACTCGCGCGCATGCCGGCGCAGCGGACACCCCCTGATACCCATCTGACTTTATCAAAAAGCTAATCTTGTTTTTACGTAAAGGAGCACGATATTTTATAACAATTCCAGTGAGGGAGCCAAATAAGAAGCCGCTTAGCGCCAGCTGGGGGGGCGGCCAGCAGCCAATCTGGCGGAGCATTCTCACCAACAGCGGCAGCGGCAGGCCGACGATATTGGTATAGTCGCCCCGAATCTCCTCAACAAAGGCGGCTGCCCGTCCCTGGATTGCGTAAGCGCCGGCTTTCCCCCGCCATTCCTCCGTGGCCACGTACTTCCTGATCTCGGCCTCGGGGATCGGCGCGAAGCGGACTTCCGTGACGGCATGATCTGTCATTTCCAGCGGCTGGTCTTCCCCGCCATCGGACCATAGGACGGTAAGTCCGCTGTAAACCAGGTGGGTGCGGCCGGCAAGCTGGCCTATCAACGCCATGGCCTCATCGGTGCTGGCCGCTTTGCCGGCGGCGCGTCCCTGAATCACAACCATTGTGTCAACGCCAATGACCGGTTTCCCGGCGGGAAGCGGTTTTAGCCAGGGAAGCACGGACCAGGCCTTGCCGCGGCTATGGCGCTGGACCTGCTCTGCCGGCAGCTCCATGCCCATTTCCGCTTCGTCATAATCAGGCGGAACCGTCTCAAAATCAACGCCGATTGACCTTAGCAAGTCCCGGCGCCTTGGAGACCTGGAGGCAAGATACATGGAATCTTCACGTTTCCCGTTTAACGTTTCACGGAAAACCCACTCATCACGTTAAACGTGAAACGAAACCTATTTACTGGCTTGACTTGAATCTACCGCAGACCTGAACGTGCCGACCGTTTAAACAATCTCTTGCGGTCGGAAGTAAAGCCCGATCTCGCGTTCGGCGCTGGCGGCGCCGTCAGAGCCGTGCACCACATTGGCCAGAATCTCGAGGCTGTAATCACCGCGGATCGTCCCCGGCTCAGCCGCCATCGGGTTAGTGCTGCCCATCATCTTGCGCACGACTGCAATCGCTTCCGGCCCTTCGAGCACAAACGCCACCACCGGCCCGGATGTGATTGACGCCACCAGCTCACCAAAAAAATCCTTTTCCCTGTGCTCATCGTAATGCCGCTCCGCCATTTCCCGGTCAACCAGCAGGAATTTCAGCGCGCGGATGCGCAAGCCGCGCCTTTCAAACCGGGCCAGTAACTCCCCCACCAGCCCGCGCCCGACGGCGCCGGGCTTGATCAACACCAGCGTTTGTTCCAAAAGTCCTCCAAAAACACCGTTTCACGTTTCACAAAAGCAATATAGAGTTTATTTTACTACTTGTGAAGTATTAATAGCCGTGCGCTCGGGCTTCCAATTTCCCAAATTCAAAATCCAGCTCCGCTTTTAAGCGAAAAGCTCGTCTTCTTCAGTTAATGGCGAAGTGCCGGCAACGGCGCTCAGTTCGGTGGCGCAATAAGGGCAGGCCCGCCAGGCAGGATCAAGCGGCCGGCCGCACTTGCGGCATGCCAGCTTGAGTTGCCGCCTGCACTTGGGGCAAATAAGAAAGTCTTCCCTGACGGGCGTGCGGCAGGCCGGGCACCGGTCGGCGGCGCCGCTAATCGCCAGCTCCTTGGCCTTGATCTCCAGGTCCCGCTCCAGCACATCCTCCAGATATTCGGGCGGCCGCAGGATCATGTAAAAAATCGGACCCACGTAAGGGAATACCAGTGATACCACCACAGATATTCCTATCATCAATGGATCAGTCAGGCGCCGCTTGGCGTCCTTGTAGGTCCAGAAAACCAGCGCCAGCCAGAGTCCGATCAGAACCGCCCAGGTCATCAACGAGGCGAACTGCCACCAGGGTGAATCAAAAAACCCGCTGCTTCCCCCGTTCGTACTTGTCTGTAAAATGATCCTAAACAAACAGATCTCCCAAAAACACGTTTAATATTTCATGTTTAACGTTTCACGCAAAACCTTCTCCTCTGTTCACGTGAAACCTCGAACGTGAAGCGTGAAGTTTTTGGTTTCCATGCCGCCTTGAATTATCCAACCAAGGCCGGCATCCGACTGCTACATCCGCCTTTTGATGTCAGCGAGCAGATATAGTGAGCCTGTCACCAGGATTACATCACGGATAGACGCCAGCTTAAAGGCGCTTTCGAGCGCCGACTGATTTTCGCGCGCGACAAAGGTCTGCACCGGGCTGGCCTTTACGACCGGCAGCTGAGATAGTTCCTGGGCCGGCGCGCACCTAGCATTGGAATTCTCAGTGACGAATAAGATATCACAAAACTCCAGCAGCCGCTCCAACATGGCGGCGGCGTCCTTGTCCTTGAGGATGGAGACAACGCCAATGACGCGCCTGCCCGCCGCCAACGGCGCCAGCGAGGCCAGAAGCTGTTCAATGCCGGCGGGATTGTGGGCTCCGTCCAACACCACCAGCGGTTTTTCCGAGAGAATCTCCATCCGCGCCGGAATGCTGATCCTGGGCAGAGTCCGCCTGAGCTTTCTTTCATCGAGGAGCTTGCGGGTAAAAAGCTCAGCGGCCTGGATGGCAACAGCGCAGTTGGTCCGCTGGTAATCTCCAAGCAGCGTCAGGGAAAGATCGGAATAATGGCCTCTGCTGGCCCAGACATCAAATTTTTCTCCGCGGCCCTTAAGTAGCGAAAAATCCTCGTCGTAAACGAGGGGCTTTATCTTTAAACGCCGGCAAACCTTGAGCGCTTCCGTGAACGCCTCTTCGGAAAGCGCCCCCAGAACAACCTTGCCCTTTTCCGGGATGACCGCCATTTTCTCCTTGGCAATCGACGCCACTGTTTTCCCCAGGAGATCGGTATGTTCCAGCTCGACGTTAGTAAGCACCTGCACCCTGGAATTGATAACGTTTGTGGCGTCGTAACGCCCGCCAAGGCCCGCTTCAATCACGGCCACATTGATTTTTTGCTGATGAAAATAAAGGAAGGCGGCGGCCGTCAGGATTTCAAACTGGGTCAGGGGGCCGCTGCTGCGGGAGCGTTTGTTTACCTCTTCCGCTTTTTCCTTAACTTCAAGGATAAGCTTCTCAAAACGCGACTGGTTTATTTCCCGGCCGTCGACAAGAAAACGTTCCGTGAACGAGACGAGATGGGGAGAAAGATAGGCACCCGCTTTTAACCCTTGGCTGCCCAGTATTGCGGAGATCATGCGCGCCGTCGATGATTTGCCGTTTGTGCCGACAACGTGGATGGTCCTGAGGCGCTTTTCGGGGTTTTTCAGCGCCGCCAGCAGCTTCTTTATCCGCGCTAGCCCCGGCCTCATTCCCAGCCGCTCCAGTCCGCTTAAATACTCCTGCACCTCGCCGTCAAGCACCGGGGCCTGCGACGGGAAAGAAGGCCGGGGAGCCAGGATGCGCCGCAGGCTTTTATTCCTCGTTGCCACGCGAGCTATCCGGCAATGCCAAAATAACGCTCAAATTGTTGCACAAGCTCGGCAAGCTCTTGCTGATGCTGTTGCAATTTGCTCCTTTCCTGCTCGACAATTTGCGCCGGCGCCATGGTGACGAACCTATTGTTTTCAAGCTTTGCCGCGGCGCGCGAAAGCTCCTTCTTCTTCTTGGAAATAGCACCGCTGAGACGCGTTTTTTCCGCTTCGACGTCGATCAGCCCCTCCAGCGGCAGAAGCAGTTTGCCGCCGGGAACCAGGGCCACGGCCGGCCGCGTCACGGCCGTGGCTTCATTTTCCGATCCGACGGCCTCGACCAAGCGCGTATTTGCAAGCGATTCTATCAAATCGGCATTATCCTGCACCACCCGCCGGGCCGCTTTGTCCCCCATAACCAGCACCGCGGCCGCCTGCCGGGATGGCGGCACCCGCAGCTCGTTCCGAAGAGTCCTCAACGAAATGACCGCAGCCATAAGCAACTCCATGTCTGCTTCCGCTTTAAGGTCACGCTCGCCGTCGCCGGCGGGAAAGGACTCATTGATAAGGAACCGCCGCTTGCCCGGAAGCATGGCTGCCAACTCCTCGGTAAGGAAAGGCATGAAGGGATGCAGCATTTTCAGAACGCTTTCCATCAAGTAGAGAAGGTGGCCGGAAACCTCCTCCCGGACAGCCTGATCGCCACCGTAAAGCGGCGTCTTCACCGCTTCGACGTACCAGTCACAAAACTCGTTCCAGACAAAACGGTAAAGCAGCCGCGTCGCTTCGGAAAATTCGTAATCGTCCAGCAGGGCGTTCAACTCTGCCGCCGCCGCCTGCAGTCGGCTATCAATCCAGCGGTCGGCGAGTGAGGAGGCCGACTGCTTTGGCATGACGTCAGCGACGCCAAGCAGCACGAACCGGCCGGCATTAAAGATCTTGTTGCAGAAGTTGCGGCTCATCTCGATGCGCTCGTCGGAAAAACGCACGTCCTGGGCCGAGGCCATGTTTAAAAGACCGAAGCGGGTAGGGTCAGCACCGTAGCTGTCAATCAATTCCAGCGGATCGACGCCGGTTCCGAGTGATTTGCTCATCCGGCGGCCGTCCCTGGCCATGATGGTAGGGTTGATAATTACGTCCCGGAAGGGAATCTCGCCGGCAAATTCGATTCCCATCATGATCATCCGCGCTACCCAGAGGAAAATGATATCGCGGGCGGTGACAAGAACATTTGTGGGATAAAATGTTTCCAGGCGCTCGGCAGCGTCCGGCCAGCCAAGGGTGGCAAAAGGCCAGAGGGCGGAGCTGAACCAGGTGTCTAGCACATCTTCTTCCTGGCGCAGTTCCGAAGACCCGCACCTGCAGATCGAAGGCGCGTCCTCGCGCACGATGATCTCGCCGCAATCTTCACAGTACCAGACCGGCAGCCGGTGACCCCACCACAACTGGCGCGAGATGCACCAGGGCCTCAATGACCGCATCCATTCCAGGTAGACTCCCTTCCAGCGCTCCGGAACAAAACCGATTTCTCCCTTCTCAACCGCGCGGATGGCAGGCGCGGCAAGCTCGTCCATGCGCATGAACCACTGCAGGGAAATGAAAGGCTCGATGGAAGTGCCACAGCGGTAACAGGCGCCGACCGAATGGGGATAGGGCTCGACTTTCTCCATCAGCCCTTCCTGCTCCAGGCGTGCAGCAATCTGCTCGCGGGCGTCTGCCAGCGTCAGGCCGGCAAACTCGCCCCCACTGCTGTTGATGCGCCCGTCCGAACTAAATACGTTTATTTCTTCCAGACCGTGCTTTTTGCCAATCTCAAAGTCGTTGGGGTCATGAGCCGGCGTGATCTTCAGCGCGCCGGTGCCAAAACTAACATCGACATATTCGTCGGCGATGACGGGGATCTCCCGGCCCACCAGTGGCAATATCACTTGCTTGCCAATAAAGGCACGGTAACGCTCATCTCCCGGATTGACGGCCACCGCCGTATCGCCGAGCATCGTCTCGGGCCGAGCGGTGGCGATTGCGAGGTAGCCGTCCTCGTCCCGGAGGGGATAGCGCAGATAATAAAGCTTGTCCTCGCACTCCTGGTGCTCCACCTCCAGGTCCGAAAGGGCAGTGTGGCAGCGCGTGCACCAGTTGACCATGTACTCGTCCCTGTAGATAAATCCTTTCTCATATAGGACGGTAAAGACCCGGTAAACAGCATGGACGTAACCCTCATCGAGGGTAAAACGCTCGCTGTCGTAGTCGAGCGAGCAGCCGAGGCGCTTGAGCTGGTTGATAATTGTGGAGCCATACTGGTCCCGCCATTTCCAGGCCCGTTTTTCAAACTCTCTTCTGCCGACCTGCTGGCGCGTGAGGCCCTCGGCGGCCAGCTGCTTCTCCACCTGGTTCTGGGTGGCAATGCCGGCGTGGTCAGTGCCGCAGATCCAAAGGGCGTTCTTTCCCTGCATCCGCGCCCGGCGGATGAGCAGGTCCTGGATGGATGAGTTGAGCGCATGCCCCATATGCAGTGAGCCGGTCACATTGGGCGGAGGCAAGGCAATGGCGTAAGCTTCTTTTTCGGCGCCGCTTTCAGGAGAAAACAGGCCTGCCTCCAGCCAGCGACTCATCCATTTTGGCTCGATGTCAACAGGCGAGTAACGTTTGCTGGTTTTAAGTTGTTGGCGCGAATCCGGGCTCATTTTTTATACTCTTCATACGTGGTTCGTTCAGGTATTTGCTCAGGACTCGCCTTGGATTTGCCTGTGTCTGGCTGCTCCGCTTTGTCGGGCGGCGGCCGGCTGCGTAACTCGCCCCTGCGCGGCTCAGACAGTCCTCGCCGGAAACCCCGCAGTCCTCCTTGCTTCGCTTCTGCCTTCCTGCGGCCAACTCCCGACAAGCCCCTCGCAACAATACATTGCCGTTGCTATCCTGAGAGAGTTTTATGATCGGTTTTTTATTGATCATTCACTTCGTTCAGCTTCACAGAACTTTATGGGTTGCGAGTAACCGTTGGTTTTATTTCCTTTTCCTGTTTTCCGGTTTCCGGTGAGGGAGCCCCTGGGAAAACCGGAAATCCGTAACTGGAAACCAATTATTAAACGAAACCCGTCATTATTAACTTTAGGTTGTGATAAGCCGGTGGGATTTTATCATAACCGCTGACGGAGACGGGGAGGCGCCGCCCCCCGGGAAAGCGCAGAGGCGCAGCGTGCCCTTGGCATGCTGCGTCCACGGCTCTCATGTCCTACGCAAACAAAGTTTTTAACGCCTGGCCAAAATCATCGACGTAAACAAACTTAAGCGCCTTGCGGACGTTGGCCGGGAGCTCTTTGACATCAGGCTCATTTGCAACCGGAAGGACGACCGTCCTCACGCCAGTACGAACCGCGGCCAGGCATTTCTCTCTCAATCCCCCAACCCGAAGGATCTTGCCGCGCAGGGTGATTTCTCCCGTGGCGGCGACGGCAGGCCTGGTGGCGCGGCCTGAGATTGCCGACAGCATCGACGCCGCCAGCGCAATCCCCGCCGATGGGCCGTCTTTGGGTATGGCTCCCTCGGGTACATGCAGTCTGAGGTCCTTGTTTATCATGGCCCATTTTCCCTCTTCGTCAAAAGCGGGAGCATGCTTGTTGAAAAAATTCCTGAAGCCGGCGTCATTCTCGACTTTGGACAGCAGGTAGCCCCAAGCAGTTGAAGCCGATTCCTGCATCACATCACCCAGCTGGCCGGTAAGAACCAGCTCACCCTTGCCGGCGCAAACGCTTGTCTCGATTGTGAGAACCTCGCCGCCTTCGGCTGTATAAGCCAGGCCCAGGCTGGCTCCATGCAGAGGCCCCCGCTCAAGCCGCTCCTTGGAAAACGGCGCCGGACCCAGATAATCCTCCAGCGCTTTTGCCGAAACTCGCACCGGCAGATGCAGATTGTCTTCCA
The DNA here is from genome assembly GCA_021787475.1 of Actinomycetes bacterium. Classification (GTDB taxonomy): domain Bacteria; phylum Actinomycetota; class Thermoleophilia; order BMS3ABIN01; family BMS3ABIN01; genus JACWAD01. The sequence goes on from JAJYLW010000022.1 coordinate 20,322, forward strand.
GGTGGCGGCGCGCCACTTTCCGGTAAATTTTCCTCAGCCGCCGCTCCAGCTCCCGCACGCCCGATTCACGTGTGTAAAAACGGATGATCGCCTTCAGCGCAGCCGGCAAAAAAACAACGCCGCTCTTTTTCAGGCCGGACTCGACGGCGATCTTGGGAATCAGGTGCCGCCTGGCGATCTGCTCCTTTTCCTCAAATGTGTAACCGGCGAGGCGGATAACCTCAAGCCGGTCATAGAGCGTCGGCGGGATGCCGTCGTCATCATTGGCTGTGGCCAGAAACAGAATCCGGGACAGGTCGTAGTCCAGCTCGAGGTAGTTGTCGCGAAATTCCTTGTTTTGGAGAGGGTCGAGCACTTCCATTAACGCCGCCGCCGGGTTGCCGCGAAAATCAGAGTCCATCTTGTCAACTTCATCAAGCAAAACTACAGCATTGTCAACCTTGGCCTTGCTGATCGCGTCAATGATCCGCCCCGGCATGGCGCCCACGTAAGTGCGGCGGTGGCCCCTGATCTCCGCCTCATCACGGACGCCCCCCAGCGAGATCCTGACGAAAGGACGCCCAAGGGCGGTGGCAATCGCCTGCGCCACCGAGCTCTTGCCTACCCCTGGAGGACCCACGAAGCATAGGGTCGTGTTTGGCTGATCCTTTCCCAGCAGCTTCCCCACAGCCAGAAACTCCAGCACCCGCTCCTTCACTGACCTGAGGCCGTGGTGAGTTTTCTCAAGATGACGAGCCACGGCCGCCAGCTCGTAATTGCTGTCACCGGCAAGCTCGCCCCAGGGCAAGGCGAAGATGTTGTCAAGGTAGTTCCGAATCACCGAGACCTCCGCTGACATCGGCGATGCCGACTTCAACTTGTTGATCTCCTTACGCACCGCCTCAGCCGCTGCCGTTCCCAATTGTTTCTTATCCAGCAGCCGGAGATACTCGCGGATATTCTCGTCCTCAGCCTCGGGCGCATTTTCGAGCTCCTCCCTGATCGCTTTCAGTTTTTCATGCAGGAAAATCTGGCGCTGGGTGTTCTCGATCTTATCCTGAACTTTCTGATTCAGGTTGTGCTCGAGTTCAAGGACGGCATTTTCCTCCACCAGGATCTGGAGCAATACCAGCAAACGTTTTTCGGCATCGTCGGTCTCCAGCAAATCCTGCTTTTTTTTGAATGGCAACTGAAGGTGCGCCGCCACGGCGTCCGCCAGCTCACTCGCATCGGTAACGGCGCCGACGACGTGAGCCATCTCTTCAGACATGCCGGGGTTGCCTTCCACGTAGCGAATGAACTCCCGCACCACCACCCGTGCCAGGGCGTCCACCCTCTCGCTGAGCTTGCCCGCCTTGCCTGCCAATGGCGAAAAAAGCACCTGAAAATGCGGCGAGGTGGAGGCAAAGCTGTCGATACGCACCCTTTGCTGGCCCTCAACGAGCGCCTTGATCGAGCCGTCTGGCAGACGGTAGAGCTGTACCACGGTCGCCATGGTGCCCACCCGGACGATGTCATCGACGGACGGGTTCTCAACGGCAGGCTCTTTCTGAATAGAGAGAATGATCGGAGATTTGTCCGCGAAGGCCTGCTCCAGCGCCCGGATCGATTTTTCGCGGCCCACAAAAATAGGCGCGACCATCCGCGGGAAGACGACTAGCTCTCTGGTTGGCAGTAAGGGTAGAGAATTTTCGGGTTTACGCTGACTCTTCGTCAAGTTGTGGCAATATTCTTTCCGCTTCCGTGAGCAGAGTTGGATCGATCTCGCGCTCGATCGTTTCCTTTGTGACAACGCATTTGCGCACGTCGCTTCGCGACGGAAGCTCAAACATCACGTTTAGCAGGGACTGCTCGATAATCGAGCGCAGCCCCCGGGCGCCGGTCTCCAGTTTCAACGCCTTGCCGGCGATGGCCTCCAGGGAGTCAGGCGCGAAGACAAGCTCTATATTATCAAATCTGAAGAACCGCTCAAACTGCTTCACCAGCGCGTTCTTGGGGACCGTGAGGATCCTGACAAGGTCTTCGCGGTTCAGGTTGTGAATTGCCGTCACCACCGGGAGCCGGCCGATAAACTCCGGAATCAGCCCATACTCGAGCAGGTCTTCCGGCATTACCTGCGCAAACGTGCTGCCGACGTCCTTTTCGAGCCTGCTCCGGACGTCGGCCCCGAATCCCAGGCCCTTGTGGCCGACGCGCCGCTCGATGATCTTGTCGAGGTGCGCAAAAGCGCCGCCACAGATGAACAGGATGTTGGTGGTGTCAATGTTGAGAAATTCCTGGTGCGGATGCTTGCGGCCCCCCTGGGGCGGCACGCTGGCAACCGTTCCTTCCAGAATTTTCAGGAGAGCCTGCTGCACGCCTTCGCCAGAGACGTCCCTGGTGATTGACGGGTTATCGGCGCGGCGGGCAATCTTGTCAACTTCGTCAATATAGATGATCCCCGTTTCCGCTTTCTTGACATCGTAGTCAGCGGCCTGGATAAGCTTCAACAGGATATTTTCCACGTCCTCACCGACGTAGCCGGCTTCGGTAAGCGCCGTCGCATCGGCAATGGCGAAGGGCACGTTAAGGAAGCGGGCCAGCGTCTGTGCCAGCAGCGTCTTGCCGCAGCCTGTCGGACCAAGCAGCATGATGTTTGATTTTTGCAGTTCGACCTCATTGTCGTCGCCGGAAAACATCTGGATACGCTTATAGTGGTTGTAAACCGCCACCGAAAGCGTCCGCTTGGCTTCCTCCTGGCCGACCACGTACTCATCGAGGGCAGCGTAAATCTCGGTGGGCTTGGGAAGGTTGTCGAGATCAAGGTTTGCCGGCGACGCCAGCTCCTCGTCAATGATTTCGTTGCAGAGATCGATGCACTCGTCGCAAATGTAGACGCCGGGGCCGGCGATCAGTTTTTTAACCTGACGCTGCGACTTGCCACAGAAGCTGCAAAGCAGCTGTTCGTTTCCATCAGTGGATCTGGCCATGGCTTACGCTCCCTTGATTACTGCCCGGTGGGTGATAACCTCGTCGATGATGCCATATTCCTTGGCCTCTGCGGCGGTCATGAAATAATCGCGGTCGGTGTCGGAAGAGACTTTCTCAAAAGGCTGGCCTGTATGCTGGGACAGGATCTCATCGAGGCGTTTGCGGAGTGACAATGCTTCCTTGGCGTGAATCTCAATATCGGCCGCAGGGCCCTGAAAGCCGCCGGAAAGCTGGTGGATGAGGACTTTGGCGTTTGGCAACGCAAACCGCTTGCCCTTCGCGCCTCCCGCGAGAATGAGTGCGCCCATGCTCATGGCAATCCCCACGCAGGTCGTTACCACATCCGGCTTTACAAACTGCATTGTATCATAGATGGCCAGCCCGGCATAGACCGAGCCGCCCGGCGAGTTGATATACAGGCTGATATCCTTGTCGGGATCGTCAGACTCCAGGTGCAGCAGTTGAGCCACCACGACATTGGCAACCTCCTCGTTAATGCCGCTTCCCAGAAAAATAATCCTCTCATTAAGCAGACGGGAATAGATGTCGAACGCCCGCTCGCCGCGGCTGGTCTGCTCGATAACCATCGGTATTAACGGCATTTGATCGTTCACCTCGTTTATCCTCATTAAAGACATAACGCCATCTATGGTTTTTTTTATTTAAAGTTTCCGTTTTTTTAAAAAGAGACTGCCAATTCTCCGACGATTCGAACAACGAAGAACTGGCAACTAGAATCTAAGGTTTTATGACCTCCGGCTTTTCTTCTTCTTCGACAGCGCCGGTGTGCTTGTGTAGCACCGGGATCGCCTTTTCTACCATCAGGTCAAGGGCCTTGCGCCTGAGCAAGTTCTCCTTTACGAACCCCTCCCGCCGCGCATCGCGCGTTTTTTTCAACAGTTTCTCCGCGTCAATGCCGCGCCGGGCTGCCTGGGCCCTGACCTCCGCTTCCACCTCGTCGGTGCCGACTTCAAGGCCCTCATTTTCAGCAACGGCCTCCAGCACCAGGTCCTGCTTTATCTGGCGCTCCGCCTCGGTCTCAAAACTCTGGCGCACCCCCTCGACGGACATACCCGCCTGCTCAGCGTATTGCTCGATGGTGACGCCGCTGTCCTTCAGGGCAATGCCAAGTTCTTCTTCCAATTCCCGGCTCCGCTTTTCCAGCAACACTGGCGGAATGTCAACCTCAGCTGCTTCCAATGCTTTGCTCAGAACCTGCTCACGGAACAGATTCTCCGCCGCCGCTTCGCGCGCCTTCATCATACGGGAACGAATATCACCACGCAATTCTTCTACAGTATCAAATTCGCTGTTTTCGGCCGCGAACTCGTCGGTGAGCTCTGGCAGCACCCGCTCCTTTATATCCTTGACCGTAACATCGAAAACGACTTCCCCGCCCGCCAGGCTTTCCGGCCTGTAATCATCGGGGAAAGCCAGCGTAAGCTTTTTCGACTGGCCCTCCTTCATTCCTGCAATCCGGCTTTCAAAACCGGGGATGAACGCACCGGAGCCCAGCTCCAGCATGTAGTCCTTGCCCGAGCCTCCCTCCAGCAGCTCCCCAGCGACAAACCCGGTAAAATCAATTACCACAAAGTCACCTTCAGTGGCTGCGCGGCTGTCAACTTTCTCCAGTTTGGCCACCCGCTTGCGCATGCGTTCGATGGGCTCCTCGACCTCGGCGTCCTTTACTTCGACAACCTCCTTTTCCGCTTCCAGGCCAATGTATTTGCCCAGCTTGGGGCGAGGGGCCACCGGCACGGTCGCCTTGAACGCATACGGCTTGTCCTGCTCATCGAGCGTGTCAAAATCAAGCTCAGGATTGTCTATTGGCTTTACCCCAGCCTGGTCCAGCGCCTCCTTGTACCACAGGGGCAGCGCGTCATGCAACGTGCGCGCCAGAATTGCCTCCTTGCCAAAATGAGAAACCAGCACCGGCCGGGGAATTTTGCCCTTGCGGAAACCGGCCACGCGGGCGGTTTTCCCCATTTGTTTGAGGGCTCGGTCTATTTGCGTTTTAATCTCCTCGGCCGGGACCTCGACCTCAAGTTCGACCTTGCCCGGTTCCAGCTTTTTTACCGTACTCTTGATTTCCGCCATGACGCTCCGCGTTCTCGGGGACCAATGACCTGGGAAAATGATTTCAAAGTTAGATGTTAAACAAGATTGCTCCGAAAAACAAAAAAAGGCGGCTCGGCCCTCGACAGGGTTTTGGAAATCGGATAATTATTCCGGGTTTAGGGGTTATCCAAAATCCAACTTCCAAAATCCAATATCCGCTTTTTGGTGCGGGCGAGAGGACTTGAACCTCCACAGGGATAACCCTACCAGCTCCTAAGGCTGGCGCGTCTGCCATTCCGCCACGCCCGCAGAAGGCCATCAGGTTTAGTTTATATTAAAGGGAAGATAATCCGAGGAAAAAGCGCCTGGCGCCCACGCAATTTTTTTCTGTTACAATTGCTGCGAAGGTGTTTAAATTTGGAAGAGACAACCTGGCGAGAGCAAATATAATCAGTGGCTTTATCGCCCTGGCCGTAATACTGACGCTGATATTTCCGCTGGCCTCCTCGTTCGCCCAGGGCAGCGACGACAATTATAATCAGAGCGGAAATCCCTGCCAGGCCGGCAACAACCCTGACAAGTTCCAGCTGTTTCCCGGGCAGGGGGCGGCGGGGAGCTTTTTTATCATCAAAGGAAAGCCCCATGACCCAAGAACTGTCGGCCCCGGCTCAGACGTCGATTTCACCTGGCGCGAAGATCCATCCGGCCCCGGCTTCTCAACCCAGGTAGACAACTCCGGCGGCTTCGCCGCGCTGATAAAAGTCCCGGACGGTTTTGCCCCCGGCCCGCACCAGCTCATGTATGAAGAGGCCTCCCCCTACGCTTCCTGTCTCGCATTTACAGTCACGGGTCCCTCCCAGGCCTCGCCGCCGCTTTTCCCGCAACTAGGCCCTTTGTCAAAGATCATCAACCTCTTCCTGAACCTGCTCCACGCGTTCTTCCCGCATTAGAAAATCCAACCTTAAGAGCCTATCCCAGCAGGAGCGTATCATGATGCGGCCGGCTGCAAAAGCCGTAAAAGCAGGTGCTTGATATAGGATAGTGGATTTTGGATAAAATCCAAGCCTCGATTTTGTTGTTCAAATATCCAAGGTCCAAAGTCCGGTTTGGGGTTTTCCCCCGCCTGCGTCCCTGCCCATGGCTTTTTTGCTAGCCTCGCCACGAAAAACCTAGGAGGATGGGCTCTGAGCGCCGCCGTTCAGGGCTTTTTCCAAAACCCGACATACGAATTTTGGTGCGCCCGGCAGGACTCGAACCTGCAACCTACGGATTAGAAGTCCGTTGCTCTATCCGGTTGAGCTACGAGCGCATAAAGCTGATGGTGGATGGTAGATTGTAGATCGTGGATAAAAATTATCGTTTATAATCAAAACTTAACCTGTTGACCAATAAAAAGAGCCGTTGCGTTTATACCTACCCCTAACATCCACCATCCAGCTTTTGAATTTTGGGGTGGACGATGGGATTTGAACCCACGACCGCCGGATCCACAGTCCGGAGCTCTACCAGTTGAGCTACGTCCACCAAATCAAATCTGTTAACTATTAATTATTTTCCAAGATCCAAGGCCTAATATCCAAGATCTGGTTTTGGGACCCACGACGGCCGGATCCACAGTCCGAAGCTCTATCAGTTGAGCTACAGCCACCATAAATCAGATACTAAATGATGAATGCTGGATATTGGATAAAGGCAAACCTGCCACCCCACAGAAGCATAACCCTTATGTTTTTCCACCATCCACCATCCGCTTTTGGAGCGGGCGACGGGGATCGAACCCGCGACAATCGGCTTGGAAGGCCGATGCTCTACCAACTGAGCTACACCCGCCAAAAACCGGTAACAAGATATTTGATTTTAGATATTAGCCTTGAGAAAAACAAAAACCAATCGGGTTTTTCCCAATATCAAAAATCCAATATCCAAAGTCCGGTAATTGGTCGAGCTGTTCGGACGTTATCTGAACAGCAATAGCCATATGATACATCAGCTGGAAGGGCTTGCGAAGAAGACCCGCTAAAATGCGCTTTTCTGGAACCATGGGAATGTCAGCAAAATGGCCA
>JAJYLW010000006.1 GCA_021787475.1 Actinomycetes bacterium
CCTAATTTCCGAAGGAAATTAGGTCATGCCCCCTGGAAATATCCAACATCCGACTTTATGATTGTTCGGCGTAACTCGGGGATGATTCTTCCGCCGTCCGGGCAATTACCTGCTTGGTGACGCTTCTTAAGGCTTCGAACACTCCTCCGCCGGTAAGGGCGCAGGACTCAACTGCGGGCGACCCGGTCTGGTTGAGCAGTTCGTCCAGGTCCTTGGCAGTGAAGACATCAGTCAGGTCCCGTTTGTTGTATTGCATCACCAGCCCCAAATCCATGGGGCTGTCGCCCTGCCCGGCAAGATTGTTCCACATATTCAGGTAGGCTTCCACGTTGTCATCAAGCCGGTCCAGCTGCGAGTCGGCCACGAAGACAATGCCGTCAACACCCTGGATCACCAGTTTTCGGCTGGCGTTATATTGCGGTTGGCCCGGCACGGTGTACAAATGGAACCTTGTTTTCAGGCCTCTGACTTTCTCCAGCGTCAGCGGCAGGAAATCAAAATAGAGGGTTCTTTCTTCTTCCGTAGCGATTGAGACAAGCTTGCCTTTCACCTGGGGCGTAATCTTGCGGTAAACGTACTCAATGCTCGTTGTCTTGCCGCCCAGGGCGCAGCCATAGTATACGATCTTGTAATTGATCTCGCCCGCTGCCAGATTAATCAGCGCCACGTCGTCCTCCCTGGGCGTTAAAGAGGTTGTCGATTGCCTTCCTGATCCCCTCGGCGTAACCGGGATCGTCATCCAGGCGGCCGGGGCGTCCGTCCGGCCCCAGCCTCAGCGCCTCGCAAAGTGTCCGGGCTGCCCTGGCGGCCAGCAGCCGCACTTTGCCCAGCTCTGTGGCCCGACCAAAGCATATCACCAGCAGAACATCACCGGTAACCTGCTCGATGTAAATCTTGACCTTGCTGCCCTCCTGAAACATAACGTTAAAATCGTAGTCGTCCATCAGCCGGGTCAACTGGCGCGTGGCCGCGAATGAGCCAGAGGCGAGCGACGCCAGCGAATCGACGTTTCCTTTAAAGCCGGCCGCGGAATAATACATGATGGTCTGACCGCTGGTTGTAATTAGGCCCAGGAACTGCGCCAGCAGTTCCTCGCTGAGCTCTCGAAGAACGCGGTCGGCGGCCTTTAGCTGGGATTTTAGAACTGTCTGGTTGTTGCTCAATATTGACTTCCTGCGGAGCTGCGCTTGGCCCTAATAGAGCTATCGGCAGCTATGACCGCTGTCCCCAGCTTTGAAAAAAAATGCGAAGGCCATCCACACCACGTCAGATGCGCCTTTTGTTCGGTCTCTAAAGGTAAGGTTGAACCTTCGCCCAAGGGGGAATATAATGTTTCACAAAGACTGCTGAGCAGGGAGGATCACTTGGATAATCTGCCGGAACTATCGAGCCTGTCCGACCAGGATTTGAAAAAAATGATTCACGAGCTTGTTGCGGAGGAGCAGGAGCTTAGTTTCCAGCGCCGGATCCTGCACGGCAAGATCGATATTCTAAGAGCCGAGCTGGTTCAGAGACTTGCCAGGAAAAGAGGAGAGGGGGAGTCCCTGATCAATGACGATGACGTGACCATGCTCAGCGAGATTCTTTCCCGCAGGGAGCCATTTCCCATGGGCGGCTCGCCCCGCGGCAAATAAGCCCGGGCCGCACCGGATCAATCATACCAATCTTGACAAGGGGAGTTGCTGTGCCTGACCAGGTTATCCCGGCAATCGAGAGGCTCTTTCAAGACCTTGGCGTTGAGATAGTCGAAGAAAGAGTGCTTCACTTCATCATCCAGGAGATACACACGGGCAAAACGCTGGCGGAAGCGCTTCGGGAGCCCTATGTGGAAAATAATACCACCCCCGCCTGGAGGCGGCAGGTGCTCGAACGGCCCGTGCTTGTCAAGGCCGTTGAAGAAGAAATTGAAAGGTCGTTCAAGTCGCGCGGTGGATAGAGAAGCATGACCAGGGTTTATTGTCAGGAATGCGGCTACCGCAATGCGGCGGAAGGCAGGTATTGCAGCAAATGCGGCGCGTTGCTTTCCCGCGGCACGGGCTCGGAAACGACGATCAGGTTCTCTCCCGTGGTCGATGAAGAGCCCGACGCGGCCGAGTTGGGGGAGATTGTCAACGAGGGTGTTTCCCTCGTTGTCCGCAGCGGCGGCGGCATGGCCGGTGAGAGCTTCTCTCCTGAAAAAGACGAGACCTCCATCGGCCGCAGCCCTGACGGTGACATCTTCCTTGACGATATCACCGTCTCACGCCGGCACGCCCTCCTGATTCGCAAAGGCGACGGATATTACATCCAGGATCATGGCAGCCTTAACGGTACCTATGTCAACCGGGTGCGAGTCGAAACCCAGAGGCTGTCGGATGGTGACCAGCTGCAGATCGGCAAGTACAAGCTAACGTTTATCCAGCGATGAAAAGCGGCGCAGGCGGGGAGGAGCAATCAAAACCGCTCACCATTGGCGCCGTCGTCAAATTGCTGAAGGCGGACTTTGATGACGTCAGCATCAGCAAGATTCGCTACCTTGAAGACGAAAAACTGATATCACCGCGGCGGACGCCGGGCGGCTACCGTCTCTTTTCCAAAGCCGACATCGAGCGGCTGCGCACAATCCTGACCCTGCAGCGCGAGGAATTTCTCCCTCTCAAGGTGATCCGCAAGGAACTTTCCCGGAAAGGAACCGTAGCTGTCAGGCCCGCCGGCACACGCCGTTTTAAAAAAATCAGCCTGCAGACGCAGCCGTCAGAGCCGCGCACCTACACCCTCGATGAGGCCCTGGAAACAGCCGGGGCGGATGCGAGACTGGTAAAGGAACTGGAGGACTATGGCTTGATTGCCGGCGCTTCCCGGGGCGGCGTCAAATATTACGATCAAACCGACGTCGAGGTGATGGCGGCGGCGTCGGATCTGGCCCGCTACGGCGTTGGCGCCCGGAACCTGCGCACGCTCAAGAGCTCCGTTGACCGCGAATCATCATTGTTATTACAAGTGCTGTCGCCGACGCTTCAGTCTCGCAACCCGCAGACGCGCAAGCAGGGGATCGCGGCCCTCGAGAACATGGCGACCGTCTCCTCGCATCTCAAGCATCTTCTGCTAATAAAGGACCTGCGGAATTTTACCTCGCGTTGATTCCGCTGGTTTCCGCTGGTTTATTATGTGATAGATAAAAAACCGAAAGGAAGCAACCATGGACCTGGCCGCCCGCATCCGCGATATACCCGATTTCCCCAAGCCGGGCATCATCTTTAAGGACATAACGCCGCTGCTCCAAGATGCGGAAGCCCTCCGCTACGCCGTCGACCAGATGGCTGAATTCGGAGTGGGGAAGAAGGTGGACATTGTCCTGGGCGCCGAGGCCAGGGGCTTCATTCTGGGGGCGACGCTGGCGTACACGCTGGGCGCCGGCTTCGTACCGGCTCGGAAACCCGGCAAGCTGCCGTTTGCCACGGTTGCGACGCAGTACGAGCTCGAATACGGCACCGACAGCCTCGAGATTCACGAGGACGCGATCAAGCCGGGAAGCCGCGTACTGGTGCATGACGACCTGCTGGCGACAGGCGGCACCGCCAGGGCCAAGTGCGACCTGGTCGAGAAACTGGGCGGCGAAGTTGTCGGGCTTGCCTTTGTTATTGAGCTTTCGTTCCTGGGTGGCCGCGAAAAGCTGAAAGGTTACGACATGTTCAGCCTGGTTAAGATGGAGGCGGAGTAAAAAATCCTGAAGATGGCAGGCTTTCCAGCACTCGAGCTAAGCAAGAGTGCCGCTGAAACTTTGAACCGGGAATCGGGCTAGTTATAAATCTCCGCCGTCACGTAACCAATGCCATCCAGGCCAAGCGCCTGGGCGGCCGTATAGGAGAGGTCGAGAATGCGGCCGCCAACGTAGGGCCCGCGGTCATTGATCCTGACGAATACAGAGCGGCCATTAAAGCTAACCTTAAGCCAGGTCCCAAAGGGAAGAGTCTTGCTTGCCGCTGTATAGGCGTACATGTTGTATGTCTCGCCGCTGGCGGTGCGCTGGCCGTTAAACCCGGGCCCGTACCAGCTGGCGACGCCGGAAAGAATTATGCCGGAGGGGTTGAGCCCCGCCGGTGGGCCGTCGCCGATAGAGACAGTCGCGTCGCTGTCCTCCAGGCCGGCAATCTGGCCGTTCAGGGACTCGGCTGTGGCGGCCTGCGCCGCCTCGGCTTCTTCCCGGATCTTCGCCTGAGCAAGCTCTGTCGTGGCGTCGTTGATACTTTTCTGGCCGGCGCCAATCTGGCTCTCAAGCTGTGCTTTCTGTTCTTGAAGGCCGGCAAGGCCAGCGGCGCTTTCCTGCTTGAGTGTATCGACCTGGTGCTGCAGGGCCTGAATCTCCTCTGATTCTGACTTCACCCTGTTAACAAGCTTCCTATCATTTTCCGAAATGGTCGCCAGATACGAAAGGCGCGAAAGAGTGTCGCCGTAACCTTCGCTGGAAAAAATCACTGAGTAGGCTTCACCGCCGCCAAGTTTGTAGATGGCCGACAGCCTGCTCTCGAACATGCCCATGGTTGCGTCGTATCTGGCGCGGGCTTCATCCAGGCGGTCGTTTGCGTCCGCCAGCGCCAGCCGGTTCTGATCGAGGTATTGCTGGGCGTCGGCAATTTCGAGATCCAGGACCGCTGCCCGTGAACGCTCCTGTTCCAGCGCTACCTGCTGGGATTCAATCCTTGATTGAATATCAGCAGAGCTTTCCGTCGGTGCTCCGGCAGATGTATTTTCGGAAATCTGCGCCAGGGAAACAGAAGCGGCAGTTAACGCGACCACGGCAGCGATAATGACAAACGGGGCCGCTCCCAGCAATCTTCGTGTAAAAAAATTTATTGAATTGTCCTGGCGGGGTGTCACGCTCGTTCTATCGTCTCCAAAGTAAAAGAGTTTAACATTAAATAAGAGTCAGAAAAAATGGGGAAGGGGTGTGCCAGTCTATCAAACTCCGGAACTGGCCGCTTCAAAATGTCATGTTTACATAATGTTTATTATCGTGCATGGCCGGGGGGACCCGGCTTTACTGCAAACTGCCGGGGCTCTTTGTCACCTGCGCCGGCAGTCATTTCAGCCAGGGAGATGGCATGCGGTTGCATCTGCCCGTTGCTATACTAGCGAAGAACCGGCGATATTTTAGCGGAGAACGAAAGATCTTAAGCGGAAAAAACTGACGAAGATGAACAAAATAGATGAATTTACGCCCGGCATAAGCGCCAAGGTGGCCCTTGCCCGGGCTGTGGGCTCTCTCAGCAGCCGGCTTGGCTACGGCGGCACAACTCTGCCTGGGCGCATTATCCGTTTTTTCGATGGTGATATCTCCCAGCGTTTGATCAGCCGGATTAGCCAGGGCTGTATCCTGGTCTCGGCGACGAACGGCAAGACGACCACAAGCTCGATAATCGACAGCATTCTTAAAGAAAATGGGGCTCAGGTTGCCAGGAACCGGGAGGGGGCCAATCTGGCCGCGGGGGTGGCCACGGCGCTGCTTAAAAACGCATCCTCGGGAGGCAGGCCGGCGGCTGATATCGGGTTGTTCGAGGTCGATGAAGCAGTTTTCCCAGAGCTGGCAAGCCAGCTCGATCCCAGGGCAGTCCTGCTGATCAACTTGTTTCGGGACCAGCTTGACCGTTATGGCGAGCTTGAGCACATTGCCGAAATGTGGCGGGCGGCGGTCCAGCGGCTAGGCCGTGCTGTCTTGATCATCAACGCCGATGATCCCCTGGTGGCTGGAATGGCAAAGCTGCGGCCGGAAGCTTCCCTTTGCTTCGGGATTGAGGACGCAGCCGCCGGCGGCCTCGTCATGCAGCACGCATCCGACTCCAAGTACTGCACCGTTTGCGGCCACTCGTTTGAGTACGAGGTCTTTTTCATGGGCCATCTGGGCAAATACCATTGCCCCAACTGCGGCAACAGGCGCCCCTCCCCCGCCGTCTCTGCCGAAAACGTGCGCCTGGACGGCATGCGTGGCTCTTCGTTCGACCTGGTCACGCCCAGGTGGCGCCAAACTATCAGGATTTCACTGCCGGGCCTCTACAATGTTTATAACGCTCTGGGCGCCGCCGCCTGCGGCTACAGCCTGGATGTGGCTCCCGAACAGATTAAAAGCGGTTTGGAGCGCTTTAGCGCCGCCTTTGGCAGGGTTGAGCGACTGAGAATCGGCGGCAAAACCGTCTGCCTGCTGCTGGTTAAAAATCCTGCCGGTTTTAATGAGGTTGTCCGCACCCTCCTGATCGAGCCGGGCCGGAAAAACCTGCTCCTGGCGTTAAATGACCGGATTGCCGACGGCCGGGACATATCCTGGATCTGGGACGTCGACCTGGAGGCGCTTGGCGATAAGAAAGTCTCGGCCACTTGCACCGGCACCAGGGCGGCGGAAATGGCGATGAGACTAAAATACGCCGGGCTGGACGCCAGCAGGTTAAGGGTCAGGCCTGATTTGAGCGCGGCTCTCAAGGTGGCGATGGCCCACACGCGCGATGGCGAAACTCTCTACGTGCTGCCCACCTACACGGCCATGCTGGCAATCAGGCGGATCATCCACAAGCATTTCCAGCCGGAAGATGAAATGGCAGACCTGGTTTGGAGATAACCCGGACTCTGGATGCCGGACTCTGGATGCCGGATAACTGAGAAATGCAAAACTCGAAACGCGAAACCAATTAATATGAAACTGCGGATTGCCCATCTTTATCCGGAGCTGATGAACATTTATGCCGACCGGGGCAATATCATCGTCCTGGTCAACCGCTGCCGCTGGCGCGGCATCGATGTGCGCGTCGATGAGTTCGGGCCGGGCAAGTCTCCGGCTTGGGATGATTACGATTTCTTTTACCTGGGCGGCGGCCAGGACCGCGAGCAGAAACTGGTGGCTCGGGATCTGGCCGCCAAGGGTGCCGGCCTGGCTGAAGCCGTCGAGCAGGGGGCGGCGCTGCTGGCAATTTGCGGCGGCTACCAGCTGCTCGGCCAGTATTACCGCACGGGAGCCGGCGAGACCATGGAAGGCGTGGGACTGTTCAAAGCGTACACCGTCGCCGGCCAGCGGCGGCTGATTGGCAATGTAGTGGCTAGGTCAAGCCTGGACGGCAACAACCTGGAACTGGCCGGGTTCGAGAACCATTCCGGAAAGACTTTTCTGACTGCGGGCGGTCAACCACTGGGCCGGATTATCTTCGGCTTTGGCAACAACGCCGAGGATGGGACCGAGGGGATCATTTACAAAAGCGCGGTCGGCACGTATCTTCACGGCCCCTTGCTGCCCAAGAATCCGGAGCTGGCCGATTTTCTCATAAGCCGCTCGCTGAGTCGCCGTTATGGGCAGGAGGCTGTCCTGGCGCCGCTTGATGACAACCTTGAGGAAGCAGCTCACCAGGCTGCCGTCAAGAAGACCCGGCGCTAAATTAGATTATTCTTAACTGATCATCCCGACGCCGCGGACCGGCCGGACATAGGCAGATCGAGGCAAGCCCCGAGCAAATACCTGAACGAACCGTATAATCAGCATTTGTTTTTTATCAGATCAATTATCTTCGCTGCCGCCACCCCCGCTTCAAACTTGTATTCTTCCCCCCCGCGCCTTAGCCCTGCCTCGACTTGGCCGCCGGCCACGGCGCGCTTTCCGATGGTGACCCGGACCGGGCAGCCCAGCAATTCGGCTTCGGCAAACTTGACCCCCGGCGAGACGGCGCGGTCATCCAGGAGCGCTTCGACGCCTAAAGCGGCAAGCTCCAAGTAAAGCTTCTCGGCCATTTCCGCCTGCCGGCCGTCGGCCGGCTGCACCAGCACGAGATGAACCGTAAACGGAGCAATCGCGGGGGGCCAGACAATCCCCTTGCCGTCGGCCAGCTGCTCGACGGCAGCGGCGGCGACCCGGGCGGGACCAATGCCGTAGCTGCCCATGATGACCGGCCTCTCACTGCCCTGCTCATCCAGATAGGATGCTCCCATCGGGCCGCTGTACTTCGTCCCCAGCTTGAAGATGTTGCCGATCTCAATGCAACGCTCGAGCTTCAGCGAAGCGTTGCAATGCGAACATTTTTCCCCCTCGCGCACCTGCCTGATATCGGCAAATTCAACCTGGAAATCGCGGCCGGGCACAACCCCGCCGATGTGGAAGCCGTTTCGGTTGGCTCCTATGACAAAGACGCCATCCCTGAGGCTTTCGTCGGCAATCATGCGGATATCAAGGCCCAGCGGCCCGGTAAAACCGGCCTCGGCGCCGGTGATCTCTTTTACCTCGCCGGGATCCGCCAGGCGGTTGCTGCCCACAATGCGGGCCAGCTTTGCCTCCAGCAGATCCTGGTCGCCCCGGACCATCGCCAGTACCGGCCCCTGTTTTGTCATCACCAGCAGTGACTTGACAAGCAGGTCGGGGGTTAAAGTGAGGAATTTTGAAACCTCTTCAATTGTGCGGGCGCCGGGTGTGGCTATCTCTTTGATTCCCGGCGCCGGAAACTGCGGCCTCGCCGGCTCAGAGCGGGCCAGTTCCACGTTGGCGGCGTAGCCGCAGCTTGGGCAGAGCGCGACCTCATCCTCGCCGGCGCTGCTTGGCGCCATGAATTCATGCGCCACGGCGCCCCCCATCATGCCCGGATCGCTCTCAACCATGTAGAACTTAAGACCGGCGCGCTCAAAGATGCGGTTGTACGCCTGTATATGAAGCCGGTAGCTTTTCTCCAGAGATTCCTCGTCAGCATCAAAGCTGTAGGAGTCCTTCATGATGAACTCGCGCGTGCGCAGGACGCCGCTTTTGGGCCGGGCTTCGTCGCGGAGCTTTGTCTGAATCTGATACCAGATCTGCGGCAGGTCGCGGTATGAGCGGATCTCACGCGCCGCCAGCCAGGTGACGATCTCCTCGTGGGTCATTCCCAGGACCATGTCCCGTCCGCCCCGGTCCCTCAGCCGGAACATCTCGGCGCCGATCTCGCCGTAGCGGCCGCTTTGCTGCCAGATCTCCGCCGGCTGCAGCACCGGCATCGACAGCTCCTGGGCGCCGATGGCGTTCATCTCGTCGCGGATGATCGCGTTGACTCTGGCGATAACCCTGAGTCCCAGCGGCAGGTAAACATACAGGCCGGCGGCCAGCTGACGCACCAGCCCGGCGCGGATCATCAGCTTGTGGCTGATCGCCTCGGCCTCGGCGGGATCCTCCTTATGGGTAGGGAAAAAAAGCCTGGATGCGCGCATAACAAGACCTCTTTAACTAACCTGCTAAAACTGTGTACTCCTGGTCACGATACTGATTTCTTGTGGAAATCAGGTCATGCCCCTTGCCTATCCTGAGCAAGAGGATTGTCAGTCTCTTTTGCATCAACGTAGAATCATACTACAATTTCGCAAATTGGAAGCCGGAGAACGGAAATTGATGACCGAACTGATCAAAATAGAAGGTGGCGCGTAATTTTGCTAGAATAGTTAACTATAGCGTTCAGGATTCGATTTCTTACCGTGACGCAATCGGTTCCTAGCGCTATCTTTCGCATAAGCCGGGGCGCGCCTGCGCCCCGGCTTTGTGTTCCCTTCATACCTATCTCGACGGGTGTATCCTGCTGCAGCCGGTTGAAAAACCATTAAAAACAGATATTGGAACCCTTCCCACAGCCTTTCAGCGCCTGTCGCGGCGCTTTTTTTCAATCTCTGAAAACAGGGCGTCCACCAGCCCTGCTACAGCCGCTTTTCTTATCGGCCGGCCTTGCGCAAAAATGAGGCCCTCCCCCTTGCCGCAGGCGATGCCGAAATCGGCATGGCGGGCTTCGCCGGGACCGTTGACAACACAACCCATCACTGCCACTTCCAGATTCAAGCCGCCCTCCTGAAGCCGCTCTTCCACCTCAAGTGCAATCTCTTCCACATCAACTTCGGCTCGACCGCATGTAGGGCAAGATATCAAGTTTGGGCCGCGTCGTCGCAGGCCCAGGCTCTTCAGGATGTCGTAACCGGTGCGAACCTCCTCAACCGGGTCGCCTGTCAGCGAGACCCGGATCGTGTCCCCCACTCCCTGCGCCAGCAGCGCCCCGATGCCAACCGCGCTTTTGACCGCACCCGTCCTGACGGTGCCCGCCTCGGTCACGCCCAGATGAATGGGATAGTCCATCCTCGCCGCCAGAGCCAGATTGGCGTCAATAGTTTCCCTGGCCGATGATGACTTGGCTGATACCTTGAAATCCGCAAATCCAAGCTCCTCAAACATATGCACATATTCAAGCGCTGCCTCAACAAGCGCCCCGGCGCGGTCTTTTTCCGCCAATGGCCGCACTTCTTTCGGCAGCGAGCCGGAATTGACGCCGATGCGGATGGGCGCCCCGGCTTCCCGGGCCGCCTTGATCACATCCTCCACCCTGGCGCGGCCGCCAATGTTTCCGGGGTTGATGCGGACGCTGGCCGCTCCCGCAGTGAGGGCGCCAACCGCCAGACGGGCATGAAAGTGAACGTCGGCCACCACCGGCAGCGGCGACCCGGCAATGATTGCCGGCAGGCTGCTCAAAGCCTCGTCGTCAGGTATGGCAACGCGCACGATCTCGCAGCCGTATGCGGCCAGGCTGCGTATCTGGCTTAGGGTCGCCTCGGCGTCACGGCTGTCGGTATTGGTCATTGACTGTACCGACACCGGCGCCCCGCCGCCAACGGCCACATTGCCTACGTGTATCTGGACTTTACTGGCCATAAATCAAGTTCAGAGTTCCGGGCTCAGAGTACGAGAAAATAATAATGATTTGACAAAGCGAGGATTCATGGTTACGACTCCGGTCGGGTTTGAGTTTAATCCATCATCCACCATCTACCATCCGGTTTTAGTGATTGAGGCCGAAACCATGGCCGAGCAGCTTCTGAATGTCATTCATTAACCCCATGATAAACAGGAAGGCAAACAGGGTCAGGCCGATGATGGAAACTCTTTCAAATGTCTCCCGCCGGATCGGCGAGCCTTTTATCTTCTCAATCAGGTTAAATAAAACATGCCCGCCGTCAAGTGGAAGCAGGGGGAGCAGGTTAAAAATTGCCAACTGCAGGCTGATAAGGCCGAGAACGCGGATATATATCCCCCAACCCAGGCTGATCGTCTCGGAGGAGACGGCGACAATGCCGATCGGCGAAGACAGCTGTGAGCGGCCCTGCTCGCTGATAAAAATATTCTTTATTGCTATAAACACTTCCTTGGTAATAAAACCCAGGTCGGAAACGGCATCCTTGCCAGCCTGAAATACCGGCATCGGCAAGGTTCCAGCCAGGTCCTCGCCAAAACCGATGCCCAATTGCCCCTGGCTGGCGTCGCCAGGATTGCGGCCGACAGTGGCCTTCAGAACCATCTGGCGACCGCCGCGCTCAATCGCAACCGTCACTTTCTGTTCAGGATGCTGCTGAAGAAATGTTCGCATCGCCTCCGGATCGCCGGATTTAACGCCGTCGACCGCCAGAATTTTGTCGCCGGGCCGGATGCCGGCGTTCTGGGCTCCGGATCCGGAAACCACTTGGGCAACCGTCGTGTTGGGACGGTAATTCGGCACTCCTTGATAATAAAACACAAAAAAAAGAAGCCCCGCCAGAAAGACGTTCATCAGCGGACCGGCGGCAATTGTCATGATTCTCTGCCAGACCGGCTGCGAGTAATAAGCGCGCTGCTCCTCGCCGGCGGGAATCTCTTCCTCCCGGGTCATCCCCATGATTTTTACGTAGCCTCCCAGGGGAATAAAGCCGACCCCGTATTCAGTCTCGCCCATTTTCCTCTTCACCAGGGCCGGCGGAAAGCCAAGATAGAATTTCTCAGCTTTCATGCCAAACGCCTTGGCGGCCAGAAAATGGCCGGACTCATGAAACAGGATCAGCAGCCCGATGCCGACGATGGAGATAAAAATAAGCATACCGCAAGTCTATCTGACGAGGGCCTCCGCATGCCGGCGGGCTTCGGCGTCAATCGCCTCGACCTCGTCAAAGCTGGTGAGAGAGCTACCCAGCTCGCCGTCCATGGCTTCGAGGGTGCCTTCCACTAACGCGGCAATGCCCGGAAAATCAACCCGGCCGGTAAGAAAAGAAGCAACCGCAATTTCATTGGCCGCGTTGAGGGCAATGGGGGCGCCGCCGCCGCGCCGGCCGGCTTCGATCGCCAAATCCAGGCAAGGAAATGCTTGCCGGTCGGGTTTAAAAAACGTCAGATTCTTCTTTTCTGTCAAATCAAGCTTCGGCATTTCGACGGGCCGCCGCCGGGGGTAATTCAGGGCATATGCAATCGGCAGCTTCATTGAAGGAAGCCCCAACTGCGCCATTACCGACCCGTCGTCAAACCTAACCAGCGAATGGATGATTGACTGCGGATGAATTATCACCTCGATATCATCATAGCCGATCTCAAACAGATGGTGGGCCTCGATCACTTCAAGCCCCTTGTTCATCAGGGTTGCCGAATCAATCGTGACCTTGCTGCCCATTTTCCAGCGAGGGTGAAGGAGCGCCTGATCGCGAGTGACCGCAACGAGCCCGGCCGGCGGCATTCCAAAGAAGGGGCCGCCGGATGCGGTCAGGAAGATGCGCTCGGGCCGCGGTTGCCCTTCGAGGCACTGAAAAATTGCGCTGTGCTCGCTGTCGACGGGCAGGATCCGCGCTTTCCGCCGGCGGGCCATCCCCGTAACCAGCTCGCCGGCGACAACCAGGCTCTCCTTGTTGGCAAGCGCCAGGTCCAGCCCGCGCTCAAGCGCCGCCAGGGTCGCTTCCAGGCCAGCAGCCCCGACCACGGCATTTAGCACCAGGTCGGCCTCTACCTCATCCACTAGCCCGTGAATGCAGCCGGGGCCGGCGCAGACGGTGGCTTCGGGCAAAGCTTCGGCAACCTTGGCGCCCGCATTTTCATCCATGATTGCGACCTTGCCAACGCCAAACCGGCGCGCCTGCTCTATCAGCCGTAAAAAGTTTGCTCCGGCCGCCAGACCGGCAACTTCCAGCTCCGGATCCTGGGAAATAACCTCAAGCGCCTGGGTCCCGATCGATCCCGTAGACCCCAATATCAGAACACGTTTCCCCATCGCTTGCCTTTAGTAAAACCTCCGTATTTTTCTTAATGCGAAACGCGAAACATAAAAACGAAACATGTTTTTATCCAGCCCCCACCATGGCCGTGACAATGTAATAAGCCGCCACCGACGCAAACAGGAGCGAGTCAAACCGGTCCAGGATGCCGCCATGCCCCGGAATTATCGTACCCGCATCCTTTACCTGCGAAGCCCGTTTTATGTACGATTCAAACAGGTCTCCCAGCGGCGCCGCGACGGCGAGGACCACGCCAAGGACAAAGAACTGGCCGGAGGTCATCCAGCCCAGTGACTTTCCAGCCACCAGCACCACCAGAATCGTTCCCATAAACCCGGCAACGGTGCCTTCAATTGTTTTTTTTGGCGAGATCACCGGCGAGATCTGATGGTGGCCGTAAAAATGCCCGACCGCATAAGCAACCGTGTCAGATGTCCAGGTGGCTAGCAGCACCACGATGGCCAGACTGATGCCATAGGCCGGATTTCGCAGGAGCAGCAGGTGGGCAAAGCCAACGCTCACATAAAATGAGCCAAAGAACGTTACCGCCATCTCTTCCACCATTTCGGCCTTGAGGCCGCGGATGGCATGGAACAGAAAGGTAACGCCGAAAAGGAGCACGGCGCCGCGCAGCGCCCCCTCGAGCTGGCCCGTATAAGCGCCCAGCAGGATGAAGATGGCGCCAATATAACCGGCCAGCCGGATCGGCTTGTGGCTGCGGGTCATCCGGTAAAATTCATGGAGACCCAGAAGAGAGAGAAGCATCAGCGAGATCAACAGGGCAGCACCGCCGGTATAAATGACGATGATCGCCAGGGGGACGCCCAGGATGCCGATTAAAGCCCGCGTGATCAGCATGACGGCCTATCTTGCTCCAAAACGGCGGCTGCGCCCACCGAACTCGCGGAAGGCAGCGGCCAGATCATCCGGTCCAAAATCAGGCCACAGCTTATCAGAAAAGTAAAGCTCGCTGTAAGCACACTGCCAGAGGAGGAAATTGCTCAGCCTCTCCTCGCCGCTGGTGCGGATAAGGAGCTCGGGGTCATTCATCTCGGGGGCGTAAAGAAACCGCGAGAATTCCTCCTCACTGCCGGCAAATCCGGAGGCGGCGGCGGCGCGGGCCGCGTCGGCGATCTCGGCCCGGCCGCCGTAATTAAACGCGATATAAAGGCTCATGGCGCCATTGCCGGCGGTCAGCGACTCAGCCCAGTCGATCCGGCCGCGGATGCCTTCCGGCAGCTCCTCGCGCCGGCCGATAAAACGTACCCGCACCTCTTGCTCATGCAGTTCGGGCACTTCCTTTTTTATCAGATCGCCAAACATTTCCATCAGCGCATCGACCTCCGCCTTTGGCCGCCGCCAGTTTTCAGTTGAAAAAGCATATACGCTCAGCTCAAGCACGCCGGCCTGGCGCGCCGCCCGGATCGTGCGTTTCAGCGCCTTCGCGCCTTCACGGTGCCCCGCGATTGCGGGCAGCTTCCGCCGGGATGCCCATCTGCCGTTTCCATCCATGATCACCGCCACATAGCGCGGCGCGCCGGTCAATAAAAAATCTTCGCGTCTGGATTTCCGCCAGCGAAGATTCATAAGGAGATCGCCCCAGCTCACATCACACCTCCAGGATCTCCGCCTCCTTGTGCTTTAGCAACTCGTCGACCTGCCTGACGTGCCCGTCGGTGACTTTCTGCAGTTCATCCTCAGCCCAGTGGAGTTCGTCCTCGGAAATCTCTCCGTCCTTTTGCAGCTTCTTGATCTCATGGATGACGTCGCGGCGGATGTTTCTGACGGCAACGCGGCCGTTTTCCGCCAGGCCCTTCACAATTTTTACCAGCTCACGCCGGCGCTCCTCGGTCAGCTCCGGGATGGCCAGACGGATGACACTGCCGTCGTTGCCGGGATTAAGCCCCAGTTCCGATTCCATGATTGCGTGCTCGATCTCTTTGATTGCGGTTTTATCGTAGGGAGTAATCACCAGCAGCCGCGCCTCGGGCGCGCTGACATTCGCCAGCTGTTTCAGTGGTGTCTTCGCCCCGTAATAATCCACCGTGATACGGTCCAGCAGGGCAGTGGAAGCCCGGCCCGTGCGGATGGTGTTAAACTCATTCTGGCAGGCGGTCGCCGCCTTGTCCATCCGCTCGCCGCCATCATTCAGAAATTCTGAAACCAGCTCATTCAAGGTAAATCAGATTCTGGATCCTGGATACTGGATTCTGGAAACGAACTGCTCACCATGCGTGCGAGTCTATCATAGTCGGGGAAAAAGTTTCAGGCTCACGTTTAACGTCTGCCGCATCAGGTTCTTACAATCGTCCCCGCTCTTTCGCCGGAAAGCACCCGCGGCAGGTTTTGCGGGTCTTTCATATTAAACACGAAAATTGGCAGTCTGTTGTCCATGCAAAGCGACAGGGCAGTCGTATCCATCACTTTCAGGCCGCGCTCGATTGCTTCCAGATGCGTGACCTCAGGAAGAAAGACTGCCTTGGGGTTAACTTCCGGGTCAGAATCGTAGACGCCGTCAAACTTTCGCTTCGCCATCAGGATCGCCTCGGCGTTTATCTCGAGCGCCCTTAATGCCGCCGCTGTGTCGGTAGTGAAGTATGGATTTCCGGTGCCGGCGGCAAAAATGACAATCCGTTTCTTTTCCAGGTGGCGGATGGCGCGGCGACGGATGTATGGCTCCGCCACCTCCTGCATGTGGATGGCGGAAAGGACGCGGGTCTCGAGGCCCATTTTTTCCAGGCCGTCCTGGAGCGCGAGGGCGTTCAGGACAGTGGCGATCATGCCCATGTAATCGCCGGTGGCGCGGTCCATGCCGTGGGCGCTGCCGGCGACGCCGCGAAAGATGTTGCCAGCTCCGACAACAACTGCAATTTCCACCCGGCGCTCAGCCGCGGTCTCAATCTGCTCGCAAATTGAATGGATCTTCTCGGCGCCGATACTGTGACGGTCTTCACCTTGAAGCGCCTGGCCGGAAAGCTTTATCAGCACCCGTTTAAAGACGGCCGGCGGCGGCGCCTTGCGGGGAGCAGATCTTGACGTCCCCGCCACTAACCCTTTCCCAGCTCGAAGCGGACAAAGCGTTTGATCTCGATGTTCTCACCCAGCTTCCCCACCAGCTCTCCGCGCAGCTGCTCGACGGTTATCTTGTCGTCCTTGACAAACGGCTGCTCCAGGAGGCAGACCTGCTGGTAGAACTTCTCCAGCTTTCCCTGGGCAATTTTTTCGAGGATGTTCTCCGGCTTGCCTGTTTCCCGGGCCTGTTCCCGGTAAATACAAAGCTCTGCCTCAACCTCATCGGCCGGCACATCGTCGCGGCTGACATACCGGGGATCCGCCGCCGCCACGTGCATCGCGATATCGTGAACAAAGGCTCTGAACTCATTGGTTTTGGCGACGAAATCAGTCTCGCAGCCGATCTCTATCAGGACGCCGATCTTGCCGCCGGCGTGGATATAACTGTCAACGAGCCCCTGGGTGGTCGTGCGGCCGCTGCGCTTCGCGGCGGCGGCAAGGCCTTTTGTCCTCAGCAGCCGAACCGCTTCCTCCACGTCCCCCCCGGCCTCCGCCAGGGCTTTCTTGCAATCCATCATGCCGGCCCCGGTCTGATCCCGCAGCTGTTTTACTTCCTTGGCGCTAACTGCCACTTTAACACCTCGCTGATTTCAGTCTCCGGCCTTTTCCTTGCCATCACTGCCGGCCTTTTTTTCATTGTCTTTCGCAGCCGCTTTTTCTTTGCCCTTTGGCGCGCCTTTCGCGGCAGACGCTTTGGCCGCGGCCGTTTTTGACCTTGCGGCCGCCTTGGGCTTGCCCTCGACCGGACCGGCGTCGGGACCTTCCTTGCCGGCGGCAGCACTAGCTGTTTTTGCCGCCGGTTTCGGCGCCCTTTTTCGAGAGTCCTCTTTCCCCACGGACGCAGCCTCCTTTCCGGCTGCCGATGCCGCGTTGGCCTTCTCCCGCGCTTTTGCGGCCTCCCCGGAGGCGGCCTCGGCTTCCTTCCTGGCGGCAGCAGCCTGCGCCGCTGCTTCTTCCTGCTGTTTGGCGGCGGCTGCCTGCATCTCCTTTTCCAAAAAGAGCTGCCTGCCATCGACGACGCCATCGGCAACAGCCCTGATGATCAGGCCGCAGGAACGGATGGCGTCATCATTTCCAGGGATGACGTAATCGACCTCATCGGGATTGCAGTTGGTGTCCACCAGCGCCACGACCGGGACGCCCAGTTTCCGGGACTCCCGGATTACGATTGCCTCGCGGCGGGGGTCGATCACAAACACCGCCGCCGGCAGCCTGTCCATTTCGGCAACGCCGCCCAGATTTTGCTCCAGTTTGCGCAACTCCGCCAGCCGGTTCATGTGCTCCTTTGTGGGCAAAAGGTCGAGCTGGCCCTCGTCGCGCAGCCGCCTGAGCTCGTGCATCCTTTTGATACGTTGAGAAATAGTCGCATAGTTGGTAAGAAGGCCGCCGAGCCAGCGATGGGAAACAAAAGGCATGCCGGCCCGGTTTGCCTCGGCGCTGATGGTGTCCTGGCACTGTTTCTTTGTGCCAACAAACAATACCATTTTTCCATCTGCAGCCAACCCCCGGACGAAGGCATAGGCCTCCTCAATCAAACGGATGGTCTTCTGCAGATCGATAATGTAGATTCCGCCCCGCTCGGTGAAGATGTAGGGCTTCATGCGCGGGTTCCAGCGGCGGGTCTGGTGTCCGAAGTGGACGCCTGATTCGAGCAGTTCCTTCATTGTTACAGCAGGCAAACCGAGATCCTTTCACTCGACTTTAATTGCCGCTCCCTAGGAAGGCGCCTGCGGCAGGACGGCTTCCGCCGCAGCGCTTTTGCATGTGACTTGACCGGACCAAGCGGTCTGAATCATGGTATTTTAACATAAAATCAGAGTTCCGAGTTCAATGCATCCATGTTAATCTTTCACAATGCAAACGACGGAGCAAAGAATGAAAGCGGTTTTAGCGGCCGCCAGCACGATAGCTGTGGTTGGCGCCTCGCCCAATCCCGCCAGGCCAAGCAACCGGGTGGCGCAATATCTTCTCCGGCACGGCTTCGAAGTAATCCCGGTCAGGTCAAAGGTGGAAAAAATCCTCGGCAGGAAATGCTATCCGCGGCTGGATGATATCCCGGAGCCGGTTGATATCGTCGATGTTTTTCGCCGGCAGGAAGCCTGCCCCGAAGTGGCCTGCGCGGCGGTGGCAATTGGCGCCCGGGTGTTGTGGCTGCAGGAAGGAATAATCAGCGAGGAAGCCGCCCGGATAGCCAGGTCCGGCGGCCTGGAGATATTCATGGACCGCTGCATTAAAAAACCCCACCAGAAATTTCTTTGATTTCATATGTAAAATTGTTATTAAAGTTTGTATAGTACAATAAGCTATGTCCCCAAAGCCGCGAAAGCAGATAAAGCGCCTCGTTACCCTGAACCTGAGAACCTCTCGAAAAGGCATCCGCCAGGTTCTTGGCGACCTGGAAGCCGACATCATGGAGCTTCTTTGGAAAAACAGCCCTGTCACAGTCCGCGATGTGCACACGAAACTGGCAAAAAAGCGCACAATCGCCTATACCACCGTCATGACGGTGATGAGCCGGCTAGCGGAAAAAGGCCTGCTTAAGCGCGAGCATCGGGGGCGGGCATATCTTTATTCTCCCACCCAGAACCGGGAAGAATTTTGCTCTGATGCCATCAGCACTGTGATGACAGGCCTGCTTGGAGGCTTTGGCGAGCCGGTTCTGTCTCACTTCGTCGATACGATCGGCTCGGAAGACAGGGAAAACCTGGACGAGCTGATTCGCCTCATCGAAACCAAGAAGAAAAACGAGGAAAAATCAGCTACCTGACGCTGGCTATCTCCTACCTTGTCATCCTCTCCAGCCCCTGGATTATCAAGCACTGGCTGGCCGGTCATCTGCGCCCGCGCCCGGTGGCGCTGCTCTATTTTTTTTCTATCATCGCTGCCGGCGCGGCCACATGCACCAGCCTCGCCCTGCTCTTGCTGAAGTTTCTGTCGGCTTCGCTTCTCGTTGACATGGGGAACACATGCAATGGTGTGTTCGCATTTGGCCACGGCTTCCTGGCGGCCAGCCGCTTGAATTACCTGTTTGCCTTGGGGCTGGCGACGGTTTTTCTGTTTCAACTGGCTTTTTTACTCGGCGGCGCCACCAGGCTCATTCACGCCAGTTACCGTCTGGGCAAAAAACGCGTTTCCGGTGGGGCGCGCTGCCCGGCGCTGCCATTGATAAGCGGCAAGCCTTGGACCAGCAAGGTTTACATAACGCCCGAAGCCGGCATTGACGCCCAGACAACGGGTCTGTTACTTTCCAAAATCCATATTTCGCCGGTGCTGGTGCGCCGGCTCCCCAGGAATGAGCTCATGGCTGTCATCTCGCACGAAAGAGCCCACTGCTCGGGGAAGGACAATTTTCTGATGGCTGCAGCCCGGGCGGTTTCGCTGGCTATGTTTTATCTTCCCGGACAGCGCATGGCTTGCCGGGAAATGCGTCTATGCCTGGAGAAAGCCGCTGACCAAAAGGCAGCCTCCCAGACGGGCGGCCCGCTCGCGATCGCACGGGCGCTGGCGCGAATCGCTTCTTCCAGAAGGTCAACCGGGCAGGGACTTCCAGCCGCCATGCATGCTTCCGGCGGGGAGGATGTGACTTCCCGCCTGCAGGCGCTTGCCCGTGACGGCGGTGAAAAGGGCCGCCGCCGGCCGCGGCTTTGCCTGTTTCTCCTTCTGGCGGCGGCGTCCGTTTGCTTTTTTGCATCCAGCGCCTTTGCTGCAACCGGCGCCGACCAGCGCCAGGCTTTCATTTGCTACGTGAATCACCAGCAGGGCGGCGGCAAGATTTGCAAGCCGGACCATTCGCAGCCTTGAAAAAGGCCTGCCGGCCTGCCCCCGCGCCTACGCCCGCCGGGCAGCCACTGACTAATCGATTGCCTCCTCGAGCATCCAGCACTCCAACACGTTAAAATGGCAATCATCCTCAACCTCAACAGCTCCTTCAGGCGAGTCGCAAGTCACCGCCACCGAGATGGGGTAGCCTGCGCACCTTCCCAGATTACGGCTGCGGCAATCCAGTTGCCTGTCTGACAGCTCCAGAATATCACCGCCGGCCGGTTTCTCAGCCTCAAGATCTGTATCCGTTGCGCCTGGCGCGGTTCTGGCAACAGCTCCTTTTTGTTTCTCGCTGCCCGGGCTTGAAACACCGGCCGACTTCCAGGCAGCCACCCAGATCATCCCGTCTTCCGGAGCAATGATCACGAACCTCTCCAGCCGCGTGTCGTCCTGCTTCTCGGGAATGACTGTGCAGGTTATCTCAAAAGCAGTCATAACGCCTCCCTTTCGTCTCAACCAGCCGTGTTTAAATCAAGAGCATTTCCACTTTTGCTTTCCACTAACACTTTCGGCCGCACACAGAAAGGGATAAGAGATTTGGGTAAGTTCAGGGCTGGCGAAGCCTGGAAGCGTCGATAACAGCCCGGCAGGCAATTCGTGGCGAGGCCGCAGCAGGATGCGCCCGGCGGGATAGTCTTAAGTTTCTACGCCTGACCGCCCTGCGCCTCGCGCGCCAGCTTCAGGCTCTGAATGACTTCATCGTCGGTTACCTGGGCAAAGTTGCGGTAAAACTCCCCCACAGCGCTAAAATATGAAGGGGTTGACAGGCAGGCAATTTCATCCGCCATCCGGTCCAGCTTTTTTTTGACGCGCGGAGAAGTAACAGGTATAGCGCAGACAATTTTAGCGGCGCCGGCATTTCTAACCGACTTGAGCGCGGCCATCATCGTGTATCCAGTGGCGACGCCGTCATCGACGACCAGGGCCGTCTTGCCGCTCACATCGGGAGCAGTATCAACACCGCGGTATTCCTGATAGCGACGTTTTATCTCCTCCGTCTGCAGACCGGCTTCTTCGCGGATGTACCGGTCGCTGACCTCGTAAAGCTTGACGGTGTTCTCATCAAGAAGCAGGTTGCCATCCGAGTCCACAGAGCCGATCGCCAGCTCCGGGTTCAACGGCGCCCCGATTTTGCGCGTCACCCACACGTCAAGCGGCAGCTTCAGCGCCAGCGCAATCTCAAGCGCCACCACCACCCCGCCGCGCGGCAGGCCCAGGACGATGGCGCCGGCGGCGGCCCGGTACTCCTCCACCATCGACACCATTCGCTGGCCGGCGTCTTTTCGATCGTCAAAGAACATGAACCGGACTTTGGATCTTGTGCTTTGGATATGGGACTAAATTAATAACGCTCATTTAATTACTATCACTTTGTGGGGGCCAATGGAGGCCGTCATGATTTAATAAAACAACCTGAATGATTTAGATGGATTACATTATTTTATCCATAATCCAATGTCCAGTATCCACTTTAACATCGTTCACAATAAAACTGCGAAGTACTAGACAGGCAGTCCGGTGGCCTGCGCGCCGAGGGACAGCCGTTCCGGATAGGGCAGGTCCGGCAGAAACCTGGCGGCGCTGGCGATCATGGCGGCGTTGTCGGTGCAAAGCCCGGGAGGCGGAATCCTCAAATCTATCCCTCGCGCCTCAGACTGCTGCCGCAGACGCCGGCGCAGCAGCGAATTGGCGCTGACGCCGCCAGCGAGGCAGACGAGCCCGCAGCTGAGGGATTCGGCGGCTGCGACGGTCTTTTTGACCAGCGCCGATATTACCGCACTCTGATAGGATGCGGCGATATCAGCGCGGCGCTCCCTTGCCAGCGCCGGGGCAGCATCCCTCAAGTAATAGTAGAGCGCTGTCTTGACGCCGCTGAAACTGAAATTAAAGTTCCCGGGGCGGTCAAGGCCGACAGGAAAACTGGCGAAGCCGGGATCGCCGGAGGCCGCCAGCGCATCCAGCGCCGCGCCTCCCGGGTAATCCAGCCCCAGCAACCTGGCGCCTTTGTCAAGCGCCTCGCCGGCGGCGTCATCGAGCGTCTGGCTGACAGTGCGAAAACTCCTGTCCTTCTCCACATAAACCAGGGAAGTATGGCCGCCTGAAGCAATCAGGCACAAAAAGGGAGGCTCAGCAGCACCGGGCGGCAGGTAGTTGGCGGCAACGTGGCCTTCCAGGTGGCTTACCGCCACCAGGCGGGCGCCGGTTGCGAACGCCACCGTCTTGGCGGTGGCGACCCCAACCAGCAGGGCGCCGATCAGTCCCGGCCTCGTTGTCACGGCGACCCTTCCGATCCGGCCCAGGTCAACGCCGGCATCGGCCAACGCCTCGTCCATTACCGTATTTATCAGCTCCAGATGATGCCGCGAGGCCACTTCTGGCACCACGCCGCCGTAGCGGGCATGAAACAGCGTCTGCGAGGAAACAACGCTGGCCAGCAGCCTGTCTCCGTCAAGAACCGCGGCGCAGGTATCATCGCACGATGTCTCAATGGCGAGGATCAAGCCAGCATATCCTCAGAATCCTTCCACATGATGAGCGCGTCCTCGCCGTTGTCGCTGTAATAGGCCTTGCGCAGGCCGGTGCAGATGAATCCAAAGCCCTCGTACATTTTGATGGCGCCCCGGTTTGACTTTCTCACCTCAAGCGTGTAGCCGCGGTGCGCTTCCTGACCGCAAAGCTCAAGAATCTGCTCCAGTAGCTCGGTGGCGATGTACCGGCGGCGGTAGTCCTCGTGCACGGCCAGGTCCAGCAGGTGCCACACCTCGACGTACTGGGTGGCGATGGTGTAGCCGACGACGTGTCCATCAACCTCAGCCACCAGGCAGATGCTTGCGTCATTGGCCATCTGTGTTATAAAAGCGTTCGCCGACCACGGCCGCGGAAACGAAGCCTCTTCAATCTTGACAACTTCCTTCAGGTCGGCAAGCCGCATGGGCCTGATTATTGCCATGTCCCTTTCTTCCTTAAAAGCACTGTCTTGTCAGCATCCGGCTCCCTGATATAAGCCGGCAGCACTTTCAAAAGCGCTTCGGCGCTGTATTTCATTCTTGATTTTTCTCCCGGCAAATGATAAAAAGACCGCACTTGGTGGCGCTCGTCCTCAGGCGGCAACGGCCTGACCCCGGCGGCGCCGTAAAAAACTTTCTTATAGGCAATCACGCCGTCGCCGGCGGCGACAACCGGGCCGGTTGACGCCACTGTCACTACTTCCACCAGCTCTTCCGGCTTCAAACAATAAACTGCCGATGCGGGGAAAACCGTCCGTTTGCTTTTTCTGTAAAGCCGGGCAAAAACCTGGCCCCGGCGGGCATTAATCACCGCTGCCAGGTTCTGCTGCTCATCAATCAGGCAGCTGGCCGCGCCTGCCGCCAGCGCCGCCAGCGAGCTCGAACCCGCGATCGGGATCGCCAGAGCCTGCGACAGGGCGCGGCAAGTGGCGACGCCAACCCTAAGGCCGCTGAAAGTTCCCGGACCGGTTCCGGCGACAATCTGCTCGAGCTGCCGCACGCTCAGGCCCTGCCGGGCAAGCAGCCGCTCAAGGGCAGGCAGCAGCATCTCCAGATGCGACCTGCCCGCCACGAAACTTGTTTCGTCAATCAGGTGCTCGCGATTGCCTAGGGCAATGCTGCAAATCTCAGTGGCGGTGTCAATGGCGAGCGCCAGCAACGAGCTCCTCCACGCCTTTTTCCAGGCCTTCCCTGATCTGCGAAAAAGAAAGGCGGCGGCTGTTCTCGTCAACGTGCTCCAGCTTCACCACCAGGGCCGGCTTTGGCAGAAAATCATCCGCTCGCTCGGGCCATTCAACAAAAGTGATTGCATCATCACCAAAATACGGCTCCAAGTCAAGAGCGTCGCTATCGCGAAAGCTTATCAGGCGGTAGAGATCAAGATGATGAATCGTGCGACGGCCGGCATAGGTTTGGGCGATGGTAAAACTGGGACTGGTTACCAGGCCGCGCATGCCCAACGCCCGGGCTGCCGACCTGATGAAGACTGTCTTGCCTGCTCCCAGCGGACCGGAAATAAAAACAACGTCGCCAGGCTCAAGCAGCCGCGCCAAGCCGGCCGCGAGCGCTTCGGTCTCACTTTCCCGGCTGAGAACGGCGCTTAAGCGCGAAGAACAATCAGCCACAGCTGGAACAGGCGCTTCCCGAACAGGAGCCGCAGCTTTTCCCTGAGCCGCCCCCGCCCGAGGAAGAGAAGGAAAATGATGAGAGCAGCCGCTCAACCTCACCGGAGCCGCATTCAGGACACTTTACGCCGGCTCCGTTTATGCTGCTTGAGCGAACCAGCTCTTCAAACGCCGTCCCGCAGGAACGGCAGCAAAATTCATAAATCGGCATGATTCTTTCCAGCTGTTACTTGCCCGATTGTAATTTCTCCCTGCAAAACAAGGAAATTTCCTTTCAACCTGCCTCAGCTTTACTTTAATTTATCAAAGTGGCCTTTGCAAGAACGAGGCCGGTTTATTATTCTTTTTCTATGGAGCAGCCGGCCGGTTAGGTCAAGCTGCCATCCAGCAGTAAAAATCAGCCAGCCAAGGTCTGGTATCTCCCGGAGAACTGGAACGGAGGAGGACTGTGCAAAGCAGGTCGAGCAAAAACCCGTCTGCCGCCGGCATGGAAGCCGGCGCCCTGCCTGGCAAAGATAAAAGCCGCCTCACTTCTGCCGCCTCTATCGGTGATTCTGTCACGCCCGTAACTGTGGCACGCTCGATTGCCGATGTCCACGCGCAGCTGGATGCGCACCGGAAAGACGGCGAAACTGCCGGCCTCGTGCCGACGATGGGATTTCTTCACGAAGGCCATCTGAGCCTGATCCGGGCAGCCCGGGCCGATTGCCCGCTCGTGGTGGTAAGCATTTTTGTTAATCCAATCCAGTTTGGCGGTAGTGAGGATTTCAATACCTACCCCCGTGACCTGGGCCGTGACCTGAAGCTGGCCGCATCCGCCGGCGCCGGTGTAGTGTTTGCGCCGGCGGAAGCCGAGCTTTATCCGAACGGCTTTGACACGATGGTCGTCCCGGGAAAAATCGCAGAAGGGCTTTGCGGCGCAACGCGGCCGGGCCATTTCCAGGGCGTAGCCACCGTGATCGCGAAGCTGTTTAACATCATCCAGCCCAGCGCCGCCTATTTTGGCCAGAAGGATGCGCAGCAGGTCGCCGTGATCAAACGCACGGCCGCGGACCTGAATTATAATGTCAGGATCAGGGTATGCCCTACTGTCAGGGAGCCGGACGGGCTGGCGACAAGCTCCCGCAATTCTTACTTAAGCGAAGCCGAGCGCAGCCAGGCGCCTGTCCTTTACGAGGCGCTCATGGAAGCAAAGGCTGCAGTCTCGGCCGGGCAGACGGGCGCCGCCGCTCTGAGACGGCAGATGAAGAGGAAGATCGCCGGCAAATACCTGGCCGAGCTGGAGTACGTCAAGATTGTCGATCCCGGGACGCTCGAGCCGGTCCCGGAAATAAAAGAAGACGCTTTGGCCGCCGTCGCCGCCAGGTTCGGCCGAGCCAGGCTGATTGACAACATGATCCTGTCGCCGGGAGGAGAGAATGCTTAGGAACATGCTAAAAAGTAAGATTCACGGCGCCCGCGTCACCGCCGCCAGCGTCGATTACGAGGGCAGCATCACCGTAGACCGCGGCCTGCTTGAGACGGCCGGCATCCTGCCCTACGAGGAAGTGCATGTGCTCGACCTGGAAAGTGGCGCCAGGCTGACGACCTACGCCCTGCCTGGCCAGGCGGGGGAGGTCTGCATCAACGGCGCCGCCGCCCGGCTGGTGAAGGCCGGCGATCAGGTGATAATCTTGACCTACGCCTCTTTGACGCCCGCGGAACTGGAAGATTATGAACCTGTGGTGATTCGGCTGGATGAAAACAACAGGCCGGTCGCGAAGACCAGGGCGGGCGCGGCCGTGGGCCGGCCCGAGAGCGGGCTGCCGCAATGACCGTTAAAAAGAAAGCCCGGGCCGGCCCCTCGGGCGTGTATACGCATGAGCTCGAATACCCAATGCGGAAAGAGCTTGACCTAGCCGACATTACCGCCGGTGTGACTAAAGCGGTACAAAAAAGCGGTTTTATCAACGGCACGGCAACCGTTTTTGTGCCCGGCGCCACTGGCGCCGTCACCTGTCTGGAATACGAGCCCGGCGTGATCGCCGACTTTAAGGAAGCGCTGGAACGGGCTGCGCCGCGCGCCGGCCAGTATGAGCACAACCGTTACCAGGCCGACGGCAACGGCCACTCACATGTGCGCGCCGGCCTCATTGGCCCATCGCTTGCCATACCGTTTGTGGACGGCCAGCTAACATTGGGCGTCTGGCAGCAGGTGACGCTTGTCAATTTTGACAACCGCGGCCGCAGGCGGCGGGTGATCGTCCAGGTAGTCGGCGCCTGAGAACAGCTGTGGCTGCCCCCGTCCTCCAGCTTGCCCTCGATTTTCTTGACCTCCCCCGCGCCCTGGCCGTGGCCGGTGAAGCCGTGCGCGGCGGCGCCGACTGGCTGGAGGCGGGCACGCCGCTGATCAAAAGTGAAGGGCTGGAGGCTGTACGCCAGCTCAAGCGCAGCTTCCCGGACAACGTCATCATCGCGGACCTGAAGACGATGGACGCCGGCCGATTTGAGATGGAATCGGCGGCCAAGGCCGGAGCCCGCATTGCCGGCGTGCTCGGAGCTGCGTCCGACGCCACCATCGCCGAGTGCATCGAGGTCGGCCGCAATTACGGGCTTAAAATCAATGTTGACATGATCGAGGTGCCCGATCCGGTGGCGCGGGCCCGCCAGGTGGAGCAGATGGGCGCCGATTACGTCGGCATCCATACCGCCATCGACCAGCAGATGCGCGGCGAAGCCCCTCTGGACTTGCTGCGCCGGGTGAAGGCGGCGGTTCAGATTCCCATCGCCGTTGCCGGTGGCATCAACTCGGAGACGGCGGCGGAGGCGGCCCGCGGCGGCGCCGATATCGTCATCGTCGGCGGCGCCATCATCAAGGCCGCCGACGCCGAGGCGGCGGCGCGCCAGATAAAGCAGGCAATATCAACCGGAAGGGGCGTCAAGACCACTCTTTACAAACGTGCTACCGGCGAGACAATCCGCACGGTCCTGGCGCAGGTGTCAACCGCCAACCTCTCCGACGCGATGCACCGCAGCGGCGATCTTCCAGACTTAAGGCCGGTTTTTCCGGGGGCGAGGATGATGGGACCGGCGGTGACGGTAAGGACGTTCCCCGGCGACTGGGCCAAGCCGGTGGAGGCGATTGACCGGGCCGGCAAGGGCGAGGTGCTCGTGATCGACGCCGGCGGCTGCGGCCCGGCGGTCTGGGGCGAGCTTGCCACTCACAGCGCCCTCAAGCGCGGCCTGGCCGGGGTTGTCATTTTCGGCGCCGTCCGGGACACGCCAGAAATCCGCCGGCTTGAATTTCCCGCCTTCGCGAGCATGATCACGCCCACGGCGGGGGAGCCGAAAGGGTTTGGCGAGATCGGCGTGCCGGTAAACGCCGGCGGCGTCAAAATCAATCCGGGAGACTGGCTGGTCGGGGATGACGATGGCCTTGTCCGGCTGCCGAAAGCAAAGGCGGCCGAGATCGCCAACCGGGCGATGGACGTACTCGAGCGTGAGAACCGCCTCCGCCAGGAGATCGATGCCGGCAGCACGCTCAGCCAGGTAGCATATCTGGAAAAGTGGGAAAAAACCTAGCGAATGTCAGTGGCACTAGTTACTTATTTCAGCTTAATAACCTTGTGCAGGCGCAGGCGCGCCTCGTCTGGCAGACGCTCGCAGGGGATGGAATGGTACAAAGCGACAGTCCGTCGCATTGTATCGATAACAACGCGGCAGTTATGGCATGTGGTCAAGTGGCGCTCCAGCTCCCGGCACTTGGCCTGCGCCAGTTCCTGATCGATATATTCCGACAGCGCCTCAAATATCTCCTGGCAATCCATTTAAATTCTCCTACTCTTCCTCTCCAAAATACCCCGACAGCCTGTTCCTTAAATAGAGCCGCGCCCGGTGCAGCCTCGACTTTACCGCCGGCACCGACAGGTCGAGCACTTCGGCCACCGCGGCGGCAGGCAGGCCTTCCACATCGCGCAGAACAAACACGGCCCGGTAGATCTCCGGCAGCTCATTTATCGCCGTCGCCATCTGCCGGCGCGCCTCTTCGTCCAGAATCCTGGTAGCCGGGTTTGACGACCAGTCCGGCAGCACCGCTCCGGCATGAGCCGCCTCCTTTACCGCATAAACGTCATCAAGAAACTCGCTCTCGCTCTTTTCGCGTCGGCTCCGCTTCCTGATCTTGGTCAGCGCCGCATTGGCGGCAATCCGGTAAAGCCAGGTCGAGAAGCTGGACTGGCCCCGGAAGCTGTCCAGGCCACGGATGACATTCAAAAAAGCGTCCTGAAGAACATCCTCGGCGTCCTGGCGGCTGGAAAGCATCCGGTAAGCCAGATTGTACACCCTGTCTTCATAGCGGGAAACAAGCTGCTCGAGAGCCTCGTTATCCCCCCTCCTGATCCTTTCAATTAGTTCTTCATCGGTGGGAACTAATGGCTGCATTTGTTAGACTTGGTGTTGATATAAAGGGTTCACTGCCCCAGAAGTCTAACATGATCCGGGGCGTTTTCTTAAGAAGGCGTGAATCTTTCCCCAGCCTTTTGCATCAAAAGGCTTGTTAATCCAAAGAGCGTTTAGGGCTCGGCTGACGGAGGCAGAAATTGGCGATTTATGATTTAAAGTGCGAAGACTGCGGCTGGGAGTTTGAGGAGTTCAAGACCGGATTTCTGACTGAGGACGACAAGAAATGTCCCCAGTGCCAGAGCGAGAATGTAAAACAGGTCTATTCTGGCTCATTTGGCATCGGTTCGTCCTGTTTTGGCGGCTACGGGGGCGGAGGCTTCACCTGAGGATAGGCGTGCGGCCCGTGCGGCCAAAGAACCGGATGGTGGATGGCGGAAATGCCGAATTTCCGAATGTCGAATGAAAGACCCAAAATCCCAAGCCGAAAAAACATGTTGAGTAATTATGCAGCAGGCAGTTATAGATTACAGCCGGTGCGAAGGGCACGATCCGTGCCCGGCAAGGGAAGCGTGCCCGACTAAGGCAATTATCCAGATGGACCGCGGCGAGGTCGCCATCGTCAACGGCGCCCTTTGCCTTGGATGTGGCGACTGCGTTCCTGCCTGCCCGGACAAGGCGATCAAGGTTCGACATTTATAATCGGGGTATGATAAACCTAATCGTCAGCCGCGTATCCGCGGCGATGTTTCCAAAGTGAAAGGAGATGAAGTTGGCGGTCGAAGTTTTAGAAGTAAGTGACGCGACTTTCCAGTCGGAAGTGCTGGAGTCTGATTTGCCGGTTATTGTTGACTTCTGGGCGGCCTGGTGCGGTCCCTGCCGTATGGTCGGCCCGCTGGTTGAGGAAATTGCCAGCGATTACGAAGGCAAGGTGAAAGTGGCAAAGCTCAACGTCGATGAAAACCGGGAGACGGCCAGCAAGTACGGCATCATGAGCATTCCCACGATTCTTATGTTCAAGGAAGGATCAGTCTCCAAGCAGGTTGTCGGCGCAATGCCAAAAAGCGCGCTGGTTTCAGAGCTGGGGTTATCATAACGGCCGCAGTTGGCGGAGAACAAGCTTGACCGGACAGCGGCCGGATTCGCGGCCGCTGTTTTTTTATCAGTAGTGAATCTTGACTATAGTGCCGATCGGCGTCCAGTTGAAGAGCCACTGCGCGTCCGGCACCGGCAGCCCGACGCAGCCGTGGCTAGTGGGCACGCCAAACCGGGTGGCCCAGTAATTTCCATGAATGGTGTAATCGCCGTTGAACATCAGGACCCATGGAACGTGGGGGGCAAAATAGCCGGGCCCGCTCATGTCGACTGCGGGCGATTTGGCATAAATGGCGTAGGTGCCGGTCAGGCTGGGAGTTGCCTTCGAGCCGCTGGAACAGATGATCGTCTTGATGAGCTGGCCATTGTCGTAAGCGCGCACCCTTTGCTCCGCGAGGTTGACATCTATCACTTTTTCAGTCAGGACCGTAAATGAGCTTTGCACATCCTCGCGCAGAAAGCTGCCGCTGACGCCTCTGAGCGCGTCCTGCCCCCCCTTAAGATGAATCGTGATCTTCGCCGCTTGGCTAAACTCCTGCGCCGGCTTGAATTCAAGCCTGTTGGGCGCCACCCAATCCCATGCCCCCGGCGTCGCCGGATCAACAGAGACCAGCTTCTGGGCGTCATCGGGATTGCGGATGTTTTCTGAAAAAGTGAGGGTGGGGCGCTCTCCCTGGCTGACGCCGGACTCGCCGTCGCCGGGAACAAACTCCACCTTGAGCGGGTCGGTTGTCGCTATTTTTTGCGTATACGGCTGCTTGAGCTGAATGCCGTCCTTGCCTGTGGCCGCGGTGATCGTGAGGTCGTATTTCTGCCCCTGCTGGTAATCGCCGCCAAGGTTGATATAGGCCTTTGTCGGATTTTTGCCATCGATACTGGAGGTTGTCTTAAGGTCAGGGTCAATGTGATAGCTAAAAGAACTGATCGGTGTGTTGAATTCCACCACGATTGGCTCCCCGGCGGGCACAACCTGCGTCTCCTGAGAGAAAAGCGGCGCCGGCGTCGTGATCGTCTGGAATGTGGCCCGCTCGGTCACCTGACGATGATGAGGACCCGTCAGGGTAAACTGAAGCAGGCTGGCGCTGACCGAAACCTCGTAACGGGTATCGGACTTGAACTGAAGCGGGCCCGACGGCGTCACGAACACGCCGTTTTCCATGTGGCCTTCGATCTGCTTTGCGCCCGTGGAGGCGCCGGCGGGGTCGAGCGGTATTTCCTTAACCTGGACGCTGTTGATGCTGCCTCTCAACCAGCTGGCCGAGACATGCAGTTGCTGGCCGGCGGGAACATCCATACTGCCAACCGCCGGGCTGATATCGATGCCGGCAGGAAACAGGGACGCCAGGGCAGCGTAAAGAACCATAAGGGCCACCGCCGCCGAAACGGCCAACACGGCCGGCTTGCGTCTGCCGTCGGTGCGAAAGGTGCGGCGGCCCGGTAAAGTTGTTGCTCTACTCATATTCGCCTGAAATGGTCGGTCGGGGCTTTAATTTAGTGCTTTATTATAACTCTCTTTAACGAACAGGAAAAATACCAGTTGATCGGGGACATGACCCAATTTCCTTCGGAAATTGGGTCATGTCCCCAGTTTTCCTAAAGGAAACCAACAAGATCATGTAGAAATACATGCTGCGGCTGGTTTAAGATCATCGAAAGCCGCGCCTTTCGTTTGACCCTGCATAAGAGGCTATCTTAACATGATAGACTTTTGAGATAGTCTTCAAGACCATGATCGGGCTCCGGCATGCCTGGACTTGTGCACGATTGGTCCAGGGAAATACGGCAAAAACATCGGACAGGAGGAAAATGGATATTCAGGAAATGATCGATCGCCGGATTGCCGAACTGGAGTCGGAGCCAACTGTTGCCAGAGTCCGGCCTGATGCCGCCGGCCAGGCAGCCGGCCACTCTCCCGGGGCCGCACGGGAACTAAAGGAGTTTGGCCGCATGATGGACGCGGCGCTGGCGCAGGTCGCCGCCGGCGTGCTGGAGATCAGCGAAAGGATTACCGGCGATTATTCCCGCATGGAAAGAAACATCCTTAGATCGAGGCTGGAGGCGCTGGAAACGATTGAATCAGTGCTGGATGTTACCCTCCGGTTGAGAAGCGAGACGATGCGCAGACTTGGCGCCGTAAGCAGCAGGCTGGAAGACATCTCCACGGGGCCGGATCCGAGCGTGACGGAGGCGCCGGCCGGCGGAAATCACATAAGCGCGTTGCAGGGTGGAATGGCGGCGCTGTTCAAGAAAACCATCTGAGATGCGCAGTGCTGATTTTGGAATGCGGAATGAGAGCTTATCCCGGAATGATGCACCTGCCAGGTTAGGCTCCAAGGTAGAACATTGCGCAATGGTATTTGTTTAACTACGCCATCCCGGTGACAAAATAACCGGGATCGTTGAATGTTGAACCTGTCACAAATATGATTTTGGATAAACTGAATGAACCGGGATTCTGAAACTGCCGCAAATTTCACATCCAGCCAGGTCCCGGACGTCCGGATTGTCGCTCAAAAAGCAAGCGGGTCATTAAGCCGGCATCAGGGCGAGGTGGTCAGAAACTGGCTTAGCGATGAAATTGAAAGCCTGGACCTCGCCTCGCTAAGGTCGTTTCCCACCGACGAACTTGCCGCCGGGCTTCCGGAGTTGGTGGCCGCCTTGGCGCGCTTGATCGGCGAGCCCGGCGAGGATCTTGCCGCCAATCCCGACCTAAAGCTGGCGGCTGCCCGAATCGCCACCCTGCGGCGGGATGAATCAGACTCCGGCATGGTTATTGACGATTACATGCGGTTAAAAAAGATGATCGTTGAAGCCGCCGGACGCCGCCTGCGGGCCTCGGACAGAATGGCTCTGGTCGTCTCTGAACGGCTTGACGACGGCTTTGGTCAAATCCTGAAGACGGGTTTCGAGGCGTTTATTGACCGGCGCTCCCAAAAACTGCAGCAGGAGGCCAACACCGACAGCTTGACAGGTCTTTACAATGTCCGTTTTTTTCGGCGGCAACTGCATCAAAATCTGGAAATGTACAAACGTTATCACATCCCTTTTTCGCTCCTGATGATCGATCTGGACCGGCTGAAGCAGCTGAATGACGCCCGCGGGCATCAGGCCGGCGACGCGGCGCTGAGGCATCTTGCATCCATCCTGTCAGCTGAAAAAAGGGAGACGGATGTCGCCGTCAGATATGGTGGCGATGAGTTCTTCATGGTGATGCCCGGCGTTCTCAGCGAGGATGCCGAGCGTCTGGCGCGGCGCGTCAGCAGCAAGGCGCAGTCATTGAACCTCAAGAGCGGCGGGCGGGAAATGACCGGCGTCTCGATTGGAATTGTGGCCTGTCCCACGGACGGCACTGACGTTGGCGCGCTAAGGTCAAAAGCTGATCGCGCTCTTTATCTCGCCAAATCCCTCGGCGGCGCCACGGTGGCCGGCTACCGGGAGTTCAGCCTGGAACCGCAGGCCGTATTTTAAAAAGTTCCGGATTGCCGTGGAAATGAATCGTTGCGAGGGCTTGCCGGGATCTGGCCGTACGGAAGCCGAAGCGTTGCAAGGAGGACGGCAGATTGCTATGCCTGGCATGACGGGCAAAAGAATGTCCCCCTGCCCCCCACTCTGATCTTCTTCACCGTGCCGCCGCAGCCGGGGCATGGCTCTCCCACCCGCCGGTGAACGCGGAAAGTCTCTTGAAAGCGGCCCCGCCGGCCGCGCGTGTCGCGGTAAGTGTCAACTGAGCTTCCCGCCAGGCTGATTGCCTCCCTGAGCGTTTCCTTGATGGCGCGGCTCAGCCGGCCCGCCTCGGCCGCTGACAAGCTTCCCGCCGGACGGAGCGGATGCAGCCCGGCGCGGAAAAGCGCTTCATCGGCGTAAATATTGCCAATGCCGGCAATGATCGACTGGTCAAGTAAAAAAGACTTCAGCGGCCGTTTGCGCGAATCGAGCAGCCTTTTTAGCACATCCGGCGTAAAGGAGCGCGCGAGTGGCTCCGGGCCCAGCCGGACAAAAAAACTCCCCGCCTCGCCGCACGCAAGGATGCGGGCCGTGCCGAACCGGCGCTGGTCGCGGAAATAGAGGCAACCGCCGTTGCTGAAACACAGCTTGAGGCGCAGGAAGCGCTTCTCCGGCTTTTTATCATCTTTCTGCACAAACGACAACACCCCCGTCATCCGCAGGTGAATCACCAGCATGCCGCCTCCATCCAGCTCCAGGCGCAGGTACTTTCCCCGCCGCGATACCGCCTTTATTTTTTCGCCCCGCAGCCGGCGCCCAAACGCCTGCGGCGACAGCGGCGCGACGACAGCGGGGTCGGGAACGCTGATGCCAATGATTGTTTTTCCCGCCAGAAAAGGCTCCAGTTGGCGGCGCACCGTCTCAACCTCCGGCAGCTCGGGCACGGCTCAGCCTCTCCCCGCACTCGCGGGCCGGCCGAGGCGCTTAAGGAGAACAGCCCGTGAATAGATGACAAACAGCATGGCAATCAGAAACACGCCGACATCGAGCACCAGCGGCGCCGCGCTACTTAAATCACGCCACAACAGCGGCGCCATCAAGGCGCTGCCAATAATGCTGCCCCATTCGCCGAAAGATCCCACAAATCCGGTGACAGCGCCGCGCTGCGCCTGGGTGGTGACGTCCCCAATTAGCGAAAAGAATGCGTTGAAATAAGCGGGCGCTCCCAATCCGCCCGCCGCGAAGGCCACCAGCGTTATCGCCGTGCCCGGGTGCAGCAGCACAAACAGGCTTTGAATCGCCATTATTGCCAGGCCGGCGGCCATCAGCCGGATCCGGCCCCTGAGATCGGCAAGTTGCCCCAGGAGCGGGCTGGATATGGCCGACACGGCGCCGCTGGCTGCCAACGCCACTGCAACCAGGCCCACGCCCCAGCCGAGCTTTTCGGCTGTAATGATTGGCGCCATCGTCAGAAAGATGGCCACGCCCATCCACTGGAGAAAGTGCACCAGCGACAGGGAGAAAGCAGGCAGGCAGAAAACAGTCGTCAGCAGGCGTTTGCCGGCGGCATTCCTGAGCAACGGCCGCCCCCTCGGTCGCGGCCCGGCGCCGGATGAAGGAACGAAAAGACTGAGGACAAAACAGCCGGCGCCGAGCGCGCCGGCGAACCAGAAGGGCGTCCTGATGGAATAAGCCTGGGATAGAAATCCGGCCAGCAGGGGCCCGGCCACCACCCCCGCATTGATGGCGCTGCTGTTGACTCCATTGGCAAGACCGCGGATGTTGACCGGAGTCCGGTCGTTGATGTATGCCTGGGACCCAACCGCAAATGCCGACGCCGCCATGCCGGAAAGCAGCCTGAGGCTAATCATCGCCGCCGCCACGGTCGTGACGGCATAAGCTGCAGTTGCCGCCGCAAACAGAAACAGGGCCGACCACATGATCAGCCGGCGGCCTATGTAATCGGACAGGATGCCGACCGGGAATTCAAACAGCACCCGGCCGATAAAGAACGAACCTATCAGCAGGCCAATTTGAAACTGGTTAAAGCCAAGCTGATCGGCATAGCGCGGCAGCAGCGGCAGCACCATCATGAACCCGGTCATGATGACGCCGTTTGCCAGCGCCAGAATAAAAATGCTTCCGTGAAGCTGCCTTAGGGATCTCAGCATCTGGCCGCCACCCGGCAAACACAGTTACATGGACTGAGGCGCGGAAACGCCGATCAACTCAAGACTGGTGGCGATCGTACTGCGGACCAGCCGGCAGAGGTCAAGGCGAAATGAAGCCGCCTGCGGCTCCGCCCCCAGCACCGGACAATTGTGGTAAAAAACGTGGAAGGAGGCTGCCAGCGCGCGCCCGTACGCCGTCAGCCGGTGCGGCTCCCGCATCCGGCCGGCGCCATCCACCACTTGCGGGAAAAAAAGGACGTCCATGATCAGCTGCCTTTCCTGGTTTGACAGGCCGCTGTAACCGTCATAGTTAATCATTCTGAAACCATCGGCCTCCGCTTTTCTGACGATGCTGCAAATGCGGGCATGCGCGTACTGGACGTAATAGACGGGATTTTCTTCCGACTTTAGCTTTGCCTTTTCCATGTCGAGATCCATGGCGCTGTCATGACTGCGATCAACGAGGAAGAACCTGGCGGCGTCGACGCCGATGCCCGTCAGAAGCTCTTTCAGCGTCACCATCGTCCCCTTGCGCTTGGACATCTGCCTGCGCTCCCCTCTTTCGATCACGTTTACCAGTTGGCCAATGATGATCTCCAATTGCGGTCTCTCATTTTCCGGGACAAGCGGCTCGAGCGCCTGCATGGCCGCCTTCATCCGGGCGACGTAACCATGATGGTCGGCGCCCCAGATATTGATAAGGCGGTTGAAATGTTGAGGACGGGTTGCTTTGTCAAAATGGTAGGCGATGTCCGACGCAAAATAGGTCGGCTCGCCGTGTTTACGGATAAGGACACGGTCCTTGTCGTCGCCGTAACGAGTGGTCTTGAGCCATAACGCCCCCTCCCTGGTTTCAGTCTCGCCCGGACCCTTCAGTTTATCGACAATCTTTTGGGCGGCGCCGACGGCGTACAGGGACGCCTCCGAAAACCAGCTGTCAAAATCAACCCGGAAGCCGTCAAGCTCGGCTTTCATTTCCGCCAGCACGATCTCACATCCCCGCTCCCTGAAAAAATCAATCGCCGCGGCGCTGGGGGCCGGCGTCACCTCGTCCCGCAGCCTGTCGCCTATCTCGCCGGCGATCCTGGCGGCGACCCGGCGGGGGTAGTCACCTCTGTAACCGTCCACGGGAAGTTCCGCCTCAAGGCCGAGCGTCTGCGCGTACCTGGCCGCCAGCGAGCGGCCAAAAATCTCCATCTGAGCGCCGTAATCGTTGATATAAAATTCTGTCGTGACATCATGGCCCAGGAAAGCAAGAACGCGCTTGAGGGAGTCGCCGTAGGCGGCGTAGCGGGCATGTCCTACGTGCAGTTGGCCGGTGGGATTGGCGCTGACAAACTCGAGCAGGATTTTTTCAGGATGGTCCGGATCCCCCGAGCCGAAGTGGGTTCCCAGCGCCAGCGCACTCCCGACGGCGCCGACCAGCGCATCCTCTTTAAGGAAAAAGTTGATAAAGCCGGGGCCCGCAACCTCGAAACGGGTCAGTTCTTTCAATCCTTGATTAGCCTGCATCGCCGCAACCAGCTCCTCAGCCAACTGGCGTGGCGGATGGTTGATCATGCCCGAGGCAACGAGCGCCATGCTCGTGGCAAGGTCGCCGTGGCCGCGCCTTGACGCCGGCTCCAGAGTATACATATCAGCCAGCTTCTCAATTCCCCAG
The DNA here is from genome assembly GCA_021787475.1 of Actinomycetes bacterium. Taxonomy (GTDB): domain Bacteria; phylum Actinomycetota; class Thermoleophilia; order BMS3ABIN01; family BMS3ABIN01; genus JACWAD01. Next base: position 36,785 of record JAJYLW010000006.1, read on the forward strand.
CCTGCCAGCAAACCCCTGACTGCTTCACTTACCAATTTGTAAAAAAATGAGATGAAATCGGCAGAATCCTGCATAACCATCAGCTCTCTGAGTCCAGTTCCTGCCGTAACCGCCCGATCTCGCCGGCGCTGCGGCCCGTTTTCTCTTTGTTGACCTCCATCAGGAACGTGACGAAATCGCCTTCGCGGATGTCCTCAGGGAGCAGGCTGCGGGGGAAATTGAACTCGGCGGCGGCGCCAATCAGGACAGCATAATCGCCTTCGAAACGGTCAAGGTAAAGATCAATCTTATTTGTCAACTTACCGAGGAAGCGCCGGCAGGAGCGAAGAGCTGCTCGAGTGAATGAATTTCAGCCGGCGTGCCCACGCTGATGAGGACATCATTCTCAGCTAGGGTTGTCTCCGGATCAGGATTTGTGTCAAACTTGCCGCCCGGCTTCCTCACCGCGAGCACGATCGCGCCGGTAGTCTGGCGGATCTGGAGGTCGACAATGCTTTTGCCGATTGCCGGAGAGCCTGCCGGCATGGTGAACTCTTCCACTCTCAACTCCAGCTCGCCGCCGCCGGTGACCACATCGAGGTAATCGCTCACCATCGGCTTCATTATCAGCGTCGCCATCTCGCGACCGCCGATGGCGTAAGGCGAGACAACCTTGTTGGCGCCCGCCTTTTCCAGCTTGCCGTAGGATTCCTCCATATTGGCCCGGGCGACAATCCAAAGCCGGGGAGACATTACCCGCGCCGAAAGCGTCACGTAGACATTGTCGGCATCAGAGTCAACACAGGCCACCAGGCCCTTGGCCCGCTTCAGGCCGGCACGCACAAGGGTTTCATCGTCAGCCGCATCCCCCTCCAGGCAGAGGACGCCCATGGCCCTGCAGCGGGCGATGCTTTCCGGGTTTGAGTCGATTACCACAAATGGCTCGCCGGACCGCATGAACTCCCTTGCCACCTGTTCTCCCACCCGGCCGAAGCCACAGACAAGATAATGATTCTCAAGCTCGGAAATTTTTTTCTTCACGCTCCGCTCCCCCAGCATCTCGCCGAAATAACCCGCCATGAAAAACTCGATTACCGTGCTGAAGGCGTAAATCAGGGTCCCCACGCCCCCGGCAATCAGAGCCACGGCGAGCAGCTTGCCGGCCGCCGAGACCGGGGCTGATCCCATTCCCACCGTGGAGATCAGGACCACGGTCGTAAAAAAAGCGTCAACGACGCTGTCGCCCTCCACCAGCATAAATCCGCCCGTCCCGGCGATCACGATCAGGACCAGCACCGCCGCCAAAATCAATATGCGTCTGAAGGGAATCATGAACCAGCCCGAAGCAGTCCCAGTCTACTTAAAGGACCAGGTGTTTTCAACGTGACTGAATCTGCTTCTTAAGAATGCTTTAACGATACGGGCCGCGCCGGCTTTTCGGACTGTGGTGAAATGGAAGGCAGAAATGCCGGAGTTGCGCGGCTAGAGGAAAGGAATATCGATGATGCGCTCGCCGTCCTCGTCGAGGCGCGGCCTTTCCGGTGAGAAGAACGATTCCCTGACCACGACCGACATGTTGCGCCACAAACAAATGCCATCTTTAAGGTATTTGTCTTTCTGCTCGTCGCTGCAATTGGCGGAGCAAGTGGCGCAGAGATCATCGCCGGCAGGGGTGGCTTTTTTCCGGCTGGGCCGCTGGCCTTCGTCCAGCCGCCTGCTCGTCTCCAGGAGAAGATGCTGGACGTTGATCCGCGGCGAAGCGGTGAAAATCGCTGGCTGCCGGGGAACGATAAACTTGAAGGTGCCCTCGACCCAGTTTGACAATTCTAGAGTATTGTCATAAGCCTGTTCGGAAATCGTCCGGGCAAGCATTTCGGGCGCGACCAGTCCGCTCTTCATCAGCGTCAGCCCCAAGAACTCGCGCTTGCTGTCCTTAAGGGTGGCGGCGAGGATGGTCTTCCTCAAATCGGACTGCGAGATGTGGCCGGCCTTGACCAGCTTGGATCCGAGCATGTGATCGGAGCGCGGCACCGAAACCGCGTCGACCAGGCCTTCGGTGAGGAAGATGGTTGAGCGCTCTTCGTTGTCCTCGAGCTCCAGCAGACCGGACTTGCGATCACTGGCAAGCAGCTGGAGCACCATAAACACGGAAAAATGGCTTATCTTGCCCCAGAGTATCATCTTTCAAGAGGGGAAGCAGGCAACCTGTTGCTCGCAAATCACCTTGTGAACGGGACGATAATATTATCGGCCGGGCGCTCCGCAGCTTGAAACAGGATTCCCGCCTTCCCCCGGCCGCCCTTAAGAAAAGCTGACCATTCCCGGCGCTTCGCTAATCGACTGCCTCATCGGCGGCAATCATGCCGGTTGCCTGATGAGCGGTCCGGATAATCGCCTCATGCGGCGTTTTCTCCTCGAGGTCAACGTCGCCGATGTAAACCAGATTCTTGCCCATTGCCTTCGCCCGGTACATGCGTGCGTCGGCAATCTGAACCAGCTTGTCCGCCGAGTTCGAATCCCGGCCAAAGGTTGCCAAGCCGATCGACACAGTAATGCTGCGCCGGATCAGGCGGTCGGCAAAAGTCGAACAGCGCTGCTCAATGTCCGCCCGCAGCCGCTCGGCCACCCGGCAGGCGGTATCAAAGTCACAGCCCACGATCAGGGTGAATTCCTCGCCGCCGTATCTTGAGGCGACATCCTCGCCGCGGGCGACGAGGCGCATCGTCTCGGCAACTTTCTGCAAAACATAGTCGCCTTCCTGATGCCCGAACCTGTCGTTGTAGTCCTTGAAGTCATCGATATCAAGAAACAGGACGGTAAGCTCCGTGCCGTCTGTCTTGAGGCCGGCCACCCGGTTGACAAGATAGGTGCGGAAGAAACCGTGGGTGTAAAGCCGGGTGAGATCATCAGTGGTAGATTGCAGGCGCAACTTGAGCGTCTCCCTGTGCTCAGCGTTGTACAGGTAGTAAAACCCGGCAGCAAACAGGATGGCAAAAATGGCCTCGGTGGCCTCATAAAGACCTTCCACTTCGAACGATCCCAGTTCCTGCAGGGTGCCGATAATCTCGGCAATGGCGAAGGTGATCGCCGCCAGGCTCAAGAGCAGCCAGGACCTTTTCCTCACGTCCCGGGAAATCGAAGGCAGCACCCTCAAGGCGAAGAAAAACGCCACTATGGCGGCGGCCAGATTAAACGCCTCGAGCGTTGCCGGGACAAGCTCTTCTTTTTCCTCTCCGGAAACCTCGCCCGCCAGCCGGGCAAGGTGGGAGCCAAAATCAAATAAAAAATGAAACTCTGACATGTTCCTTCTCTTGGAACCTCGCCACGAATTACCTGCGGGGATAGGCTCTTAGATGATTACCGATGCCCCGCTGCTTAAGCTGATCTGGCATATTGTCAACCTCTTCCAGCTAGCCGTGCTTTGACATGCCGCATGGCCGCGATAGAAATTACCGGCCATCGGCTGAAAAATGTGAAAGCGGCATTGCGTTATCAAGCGCCCATCTTCATCTGCCGCTGGTAGCTGCTGCCGGCCATTATCACTTTGGCGAAAACATCCGCAACCCGGGGGTCAAACTGGGTGCCCTTGTTCGCCATCAGCTCCTTGAGGGCCCGCTCGGCGGTGTGAGCCTTGCGGTAGGGGCGGTCCGAAGTCATCGCTTCGTATGCGTCCGCCACCAGCAGAATCCTGGCGCCCAGCGGGATCTCTTCCCCGGCAAGGCCGTCCGGGTACCCTTTGCCATCAAACCGTTCATGATGATGACGGACAATTGGCTGAACCGGAAATGGAAAACTGACCGGTTCGAGAATGCGCTCGCTCCGCACAGGGTGCTTTTTAATGATATTAAATTCCTCCAGCGAAAGCTTGCCCGTTTTGGACAAAATGGCGTCGGGTATGCCAATCTTGCCGACATCATGCAGATAGCCGGCATACCGGACAGTCCTGAGCTCTTCACTTCCCAACCCGAGCCCTCGGCCGATGGCCTCGGCATAAAGTGAGACTCTCTCCGAATGCCCGCGGGTGTACGGGTCCTTAGCGTCGATCGTCTCGGCCAGCGAACGGATGGTGCCGACAAGCGCTTCCTGCAAGTCCAGGTACATGCGTGCATTTTCAATGGCAATGGCGGACTCGTTTGCGGAGGTCGCCAGCAAATCAATCTCGGCTTGGTCGAACTTGCGCGGCTCGGCGAAATAGATGCAGATAACACCAATGCTTTCGTTCTTTGCAACCAGAGGCAATGCGATCAGTGAAGCGTAACCCTGCATCGAGGCAATATGCTTCCACTGTTCGTAGCTGCGATCGGAAAAGACGTTTTCCACCACAAACGGCTTCCGCTCCATGAACGCTTTCCCTACCGGGCCCGCCCCCATCGGCATCCGCCGTTTTTTGTTAATCGCCCAGATATATTCTCTGGAGAGGTTAAAGCTGGCTACAATTTTCAGATTGCGGCGTTTTTCATCAGGAATGAGGACGGAAGCGAACTGGGCGCCAAAAAGGCTGCCCACTTTCTGCGCCACCGCATTGATAACCTCCTGATAATTGAGCGTCGAGGTAAGCGCCTGACTGATATTGTGCATTGCGGACAGCTCCCGCACCTGCCGCCCCGCCTTTTCATACAGGCGGGCGTTATCGATGGCGGTGGCCGCGTGGTTGACGAGTGTGCGGTAAAACTCCGTTTTGTTGCTGGAAAAGGTCGCACGCTTCCACGACCTCACTTCGCCCAGGGTGACGACGCCGATAATGTCATCGCCGGCCCAAAGGGGAAGCAACAGGGCCGATTGCGTATCCGGCGTCAGCACCCAGTCCCATTCCCGGCCCCGATCCGCGGTGGAAAGCCCGTCTTTCTTTATCAAAACCAGGCTGCCGCAATTTAACACCTGCGAGTGATAATGGGCGTCCTCCAGCCGGAATTTGTCGCCGACACGGTAATCCCACTCTACGGGCCGGGCGGCCGCGACCGCCTTGATGACCATCATGCCGGTTTCGGGCTCGAGCAGCGAAACACGGCAGAATGTCACTTTCCGAGAGCTGGCAATCTTGTTACATAATGTCTGCAATATTTTGTCAACTGACAGCGACGAAGAGACCGAGGCGCTGGCGGCCAGCAGCAGGCCCACCTCTTCGTCCCGCCACTTCAGCGACAAGGACAGATCGTTAACGGCCAAAGCCAGTTCGCCAATTTCGTCGTGGCGATCAATCCCCGGCACCGGATCATACTGCCGGCCGCTAATTTGTTTCGTTTTCTCTGTCAGCTGCCGCATCGGCCGGAGCATAAACCGGTTAAAAGCGAAGTAAAACAGGCCCAGCAGCGCCAGCAGCCCCAGATTGGTAATCAGGCCAAAGCGGATTTGCTCGGAGCGGATGAGGTTGTCCCGCTCGGCGGTGTTGAGGTACACGCCGATTGAGGCAATTACATTGCCTTTAGTATCGCGAAGCGGCGAGATCATCTCAATGGCGTTCCGGGGCAGGGGCGCCACCGTGCCGCGATCGCCGCCTGAGCCGGCCGGGTTGGCGCCGGCGGTTGCGGCAGTGGTTTTCTTGTCTTCATCGCATTTTGACATGAACCTGGTGCCGCCGCCGCTTAAGGGAGCGGCGTCGGCCTCCGCGGCTAGCTTGCCCACCTGGCTGCGGTCGCTGCTGGCGACGTCGCGGACGGATCCTCCCACGGGCGCATAAATGTTGATCTTCTCGACATCCTCATTCTGTCGCATGAGGGAGTCAATATGGCCCTGCATCGATTTGTCCATGGGCATCCCCCCCATATTGGCCATCGCCGCATCGAAGAAACCGGCAAAAGCCTCAGCCCGCTGGCAGTATTCCTGGTTGATGGTCTGGCTGAGATATTCTGAAGAATAGTAAGTAAGAGCGGCAGCAATGATCATCACCACTGCCCCGACCATAATAAAAAGCTTGCCCCGCAAGCCCATGTGAAGTTTATTCTTTAAGCTCATCCGCCCCAGCATTTCAGGGTAAACCCCGACCCCGCCCGGTAATGCCCTCATCGGTATACAGGTGGAAACGCTTTAGGCAGGCAAGAAAAATGCCCGACGGGAGCGGGCATTTTTAAATGATTTGCAGTTTGGGCTAGTTTCCGTGCCGGGAGCGGTAGTCCTCGATCGCTTTGCGAAGGCCGTCCGAAGCCAGGTTGGAGCAATGCATTTTCTGCGGCGGCAGGCCTCCGAGGGCGTCGGCGACAACCTTTTTGGAGATCTCCTGGGCCTCATCCAGCCGCTTGCCCTTTGCAAGTTCGGTAACCATGCTGCTAGTGGCGATGGCGGCGCCGCACCCGAGCGTCTTGAATCTGACGTCCTCGATGCGGTCTTCCTTCTCATCGACCTTGATCGTAATCCGCATCACATCACCGCACTGCGGGTTCCCCACCTCGCCGACCCCGTCAGGGTTCTCAACCTCGCCCATGTTGCGCGGGTTCTGGAAATGGTCCATAACTTTCTCTGAGTACATAATTATCCTCCTGGTTGCCTTAACCGGCGGTTAACCGGCAGCCTCGCAGTCACAACCTTCCGTTTTGTCAAAAGCGGCGCATTTCTTGTTCCCGCGCTTATAAACCGGGGACATTTCCCGAAGTCGCCCGGCGACAGCCGCGATCGCTTCAAGGGCGTAATCTATCTCTTCCCGCGTTTCCCCTTTCGCCATCGAGATTCTGACAGAGCCGTGCGCCAGCTCCGCCGGCATGCCCAGCGCCAGCAGGATGTGCGACGGCTCCAGGCTCCCGGAGACGCAGGCCGAACCGGTCGAGATGAAAACCGGCCTTGCCCCTTCGGCCGTGGGATAGGACAGCGACAGCATGATTGATTCGCCTTCGATTCCTTCCAGGGAAAAATTAACGTTATTGGGAAGCCGACGGCGGCGGTGTCCGTTGATGCGTACGTCCTCGATGTTTTCCTCCACCCAGGCAAAGATATAATCCCTGAGGCTGCCAAGCTGATCGGCTTCAGCCACCAGGTCGCGGCTGGCAATCCGGGCGGCCTCGCCCAGGCCGACGATGCCGGGCACGTTGTGGGTGCCGGCGCGGCGCTTCTTTTCCTGGCTGCCTCCATGAAGCAGCGGAATAATCCGGACGCCGCGCTTGATGTAGAGGGCGCCCACTCCCTTGGGGCCGTAGAATTTGTGCCCGGAAAGTGACAGCAGGTCTGCACCCAGCGCCTGAACATCGACCGGGATATGGCCGACGGTCTGGGCGGCATTAACATGAAAGGCTACGCCGCTTTCACGGGCAATGCGGCCAATCTCTGTAATTGGCTGGATGGTGCCAATCTCATGGTTGGCGTGCACCATCGTAATAAGCACCGTGTCGGGACGAATAGAGGCTGCGACCGCATCCGGATCAACGAGGCCGTCGGAATCGACGGGCAGATAGGTCACATCCCAGCCCTTTTTTTCCAGGTGGCGTAGCGGCATCAGGATGGAGTGATGCTCGGCTTCGTTGGTGATAATATGCCTTCCCTTTCCCGCCCGCGCCTCAGCGACTCCCTTGATGACCCAGTTGTTCGATTCGGTGGCGCCGCTTGTAAAGAAAATATCCTTGGACTCGGCGCCAATCAGCCCGGCCAGGCTCTGGCGGGCTGACTCAATTGCCTGCTTCGCCTCGGAGCCCATCGAATACAAGGTGGCGGGGCTGCCAAAGTTCTGCTCAAGCCATGGCAGCATTGCCGCCACCACTTCCGGATCGGTCCGGGTAGTTGCGGCATTATCAAGGAAAATAGCTGAATTTGTTGATTTTCCCATTTTCTTGCCCTAGTTGCCGGCGACGCCAGCGCCGGTTTTGCGAATAATGAACTTTGTCTTTCTGCCGAATGGCTCATGACCGAGAAAATCATTGCCTGTTCCCAGGCACCAGGCGGGAATATCGGCCTTGGCGCCCTCATCGTCAGCCCATATTTCGAGAACCTGCTGCGGCGCTAGCTCTTTCATCTTTCTGGCGATTCTGACAATTGGAAGCGGGCAGGCGTCGCCAACGCAGTCCAGCTTCCGGTCGGCGGCTCCGGTTTCCGCCAAGGCCACAGCCGGCCCGTCGGGTTTTGGCGGGTTTAATGGCTGGCTCTCGCTGCTTTCAGAAAGAATATCCATCAGGGTTGTTTTTTCCAGCACCTGCTCGCTCGCGCTTTTGAGCCGTGACCAAACTCCCGCCAAGCCGCAGCCTTTCATCCTGTCGCATTGCCCGTCATGGCTGACAGAGGCGCAATTTGCGGGATCGACGCGTCCCTGGAGCGCTGTTATGACCGCCAGCAGGCTGATTTCTACCGGCGACCGGCTCAGGCTGTACCCGCCGGACGGCCCCCTTGTGCTGATCAGCAGGCCGCCGCCCACAAGGCGGCCAAGCAACTGTGTCAAAAACGGCAGCGGAATCTGCTGCCGGCTGGCAATGCCGGCCCGCCCCACAGGGGTTTTCCCGCCCTGAGCGGCAATATCCATCATGGCCCGCAGGCCGTACTCGCTTTTTAAGGAAATCAACATAATAAAAACAAATTCCGGTTAAGCTAGGTTCTGTTTTAGTTTAATAATGTATACCTTGGTAGTCAACAATTTTTCTTTTTTCCCTTTTTCCCTTCTTCTAAACTCAACCATCCGATCAGATGGCAAGAAATAAGCATTGCTGATGACATGATAATGTGTTAAATTGCAGGCTATTTTATCCATAATCAGCTCATTTGATCAAGTGAATAACCAGCTTCAGCCGGGCTTCAGCCGGTTGAAAGCGCGGCTGAAATTCGCCAGGACCTGTGCGGCAAACGCTGCTTCGCTCAGCCCGCGCAGCCGCGCAATCTCCGCAGCGGTGAACTGGACGTATTCGGGCCGGTTGGGCTTGCCGCGGTGCGGCACCGGCGCAAGATACGGGCTGTCGGTCTCGGTAAGGAGCAAATGGAACGGAATTGACGCCGCCGCCCTGCGCAGCTCATCCGCCTTTTTGTAGGTAACGTTCCCGGCAATCGACATATAATAACCACGGCGGGCGCATTCCTGCACTTGATCCCATAGAGAGAAACAATGAAGAATTACGGTCAGCCCCGCCGCATCGCTTGCCAGGATCTCAAGTGTGGGGCCGGCCGCCTGGCGGGTATGAACCATCAGTGACAGATCTTTTTCGCGCGCCAGCGCGATCTGGCGGCGGAAGAGATCGATTTGCGCCTGCCGCGGCGCCAGCTCCCGGTAAAAATCAAGCCCGGTTTCGCCTATGGCGGCCACCCGGGGGGATGCCGCCAGATTTCTCAGTTTGGTAAATAATTCCCGGTCAACAGAAGCGGCTTCGTGGGGATGGATGCCGGGGCAGGCCAGCACTTGCGGGAATTTCAGCGAGAACTCCACCGCCCGGCGGCTGCTGGCAAGATCAGTGCCAACAGCAATAATTCCGGCTACTCCGCTTGCGAGCGCATCGGCGACAGCCTTGGACGGATAATCCAGAAGGTCCAGATGCGCATGCGCGTCAACCAGCACCGGCTGTCTGTCCAGCCTTCCAGCCAAGGCGTCTTTATTCCCGCGCAAACTTCGGAAAGAGAGGGCTGCTTGCGGTAACGCTCACGCCTGGCAACAGGCCGCCCCACTCCGCTTCTTCCAGGGAAAAATCACGCTCCTCCTCCGGCTGGCCGAGGCGTCTCATGATCTCAACCGACGTCCCGGGCATATACGAATGCAACAGGAGCGCACAAAGCCGGATGCCCTCCGCCAGGCTGCAGAGCACGGCGGCGAGTTCACTGCTCCGGGAGCCGTCCCTGGCGAGCGCCCAGGGTTTTTTCTCTTCGACAAACCCATTGACCCGCCGAACGATTTGCCATATGGTTTCCAGCGCCCCGGTCAGATCAACCTCGGCCATTGCCGCCTGCATGTCATTTATGCCGCTCGTAACCGGCCCCGCCAGTTCTGCGCCCTGCCCGGCCGGACTCTCCGGAATAATGCCACTGTGGTACTTGTCAATCATGGCCACAGTCCGGCTGACAAGGTTGCCAAGATCGTTGGCCAACTCGGCGTTGTAGCGCGACTCAAACCCTTCTGGAGAAACAATCCCGTCCTGGCCGAAGGCGACCTCGCGGAAACAGTAAAACCGGAAGGCGTCAACGCCGTAGCGGCCAATAATGTCAACAGGGTCGAGGACGTTCCCGCGCGTCTTGCTCATCTTGTGCCCGCCCATCAGCAGGTAACCGTGCACGAACAGATGCCGGGGGAGATCATAACCAAGCGCCAACAGCAGCGCCGGCCAGATTACGGCATGAAACTTGAGGATGTCCTTGGCCATCAGATGATAATCGGCAGGCCAAAACCTGCTCAAGTCGGCGTCCTCGCCCCCGATCTCTAGCGCGGTAATATAATTGAGCAGCGCGTCAACCCAGACATACACCACCTGGCTTTCATCCCAGGGAACGGGAATTCCCCATTTGAGGGCCGCCCTGCTGATGCTGATATCTTCAAGGCCGGCGCTGATGAAGCTGCTGGCTTCGTTGAAACGGACACGCGGCCGGACGAATTCGGGATTGTCCCGGTAATGTTTGAGCAGCCTCTCCCGGTATTGGGAAAGCCGGAAGAAATAATTTTCCTCCTCCACTTCTTCGGCGACCGTGCCATGGTCGGGGCATTTGCCGCCGATCAGGTCCTTCTCAGCGTAAAAAGCCTCACAGGCGGCGCAATAAAGCCCCTTGTAAGATTTGAGATAGATATCTCCCCGGTCATAAAGCTGCTGCATGAATCCTTGCACCGCCGCCACATGCCCGGGATCGGTGGTGCGGATGAAAAAATCATTGCTGGCGTTAACCAGCGCCGCGAGGTTGATGAACTTCTCCGCCATCTCGTCGGCGTGTTCCTGAGGCTTGAGCCCCCGTCGCTCCGCCGCTCTGGCGACGGGGTTGCCGTGCTCATCCGTCCCGGTGAGAAAAAAAACGTCTTCTCCAAGTTGCCGGTGATAACGGGCGAGGACGTCGGCGGCAATTGTCGTGTAGGCATGGCCGATATGAGGCGCATCGTTGACGTAATAAATTGGCGTGGTAACGTAGAAACTTTTGCTCATGGCCCCGATGCCGGATTAACAGGCGTTGATATAGCGCTGATATAGTAGCAGGTTTAAACAGAGGTTGTTCAATTAGCTGATCTTCCAATTCGTTCGGAATGAACTCGGGCGCGCCCTACGGGAATGCTGATATAGCAAGCGCGTCATGTTTCTCCCTGAGCCTTGGGGTGGCGGCGGCGCGGCGGGTCGCTGCTGCGGCAGCCGCCGCGGCTGCAATGATAATCCCGACCGAAGCAAGGACTGCCCCCGCCCCCGGAAGGCCCGATCTGCCATGACTTCGCCCGGCTCCTGATTCGACCTTTATTTTTTCGGCGGCGCCGGCTGGTGATTCCGGACGGTCGTGAAACTGATAATTGAGGACCCGGGACCGGGAAAAGCCGGGGTCGGAAACGGTCGTCATACTTAACGGCTGGCCGGGCTTGAGCTCCTTGCGTTCGGACGTTCGGACGCTTGCAGCCACCGGATGACCGGCGGAAAACGTACCTCTATCAGGCTGCCGCACCGGCGAGCGGCTGGCGGCGGACGCCGCTGCCGCCCCCGGCTTGGCAGCCGGCTGCGGCACCGAAGCCGGCACGGGAGGCGCGGGTTTTGCCGCAGCCGGCGGAGTTTCCGGCTGGCTGACCGGGGCCGGTGCTGCCGCCGGTGGAGCAGCCTGTTCCGGCGGAGGAACCGGCTCTTTTTCTTCCAGAAGCTCCAGCGGATTCAAATATCCGGCGCCGCTGCTCATCTTAACGCCAAAGTGCAATGCCGGACCGGCGCTGGTCCCGATCACTTGGCCGCGGGCAACACTTTGACCTGCTGTTACATTTGTTTGCGCCAGATGCAGATAGGTGCTTTTAAGCCCAGATAGATGATTTATGGCGATCGTCTGGCCTCCGCCTTCGGCCGGGGTAAACCCGACAAAGGAAATCACTCCATCCTCGGCTGCCCTGATACTGCTGCCCGCAGCCGCCTCAATATCGATTCCCCGGTGGCCTTGGCCCGTGGCGCAGTCGAGGCTCCAGGACCTCACCACGCCGCCGTCGACGGGCCAGGCCATCTTTTGGCCAAGCGGGGGTATTTTACCCGCGCATGAAGCGACTGGCCCGGCCAAAGCTTTCTGCGCACCAGCGCCCAGGAATGCTGCGAAACAAAACAACAATACCGAAACCCACAACCACGACCGCTTCCACGTCCGCATTCGCATGCCGCTACCTCCGTCAGCTCCATCGTTGTCAATATAGACGACGAAAGAAAAATATCACTCTGACGCGGCGCAGGCAAGAGAGGGCGTTGGCATTAACAAGCCCTTCTTAGCAAATAGCGTCATATTTCTGATTCAGGCTCGCGCCTCTCGCCTTGCTTTATTGCTATCCGTTTTACCTCCTCGGCATCGTTAAACGGCTTCGGGCCCGAGGCCATTATCTGGGTCCGTTCGTGCCCCTTGCCGGCAATCAGCACCAGGTCACCGGGGGCCGCGGCGTTCAGGGCAGCCTCAATGGCCGCCCCCCGGTCCGCGATACGCAGGTAACGGCCACCGGACTGGATCAGACCCTGCTCGGCAGCGTCAAGTATCCGCTTCGGCTCTTCCGCGTAGCAGTCATCCGTTGTCAGCACAGACAAGTCCGCGCGCGAGCCGGCGATTTTTCCCATCCGGGGGCGCTTGTAACAGTCGCGCTCTCCCGGGCAGCCAAAGACAAGAATCAGCTTTCCGCTGGTGAATTGCCTGGCCGTCTGAAGCGTTCTTTCCAGCCCGTCTTCATTGTGCGCGTAATCAACCACGACTTCGTACTGCCTGCCGACGTCAACCGGCTCGAACCGTCCGGGCACGGAGCGCAGTGACGCCAGCCCGGCCGCCATTGCCTCAAGCGGCAGCCCCAGCAGGTGCGCTGCTGCCGCCGCCGCCAGCGCATTGTCAATATTATGCCGCCCCGGCAGGTGAAAGCTTACCGGAACCGACCCTGCCGGGGTAACCAGCTCAAATCTGCTGTCCCAGGCGTGGCCGCGAAGATTTTCTGCGCGCACCTCCGCCGCCGCCGCCGAACCAAAGCTGGCAACCCGCCCAGGACCAAGCTCATCAAGGAGGCGGCGGCCGTGAACATCACCCATATTAACAGCCGCCCGCGGCGCTTGCCCGCCCTTGCACGTTGAAACGCCGTTCTTCGGTGCGGGCAAAAACAGCCGCCGCTTGACCTGAAAATAAGACTCCATGTCCTGGTGAAGATCAAGATGATCGTGGGTCAGGTTGGTAAAAACAGCGGCGGTAAAAGGAACGCAGTCCAACCGGCTAAGCTCGATCCCGTGCGACGAGGCCTCGATAACGGCAAATTCAAAATCGGCCTCAACCATCTCCGCCAGCAGTCGCTGAAGATCGGGAGCTTCGGGAGTTGTGCGCTTCGATCTGGTCACGCCGGCCGGCGTCCGGTTCTCGACGCCGCCGACCAGCCCCGTTTTTCTCCCGGCCGCCCTGAATATGCTGTCCAGCAGAAATGTGGTGGTGGTCTTGCCGTTGGTGCCGGTGACGCCAACAACTTTGAGCCGGCGCGCCGGCTGGCCGTAGAAATTGGCCGCGGCCTGCGCCAGGGCGCGCCGGCTGTTCTCAACCTGTACCTGAGAGGCCCTTAACCCGGCCAACCATCGCTCCGTCACAATGGCGGCGGCGCCTCTTTCCAGGGCGCCGGCGGCGTAATCATGCCCATCGGATTTGAACCCGGGCAGGGCAATAAAGAGGGAGCCCCTTCCCGCCTGTCTTGAATCATACATAACTGACGTTATGTCAACGTCAAGATCGGCAGCGTGCCTGATGATTTTGACTCCCTGAAGTACTTGCGCCAGTCTCATTTTACATTCGGGCTCCGGCCGAGGCCGGATGGACTGTCATTCCTCAGCTACTTGCTCCGCCGGCGTTGGCTCCTCTTTTTGGCGCCACTTTTCCAGGCTGAGCCTGGCGCGGAAAAAGGAGGTGATTTCTCTGCCCAGCGCAACCATCGGCAGAGCAAGGATTATGCCGATCACGCCGTGAACCTCGGCGCCGGCAAGCATGGCGAAGATGACCACCAGTGGGTGCACGCCCACCGCCGAGCCCATGATGTTGGGCACGAGAATATGGGCTTCCACTTCCTGGATGAAGATAAAGACGCCGACCACCGCCAGCGCCGCCCAGGGTGATACGAACAGGGCGGTGAGCACCGGCGGGATGGCGCCCAGGATTGGCCCCAGGTAAGGGATAAACTCGGTCAGTCCCGCCCAGGCGCCAAAGAAGGCGGAATAGCTTGAGCCCTCGGGCCAGATTCCCAGCATGCCCAGAAACCAGATGCCCAGCCCGACGCTAAGCCCGATGATGAAGCTAAGCAGCGCCTGCGCCTGAATCCAGTGCGTGACCGCCTGTTGCGTCCTTGTGACAAACTCGTCTGCATCGGCGGAGTACCGTTTTGGAAACAGGCTCCTGACGAAGCGGCCGATGCGCTTGGCGTCAAGCAGCATGTAGATGGAAATGACAATCACGATAAAGAACTGCGTCAGGGCGCCCACGAGGTTAATCGAGTAAGCCAGAATTTGGGGACCGAGGTCAACGAGGGCGCCGGATAGCTTGTCAGCCAGATTGTTCGCCTGCTGGCCGACATCGAAGGGCAGGTTGAGCCCCTGCAGCGTTGACTTCCAGTTTTCGATCTGTTCCCGCACCATCTCGGCATAATTGGGCAGGTTGTTAATGAGCTGCTGCAGCTGCGTCAATGCCGGCGGGATGACGATGATAAAAAAGAGGACAATTGCCGCCAGCAGCCCGAGGTAGACAATGAATACGCCAAGGTAGCGCGGCACTTTGAGCCATTCCAGACGGTTGACAAGCGGATTCAGCATTAGCGACAGCAGCGCCGCGCTCAGAAAAATGAAGATCGCCGTCGTGATCACGGAGGCGGCAAACCAGATCAGTAGGATCAGGATGGGCAGGCCCACCATCTGCATCCACTTGGGAATTTTTATAATCATGCCTTGCTGCTGTTTTTCCATTAGTTCCGCTCTGGCAAAGAAATCTGAATTGACTGAGATTAATTAATTGTATCTTATTAGCACAAAGGGGGTTGAAAAAAATCAAACAGATGGTTTAATTACCTCCGATGGCTTCCCAGCCCCACACTATACAGCGGCAAGCAAAAAAATACAGGTTCAAATGGCACTCCGCAATTTTCCTCGCGATCATGTTCGTTATCGCCATGCTTGCTTTTACCGCCTCCATCGTATCTTCGAGGGCGATTTCCACTCCCCTGCTTGATAACGAAACGATGTCGGCCGCGAGGGAAGTGGCTTCAACAAAACTCCCTGAGCGCGTGCCGCTGGCGCAGGCAGAGGGGCTTAAACTGATGCTGCCGGTTTACGGCAGAGAAGTCACCGCAATCGGCTTTCATCCCAGCGCCGACGACGACGCCGTCGAGCTTGATCCAATTGGCCAGCAGGTCGACTCCCCGTTTTCCAACAGCCCGGGGCAGTTTTTTTCTCAAGGCGGAACCCAGTATGTTGTCATGAGCGGCGACGGGTCGATAAAGGCCATGGACGTGGGAGCGCCAGCCGAGACCAATGTCTATGCTCCGGTCGATGGCGTTGTCACGGGCATCCGGCAGTATCAGGCGGACGGCCAGTGCCCGGACATCGAAATAAACATCCAGCCGCAGGCGCAGCCGCGGCTGACAGTCGCCCTCTCCCACATCGATTATCCCCAGGTGACGCTGGGGCAGCCGGTCCGGGCCGGCACCAGCCGCATCGGCGCGGTCAGGGCCATGGATGGTTGCCTTAATCAACCGCTGCGCCAGTACACCTACGACAATGGCAACCATTTGCAGATGCAGGTTGACCTCGCCAGATGAATCCTGATCGCGGTGCTGCTGCCGGGATCCCGGCGGCGGCGTGGATGATTATCGGCGGCTCCGGAACCCGCTCCTGCTCCTTTCCCGAAGACGCTGACGCCGGCGCCCGCGTTATTGACATAAATCTTGTTTTTGATACCCCATATGGCGCCTCGCCCGCCTTCAAGCTTTTTGAAAGCGCCGGCGGCCGCCGCTGCCTCACCGCGGAGTTGCACGGCTGGCGCCCGGGAACAAGCAGGGGCGAAGCCTCGCGGCAATTGTTCTGGGTTCTGGCAAAGGCGGGGGTAAAACATATCCTTGCCGAAGCCGGCGTCGGCAGCCTCAACCCGCTGCTGGACCCGCGGGATATTGTCATTCCCGATGATTTTGTTGACCTGACTACCCACCGGAACCCGGATCCCGTGGCTGGCGGCCATCTCCTGATTATGCGTAATCCTGTCTGCCCGGCGCTGGGGCGGGCGCTTTTCAAAGCGGCGAGAGAGCACAGCCGCGCCAGGGTTTTCGAGCGTGGAACCTGCGTTGTCACCGAAGGCCCCCGTTTTGAAAGCAAGTCCGAAATCAGGATGATGCAAGCCTGGGGCGACATCATCGGCCAGAGCATGTGCCCCGAGGTATGGCTGGCGCGAGACATCGGCGCCTGCTACGCCGCCCTTTACCTTGTCGTTAACTACGCCGAGGGCGTCTTGCGCGACTGGGAACATTCGCTGTTGAAAGAGATATTCGAAAAAGATGCCATTAATCAGTCACGGATTCTGCTGGCCGCCCTGGACGCCGCCGATGAGGAGCGCCAGTGCGCCTGCGCCGGCCTGCGGAAGCCGACGCTGTTTTAAGGGAGCTACCCCGAGTGGTCCTGGAGCCAACCCGGCAGGTGTATCCTGCTGCGGCCGGCGGCAAAGGCCTCGACGCGAATTATTTACGAGACAAGCTTTTTGCTCCGGCTGCTCGATGCCCTGAGTTTGTCAGCAAGATAAATCAACCTGTCAACGGCGCTTTGATACGTGTCCTCAAGCGCGGTGCTATCCAGCGGTGGACCCTCCGGCAGCAGCGCCAGGTCCGCCGGCGGCATCAGCGTGATTGCCTCTGCTTCTAACCCCAAATCATTGAATGTGTCCTTGTCGGGAATCAGACGCCTGCTGCCGTCCCTTGCCAGATAAAATGGCCCGGCCGGAGAAGACGCCACGATCTCGCCGTTTTCGGTAATGGGAGCGCCGAGCGGCAGCAAGTCAAGCTTTGCCGCCGGGATTGTTCTGACGTCCTGGGGATAATAAAGGTCGCCGTCGTCAGGGTCGTTGACGTTGAAGTTGGGGATGAGATGCCTGAAGCCGCCTTTCATGACATAAACCCCGCCGCCGGCCGGGCCTTTCACCAGCACGCCGTCATGGTTGTCGGGCCAGGTAACGCTCGGCACTTGCCGGCCGGCCCGGTAGCCCTCGAGAATCAGGTCTGAGGCAGCGACCGGACCGCCCCCCAGGCTCCGGTCCAGGCTCGCCAGGGTCGGCCCATCCGGCACCAGCCGCCTGCGGCCGCGCTCGATAATGAACACCTGCCCCTCCGGATCCTGAACGCGCATATTCTCGGACAGGTTAACTGGCCTTTGCTTTTGCGGCTTCGCAGGCACAGGCGGTGCCGGGGCCGGCGGTTGGGGCGCCGGTTTGGGCGTATTGAGGGCATGAGCCGGCTGCGGCGTCGGAACCGGCACGCCGATGCCATTCTCAAGCGCACCCGCCGGAATAGCGCTAACCGGAACGCCGGCCCAGAGCCCCCCGGCGCCGGAAGCAATCAGACTCCAGACCTCGTATGGATAAGGGTTGTTGCGGGTCCAGCCGTTGTAGGCCCAGACGGCGTAAAACCAGTTTTCGTAGACGGACTTGTTGCCGTCGCCGATCCTTGGCGTTTCCGCCAGCTTCCCCAGCAGGATATCGGCGCCGGCGTTAATATTGTAATCAATGTCCGTTTGCAGCCTGCCGACATCGTAATTGCCGTATGACGTAACCTGCATGACGCCAATGCCGCCGTCCGGGCTGACCAGGGTGTGGCCGCCGGAATCAAGCTGCCTCCAGCCGCTTTCCCAGTAAGCAACCGCATAGAGGATCTCCGGGGGAATGCCGCGCGCCAGGGCGGCAGCGGCAAGCTTGTCCTTTACCTGGGAGAATGGCGGATTGGCAAGAGCAGGTAACGCCGGCTGGGGGCTGCCGTCCTGGCCGGCGGCGGTTGCGGCAAGCAATGGCGCAATCAACGCCATTGCCAAAATCGCGGTTAAAGCAAACAGGACCGGGCGATGAAGCGCCCAAGCGAACAGAATCCTCATGGATCGATAATGTTTTTGGAGGCTTTAAGCAGAAGTAATCGGCTCGGCGTCTGGTTTTTTTTCTGAAGATGTCTTTCTGGGAGATGCGGATTAAAAAACAATCAACAATCCGTTGTGCGGAGCGAACTTGATGCTACCAAAGGAAAATGAAAGTTAAAAGAGTTTTTTATTAACTTATGTTAAGGGAGGTGAAACAGGTAAGACAAATCTGCCGGGAGTTATCCTTTCACCACCCCCAGCGGGCGCAACTTTGCCACCTTGTGCGAGATGCCGGCTTTGTGGCACAAATCGACTACTTTGTTAACATCCTTGTAGGCCTCCGGCGCCTCCTCGGCGAGCCCTTTGATGCTGCCGGCCCTGACGGTGATGCCCTGGGCCTCTAGCCGCGCCTTGAGCTCATGGCCCCGGATCATCCGCCTGGCGGCCCGGCGGCCCATGACCCGGCCGGCGCCGTGGCAGGTGGAGCCGAAGCTCAGGCTCATTGCTTCTTCGGTTCCCTTGAGCAGATAAGAGGCAGTACCCATGTCGCCAGGGACGATCACGGGCTGGCCTGTCTGCCTGTACCTTGCCGGCACGTCCGGATGGCCTCCCGGGAAAGAGCGGGTCGCCCCCTTGCGGTGTACGCACAGGCGCATCTTCCTGCCCCCGACCTGGTGCTCTTCGAACTTGGCCACGTTGTGCGACACGTCATAAACGAGCTCAAGTCCCAGCTGCTCGGCTGATGACTTAAAAACATACTCAAACGACCGGCGGATCATGTGCGTCATCACCTGGCGGTTGCAGCGGGCGAAGTTAACGGCGCATGCCATGGCGGCATAATACTCCTTGCCCTCGCGGCTGCCGATGGGCGCGCAGGCCAACTGCCGGTCCGGCAGGATGATGCCCTCCCGCGCCGCCGCTGGGCCCATGATCTTCACGTAATCGGTGCAGACCTGGTGCCCCAGCCCCCGCGAGCCTGAATGCAGCATGACACAAAGCTGGTCCTTGACGATGCCGAAAACAGCCGCCGACTCTCTGTCGAAAATTTCCTCCACCACCTGCACTTCAGCAAAATGGTTGCCGGCGCCAAGGGTGCCCGGCTGGCTAAAGCCCCGCTCGCGGGCGCGGGCGCTCACCAGGGACGGATCGGCGCCGGCAAGCACTCCCCCGTCCTCGATGGCGTCAACATCATCCGGCCGGCCAAATCCCCGCTCAATGATCCAGGGAACGCCACCCGTCATCAGGTCATCCATCTCTTTCGGTTTCAGCCGCAGATTCCCCCGGCTCCCCACTCCGGCCGGAATCATGCGGGCGAGCTCATGCACCAGTCCGGGAATAGCTGTGTTTACTTCCGGCGCCAGCAGGTTTGTGCGCAGCAGCCTCACCCCGCAGGCAATGTCGTAACCGACGCCACCGGGCGAAATGACGCCCTCATCCATAGCAAACGCGGCGACGCCGCCGATGGCGAAACCGTAGCCCCAATGGATATCGGGCATGGCCAGCGAGGCGGTCACTATTCCCGGCAGGCAGGCGACGTTGGCCACCTGCTCCAGCGCCCTTTCCTCGCGCGCCTTCTCCATCAGCTGGCGGTCGGCAAAGATGCGGCCCGGCACCCGCATGGCGCCCGACGGCGGGATTTCCCACAAATAAGGGTTTATCTCAATAAGGTCCGTGTTCAACAAAGTTTCCATTTTTTTTCTGTCCTGTTTCCGGTTTCTTGATCAAAAACTGGGAACCGAAACCTGCTACACATCAAATATCACCTCCGCCATCCACCCCTTTTCGGTCCGGGCTACCTGTAACTGGTAGTAAGTGACCGCTTTAATGTCGGTCTTGATCTCGTGCCGGGCCGGATCGATGAGGCTGCCCCGGGCCGAGGCCTCGAGCCGTGTATCCTCTAGCCGGCTAATTTGAAACTTCTTCAGCAGCACTCCCCTGCTTTCATAAATGTAAAGAAGCTCGTTCAGCCACTCCACCAGCAGTGTCTCCCGGTCCTCGGCTTCCACCGATACCGGAAACTCTTCTTCTTCGCCAACCAGCTCAAGGTCGGCAAGAAGGCTGAACATGCCCACGGCGGCGTTCTCAAACGCCTCGGCCTCAGTGGCGCCAAATGACCGCACGCCGATATCGGCGGTATGCTCAATTGTTTCAAATGCCTTCATTTGCAGGTATTAATATAATGTGGCCGAAAATGCTTGACATGTTTTATTCAAATGGATATAATTCGCATACATAAAAGCTGATAAATTATATCTAATTAACTGGAGATTCCATGAACATTTCTGCAAAAAGCAAGTACGCCGTCAGGGCCCTTGTTGAGCTGGCGCAGCATAACGACGGTCTGCCGGTTCCAATTGGCGATATCGCCTCCAAGCGTGATATCCCTCTCCAGTTCCTCGAGCAACTTTTCTCTAGTCTCCGCAAAGCAGGAATCCTAAACAGCCACCGCGGCGTTCGCGGCGGCTTTAGTTTCAAGCGGCTACCCGAAGATGTCAGCGTTCTTGACGTCATTGAGATTCTGGACGGGAATATCGCTCCCGCCGCCTGCACCATCGGCACCGCCTGCGACAAGGCCGAGCGCTGCGCCGTTAAGGGCGTCTGGATGGACGCCAAAAACAGCCTCGAGGGCGTCCTTGCCGCCTCCTCCATCGCGGAGCTGGCCGACAAGGAAATGATGATGCAGGATCAGGCCGAGGAAATGTACTATATTTAAAATTGAGCAATAAGTCAACAAAACAAGGTTGGAGGGAAAAGATGAGCACCGTCGATACGGGGACCAATTTGATCGCAGATAATATTATTGAGCTGATCGGCAACACGCCCCTTGTGCGCTTGAACCGGCTTACTGAAGGTCTGGGCGCCAGCGTTGTTGTGAAGCTGGAGAGCTTCAACCCCGGCGGCAGCGTCAAGGACAGGATCGGCATCGCCATGATTGAGGCGGCCGAGCGCGACGGCCTGATCGTTCCGGGCAAGACGACCATCATCGAGCCCACCAGCGGCAATACCGGCATCGCCCTGGCGATGGTCTGCGCCGCCAAGGGCTACCGTCTGGTGTTGACGATGCCGGAGACGATGAGCATCGAGCGCCGCGGCCTCCTGAAAGCGCTGGGGGCGGAGATGGTCCTCACGCCCGGCCCGGAAGGGATGCGGGGCGCCGTCGAGAAGGCAGATGAGCTTCTTGATACATTCAGCGACGCTTTTGTGCCGCAACAGTTTAACAACCCGGCAAATCCGGAGATCCACCGCCAGACCACAGGCGAAGAGATCTGGCGCGACACGCGGGGCGCCGTCGATATTTTTGTGTCCGCGATCGGCACCGGCGGCACCATCACCGGCGTGGGTGAAATTTTAAAGGAACGCAATCCTTCGGCATATGTTGTGGCTGTCGAGCCCGAGACGTCGCCGGTGCTTTCCGGCGGCGCCCCCGGGCCGCACCGGATCCAGGGGATTGGCGCCGGATTCGTGCCGGAAGTTCTGAATACCGCCATCTACGATGAAATAATTACCGTCAGCAACGATGATTCCGAAGAGACGGCCAGGCAACTGGCCCTTCAGGAAGGGATTCTCTGCGGCATTTCTTCCGGGGCCGCCGCTTATGCCGCCCTTGCACTTGCCAAACGACCCGAAAATAAGGGTAAAATGATTGTTGTAGTCTTGCCGGATACGGGAGAGCGCTACCTGACGACGCAACTGTTTAACGAAGCGAGGGCGTCTTCCCGTTAATGCCCAGCAAGGGAGACAGCAGTCATGGACATAAACGAGGATTTCCTGCTTGATGCGCGCGGGATGAAATGTCCGATGCCGTCAGTCAAGACAGCGCTGGCGCTGGAGCAGCTTGACGGCGGCGGCATCGTGAAAGTATTGATTGACGATCCCGTCAGCAAGAATGACCTGCCCACCTGGGTGAAAAGCAACGGCCACCAGGTCCTGAGAGTGGAAGACCGGCGGGATTACTTCGAAGTTTATGTGAAAAAAGCGCAGGTTTGATATGCCAAACAATGATTCAATAAATGGCCCGCGGTTGCTTGAGCGGGAAGATGGCCTGCCACCGGCCAGCCCGGGCCTCAGGCTGATTGTCCAGGGGGGGGAACGCATTTATTCCGGCCCCCCGGACGTGCGCTCGCTACTGGAAGCCCGCGGTGAGAATCCCGCCTACGTTAACGTCCGCCTCAACGGCGAGGTTCTGAACCGGCGCGATTTTGAGAAAATCACACTGCGCGAAGGCGACAAGGTTGATTTCCTTTATTTCATGGGAGGCGGAGTTGTTTAACCTTTCCGAAGAGGAAATAGAACGCTACTCGCGGCATATCATCCTGCCGGAGGTTGGCGGCCGCGGTCAGCAAAAGTTGAAAGAGTCGAGCGTGCTCGTCATCGGCGCGGGCGGCCTCGGCTCGCCGGCCCTGCTTTATCTGACAGCCGCCGGCATCGGCCGCATCGGCGTCATTGAGGACGACGTTGTTGACCTCACCAACCTCCAGCGGCAGGTGCTGCACGCCACTCCCGACATCGGCAAAGCCAAGGCCAGGAGCGCCGGCGAGACGTTGCAGCAGATCAATCCCCACGTCGAGATTGACATCTACCAGCATCGGTTGACCAAAGAAAATATATTTGATATTATAGCGCCCTATGACGTCATCGTTGACGGCGTTGACAATTTTCCCACCCGCTATCTGCTCAATGACGCCTGTGTGATGAAAAAGAAGACCCTGGTCGAGGGAGGCATCCTCCGGTTCATGGGTCTGATCATGAGCATCCGTGGTGGCGAGTCGGCCTGCTACCGCTGCGTTTTTGAGGAGCCACCCCCTCCCGGCACCGTTCCCAGTTGCGCCGAAGCCGGAGTGTTAGGCGCGGTTGCCGGCGTGGTGGGGACGCTGCAGGCCACCGAGGTGCTGAAGATACTGGCAGGAATCGGCAAGCCGCTCTACAACCGTCTGCTCCAGTTTGACGCCGAGGAGCTGCGCTTTCACGAGGTGAAGGCAAAACGCAATCCCGGCTGCCCGGTTTGCGGCAAGAAGCCGACGATCACCGAGCTGGTCGAGTACGATTACGCCTGCGAGACCCAGGCGCCCAAAACCTGATGCCGGCGTCGCTGCGGCTCACCCGGGCGCAGCTGGAAGCCGTCCTCGGGCATGCCCGCGCCTCGTCCCCCAAGGAAGCGTGCGGCGTCCTGGCGGGTGATCCTGACGGCACTGTCCGCCGGGTGTTCACCATGGAAAACTCCGCCTCAAGCTCAACTTTTTATCTGATGGACTCGCGAGAGCAGTTCCGCGTTTTTGACCAGATCGAGCGGGAGGGGCTTGAGCTGGTGGCGATTTTTCATTCCCACCCCCACTCCCCGGCCTTTCCCTCGGGCCGCGACACCGAGCTTGCTTTTTACCCTGATTCACTTTATTTAATCGTATCGCTAATGTACGACAAGCCGGAATGCCGCGTTTTTAAAATCGTGGACGGGAAAGTCGAGGAAGCAGAAATGGTAATCGTTGACCGTCAGGGTACGGAATGATGTCAGGAACGCCGGCGAACAAAAACGGGCCCGGGACCGTCGCCTTCTTGTTAAAACGACTGCTTGATGACATAAGACCGCTAGGAAGCGTAGCGGTGGGCTTCTCAGGCGGCGTTGACTCAACCGTTGTCGCCGCAGCGGCGGCAACGGCCCTGGGGCGGGACAAAGTCCTGGCGGTTACGGCCGCCTCCGAGACGCTGCCGGCGCGGGAACTGGACGAAGCGCGCCGGTTGGCCGCCGGCCTCGGCATCCGCCTGGCGGTGATTCAGACGGGCGAGCTGGACAACCCGGATTTTGCCGCCAACGGTCCGGACCGCTGTTATCACTGCAAGTCGGAGCTATGGAGAAAAGTCTGTCTTGTGGCTGCGGAAAATGAACTGGCGCATCTCGCCGACGGCGTCAATGCCGACGATCTTGGCGACTTTCGCCCCGGGATCAGGGCAAGCGATGAAGCCGGCGTCATCCACCCGCTGGCGCGGATCGGGGCGGGCAAGCAGCAGGTGCGGAAGCTGGCGCACCGGCTGGGGCTGGAAAACTGGGACAAACCGGCTCAGGCCTGCCTGTCTTCGCGGTTTCCCTATGGCGTCAGGCTAACGCCGGCCGGCCTGGCCCGCGTTGAGCAAGCGGAGGAATTTCTGCGGGGGCTGGGATTTGAGGAGCTGCGGGTGCGGGATCATGGCAGCATCGCCCGCATTGAAGTCCCCGCCGGCGAGCTTGCCCGCCTGGCCGCTGCCGGCCTTAAGCGGCGGGTGGTGACGCGCTTGAAGGAGATTGGCTACACCTACGTTGCCATCGATCTGGAGGGCATCCGAAGCGGCAGCATGAATGAAACCCTAAAACAGTAGTTCCGGGTTCCAAGCTCCAAGAAAAAACCCTGATTCACGATTGCATCCGGCAGGCTAGAATGACATTTTTCTGATGAAGGCCGGACAAGATCAGGCAGATGGATGATTTTAACTCAGAACTCGAAACTGGGAACTACCTTCATTCAACGAATGATTCTAGAAACTCGACCTCTATTCCCAGTTCCTGCAAGTGCCGGATTGCTCCCTCCAGATCGGATTCCTTGCCGCTCAGCTCGAGAACCATCCAGCCGAACTTCTCATCAACATTGGCGCGCCTGATGTTGGGTATAACATTGTCCTCTTTTACCAATCGATAAATAATTGGTTTTTTTATCAAATTTTCGGGAAAGGTTAATTCGATTCGTTCGGTTTTCACTCGGCCGCACCTCCTTGCGGCGGCCTGCCTGCCGCTGCGGGTATGCTAATATTAGGTACAGAAAGATACTAAACGGATCGTCAGCAAAGTTCAAAGGGAAAGCCTGAATATTCAGCTTTTGCCTGTCGTTATCCTTAGAGGCTGCCCCATAAGGCTGTTCGTGGAAGACAAATGAGGTTTTTTAAAAAATCGGCCCTGTTTCTGACCACCGCCACCACCGGCGGCGCTTACCTGCTGCTTAACCGGAAAGGCAGCCTTCGCCGGACGCTGAAGGCGGTAAGCAGTGACCTCGAGGCCATCCGCGAGCGGGATCCGGCCGCGGCAAACCTGCTGGAGGCGCTGACCTGCTACTCCGGGCTGCACGCCATCCTCCTCCACCGGATGGCGCATTTTCTTTACGAGCAGGAGTTGCCGTTGGCGCCGCGGCTTGTCTCGCAGCTGAACCGCTTTCTCACCGGGATCGAGATACATCCGGCGGCGCGCATTGGCGATGGCTTTTTCATTGACCACGGCGCCGGCGTCGTGATCGGCGAAACCGCCGAGGTGGGCGAAAACGTTACCCTTTATCAGGGCGTAACCCTGGGCGGCACGGGCAAGGAAACCGGCAAGCGCCACCCCACGCTGATGGACGGCGTCACCGTCGGCGCCGGCGCCAAGGTCCTGGGCGCGGTCACCGTCGGCGAGAACGCGAAGATCGGCGCCGGCAGCGTTGTCATCCATGACGTTCCCGCAAACTCAACCGTGGTGGGAAATCCGGGGCGGCCCGTGCGCGAGCGCGGCCGCAAGGTGGGCGCCGCCGACATCGACTGGACGCACCTTCCCGACCCGGTGGCCGACGCCATGCAATCGCTGGTTCGCCGGGTAGTGGAGCTGGAGAACGAGTTCAAGCAGGCATTCCCGGATAAGAGCGATGAAATTGAGCAAGCGCAGCGTGAAGGCGAGCAGGCCCTCGACAAAGTGTTTGATTACTACCATGAGCAGGAGATAAAAAAGGCGGGTCAGCCTTAAGCGCCTGCCTCAATCGGTAATTCGTGGCGGGTGGCTGCAGCAGGATATACCTGCCGGATAGTCTCTGAGTCCGTGCGGCTCCGGGCTGACGCAGCCCGGCGGCGTTTGATATTATTGGGAGAAGCATAACCACTATTCACTGGAGCGTGAATCATAATTGAGTAAGGTACGGAGGCTGGTGCTGGACGTGCTTAAGCCCCACCAACCAACGATTCTGGACCTGGCTGTCAAACTGGGCGACCTGGAGGGCGTGGAGGGAATCGACGTGGTCCTGAACGAAATCGACAGTAAGGTGGAGACGATCAAGATCACGCTGGAAGGATCGCATATCAACTACGATGAAGTTGCCGCCGTGATCCAGGAGAGCGGCGGCAGCATCCACAGCATCGACAAAGTCTCAACCGGCCGTGCGCTGATTGAGGAAGCAAATACTCCACAGGACGCCTCGGCACGCTGGATGAGATAAGAAGGGGGCATCTCCCTTTCCTTGAAGCTTCCCAGCATCCGCACTCTTCGTGAGTACCACCGCATTGCCCGCGTTGGTGAAATAGCACGGCGCTACTTTGCCCTCAACGCATTTGATGGCGCCCTGACCATTCTGGGCGTTCTTGTGGGAAGCTATTTCGGCCAGATCCGCAATGGCGGCTCAGTGATAACGCTGGTGCTGACCGCTTCCTTCGCCATTGGCATCTCCGGCTTTTACGGCGCCTACATGATCGAGCGGGCGGAGCGGCGGCGGGCGCTGGCCGAGCTGGAAGAATCGACGCTCAGCAGCCTCAAGGACACCGAGATCGGCCACGCCTCCGTTTACGCCACCATCGTGGTTTCGCTCGTGGACGGTCTTTCCCCCTTTGCCGCGTCGATTGTGGCGGTCTCGCCTTTTTTCCTGGGCAGCCAGGTCAGCATCAATGCCGCCTTCGCGGCAGCTTTTACCCTCGCCTTCGCCGAGCTGTTCGGGCTCGGCATTTTACTGGGTGTGATCTCCAGGGAGAATATGGCTTTCTCTGGCCTTAAAATGGTTGTGGCGGGACTTCTCTGCGTACTCATCGGTTATTTGCTCAAAGGCGCAGCGCTCTAAAACAGTTTCGTGTTTCGTGTTTGGCGTTTAGCGTTCTTAGAGATGAGGTTTTCAACACGAAACGCGAAACACGAAATACAAAAAGATAATTATGACAAAATTCCCAAAATTAAAAACCGATCTAGCTCTGTTGCTGCAGGGTTTAAACGAGCCGCAACGCCGGGCGGTGGAGTGCCCGGGCGGGCCCCTGCTGGTCCTTGCCGGCGCCGGCAGCGGCAAGACGCGCGTGCTCACCCACCGGGTGGCCTTCTTGATCGCCGCACACGGCGTGCGGGCCCAGGAGATCCTCGCCATCACATTTACCAACAAGGCTGCAAACGAGATGAAGGAGCGCATCCAGGCTCTCATCGGGCCGATCGCACGGACGATGTGGATCAGCACCTTCCACGCCGCCTGCGCGCGTATCCTGCGCAAGGAGGCGCCCCAGTTGGGCTGGCGGTCGAATTTCACCATTTTTGACTCCGCCGATCAGGTGCGCCTGGTCAAGCGCTGCCTCAAGGAGCTCGGCTTTGACGTCAAACGCTTCCCTCCCCGCGGCGTTCATGCCGTCATCTCATCAGCGAAAAACAAGCTGATCGACGCCGGTGCCTTCGCCGGGATGGTGGAGAGCTTCTTCGATGACACCGTTGCCAAGACCTACCGCCTTTACCAGGAGAAACTTTTTGCCAACAACGCCATGGATTTTGACGACCTCCTGCTTAACACCGTTGACGTCTTTAACCGCTTTCCCGACCGGCTCGAGCATTACCAGGACGCCTTCCGGCATATCCTCGTTGATGAGTATCAAGACACAAACCACGCCCAGTATTGCCTGGTGAACCTGCTTGGCCGCAGCCACCGCAACGTCTGCGTTGTCGGCGACGACGACCAGAGCATCTACTCCTGGCGCGGCGCCGACGTCAGGAACATCCTTGACTTTGAGAAGGATTATCCCGAGGCGACCGTCATCAAGCTGGAGCAGAACTACCGCTCCACCCAGACCATCATCAGCGCCGCCAACGAGATCATCGCCAACAACCGCGACCGCAAGGACAAGCAGCTTTGGACCGCCATCGGCGAGGGGGAGCCAGTCCAGATCGCCGAGGTCGAGGATGAGCACGCGGAAGCACGCTTTGTCGCCGGCGAAGTGTCGCGGCTCAGGCGTGAGGAGGGCCGGCCCTATGGGGAGATCGCGGTTTTTTACCGGGTCAACGCCCAGTCGCGGGTGCTGGAGGATATTTTTGTCCGCTATGGCATCCCCTACCGCGTTGTCGGCGGCACCAAGTTCTACGAACGTGCCGAGATCAAGGACGCGCTTGCCTACTTGCTGCTTCTGGAAAATCCGGCCGATTCGATCAGCTTCGCAAGAATTGTCAATACCCCGAAAAGAGGAATCGGCAATGCCACCCTTGTGGCCCTTGACCGCTTCGCCGGCGCCGAGGCAATCCCGCCGCTGGCGGCGGCAGCGCGGGCGGAAGAGATCGCCGACTTAAGACCGGCGGCGATGGCGGCGCTGGGAGCTTTCAGCCGGCTAATGGACAGCCTGGGGCAAACGGCGGCCAAAGCGCCCGTGGCCGAGACCCTGGATGAGCTGCTGGCCACAAGCGGTTATATCGAATCGCTCAGGGCCGAGCGCACCATCGAGGCCGAGGGCCGCATTGAGAACCTGATGGAGCTTGTCGGGGTCGGCGAAGAATTTGACCGCCGGTCAGCAGGCGGAACCCTGAGCGTATTCCTTCAGGAAATATCACTTTACACTGACATTGACAAGCTGGCCGATGAGAGCGACGCCGTCACGCTGATGACGCTCCATAATGCCAAGGGGCTGGAATTTCCCGCCGTTTTTATAATCGGCGCCGAAGAGGGAGTTTTTCCACACTCCCGCTCCCTGGAGGAGCAGAACCTGGAAGAGGAGCGCCGCCTCTGCTACGTGGGCATGACCAGGGCAATGCAGCGGCTTTATTTTTCCCATGCCGCCACCCGCAACCTTTACGGCGCGCGCAGCTACAACATGGCTTCCCGCTTTATCGCCGAGCTTCCCGATGAACTGGTCCGGTTCAGGGCGAAAGAAGGCAGGACGAAAGCCGGTGGGCGCGCCGCTGCTTCTGCCGGTGCTGCCGCCGCCGCTTACTTCCATGTGGGGGACAGCGTCGTTCACGCGGTATTTGGCAAGGGAACCGTCACCGGTGTTGAGCCGGGCGGCGCCGTGGCGGTGAGGTTTGCCCAGGACGGCCGCGAGCGCAAGCTGATGGTCGATTATGCGCCGCTGCGCAAGGCGTGAACGTTTCACGTTTAACGTTCATTTGCAACTCCAAGACTCCATCTCCATCTTGGCTCTAAGGGCGGGAACCGCCTCCTCGCCCTCCATTAGTTCCTCTTTCTCCGCCTCCAGATTCGAGGGCTTGATGCGCAGGATCCAACCCCTGCCGTAAGGGTCCTCGTTAATCAGGCGAACGCTGGCAAGCACCTCTTCGTTGACCTCGATGATTTTGCCGGACAGGGGAGCATTGATGGGTCCGACATACTTGCCGCTCTCGACGATTGCCGCTCGCTTCCCCTTTTTTACGTCTTCCCCCACCTTCCGCGACCTTAGAAAAAGGAGATTGCCGGCAATATGCTGACCAACATCGGTGAGCCCGGAGGTGGCGTTGCCGTCATCGTCGAAGCGGACCCACATCTGATCTTCAATATCGTAACTTATCCCATCAAGGGGAAAGTTGCAGCCCTCGATCTCCACCGGGACCCCCCTAGCTCATTTCTTTTCTCAAATCCACAGGCGCGCCAGGCAGTGTTAAATCTGATTCATCAATTTTATGGCCGCCGGCGGCTGCTGTCAAACTTGCATAACTATTCTCGCCTGCAAGTCAAAAAAAGCGGTTCCGGTTGGCCGTAACCGCGCCGCTAAAAATACATGACTTTATCAACTTCCATAATCATGTCAATCAGGCTTGCCATCCCTCTAACCTCGCACCCTTCCACGACATCTTCCAGGGAAAGATTCTCCGCCTCCATCGCCTGGGCGCAGGCGAAGAATTTCACACGAGCCTCTCGGGCCCGGTCCAGCCATGTCCCAAGAGTTACGCCGCTATCCGGCGCCAGCTCCAGGGTTTCCCCGATTCCCCTTTTCAGCAGCGTCACTCCTTCCATCATGAACCAGACACAGACATCCATGTCCATGACGGCGGCGCTTACGGCCAGGTAAAGGGGAGCATACGACCGGCGGGGCTCCCTTAAACCGCTGCTCTGGATAATCAGAATCGACTTTCTTTTTTCCGGCAAGGGACTTTCCTCTTTACTTGATTTTGACGGCGCTTAACGGGGAAAAGACGCCGCAGCCGCCTGAATTTACACCTCTGCTGGCAGGGCGTCAATAGCGTCGTTGACTGTCCTGTCACTGCTGTCCGCGGGACTCGTTATCCTTGCGAACAAATTATAGGTTGGGCCAAACCAGCCTGCCGCGGTTGACCGGCGCCGGCCGGCCTGATATCTTTGCCCTGGAAACAGACAAGGGCCGGGTGCCCCGAGTTGGGAGAATAGGGAAGCCGGTGAAATTCCGGCGTGGGCCCGCCGCTGTAACCGGGAAGTTGTCTCCCCGTAAGCCACTGGGCATTTTGTCCGGGAAGGCCGGGGACAGTGTTCTTGCCCGGAAGCCAGAAGACCTGCCCGGCATTTAAACAGCCGCTCTTCGTGGATGAAAGAGGCCCGGCCTTTTCTCTTTGGGTCTTTAACCTCGCCAGCGGCGAGGTTTTTCTTTCTCGGGAGCGGCCGGCTTCAGGAGGGAAGAATGGCAACATTGCTGGAAAAAGCAAGGGCGGGCGAGATAACGCCGGAGATGGAAGCGGTCGCCGGCCTCGAGGGCCTCGATCCCGAAAAGATCCGGCGGGGAATTGAGGATGGAACCATCGTTATCGTCTCCGGCCACGGGCGCTCTGATCACGCCACCGGCATCGGCAAGGGCCTTAGGACAAAAGTAAACGCCAGCATTGGCACCTCCTCGGACCTGGCCGACTTGAAGCTGGAGTTGGGAAAAGCCTCTGTGGCCCGGGAGGCCGGCGCCGATACGCTGATGGAACTCAGCACCGCCGGCGACCTGGACGATATCCGCCGCCGCGTGCTGGCGGCCGTCCCCCTGCCGGTGGGCAACGTTCCCCTTTATCAGGCCAGTACGGACGCCGCCGCCCGGCTCGGCTCCAATATGGAAATGACCGCCGATTTTCTCTTCGAGCTGGTGGCGAGGCAGGCTGCCGACGGCATCGGCTTCATGGCCATCCACTGCGGCGTCAACCGCCTCACCCTGGAAACGCTCCGCTCCCAGGGGGGCCGCAGCGGCGGTCTGGTAAGCCGGGGCGGGGCCTTCATGTCCGCCTGGATGACGCATCACGATTGCGAAAATCCGCTATTTGACCAGTTCGACCGCCTTGTTGAGATATTGCACGAATATGACGTGGTGCTCAGCCTCGGCAACGGCATGCGCGCCGGCGCCACCGCCGACGCCACCGACAAGGCCCAGATCCAGGAACTGCTCATAAACGCGCAGTTGGCCGACAGGGCCAGGCAGGCCGGCGTGCAGACAATGCTCGAGGGGCCGGGACACATCCCCATCGACGAGATAGAAGCCAACGTGATCCTGGAGAAACGGCTCAGCGGCGGCAAGCCGTTCTACATGCTGGGGCCGATTACTACCGACATCGCCCCCGGCTACGACCATATCACCGCCGCCATCGGCTCCGCCTGGGCGGCCGCCTACGGCACCGACTTCATCTGCTATGTCACCCCCGCCGAACACCTGGGGCTGCCCTTTCCGGAAGACGTGCGCCAGGGCGTGATCGCCGCCCGCATTGCAGCGCATGTCGGAGACATGATCAAACTGGGCCGGCGGCAGCGGGACTTCGAGATGGGCGAGGCGCGCCGGAGCCTCGACTGGGAAGCTCAGTTTGCCCTGGCGCTCGACCCCGACGGCGCCCGCGCTGTTCGCGACCTCCGCCCCGGCTCCGAGAGCGACGGCTGCAGCATGTGCGGCGACCAGTGCGCCCTTAAGGTGGGAAGCTCAGCTATAGCTCCAATCTGCCGTTAAGAGCCTGTCCCATTGGGCTGTTCGCAGGGGGCGAGCGGAAAAGCCATGGGCAAGGACGCGTGAGCAAACAAACGAAAGGCGGGCCGCAGGGCCCGCCTCCAAATTGCCTCTTGCAATTATTGCTAGAAGGCCAGCGTCACGCTTGCGTCAGACGCATATTCCAGATATGTAGCCGCGCCAATGGCCTCCTCCGCTTCCGGAATCAGATCCTCCTGGCGGATGTTCATCATTTCCATTGAAGGCTGGCAGGGCCACAGTTTCACGCCGCCCTCGTGGCAGATATCGAGCAGCTCGGGAATGGTCGGCCAGCTAATCTTTTTGATCATTCCCTTCATCATTGTCGTCGCCATCGCGGTCATCCCGGGGATCGCTCCCACAATATTGGGAACCGGCATCGGCATCGCCGGGTTCGCCAGCGGCGCGACCTTCAGGTGACCGTTTTTCTTCTTATTCAGGACATCCATCCCGTAAAGGGTGAAGAAAATCCCCGCCTCCATATCCATGGTAACGGCCGTACTCGCCAAAATAAGCGGCGGGTAGGCCATGTCCAGGGTTCCCTTCGTCGCAATAATCGCCAGTCTCTGTGTCATTTATTACTTTCCTCTCCTTACAAAGAAATGAAACACTTCGCCGCCTTCTTCCTCGGTCATGCCGAGGAATTCATGTCCCGCCCTTTTTGCCCAGGCCGGCATGTCGCCCTTGGAGCCCACGTCGGTGCCGACTACTTCCAGCACCTGGCCCACCTCGATCGTGCCAATCGCCTTCTTCGCCTTAACCACCGGCATCGGGCAACACAAGCCCTTGACGTCGAGAACGGAATCGGCTTTTACATCGATAGTGTCACTCATTTTCCCTCCTGTTTTTAACTATTATTAGATGCATGCCGTCACTTAAAGGATTCAAACTTATTTGAATATGCTCAAATACCCATCCCAAGCATAAACAAATCTTGCGCCCGACACCAGCAGATGGCGCGCCGGCCCGCGCCATTCATCATTTACCCGGAGCTGACCGGAATTATACCATAGCGACGCGGCTGGCCATGCAGGGCGCGGTTGGCTATAATTTTTCTCAAGCCTCAATTTGAGTGAAGGGATTTAAATGATCAAGAAACTATTGTTACTCACGGGCGCGGGAGCCGCTGTTATCATTGCAGTCATTCTGGTCGCGGGCTGCTCAAGCCTGCCCGGCAATGCCGCCGCATCCGTTAACGGCGTGATCATCACAAAGGCCGATGTGGCAAATCGCATCCGCGTCATCAAAGGAATGGAGCCGCAGGATATCCCACAAGACACTCAGGGCAATGATTACAATCAGTTCCAGCGCGATGTCACCGGACAGCTTGTCAGCGAAGAGCTGGAAAAGCAGCTCTGCCAGAAACGGGGCATCACCGTGTCCGACAAGGAGATAGACCCGGAGGTTAAGCAGATTGTCGATGACCAGTATTACGGCGACGTCAACAAGATGCAACAGGATTTTGCCAAGCGCGGCGTCACCATCCAGGACCTGCGGGATGATTTGCACCGCCGGCTGCTGCACCAGAAATTGATTAATTCGATTGCTGCCGAAGTTCCGGTGACGGGTGCCGAAGTCCAGGCTCTTTATAACCAGAACAAGAACGCCTATGTCTACCCGGAAAAGAGGCAGGTGCGACAGATCATCGTCGCCGACCAGGCAACCGCCCAGCAGGTGGAAAGCCAGCTGGCCGCCGGCCAGGACTTTGCCACCCTGGCCGGGAAGGTTTCCATCGACAGCAGCACCAGAAGCAAGGCTGGCATGGTTGGCCTGGTGCCGGAGTCGAGCCTTCCCACAGCAGTCGGCCAGGTGGCATTCTCCCTAAAAGTTAATCAGGTGTCAGCCCCGTTTCAGTCCACCCTGGGCTGGTACATAGTCAAGGTTGAGATTATTGAGCCGGCATCCAACCGCACCTATGACCAGGTAAAAGGCCAGCTCCAGCAGTTGCTCCAGTCCGAGAAGATGAGCAAGCATTACCAGGACGTCACCGACCAATTTAAAAAATCAAGCGACGTTGAGTTTGCGGACGGGTACTCGCCCGGGCCAGTCACAGCGCCGCAGGCCACCGGCACTGCCACGGCGCCGGCAGGAGCGGCGGCAGGTCAGGCCCCGGCTGCAGGCGCTTCGACAACCCGGGTGCCGGCGAAACCATGAGATGCCGGCAGGCCTGCGGCTTCCCTTCACCGGCAGCATGAGCTAGAATACGTCCGATGAAACGGTCGAAAATACTTTTTGGGCTACTGGCTCTGTCTTTCCTGCTGGTGGTTTCGGCGGTTGCCGCCGGTTGCGGGAACAGCCCCCCGGCGACCAGCTCGACGCCATCCACCGTCGCCCTTTCGTCCGCATGCGCGGCGGCGCCCTCCATCATTCCTCATACAAACGGAAGGCCGATGCTGGTTGAGTTTTACCGTGATACGTGACCGTTCTGCCAGCGGGAGAAGCCCATCGTTGATGAGCTACAGCAAGAGTACAAAGGCAGGGTGGACATCGTCAGGTTCAGCATCGATCAGCCGGACGGTCAGTGTGAGTTCCTCAAGCACGGCTTTACCCACATCCCGGCGATGGTTTACATCGACGCCAAAGGCAAGCAGGTGGCGACCACGGATGAGCTGCTGCAAAAGAGCGACCTCGAGCTGAGGCTAAACGACCTCCTGGCCGGCAAACCGCTGCCGCCCCAGCCGACCCATTAGGTGGTACGGCTTCAAGGGCGCTAAGGACGCGTGTCCGCAAATGCAGGCTTGAGCAAGTCATAGGCCTCTGTCAATGCCTGCGGCATCACCCGCGTATCCGCCAGCACCGGCATAAAGTTATTGTCCCCCTCCCAGCGCGGCACGATGTGCATGTGCAGGTGTTCCTTGATGCTGGAGCCGGCAACCTCCCCCAGGTTCAGCCCCACGTTAAGCGCCTGCGCCGCCATCTTCTGCTTCAAAACGGCGCAGCTTTTTCTGGTTAGAACCATCACTTCAAGAATGACGTCGTCGTCAAGCTCTTCCAGTTGCGACACGTGCCGGTAGGGAGCAACCATGAGGTGGCCGGGGTTGTAAGGATAGAGATTCATGATCACAAACGCCAGCTTGCCCCGGTATATCACCAGGTTGCCGCGGTCGTCATTTTCCTCGATGACCCGGCAGAAGAGGCATGTCTTCTCCCTCTCCCCCATGATGTAATCTATCCTCCAGGGCGCCCAGATCGGCCTGTCAGTCATTAATCACCCTCCAGTAATTTCCAGACTCAAATACGGTTTTTCCAAAATCCCACGTGGGTTTCAGGTTTCCGAATTTGGATTTCGGTTTTCCGTTTTGAGTTTATCCAAAGTCCAACGTCCGGTTTTTGGCGCGCCCGACAGGATTCGAACCTGTGGCCTTCGGCTCCGGAGGCCGACGCTCTATCCGGCTGAGCTACGGGCGCAAAGAGCAGATGGTGGATGGTAGACTATGGATGGTGGATATCTACCATCTACCATCTACCATCTACCATCTGCTTTTTGGCGGAGAGGGAGGGATTTGAACCCTCGAGACGAGTCAACCCCGCCTACACGATTTCCAGTCGTGCTCCTTCGACCAGCTCGGACACCTCTCCAAAAGCAGATGCGGGATGATGGATTCTGGACGCCGGATTAAACAAAAAAACAATGCCGGCCATTCGTTTGCCCGGGAATCCGATGTCAGCCTCCGCTTGCGATATTATAAGGAAGATTGCCCCGGGCTAAAACCGGCCGTCCTGACAACTTCTGTGACAGGCCGGCGGGGACTTCTGTAACTGTTCTGGACATGGTCCTCATCTTCCTTGCCCAATGCGATACCGATGACCACTGACAGATTCTCCGGGACGCCAAGCTCGGCCCTTATTAGCTGCGGATAAGCGACAAAGGCAAAAGCGACTGCCGTTCCCAAGCAGTGCTCGGCGGCGGCGAGCATGATGCTCTGGGCCAGCATGCCCAGATCAAAGACTGACCACGCCGTCAGCGTTTTGTCCATGCAAAGAAAAGCCACCGCCGGGGCCCCGAAAAAGGCAATTCCCATTTCCGATTGCGCCCGCCGCGCATCCTCCTCACCGCGCCCAATGCCCAGCGCCTCGAAACGCTGCTGGCCCAGTTCCCGCATCCTTCTCTCCAGCAGGGGCGGCCACGTTTCCGGCCGTGGCATGTCCTGCCCGGGCGGCTCACCCTCACGAAAAGCCGTCAGAACCGCGCTTCTCAGCCTTTCCAGTCGCTCACCGGCGGTGACGAATATCTCCCAGGGCTGCGTATTGGCCCAGGAGGGCGTCCTCGTTGCCGCCGCCATAATGTCAACTATGACCTTTTCATCAACAGGATCCGGCAAATACGCTCGCACCGTGTGCCGGGAATTTAACGCTTCAAAAACATTCACTTCACGTCTCCTCATTAGACAACCATTCGACAAGAAATTCCGATGTCCAAAATCCAATTCCAATATTCGTGTTTGGCGGAGAGGGAGGGATTCGAACCCTCGGTGCCCCGGATAGAGGCACAACGGTTTTCGAGACCGCCGCATTAAACCAGCTCTGCCACCTCTCCGTTCCGGAAATGGACGCGGGTCTTTCAAGGTTGAAAGAGTTATATTCTCAAGAACAAGTTTATCCGAAAGGAGAGGCAGGCAAAAGCAAAAAGTCGCGGCCGGCAGGCTTACCGGCGCACGCCAAAGAAATCTCTTAACAGCGCCGCCGCTTCTTCGGCAAGAACGCCAGCGGTTACTTCAAGCCGGTGGTTCAGTTTTGGATTTCTGACCAGATCCAGCAGGGTGCCGGCCGCGCCTGCTTTCTCGTCCGCCGCCCCGTAGACAAGATGATCGAGGCGCGCCTGGTAGATTGCACCAGCGCACATGGGACAGGGCTCAATGGTAACGTAAATGGAGCAGCCGCCGAGCCGCCAGCTCCCCAATGCGGCTGCCGCCTGGCGGATGGCCAATATCTCAGCATGCGCAGTCGGATCGTTGCTTTGCTCGCGCCGGTTTCCGGCAGTTGCGACCACCTCTCCCCCTTTCGCTATCAGAGCTCCCACCGGCGTCTCGCCGCGGCTGCCGGCCCGTTGCGCTTCCTGGAGGGCCAGGCGCATGAAGCCGGTTATTGTTTTTTGGCTGCTTTTCTCCACCGCTATTGATAAATAATAACAGGTTTGCTAAAGAATTTGAAAGGAGGACGCCGTTGCCGGAATACCGTGCGGGAAGAAAAAGCGGTGTGAGGTCAGAGATTGCTAATTGCTAAATAAACTGCGGTTTGAACGCTGTCGGCCGGCGATTTTTCTTGAGCAGCGGCGCCCGGCGCATTCCGACCCGGTTCTGAGCCAATCAGCGGACTCATCAGCGCATCCATGGCCGCCGCTTGCGTCCCGGGCTGCTGACCGCCGGCAGCCGGAGCGTCGGGAGTATTATTTGTGCTGGCTGGGACACAGGAAGTACAAATCTGCATGCCTGGCACACCGGCCGGCGGGAGGATGGAAGTCTCAACCGGATCGTCTTTTTGCGCCTGGTTCTCCTCTACCGGCGCGCTTTCAGGGGGTTGCGTTTTCACCGGAGGCGCAAGCGGCTTTTTCCCTGCCTTGACTCCGGCTCCGGCGACTCCGGCTCCGGCGCCCGGCTTCCGTAGCTGAGGCTTGCCGGCGCTGCTACTGGCAGGCAGCGCTGGCGGCTCTTTCGAAGGGGTGCCTTTGGCAAGAGTTTGCAGCGCCGGCATGCAAACGATATTTAAATCAGCCGAGCTTTTGTTTCTGTCTGAGAAAATCCTTGCCGGGGGATTCTGTTTAGCAGCGGCCCGACCGGACGGATTCAGGCCGTTCAAATTCAAGGGGTTTAGCGGCAGATCCACCGCTACTTTCTTCCCCCCCCAATTGCAGCAGATCGTCTTTCGGCGCCGCACTTTTTTTAGCCGGTGCTGACGCAGAATGCTTGCTTCCTGCTTTTGCACTGGCTTTTTGCGGCCGCGTCTGGCCGGTTTTGCTCCCGGATGCTTTGGGAGGAGGCGCCGGCGGAGAACTGCTTTTGCCAAGCAATTCAAGCGGCTCGGCGCCTTCAAGAACGTTCAGATCAACCGTGTTTCCGTTCATGCCGGCGAGCATTCCTCCATCTGAATACTGCTTGATAGCCGGGCCTGGCCACGAGCCGGAAGCCGGCACGGCCGCCGGGTCGCCATCATAATCCGCTTCCCAAAGCTGGTAGCCGCTTCCAGCGACCGGCGCCCAGTTATAATTCAGCACCCTGTTCATATTTGTGTATAAAAGGGGCTTGACGCCAAACAGCTGCCCGCTTTGTTTTAAAAACTGGAGCGCATAGGTAACCGGGTCGGGAACGTCAACCTCCAGGTCCATGGCAACAACTTCCCCCGGCTGGAGCGGGCCAACTATGCTGACGAAATGCTGAGCCTCCTGGACAGGATTGCCGCCGCCGGCGTAATAATAAAAACCACGAGGAATCCCGAGCCGCCGCGCCTGGTCGCGATTCTGGTAAAACTGGCTGTCGGTGTAGAATCCGTCGTCGCTTCCTCCCGCTTTGATCAAGGCAAAGCCGGTCTGGTTTTTGACGGTATTCCAATCGATAGGTCCTTGCCACCGGGAAACGTCGATCCCGCCAGTATTGGCTATTGCAATATTGACGATTATTAAAGTCGTAAATATAGCTATTAAAATAACAATAACAAATTTAGTCAGGGAATCAAAGATAAGCAGACCAATCTTTTCGGGAAC
Organism: Actinomycetes bacterium; assembly: GCA_021787475.1. Taxonomy (GTDB): domain Bacteria; phylum Actinomycetota; class Thermoleophilia; order BMS3ABIN01; family BMS3ABIN01; genus JACWAD01. The sequence goes on from JAJYLW010000006.1 coordinate 75,479, forward strand.
AAAACGGGAAATTCAGGAGCGGATAAATCAATTGAAATTGGGGAATCTGGCTATGATGCTAAAGCTGCTCCGATCAGGCCGAACTTTTCAGGAAGTTCAAGTGGAATTAGTTTAAGAAAAGGCAATGCGATATGTTGCTGGAACCTGGGCAGACGCAATTAAAAAACTTCCCGCCCGTAATTTATGAAATACTCGAGGACTTGTTAAAAAGGGGACTTACGAAGCACACCCTGCCTTGCTGCGCGGTTAAACCAGGCGCAGCGGCAAGTTTCTTCACCCTCAATTGCAGGCATTTTATCAGCCAGGCCGGGAAGATGCAACCCGGGAAAAACACCCCAGACTCCGCTGCCCGGCAACACCCAGATTAAAAGCCTATCACCGTAGGTAATTCATGGCCAGGCCAAGTGAAAGGCCGTGAGCAAGACACAGGAGGAAAAGAAAGGACTCTGGACTTGGAACCTTGGATGTTTGATCAACAAGATCGAGTCTTGATTTTATCCAAAATCCGGGATCCAGCATCTGCTTTTGTGCCTTTGCAGCCGGCCGCAGGAGAATGTACCTGGCAGGGGTTCTAAATAGCAGGCTCCTTATGACGATACATTTACTGTTCAATCAATTTCCTGAAATGGAGGGAAAGATGTTTATTCGGCGCGCTGTAAAAAAATTCGGTCCAGCGATGCCTTCTAACTGCTTGAAGTGCAAAAACGACGTTTATATGAACCTGATTCGGATAAGAAAGTGGTTCGTGATCCTCATTTATCCCATCCCCTTCTATTCAAAATACTTTCTGGTCTGCAACACCTGCGGCTGGAGTATCAGGTTGACAAACCGCCAGCAAGTTGAGACAGCCAGGCAGCTTAACCAGATTACCCTTTCGTTAAACAGGGATGAAATTACCAAAGAGCAGTACGCCAAGCAGGTCCAGGCACTGCACCCGGAGCAATTCATGCCCGCCCGCCCCGACCCCGAGGTCATGAAGCAGGCCGCCTGACAATCAGGCACATGCCAAAAAAAGAGCCGCCTTACGAGGCGGCTTTTTTCTATAAAATATCTTGATTAGCAAGCTATTTGTTTGGCGCGCCCGACAGGATTCGAACCTGTGGCCTTTGGATTCGTAGTCCAACGCTCTATCCAACTGAGCTACGGGCGCATCCACGTCTACCATCAACCATCCACCATCGGTTTTTTGGCGGAGAGGGAGGGATTCGAACCCTCGAAGGAGGCTCAAAACCCCCTTAATCGCTTAGCAGGCGATCGCCTTCAGCCGGCTCGGCCACCTCTCCATCCTGAGGTTGGAAAATGGAACAGTCGCCAGCCCTGTGCTTCAAGACTCCGGTACCAGGGCTCTAAAAAGCGATTTTACCTGAGTCTCCGGCTGGAAATCCAGCCGCAGGTTCGCGGCAGTCCTGTTTCTGCCGGGTTATTTCCCCTCCCGAATCCTGCTAAACTGGAAGTGTAAACCGTAAACTCGTTTTGACATGAAGCTAAAATATGCTTTAGTCGCAATCGTCGTTCTTGCCTTGCTGGGCATCGCCGATTCCGCCTATGCGCTTAAAGAGCATTACGCGGCGCCGCTGACATCATCGTGTGATATCAACGAGACCGTCAGCTGCACCGCGGTAAACCAGAGCTCTTATTCTGACGTCGCCGGAATACCAGTAGCGGCCATCGGGGTAGCGGGATATTCGCTGCTGGCCTTTCTGGCGGGAGCTCTCGTCAGCAACCGGAGACCGGTGCGGCTTTGGCGGACTCTCCTCCTGTTGGCCTCCCTGGCGGCCCTGGCGGTCTCCATGGCGCTGACTTACGTGGAGCTGTTTGTACTCAGCGTCGTTTGTCCCCTATGTGTTACGTCGCTGGCGCTTGTGGTCCTAATTGCGTCGCTCACATTATTTGCCATGACGAAGAGCCTATCCCAATAGGTAATTCCTGGCGAGGCCGAGCGAAGGTCATGGTCAAGGAGGGCTTATTTTCCCCCGCTGCCGCCCTGGCCTTTTGCGGTACCAAAGCCGGTCCGGTAATACAACCAATCTCAATAACAAGACCTAAGAATAAAGCTGGCAGCAAGCCAAGCTCATCGCCGACAGCTTAAGGGCGCTTACTTCTCGAGCTTTGCTCTTTTTGCCTCGGCGATACGGGCCTCGCGGTCGGCGTCTTCCTGGGCCCGCATCTCAGCAATCCTGGCCCTTTGCGCCTCGGCGACATGAGGCTTGAGCTTTAGCTCCCGGGAAATGCCAAGCAGGTATTTCAAGTGGCCGATGCTGAACTTCATTAACTCAATATCATTTTCCTTGATCTTTTCCAACGTGGCGGGCGGCACCTCGAACATCTCCAGGAAACGGCTTTCCAGCACGTAGCGGCGGAAAGTGTCGAGGTCATAGCTGGCCATGTAAAACATCTGCTGCCGCTTCTCGCGGTTCTTGTCGGCCTTGGGAAGGTCCTGCTTCATCATGATGTTCTTCCACTCGCGGTTCATGTCGTCGTAAAGAGTAGAGTCCTGGTCCTTTTGCCAGGCTGCCACTGTCCACTTTTTGTCTTCCTGAAAGCCGAGACAATACCCTTCCTTGACAATCATGTACCACTCGTCATGGCGCGGCTCCTCATTCTTTTCGTCCATAATGCGGTGCGTCGCCTGGCCGACGGGATAATAACGGCAGGCTGCCGGCCGGTCGCTGTAAATATTGCAGCCCTTCCCCTCTCCCTGGCCCGGCGTAACAAACGGGCAGTAAAGATCGTCTTCAACATCCATGCGCAAGTAAAGCAGAGGATGCGTCGTCTTCTCGTCTTCCGCGTAGCGCGTGTATTTCTTCAGGAAGTCGGTGCTGCTCATTCCCAGACGCCTCTTCATCCTGACAACGTCATAGGGCGTCAGCAGAATCTCGATGTTGCGGCAACACCTGGTAAAGCAGGCGCAGCCGGGGTGGCAGCGGAAGCGGAACTCTGAATCCAGTTCAAGCCTTGTCGGGATGACAGCCTTGTTATTTAGAGAAACCATTTTCCCCCTTGACGAATTAAACTCAGGCAAGCCGGCGGGCCGCCCCTACCATTGTAAACGATAACCAACGCGCAAAAAACGGGCGGCCGCAGGGGCCGCCCGCAGACTGGTCTCGTGCCCTACTCTACTCCCAAATCCCTCCCGGTGGCCCGGGCAAAAACAAGGGCCACCATGCGGTAAACCATGTGGGCCATCTTGGAGAAAGGCGCGTAGATAAACAGAAACAAGACTGTCATCAAGTGGAGAGAGTAGACCGGGTAGGCAAAAACGGCCGTGTTGGCTTCGCGCAGCAGCTCCGAGCCGATGCCCGTCAGCAGAAGGACGTAAATCGTGCCGATGAGCCACCAGTCATAATAGCTGCCGCGGCCGATCTTGCCCGCATGGGTGAACTTGTAGATCAGCACCATGGTGATGCCGATAATGCCGGCGGCGGCGCTGATATTTGCCAAGATCTTAATGGGATCATACATCGGGAACGGCGATTCGCGATGAATAACGTCCATATATAAACCGGCCCAGGCGGTGGTCAGCAGAAGCCCGACAAAGGCGTAAAAGACAAGCAGGTGTGAATTGGCCCGGTCCCTGGTCTCGTCGCACTTGCGGAAACGCTTGTGCGCCAGGAACTCGGTTACCGTCGGCCACAGGTTGCCAAAGAACCCTTTCTCCGGCGCCGCTCCGCCTTCCGATACATGGTTGCGCAACATGTCATTCCAGTAGCGGCGCCCGCCCAATATCAGCAACACGGCGGCGATGACAAAGAAGATGGTAAAGATGGGGTCGATGGCGCGGTAGACATTCATGAACTCTGAATAGACAATTGCGCCGTTGCCTCCCCGAGGCACATTGGAAAAGTGGCCCTGGATGCCGATCGCCGCCATGATAATGATCACCGGCAGAAGCGCCATCAGCACAAATGTCTTAGCGCTCCCGACGGCCTTGGCGATTGATGAAATCGAGTAGTTGGCAATAGTCATTTTTGCGATCGCCTGCATCACGGTGCCCGGCTTGGCGTCGCGGGGGCACTGGGCGGTGCAGTCGTTGCACTGATGGCAGAGCCAGATGTCCGGGCTGCCGGTCAGCTTTTCCTTAAGCCCCCACTGGGCCCATTGCATCTCCTTGCGCGGGAAAGGCGTGTCGTCAGGCGTAATGTTGCAGGCAACCGAGCAGGTGGCGCACTGGTAGCATTTCTTTAGATCGCTGCCGCCCGCATTGATCACATCGCGGACGAACCTGACGTCGGGCTGAATGACGCGGGCCGGAATTGCGTCCCCCCCGGCCGGGCCGGTTTCGGCAGCCTCAGGAGTTGCGCCGGCTTCGCCTGACTCTGTCTTTTCCGCCGGCCCGACTCCCGGGTCAGCAGTGCTTACTGCGCTTTCCGGCTCCGTTTCGCCAGCCTTGGGTGCGTCGGCCCCGGCTGTCTCTTCGCCCTTTTCTACTGACTCATCCGCCATAACAATCCTCCCTAGAATCCCTTGAACGGGTTAGGCCCGAATTCTTTCAGCTTCTCAGCAAATTCTTCCATGATCCCGGGCAGCTTGTCCCATTCGTTTAACGGGAGCTCCACCTGGGTGACGCGCTCCGCTTCAAGCATCAGCCGGCCGAGGGTCTCCTGGACCTTGCCCAGCCTCTCATTGGCTGCCTTGCTGCCCTTGATGAAGTGGCACTGGTAATCGTCGTCGAAGCGGCAGCCGATCAGGAGGAAGCCCTCGATGCCGGCGGAAAGGGCGTCAGCGATCCAGACAAGATTGGTGCCGCCCAGACACCTCATCGTGATGAAGCGGTAGAAGGGGCTGATTTTCAGCCGGTTCAACCCGGCGATGTCGAGCGCCGGGTAAGCGTCGTTCTCGCAGATTAGGGCAATTATCCTCGGCTTGGAGTCCTCCTCTGGAACCTTGATCGCCTTCATCTGCGAGGCGATCATCTCGACGCTGTAGTTCTTGAACGAGATAATCCTCTGCGGGCAGGCGCCCATGCAGGTGCCGCAGCGGCGGCAGCGGAAGGTGTTGGTCTTTGGCGTTCCCTTCTCGTCCTCATCGAGGACGCCGAAGGGGCACTCCACCGTGCAGCGGCGGCATTGGGTGCAATTTGTGAAGTTGATCTCCGGGAACGACTGGTCGCCGGCGCGGGGATGCACTGACATGCCCTGCGCGGCCAGCTCCAGGCACTGGATTGCCTTCAGGGCCGCTCCGGCGCCGTCATTTGTTGACTGCATCGCCGTCATCGGATGCCGGACGGTGCCGGCGGCGTAGATGCCGGTCCGGCGGGTCTCATAGGGAAAACAAACAAAGTGCGAGTCAGGAAAACCGTATTTCAGGTAGGGCAATTCCGGCCCCTGGCGGTAGGCAAGGTTAAGCACGATCGGGTCGGCGATGACCTCCTTGATGACGCCGTCCACTGTCTCCGTCTCACGCCACTGGCCTACGTATTCCGGCGTCAGGTCGGTGACGCCCTCGATGTGGGCCGGAATGGTATTGGTGACCATGCCGGTGGCCAGGACCAGCATGTCGGCCACGACCATCACCTTTTCTCCCAGGATGGTGTTGTCAATCTCGAGGATGATATTGCCGGACTCATCCTCGGTTATGCTGGTGACCTCTCCTTTAGTGAGCATGACGCCCGGGTTGTCCTGGGCCGCCTTGTAAAACTCTTCGTAGAGGCCGGGGGTGCGCATGTCCTTGTAGACGATGTACGCCGCCGCCTCTGGGTTGCTCTCGGTAACGTAAAGGGCCTGTTTTAGCGACGTGAGGCAGCAGACTGACGAGCAGTAAGGCAGGTGCTCCGGGTCGCGCTGGCCGGCGCACTGAAGGAAGGCAACGCTGGTGGCCTGCTTTCCGTCAGAGGGGCGGGCTACGGTCCCATTGCCCTCAGCGGCGATCTGCTCCATTTCGACATTTGTGACAACGTTTTTGAATTTGCCATAACCGAGGTGCTCGAGACGGTTGGCGTTGTAAGGCTTCCAGCCAATTGCCAGCACGATTGCGCCGATCGTCAGCGTCTCCGCGCCGCCGTTGCTGTTAACTGTCACCTGGTACTTGCCCGGCTCGCCGGCGGTTTTTTCAATTGCGCCGCCGGTAATGACACGGATCTTGTCATGGGACATGGCCGCTCCGATCCGCGACTCGATGTCGGGCTTTTTGCTCTCTTGAAAGGGAGCCTTGTCGGGCAACAGCCGGTACATTTTTTTGGCCCAACCGCCCAGTTCGGCCTCTTTTTCAATCAGCACCACCTCGTAGCCGGCGTTGGCCGCCTCCAGGGCGCTCGACAGGCCGGTCGGCCCGCCGCCGATGACAAGAATCGTCTTGTTTATCTCCTCTATTTGCGGCTCCGCCGGGTCGCTGGCCTTGGCCCGGACAATGCCCATGCGCAGATGGTCTTCGGCCATCTCCTGGGTGTTTTCATCGACAACCGGACCGGCTTCCGCGGGCGCGGTTGCCTCTTCAGGCGCGGCGGCTTCGGCGGGCGCCTCCTCTTGAGCCTCTGTCTCCATTTCTGCCTCGCCGCCGGTGTCCGGCGCCGACTCCGCAGCGGCTTCCCCTTCTCCCGCCTTTTCTTCGGCGGTTTTTTCCGCCTCTTCCGGTACGGCTACCGGGGCCGGGCTTTGCGTCCAGACAACATGCTCCCTCAGATTCACCCTCTCGGTAACGTACCTTGCCGGGTCGAAATCAAACATATCGGTGTTGACGCGCGCTGAGCAGGCGGCCACCACGATTGTATTGACGCCCTCGTTGTTGATGTCGTCCTTGATCTGCTGCGTGCCTTCCTGGCTGCAGAGGAACGGCGCCCGGCGGACGATATCAGCCTTGTATTCATTTTTGGCGACGTTATCCAGCGCTTCGGTGTCAAGCGCACCGCCGATGCCGCAGTCGGTACAAATGTAAACTCCGATCTTCTTGTCCACCGTCATTTACCTCCTGCCGTCTGGATCGCTCGCGCCGCCACCTGTTTGCTCTTAAGCGCCGCGCCGGTGGCGTCCTGCACCGAGGTAGTGACGTCATCGGGGCGCCGCGCGACGCCACAGACCGTTATACCGGCGTCAAGACGGTCGCCGTCCACGAAACCATGCTCTTCAAAGGAAATATTTAAGGACAGGTTGCCGCTTTTTGCCGCCGGCTCCATGCCGGCAGCCAGCACAACCAGGTCAAACTGCTTCTCAATCTTGCCACCGCCAAGCACGTCTTCCACCGTAACAACCGGGTCGCCGGTGGCTGCATCTTCCTCGATCTTGGCCACCTTTCCCTTGGTCAGAGTCACGTTTTCGTCTTCCTGAAGCCGCCTGAGGAAGTCCTCGTACTTGCCGGGCGCCCGCAGATCAATGTAAAAAATCTCTGCTTTTGACTCCGGGTCGGTGTCACGCAGATAGGTAGCCTGCTTAAGCGACGCCATGCAGCAGATGGCGGAACAATATGCCAGGTTGTTCTCATCCCGGCTGCCCGCGCACTGTGCGAAGGCAATGTTCTTTACTTCCTTGCCGTCTGACGGCCGCTTTATCTTGCCTTTGGTGGGGCCGTTGGGAGCCGCGAGCCGCTCCATCATTACGTTGGTGATGACATTCGGGATTGAAGCAAAATTCAGGTTCTCGATCTTGGCGGCGTCGTATGGATCCCAGCCGGTAGCAACGACGATGCTGGCGGCATCCACCTCTACTGACTTTGCCTCCATGTTCAGATCGATGGCGCCGTACTGGCAGGCGTCGGCGCAGGCCTGGCAGCCATTGTTGCAGGCATTTTTGTCAAGGACGTAGCTCATCGGAAAGGCAAGATCATGAGGCAGGTAGATTGCCTTTGTTGAGTTCATGCCATAGTTGTAGTCATTGGAGCGCTCAACGGGGCAGGCGGCGGCGCAGTCGCTGCAATTAGTGCATTTCTCATTGACGTAACGGGGATTTATTTTAACAGCTGCGGTGAAGTTCCCCTCGCTCCCGGAAACGCTCTCCACCTCCGAGAGGGTGTAATAGGAAATCTTCGGATTTTGCCTGATGCGGCGGTAGTTGATCTCCAGGCCGCAGTACGGTGGGCAGAGCTTGGGAAAATACTTGTAGAGTTGGGCGACCCGGCCCCCCAGCGAAGGATTCCTCTCCACGATCACGGACTCCATCCCTGCTTCCGCCGCCTCGACGGCGGCGGTGATGCCGCTAATGCCGCCTCCGATCACCAGCACCTTGTCTGACATAAAAACCTCCAAACGGCAATGTCGAATTACGAATGAAGCAGCATTCCTCCGTCCAATCAACAGCCACTTTCAGAAATATCGAATCACAAATAAACTTTGCATCAAATTGATTTGTCATTCGACATTCGACATTTTCACGGGGCGGGATGAGCTTGCCTCCGGCAAGCTCATCCCGCCCGTTGTTAACTTCTTCGTCGCCCTGGATTAAGCAGGTACTGACGAGGTGACCAGTTCCACGTGGGGAACCTTCTTCAATTCCCAGCCGCTTTCCGGAGTCCAGCGCGAGTTAGTGAAACATTTCCACTCGGCGTCGTTAATGCCAGGGAAGTCGCCGCGGTAGTAGTAGCCGGGGTAGCGGCTTTCCTCACGGAAGAGGATATGGCGCGCGTGAGTTTCGGCCGCCCAGATGCGGTGCCAGTTCTCCCAGCAGCGCAGCAGTTCGTGCAGATTGGCCGCGGCCAGATAGGCGGCATCCTCCTTGAGGCCCTCGAGCTTCTTGAGGCCCTCTTCCAGCAGTGTCTTGCTGGTGGTGTAGTAGGTGGAGACGCCGCCTACATACTCGTCCATGATCTTCATCAGGCGGAACTGAAGCATCCGCGGCCGGATGTAATGCGGATTGACGTCCACAACATCCGGAGCGGTTGTGTAAGCAACGTACTTGCCGTACAGCTCCATCGGCATGTAGATCTCGGCCACCAGCTCGTCGATGCTTTCGGAAATGGCAGGCTTGTGGTCGGCATGGTCGAGGCACCAGGCCACCATGTTCTTGCCGGCAATCCTGCCCTCGGCATGTGAGCCCGAGGAGAACTTGTGGCCGGAGGCGCCAACGACGTCGCCGGACATGAACAGACCATTCACCGTTGACATGCGGTTGTAACCCCAGGACCACTCTTCGGGAGCGCCGGCAATGTCGCCGGGGCCGCTGACCCAGAAGCCGGCGCAGCCGGCGTGCGAGCCGAGCAGATAGGGCTCGGAGGGCATCAGCTCAGACGGAACCTTGTCCGGCTCGACGTCCTGCGCCGCCCAAAGCCCCGCCTGGGCAATCGTCATGTCGAGGAAGTCTTCCCAGGCCTCGGCTTCGAGGTGCTTGAGCTGCTTCTCGTCCATGGTTTCGGCCAGCTTGGCCATCGCCTTGTCGGTATGCATGATAATTGGCCCGTTACCGGCCTGCATCTCGATGAGGGCGGCATGATTGCGCAGCGCGGTTCCCATTGGCTCATCGTAAGGAGCAAACTGCTCGTGAATGGAATCGGCGTGTTTGGCGCAGTAGTCCTCGCCCAGGGCATTGGTGGCCTGGGCCTTGAAGAAAAGGAACCAGGCGCCGACCGGGCCGTAGCCGTCCTTGAATCGCATCGGGACGAAACGGTTCTCCATCAACGTCATCTCGGCGCCGGCCTGGGCGCCCATGGCGTAACCGGAGCCGGAGTTCCAGACCGGAAACCAGGCGCGGCCCATGCCCTCGCCTACCGACCGTGGTCTGAAGACGTTAACGGCACCGCCGGATGCGTTCAGCACGGTGCTTGCCCTAAAGACGAACACCTTGTTCTCGCGGACGCTGAAGCCGATGGCGCCGGCGATGCGGTTAGGCTCGTTGGCGTCCATTAGCAGCCGGGTGCAGAACGTGCGCTCGTAGAGGTTCTGCTCCATGCCGGTGGCTTCGCGGTTGATCTCAAGCGCTTTTTTTGCGACCTCGGCAACGATGGCCTTGTAGGACTCGCCGTTAATCATGATCTGCCACTTGCCAGACCGGACCGGCACGCCGCCGTCTTTCAGCATTGGTTTGCCGGCGTCGCGGGCCTGGTGGCCGTCCAGGGAATGGCCCTCTTCATCCTTCTTCCAAATCGGCAGGCCCCACTCCTCAAACAGGTGCACGGTGTCATCCACATGACGACCCAGGTCCAGGACCAGATCCTCGCGGATAATTCCCATCAGGTCGGCGCGCACCATGCGCACATAGTCTTCGGGGTCGTTTTCGCCCATGTACGTGTTGATAGCAGAAAGGCCCTGGGCCACGGCGCCGCTCCTCTCGGCAGCGGCCTTGTCAACCATGACTACCTTCAGTCCCTTGGGGGTCGCCCAGCGGCAAGCCTCGAAGGCAGCGCCGCAAGCAGACATGCCGCCGCCCATTAAGAGCAGGTCGCAATCAACTTCCACGACCTCGGGCTTCTCGACAAAACGAAATTCGTTTACAGGTTTTTCCACTCTAAACGCCTCCTTCTCGTTTAAATGGAGAGCGTGAAGAAGCCCGGCTTCTTCAGCTCGTCGTAGTTTGGCTCGGGTTTGCCGGCGTACGGATCAACCGTGCCTTCCGGGATCAGGCGGATGGGGAACTTGAACCGCTTCAGGCTGCCGTTACGGAACTTGATCGTCCACATGATCGAGTCGGTGCCGCGCATCGGGATAACAGATGCCCCCAGCGGCGCAAAGTCGGCATAGGCTCTGACTTCAATCGCCTGCTGCGGGCAGATCTTGACGCAGTTGTAGCATTCCCAGCACTGCTCCGGCTCCTGGTTGTAAGCCTTCATCCGCTCCTTGTCAAGGAACATCAGATCGTGCGGGCAGATGTACATACAGGCCGTTTTATCCTGGCCCTTGCAGCCATCGCACTTTTCAGTGATTACAAAACTAGGCATCTCGTTTTTCAACCTCCTTCAAGTTGACATTAAATCCCGATTAAATCCTGGCAGTTGTTTTGTGCTATCCTGCACCCCCTCTCTAGGGATTGGATCTCAAGTCCGCTCACATTCCCTCGGAATACTTGTGAGTTTTGATTTCCACCTTCTCCGTCAGGCCCTCATAGTAGGCCCTGAGTATGGTCAGCACCTCAGGCCGGCTGAAGTGATCGGGAACCTCCTCGCCCTCGGACAGCATCTTGCGCAGCTTGGTGCCGGACAGAATCAGCCTGTCCTCCTTGCCGTGCGGGCATGTTTTCATGGACGCCATGCCGTCGCACTTGGTGCAGTAAAAGGTCCAGTCGATCTTGAGCGGCTGGGTCTCCAGCGAACCGGCCGGGATTTCATCAAAGATGTGATGGGCGTCAAAAGGTCCGTAATAATCGCCGACGCCGGCGTGGTCGCGGCCAACGATCAGATGGCTGCAGCCATAGTTTTGCCGGAAGAGGGCGTGTAGCAGCGCCTCCCGAGGGCCGGCGTAACGCATGTCGAGCGGATAGCCGCCGACGGCGACCGTGTCCTTGACGAAGTAGTGCTCGATCAGGGTGTCAATCGCTTCCTGGCGCACATCTGAAGGGATGTCACCGGGCTTCAGCTTGCCCAGCAGCATGTGAATAAAGACGCCGTCCAGCGTCTCAATGGCGATCTTGGCCAGATATTCGTGCGAGCGGTGCATCGGGTTGCGGGTCTGGAAGGCGGCCACCGTGCTCCAGCCCTTCTCTTCAAAGATGGCGCGCGTCTCGGCAGGCCGCAGATAAATGGCCGGATAATCGACCGGGAAAGAGCCCTCGCTGAGCACCTTGACGGGGCCGGCCAGGTTGACCTCCGGCTGATTCATAACCATTGCCACGCCCGGGTGCTCCATGTCGGTCGTCTTGAAAACTTGCTCACACTCGTAAGCCTTGTCAATGGTGTATTGCTCGGTCACCTGCATGGTCGCCATCGCCTCGCCGGTCTCTTCGGACACGAGCGCGACCTCCTCGCCCTCCTTGATACTGCCAGCCTGGCCTTCAGTGGTGGAAACCGTGATGGGAATCGGCCAGAAAGTGCCGTCCTCCATGGTGAAATTATCGCAGACACCCTGCCAGTCGGCCTTGGCCATGAAGCCGGCAAGGGGCGTGAAGCCGCCGATTCCCATCATGATCAGGTCGCCGGCCTCGCGGGAGCTGATGTTGACCTGGTTTAAGGTCTGGGCTTTTTCTTTCTCGGCTTCGAGCTCCGCCCCCGAGAGCAAGAGAGATTTGAGTGCCTTGTCTTTTCCGTGCGGGTTTACTAGAGCCATCCCGTTATCCTCCTCTAACCGTCACAAACTCAACATTGATCAAAAAAACCCAGCTCACAGGCCGAGCGTGCTGCAGACGCTGACAAAAATCTCGTCGATGTCACCGGTGCCGTTGACAGACTTGAGGATGCCCCTTTCCTGATAGTAATCGATCAGCGGCGCCGTTTGCTGGTTGTAGACCTCAAGCCTTTTGCTAATCGTTTCCTCCTTGTCGTCATCCCTCTGGAAAAGCTCACCGCCGCACTTGTCGCATTTGCCTTCCTCGGCGGGAGCACTGAAGTAAATGTTGAACATCTGGCCGCACTCCCGGCAGGTGCGCCGGCCGGTAAGCCGTTTCATCAGATCTTCAAGGGGGACATCGACGCTCAGGGCAGAGTCCAGATCCATATCCAGCGACTGAAGCATCTCGTCCAGCGCCTCCGCCTGGGCAGTGTTGCGGGGGAAACCGTCGAGGATGTAGCCTTCCCGGCAATCATCCTCGGCCAGCCGCTCCTCCACCATTCCCAGGACGACGCTGTCAGGCACCAGCTCGCCGCTGTCCATGAAAGACTTGGCCTGAACGCCAAGCTCAGTCTCTGCCGCCACTGCCGCCCGGAGAAGATCTCCGGTGGATATCTGCGGAATGCGGAACTTCTCGATCAGCTTCTTGGCCTGTGTTCCTTTGCCAGCGCCAGGGGCCCCGAGCAATACCAGTCTCACATTTGCCTCCAGGTTAGATGCGTGAAATGCACGAAAACGCCGCCGCGGTCAGCCTATCTTCTGGCCGGCAGCCTGCTCCCCGGTCGCGGAAAATCGTGACATGAACGTAAAAACAAAAAGCGCAACAGCAACTGTCAGGCGTACCCGCAGGGGGTATTAAATATCGCCCGTCCAGGTTTGTCAAGACGCAGTTGCCGCAAACCATCCCCGGAAAAACAGGGCTTGCGGCTTCATTGCCTTTCCAGAGAAACAGCCGGGAGGGCTTCCTGCCAAAGTCAAGAAACCACTTTTGGGAGCGAATCGGCAAGCGATATTTTATAGGCATGCCGGTTTATCTTCAAGAAAATCCTCCTGGAAATTCAATTACTCTTTCTTATTATTTGTATCAGTTGTAACACCCGGACTTTGGATATTGGATATTGGATATTGTAAATCCGGTTTTAAGTTTGTCTTTATTCAAACAGGGAAACTGATACCTATACGGTAAATCGAAAAAGAGGAGGGAAGATGCTAGCCAACAGCCTGGTCACGCCAACGCTGCCGGCCATCGACCTGAAGAGGGCCCGCAGTTTTTACGAAGACAAACTTGGCCTTAAAGCAGTCCAGTCGTCGGAGCAGGATGTTACTTACCAAGCGGGAGCCGGCACCAACATTTATGTCTGGCAGCGGGAGCCAACATCTGCAACTGACCATACAGAAACCGTGTTCGCTGTTCAGGACATCGAAGAGGAGGTCAAAGATCTGAAAGCGAAGGGCGTCAAGTTTGAATCGTACGACATGCCCGGACTCAGGACGGATGAGAACGACATCGCTGCTAGCGACGGCGCCAGGGCGGCCTGGTTCAAGGACACGGAAGGCAACGTTCTCGGGCTGGTGCAAATGTGATGGAAAGGCGAGAGATGAGCAGGGAACCTTTTGAAAGACATGAGCATGTCGAGCTTGACGAAGCCGGCGAAGAAGAGCTGCGCGAACTTCAGGATCTGGCGGCGGAGAAGCAAAACGAGATTAACAAGGTCAATGGCGTTATTTGGCTGCTTGCCGGAATACTGGAGGCGCTGATCGGGCTGAGAGTAATTCTGAAGGTGCTGGCGGCAAACCCCGCCAATAGCTTTGCCAGCTTCATCTACAACGTCTCCCACCTTTTCCTGGCTCCTTTCTTTGGCCTCGTCGGTGAGCCCCGGTCAGACGGGAACGTCCTGGAGATTTCTTCTTTAATTGCCATGGTCGTCTATTTCCTGATTGCCGTGGCTATAGTCAGGCTGGTTGAGATCTCGATGATGCCGACGCGGGTGCGGCATTTGCGAACGGTGCAGCGGCACCACTGAATTTAGGGACGACCCGGCGGGTCGCCCCTACGGCTCTTCTCCCAGCGCCATCAGAACGACCTCGGAGATGTCCAGGACCCGGTGGCCGGATTTTGACTTGATCGCCGCCCCCTTGATGACGCGCTTGCACTGCTGACACGCCGTGATAATCGTGTCGACGCCGATTTCATTTGCCTCGTCGACAATGTCCATGGAGACGGCCGCCGACAGGTTCGGGTCGAGGATCTCGATGTCGCCCCCGCCGCCGCAGCAAAGCGCCATTTTCCGGTTATCGGCAAACTCGCGGTGCTTAAGCCCCGGCACCGCCGCCACCACCGTCCGCGGCTCCTCGTAGATGCCGGAGTTTCGGCCCAGGTCGCAGGGGTCATGGTAGGCGCCGGACAGGTCCACGTTTTCAGTCAGTTTCAGACTGCCCTCATCCAGGAGCCGTTTTAAATACTGGGTATGATGCAGCATCTCCACGCCTTCGAGGTCATAATCGTGCCTGAAGGTATGGAAGCAGGAGGGGCAGGAAAAAACCATCGTTTTAGCGCCGATTTTCTTGACCGCCTCGATATTGTGCCTGATCAGCTCACCGACCTCGTCCTTCATTCCGGCCACAATCAGGGGATATCCGCAGCACCATTCCCGCTCGCCCATTATGGTGAAATCAACGCCGGCCCGGTCCAGCACCTGGACAAAGGCGCCGGGGATGTCCTGGACAACCGGGGAGAAAGACGACATGCAGCCGACAAAGTAGATCACGTCGGCTTTTTCGCGCTGGTACATGTCCTCTGGCGGCTCGGGCAGATAGTCAACCCACATGGCCCGGTCAGGGTTGGGGAAATTGGCGACGTTCTTCTCCGTGCTGATCGCCTCGCGCACCGGGTCCATCTTCTTTTTAGAGTAGCGGCCCTCGCGGTAGAGGTTCTGCCGGTTGGTCAGCCCCATCTCCCTCGTATCGATTATTGCCGGGCAGACCTCGCGGCAGCGGCCGCAGAGCAGGCAGTTAAACACCTCAAACTGAAAGTCCTTCATGTCCTCTTCCGAGGGCGGCCCCACAAACAACCGGTCGGGGCCGTAGCGCCGCCTGATCTGATGCTTGAGGTGAGTGTGCACGCCGGCGTATGAATAATACAGGCGCAGCTCCGGATTCTCTTTGGAGGCGTCGGTCACCTGGCAGTTGTCGGCGCAGATCTGGCACTTCATGCAGGAATCCAGCTCAATCAGCTGGCGGGCGCTGAACGGGATCTGCGATTGTTTTCCTTCCAAGGCGCGCGGATTATGGGGCACGGCGTTTATCATTGCGTTAACGGGCGTCATGAAAATGTGCCAGAGCTTGATGCTGAACGGGATCGAGCCGAACAGCGCCATCAGCATGATCGCCGACAGCGTCCATGCCGCCTCCGTCATCGAGGACCAGGGAAGATGCAGGATGCCAAGCGGCTTTGAGATGGTCCAGGCGACAAACCAGTAGGCGCCGGTATGACCGGGCATGCCGTACGCCAACATTGAGACCGATTCCGCCAGGAACCGGAAAACAAACCAGCCGCCCAGCAGGATTACCGCCATCAGCTCAAAAGCGGTCGTCCTCAGCATAAAGCTCTTTCGCACGAAGCGCCTGTAGACGGCAATTGCCTCGCCGGCGACAACCATGCCCGCAAACAGATCGTTGAGAAAGGCGTAGACGGCGTCAAGCCGGGTAAAGGAGACGGCCCCGAGCGCCACCTCTTTCATGTAATAAAAATCGTTGAAGGGAGAGACAAAGAAATCAAGCAAGTGGTTGCCGCCCGTGGCCAGGTTGACGCCGGGAACACGGCTGCCGGACTTGATCTCGTTGACGGTGATTACGCCCACGTAGCCGAATATTATCAGCTCCTTCATCACCCAGCGCAACTTGTCTTGACGCCAGAGGCGCGTTTGAATAAACACGTCCATGACAAAGGCGCGGCCAAGTCCGGCTATATTGCGGGAGAAAACAGCGGTAAGAAATCCCCTGATTCCGGCTAGCGCTGCGTACCTTCCCTTTAGCCAGATTGATATATTCCAGACCACCCCGATGGCCAGCGCCACGGTGCCGGCCGCAAACAGCCAAGAGAATATTGGCAGATTCATTTACTTGCCCCCCAGTTCCATCTTTATTTTTACGATATCTTCCATATTTGGCATAAAAGGATAGCTCCTGATGTCGCCCGGCGGCCCATCACCGTAGGGCCGGGTGCAGGCGGCCATCCCGTCGCGTCCGGGGCAGCCGCTTGTCATGAAGGGGATGCCGGATTCGATGACGATATCCGTCTCCGCGGTGCTGGTGCCGAAGCCGGAAACCTCGCCACCGTCGCCAAACGCGAGCCGGTCATAAGTTGTAAATCCGTTCTGGATCAGGTAAGCCGCCAGTTGCAGCCTTCGGAAGCGTCCGGAGGGGCAGGGGCGGCGTTGCTCCAGAATCGATCCTTCTTCCGGATAAAAGGAAAACAGGTGAACATTGGCGCCCAGGTCCACGACTCGCTGCACCGTCTGCGCCATCTCCGTCTCCGTCTCCCCCAGGCCAACGATCAGATGGCAGCCGGCCTTCCCCCACCCGAAAACATCGACCGCCTCGCCCAGGCACTGCCAGTAGCGCTCCCACCGGTGCGGCCCGCGGACTCCCCGTCCCCGCAGGCTGCGGAAAAGCTCCGGCGTGGCAGCGTCGATGGCGACGCTGCCGATGCCGGCGCCCGCCTCCTTCAGCTCCCTGATTTGACTTTGGTTTAGAATTGTGGGCGCCATCAATACAGAAACCGGTTTTCCCAGCGGCTTAAGTGCGCGGATGACCGCCAGCGTGTCTTCGACAGCGCTGCGGCGGGTGACCATGGAAATGCAGACGCGTTCGATCCGGGCCTCCTGCTTTTTCATCCTGGCCGCGATTTCCGCCAGCGGAAAAGTCGGCCACTCAACCCTGATGAAGCTGCGCTGGTTAAACCGGCCGCGGCGCTGCCGCTGCAGGCCGCAGTAGGCGCAACTGCCAGCGCAACCGTTCCCGTAAGTCAACAGGAGGTTTATACATGACAGCTTTGCTCCCCGGTAAAATATTCCCGGCCTCAACCCCAACGTCATCGCCGCCGCCAGGCTCAGCTGGATATACTCCGGACTTTCAGTCTTGGTAATAGGCTTCAAAGGCAATCCAGTTTTTTTTCAGCGCGGCGCTTAACTGCCGCGGCCCCTTTCCCCAGAATGACGACAGCGACTGGCGCTTGCCGGCCGCCTTTTTAAGTCCCGGATCCAGAAACAGCCGGCAGGCATCGTCATATTCAGCCAGAAGCGACATTTTGCCGGCCGCCGCCCGCGCCGCCGCCTCGCCCGCCAACTCACCGGCAAAAATGGCGTTGGCAACGCCGGCGCCGCTGACCGGGTGGCAGTGTCCGGCGGCGTCGCCGGCCAGAATCATATTATCCCGGCGGACTGCTGACGGTCCGCCCACCGGAATCAAACCGCCGGTCACGGACAGCGGCTTGACATCCATCAGGATATTCTGGCTGTAAAGGTCTTCAACAAACCTGCTTAAGACAGACAATGATGATTCCCCATGATGCGGCTCAACGCCGACGCCAACATTGGCCACTTCCCCTTTGGGGAAAACCCAGCCGTAGCCTCCCGGAATCCCGTTGCTAAAATAAATTTCCGTTGTCCTCAACCTTAAACCAAGCGGCAGCAGGTGTTGCCGGCCGCGCACGCAGTTGTTGGCGCGAAGCCCCATCCACCGCCTGACGATGGAGCAGGGCCCATCCGCCCCCACGATCACCGCCGGCTTTGCTTCCCAAACCCGGCCGGGTACGTTGACCGACACGACACCGTCTTCGCAGCGGCTCGCGGAGGCGCCGTAGATAATCTCGGCGCCGGCGCCGGCGGCCAGACCCGCCAGATATTTATCGAAACGGTCGCGGTTGCAGACTGCGCCCCGCGAGCGCGTGCAGATTATATCGCCATCAGGAAGATGCGTTCTCATTTCATCAACGCTCTGGCAGACAACGCCGGCCGCGTGACCGTATTTCTGCAGCACCGGAAAGGGAACAAACTCGGCGCACTGGACCGGCACACCCGCTTCTTTCTTCCTGTCAACGACGAGCACTCGGGCGCCTTCCTTTGCCGCCGCCAAGGCGGCGCTGCTGCCGGCGGGGCCGGCGCCGACGACGAGGATGTCGCAGTTGCGCCAACTGGAATTTCTCAGGGCTTCCCCCCTACGTTTTCCAGCACCTTGCTCAGTAGGTCAAGCTTAAGTTCGGTCTGGTTCTCAAATTTTCCTTCGTACGCCTCCGCCTCGCTTTTCAATTGATAGCAGGTATCATTTTCTATGTCAACAAGTATCGCCGGCAGGCCGGCTTCCCGAAAAGCATCCTGATGCTTGACAAAGAAAGCCTCGCAGCAGCAGCCGATGAAAGCGCCGGCGCTGCAGGCGCCAAGCGTCTCGCGCAGGTGCTCATAATTTTGAATGCTGGTTACCGCAAGCCCCCTGGCCGCCGCCATCGCGTAGGCGTCGCCGACGCTGCATTTGCCGCACATGTCACAGCCGTCCACGGTCCGGTAATCGCAATCGGGGAGTTTGGCGCAATAAGGCAGCAGCAGCACCGAGCAGGCCCCGGCAGCCTCGGCAAAAGACCCGTTAACTGTAAATAATGAATTGGCCTCACCCAGCGGAATGCCAAATTCGGCCAGGTCCATTTTACCCGTCGCTGCGGCAACGGCCGCTTGAAAATCAGCGGCCTCGACACCCATCGTCTCCGGGGCTCTCTCTTGGAAGAAATTGAAAATTACCTCATCCGCAGAATCAACGGGAATGTCTTTTAAGGCCGCCTCCAAATCAAGAATAGTCCGTTTTGGACTGATGAAGAAGTCCCCGCTAATGAGGCAATATTTAAGCCGCCGGCGCTTGACGTCGACACTGACGGCAACCCTGATCAGGCCTCCGTTCGTCTTGACCTGGGACCGCAAAATCTGGTGCCCGTCCGGTGGCTCGGAGACGAGATAAACCCAGCCCTTCTTCCGGTAGCGGCGCTTGTATTTTTTCACCAGCCGCTCTTCGGCCGGCGTCAGCTCCTGGGGCGTAAAGGCGGCGTCAAGGCTTTCCTGGAACCCGGCCATGATTGCATTTTTTATCTGCCTGAGCGAAGGTTGATAAGAAAGCTCATTTCTGATTGATGTCACCCTTTCCGCCAGCGACGACAGCCCTTTCGCCGACAGCTTCTCAGTCGGGATGCGCAGCACCCTGGCCATGCTTCCCACATCGAAATCGACCAGGAGCGTCCCCTGGAACAGAAATGCGCCGTCCTCAAATACACCGCCGGTGCCGGAAATCTTCCTGCCGTTGACCTCTATATCATTTCTCGGCCTGAAGGCCGCATCGATGCCAAGCTGCCTGAGTCCGCGCACGACGCTCTCGCAGATCCGCGCCGTCAGCTGGTCAGGACGGACGCCAAACTCGGACCTGCTCGCAACTATCTCCCAGCCAAGCTGGGGGCTGTCGAAGTAGAGCGCGCCGCCGCCGGTAAGTCGCCGCTGGATGTCGATCCCACGCCGGTGGCAGAAGTTCTCGCGAATTTCCTGGCCGACGCCCTGGAAATGCCCCACCAGGGCAGCCGGCGGCGAATATTGCAGGAAGTGAAGCGTGTTTGGCGTCCCCAGGCGCGCCTTCGCCTTCAGCAGGGCGGAATCAATGGCGATGTTCTCAACCGCTGTCCGGGGGCCGGTGTCAACAAGACGCCAGTTGCTCGCCTTGGCTGTCATCGATCCCTTCCTGAAAAATGAGCGAACAGCAGTGTTCGGAGAACCCGGGCTTCAACCCCAGCGCGCCTGCAAGCTCGACGATGCCCTCTGCCGGGTAGGCGATTCCGTTGATGCCGGCCTTTAAGGCAAGAGCGTCCGTTTCCGTCTTGTGGCTGCCCGCCGGACGCGCGCAGCCGAGCAGCACCGGGGTGCGGGGAAACATACGGCGCGCCTTTACGAACAAGTTGCCCAGCTCTGCCGGCCGCGGCGGCAAGACGGCCGCCATCGGCGTGTCCGGCTGGGGTGTGATGACAACCAGCACCAGAGACCAGATTTCATAATTAGATATCATTTCCATCGCCTGCATCTCCCCGCTGATATTGCCAAAGTCAAGCCCGAGGACAATGTGCGGCGATGTCTTGACGCCGCTCCGGCAAAGCAGCGCCAGCGATCTCTCAAAATCGGCAGTGCTGGCGTCTAAATGATAAACCCGCTTGATCGTCTCGTTTGCGCCGATGATGTCAATCATGGCCGAATCGACGCCGGCTTCCGCCAGGCCGTCAGCCAGCCGCTCATCAACGAGACCGGTATGGACGGCCACTTTCAGGCCCATCTCTTTTAACCCGCGGATTGCCCCCAGGTATTCGGTCAGGGGAACGGTTCCGTCGGCCCGGGAGCCGCCGCTGACCAGAACGCCGCCGGCGCCGCGCCGGGCCAGCCGCTCGCCGATCTCAAGCAGCTCAGCCGGCGCCGCCGCCGCGTGCATTGACTTAAGAATCCGGCCGCGGCAATGCTCGCAGCCAAGCTGGCAGGAGCTGCCAGTTACGGATACTGGAATAAAGAAAGGACGGGAAGTGTTTTGATAAACTGAAGTCTTGTAATGTTTGATTGACGGGGCGTAAAAAAACACGCGATCTCCAAAATTCGCCCTGGCGCTTTCCCAAGCCGGCTGATACAAAGCCGGGATAGCAGTGTCAAGGCAATCCTGCGATTGGGCGTGGACTTCCTGCATCCCTGGTCAATCGCAGTTGAGAAGGTCTTTGTCTTTGAACTCCTGCAGCTCCGCTTCCATCCACTCCCGGATGGCTGCTTCGCCATTGGGAAGATCAGCAAGATCCTCTTCGAGGCTTGAGGGCTCAACCAGGACGATCCAGTTGCCGTAGTTGTCCTCGTTGACCATGGAAGGGTTGGCGACGACCTCTGAGTTGATTTCCACTATCTTTCCAGAGACGGGAGAGCGCATCGGCCCGATAAACTTGCCGCTCTCGAGATTGCCAAAAGCGTGGCCCTTTCTGATTGCCCTGCCAACGGGAAAGGTGCGCATCTGCGCCAGGGTGCCGGCTGCCCACTGGCCGAAGGCGTCCACCCCCATCCGCACTATGTTTCCCTCCACCTTGGCCCAGATATGATCCTTGCGATGATAATAAAATTCATCCGGTAAGTCCCAGCGGCAATCTTCCTTTGTTCCGGCGGAAATCAACACCATATCTATGCCTCCGTTTTATTTTAATGACCAATCTAAACAGCTCCGGTTATCAGGAAATTGTCATTCTGAGGACCCCTTCGGCTTCGTTCAGAGCAGGCTCCACCGACAAAGAATCTGAGACTTTACCCAGGATCCTTCGGCTTTGCCCCAGGATGACGATTAACGGAGTTAACTGGATGAATATTTTATTTTCTAATGTAAAAGTGCCAGTACTCGTCACTTTCGTCGCGGGTCACCTCACACTGCCAGCCGGCCCGCTCACATAATGTCGGCAGGCTCTCCCTGACCGCCGGCTCGTAATCGACCAGGAAGTCGATGATGTCGCCTTCACTCGCTTCCTTGACCGCTCTTTTCGCCGACAGGTTCGGGTAAGGGCATTTTTGCCCCCGGCAGTCCTCGGTTTTCAACAGTTTCTCATCTTTTAGCGTCATGCTCATGCTGCCTTTCGTTCAAGCTTACGCAAAGTTGACAACCTTGTTTTCAACAATCATGTCAACCAAGGTATCGTAGTCGATAATGTTGGCGTTGCCCAACCTGGCTGCAACTCCCCTTCTTTCCACGTCTTCTTTTACCGCATAAACGTTCTCGATCCCGGTTGTGTCCAGATAAACGCCGTCCTGAATCAGCACCACCTTTGCTCCGCTGTCTTTTTTGGCAACGTCCAGGCCGACCTGGGCAAACGGTAAATCAATCAGGTAAAGTGCCATCGTTTCACCTCAAAAGTCAAAGATCACGTCATTTTCGGTGATCAGTTTAGCCAGGTCATCCCGCGAGATCGCTTCGAATGTCTCGTCTACGTCGCCTTCCGAGATGCCCCGCTCCGCCATTGATTCTTTCTCGACATAATAATGGGTTTCGCTGATGTCGGCGATTGTCTTGACATAGCCGGCCGACTCGCTCTTGTCCGCTCCCTTGAGGGAGTAATAAGCGCCATCGCCGGCGTAAACACAGGTCACCTTGTGCTCGTCAAGGCCGCTCATCATGCCCACAACCGCACGCAGGCCCTCGGTGTATTGAATTGAGCCAAAGGGCGCCCGCAGGAACATGAACAATATCTTCTTTTCCACTGTTTTCACCCCTCCAATAATTATTATAGAGTTACAACCCGGTCGGCGCCGCCAACAAACGCGGCCCAGTCGGGAATGCCGCCAACCTTGATGCCCTCATAAAAGAACTTTCCCGATTGCTGGCCTCTCGCGTTGACGCAGATGCCGCAACATACGATCTCGGCACCATTGTCAACAAGCTCCTTGAAGTAATCGCCGGGGACCTTCTCCCAATCGGCAAATTCCTGAGTGCTGAGGCCATTGTAGACTCCGTCCAGATAACAGAATAAAGTGACGGCGTGACCTTTTTTCAAAGCCGCCAATCCCAGCTTCGCAACTGTCGACCACTTTTCCGTCTGAAAAGGGCCTTCGGTAAGCAAGAAGTTTATATTTGCCATTTTTGCACCTCGCTTTCTCTTTCCAAATCAAAATATGACAACCGGTCGATCAATCATTTCCCGATTCCGGCGAGCCTGAAACAGGCGTGCACTAATTGATTCACCTCCCCTGGATTGGAACCGGAAAGCAGGTTTCTAATTTGGATTATGCCCGAAATGCATGAAATCTAAATTAAACCTATATTAGGTAAAATTGCGTTTTTACCTTTCTTTTCATGAAATCAAATGGGACAAAACCGGTTTAGGCCATCGGCCGAACCGGGTAATGTTGCTTATCGGAAAGAAGCCCGGTCGCCATTAGCAACATTCCCCGCCCGGGAAATACAGATGGAGATGCCTTGAAGGTAGGCGTGGCCGCCGATCATGGCGGCTTTGACCTTAAGGAAAGACTGAGGGAAGCCATTGCCGGCGACGACCATGAGGTTGCCGATTTTGGCGCCTATGAACTTGACCCCGGGGATGACTATCCTGATTACGTGGCGCCGCTGGCGCGCGCCGTCGCAAGCGGCGAGGTCGAGAGGGGCATCGTCATCTGTGGCAGCGGCGTCGGCGCCTGCATTGCCGCCAATAAAACTCCCGGCGTGCGGGCTGCACTTGTCTTTGACTCCTTCTCTGCGCACCAAGGCGTCGAAGATGACGACATGAACGTCATCTGCCTGGGCGGCAGGGTAACTGGCTTCGAGCTGGCGCTGGACCTAGTCCGCATTTTCCTTGGGGCCTCGTTTAAAGGGGATGAGCGCTTCCGGCGGCGGCTCGCCAAGATCTCCGCTCTGGAGAAGGAAAAAAGAGGGTGAAGTAACTTATTGATCAAGCAAGGGGCGCAGCATGCAGGCACGCTGCGCCCCTTCGTGCCTCTACGGTGAACTCGTAATAACCGTCCCCAGCACCTCGTTAAAGAAACCGTTCCAGAGAACGCGCTGAGAGGCCACCACGTTGCCGCTCGCGGTTACCTCCACCGGCCCGCCAATCGTGCCTGGAAATTCAGGTATTGCAAACGCGCCTGGACCCAGGTTTCCCTGGGTGACGACGTTGCCGCTCACCAAAACCTGGTAATGAACGGCTGATGTATTCGGATTGGCAATCATCACCCAGTTTCTCACCCCCGGTTCCGATTCATCGTACCAGGTCCAGTGATAATCGCTGGCAAGGCTGGCGCTGCCCGGAACCTCTTCAAACGAGGGGCCCCAGATGCTGCGCTGGGAGATTATAGCGTCGCCACCGGTAACCGTTACCTCCACCGGTCCGCCGATCACGCCGGGGAAGTTCGGCGTGACGTCGCCACCAGGGGCAATGCTGTAGGGTCCGAAGCTCCGGCCGCCTATCTTGACCGTGGCAGCGATTGTGCCCTGGCTGGCGCCAGTATGATCCACTCCGGGGTTGGCGACAAGCACCCAGTCTGAGGCGCCGGCCGATGCGTCATCATACCAGGTCCAGTGATAATCGCTTGTGATGCTGTCGGCCGGGATCCCGGCCACTTCGTTAAAAGCGGAGCCTTTGTCTGAAAGCACTCTTTGTGATGCAATCACGTTCATTTTATTGGCCGGCCAGCTGCCGCCGCTTTTGTAGGCCTTTAATTCCACGGGGCCGCCCATATCGCCGGGGAAAGTGGGGTTCCAGTTGTGGCCGGGAGCAATATCGCTCTCGGCCCTGACCGGGCTGCCGTTGAGCCTGTTGGTGAATGTGATAACGGCGTGCACGGTCGTGGAGGCCGATGGGTTGGCCACAAGCACCCAGTTGCTAAAGCCGGGGCTGGCCATATCGTACCAGGTCCAGAAGTAATGGTCGGACAGGGCAGTCGCCAGCGTCGCCGGTTCTTCTTCCAGAGAACTTCCTCCCTTGGGCCACAAAGTCCGCTGGCTGAGCACGCCCGCCCAGCCGGTCAGCGACTGAGCCTCGACGGGTCCGCCGATCAGTCCTGCAAATTGCGGCGTAAATACCCGATCGGGCGGCGCGGCCGTATTGCCCATGTTCGTGGCGCCGATCTTGAGCGAATATGCCTCTATCTCGCTGGTTGTGGCAGGATTCGCCAGGAGCACCCAGTTATTGCCGCCGACGTTGTCATACCATGTCCAGAAATAATCCGACAGGCTCTTCAGCGCGACCGAATAATAGGCGCCAGCGGACCCGTCCAGGCCCAGCTCGGGATTCAAGATGCTTCCGTTCGCGCGAATGCCGTGGACATTTAATGAGGCATAGGCAGCGGTGACAATCCCTGGTGTTGCGGGAACGGTCGTGGCGGCCAGGTTGCCGCTGGAATCAGGCGTCATGCCGGAACCCAAGGCAATCGTGTTATTCAAATAGAGTTGGACTGAAACCGTTGACGGGGGGACAGTTGTTGGCTGTATCTGAAAACTGCTGCCCGTCATGCTGGTGCCGCTCAGCGTTAAGACGGGCCAGTTGACATGGCTCAGACTCATAACATAAGCTTCCGCGTCGGCGATTTGCGCCTGGGTCAGCATGCTGTTGTCGCCAAAAGCAGGCATGAAGACGCCGCCGCCCGGCGTTGAGCCGTGCTGGAGGAACGGATCGATGTTGCGGGCAAAAAATACAGGATTGATATCATAAAGCCCGGGATCAATCGAGTAGCTTGGATTTGGATTTTGAACATCGTTCAGGCCCGGATAACTGGCATCTGTCGGCTCGCCCGCGGGGCCGTGACAAGAGGCGCAATTATTGTTAAAAATGGTTAGCCCATTTGTCGCGTTGCCGAACATTTGCGCCGCCGGCCCGGTTGCGGTATTGCCCGAGCTGGGCGCAGTCGCCGAGGGGTTGCCGCTGTTCGCCAATGCCGCGGCGCTGAGGATAAGAGCCAGAACCAGCACTGCTAAAAAAAACAGAAACGCTTTACGAACCATTTCTTCCTCCTGATTCTATGGGGCTTTTTCAAACGCCATTGAGCCCGGTGCTTAATAATTTGAAGATGGCCATGATCACGATTGCCATCTTACCTTTTTCGCTTCGCGCCGTAAATATCCTACCTGCCGCTTGACGACCTTAAACATGAAAAAATGGCTGCCGGATACGGCTGCCGGATTCTGGATGCCCGAAAAAAAACCGCCCACCACGAGGCGGCTATTAAAAAAAGGACGGGCGCGATCCCTTGAAGTTGTCGCGGGGCACGATCAAGATTATGCCCCCCGAACATAGTCCGGGGACACGAAGCATGCTTTCCGCACGCATCATGTCCCCGATAAATGGTTTTCCCGTACCTAAGGAACGAGTTCTTATAACTCAGCCAAGACTTTTTCGAGCTCGCCAGTCATTTGCGTCCAGCCATTTTTTGCTCCGCTGTACGTTTGATCCTCACTTTCGAATCCGGTTTGTTCAAGATGCAAATTGTTCGTACTGTCCTCATGCGTCAAAGTCAATGTAACTACAAGGCTTTCCCCGCCGCTGACCCAGGTGTAAGATAATTTGTGAGGGTCCTTCACTTCCAAAACTTCGCAATCAACAATTCCATTCCACCACTCTGTCGGCTCGGTTCGGAACTGAAATTTATGTCCGACGACAGGCTTAAAGTCGTTCGTAAAAATCATCCATTTCGCAAGAATCTCTGTATCCGTTAATGCGAGCCACACCTTCTTGATCGGGCTCTCGAATTGAAAATCAAGTGATAAATTTAGACCCATTTATTGTTCCTCCTTCAATAGTTGACTTAAAAGTTCCATGAGCTATGCTCGAAAGTTGGGACTTGACCGTTCCGTCCGATCAGGCTGATATCTTCTGTTTGTAAGCTAAAGAGTGTAGTGGACCCCATTACCGGTACCACTTGCTCCTTAAATTAAGATGGAAACTGGCTCTTCTTTCATATTGTTAAGCTGCTCCATCGGTGACATGGAAACCGGCGCCTCGGGGATGCTTTTGCCGAAGTAAACCTCCGCCGGTGTCCGGTCGTCAAGCGAGCTGTGCGGCCGCTCGTTATTGTAATAATCGAAGTAATCCCTGAGTCCCGCCAGCAGCTCTTCGGTCGCCTCATAGTCCCTCAGGTAGATGTGGTGGTATTTGACGGTGCGCCAAAGGCGCTCGATCATGATGTTGTCCATCGCCCGGCCACGTCCGTCCATGCTGATGCGTATCTTATGATCATGGAGCACTCCCGTAAAGGCGTGGCCGGTAAACTGAGAGCCCTGATCGGTGTTGAAGATCTCCGGCATGCCGCGCCGCCGCAGCGCCGGCTCCAGCACGCTGGCGCAGAAGTCGTCGTCCAGCGTCACTGAGATCTCCCAGGAGAGCACATACCGCGAGTGCCAGTCCATGACGGCGACGAGAAACACGTGGCCGTGTTTCAGGCGGATATAGGTTATATCCGCTGCCCAGACCTGGTCGGGTCGGCTTATGTCGAGGCTCCGAAGCAGATAGGGATAGATCCGGTGTCCCTTGGCGCGAATCGTCGTCTTCTTTCTGGGAGCCACTGATGCCAGGCCCATCATCCGCATCAAGCGCTGGACACGCTTGCGGTTTACGTAGATGCCCCGGCGCTTGAGGAAACCGCGCATTCCTCGCGAGCCCAGCGACGGATCGCGGGTGTAGGCCTCGTCGATCAGGCGTATCAGTTTCAGGTTTTCTTCCGGTTCCTGTGCCGGCGTGTGGTAATAGCTGGCGCGGGCAAGCTCGATCAGAGCGCACTGGTGACGGATGGAGAGTTTGCGGTGATCCGGCTCGACGATGGCGCGTTTGGCGGCCACGCTCAGTCCAGATGTCCGATGTTTTTTTTAAGCCAGTCGTTCTCGACCGTAAGCTGGCCGACTTTCCTAAAGAGGCGGTCGCGCTCCCTTCTCCAGTTTCTTTTGTTCCTGGCTAGGACTGGTGCCAAAGAGTTCGGGCGCGGATTCAAGCAGCTGCTTCTTCCAGATGCCGATCTGGCTGGGATGGACGCCGAACTCCTGGGAAAGCTCGTTGATTGTCCGCTGGCCCTTGATCGCCTCCAGGGCGACCTTGGCCTTGAACTTGCCGGAGTACTTTCTGCGGTTGTCGCTCATGAAACTCCTTTCTTAGACAGCAGTTATTTATTTTAACTGACTGTCTCGTTTGGGGGGTCCACTATAAAATGCTGCTTTAAGAAAAGGGTTAAAAACCCATTACTTCCGTGTTCCCAGGCTCTTTGAGGAGATAAAGATAGCCAAAGCCGACGGCTCCTATCTAAAGCTGATGGCCAAGCTGGCCAAGGCGAGGCTGCTCATCTTGGACGACTGGGGGCTGGTCTCTTTGGCCGATCCCGAGCGCCGCGCTCTTTTGGAGATCATGGAGGACCGCCACGGCAGTTCCGCCACCCTGGTGGCGAGTCAGATGCCCACCGAGCACTGGCATGAGTTTATCGGCAATCCCACCCTGGCGGACGCCATCTTAGACAGGCTGGTTCATAACGTCTACAAGCTCAATTTAAAAGGAGGTTCCACGAGGAAAAAACGGGCCAAACTTGACACCATGCCGGCAACTATGAGAAACAATTAGAAAACCAGCGCCGCTGCGCTCCGAGGGTGGCCGGCATGATAAGAATAGGCGGCCGACATGGGCGGAATACGCAGTTCAGCAAAGGGAAATGATTATTCGTGTCGTTGGACTGTTATTTGAGCCGCTCGAAAGGGTGGCTTTTTCCATAAGTTAGCTTCCTTGGGAAAGGGGTTAAAATTATATTTTGACGCACGAGGACTATCAAAAGATCACACATCGGGTTTTATGGCAAGAAAGTCTAAGCGCGAAAGGAGATAATGCATGTTTGACAATAAACTCTCCATGCAGCACAAGGCCGGTGGTGGCCCTTCGGTCCGTGACTGGTGGCCGAACAGGTTGAATCTGGATATTTTGCGCCAACATTCCTCCAGGTCTAATCCGATGGGGGAGGATTTCAACTATGCCGAAGAGTTCAAGACCTTGGATCTCGCAGCTGTAAAAAAAGACCTCCATGGGCTGATGACTGATTCACAGGATTGGTGGCCGGCGGACTACGGTCACTATGGGCCGCTGTTCATTCGCATGGCATGGCACAGCGCTGGCACTTACCGCACCGGCGACGGCCGCGGCGGCGCCGGAACCGGCAACCAGCGTCTCGCACCCATCAACAGCTGGCCCGACAACGTCAATCTCGACAAGGCACGCCGGCTTCTTTGGCCGATCAAGCAAAAGTATGGCCGCAAGATCTCCTGGGCCGACCTGATGATTCTCGCGGGCAACGTCGCCATGGAATCGATGGGATTCAAGACGTTCGGTTTTGGCGGCGGGCGTGAGGACATCTGGGAGCCGGAAAAAGATATCTACTGGGGTTCCGAAGAGACCTGGCTTCAGGACAGGCGCTATTCCGGTGACCACGAGGAACTCGAAAATCCGCTCGCAGCAGTTCAGATGGGGCTGATTTACGTAAATCCGGAAGGGCCGAACGGCAATCCGGATCCGGTCGCATCCGGCCGGGATGTTCGGGAGACCTTCGCGCGCATGGCAATGAACGACGAGGAGACGGTTGCGCTCACAGTTGGCGGTCACACCTTTGGTAAATGCCATGGCGCCGGCGAGCCGGCCCTGGTCGGCCCTGAA
>JAJYLW010000007.1 GCA_021787475.1 Actinomycetes bacterium
CCTCGCTGAAAGCGGCCGCCTGATGAGCGCGAAGCTGCTTCGTGGATTGAATATGGAAAAGGAAAACCTTAAAACCTCTTCCACCTTAGATCAGGAAAAGGTTGTCTTGACAATGGGGTCCACTTCCCAGGTTTGCAGACGGGACCGTACGTCCTAACTTCGCTCACACACCGTCAAAATTGGGGTTTAAGCCAAAGAGGACAAAATGAAAGGCCGCAAACCGAAGCCCACTGCCTTTTTAAGCCGTTTCGTTCGTACGAACCACAAAAAAACAGGCCTTTCCCCAACGTTTTTTTTATTCAAAAATGGAAATAAGCAGGCCGGCGTGCAATCTATTGCACCCCAAAAAAAGGGAGGGCTTCCGTAATAGGAAGCCCTCCCAAAGCCCTGAGGGGCCGTTTAAGCTTCTGTCTGGCCTGCCTGCTACAGTTCTTCCAGCGTGCTCCCCTCAAAGGCTGAATCAACCTCAGCCGCCCTCTCTAAAGCATTCTTGGCCAAGTTAGACAAGCCGCTGCTCCCCGCTTCGTCTTCCCATGAAAGCAGGTCGTATACTTCCGCCGGCGCCTGGCAGACATCGGCGCGGTAGTTGTTTTCCTTGCCCTGCCAGCGGGTGACGTATCTTTGCGCCACCACGTAGCGGCCAGCGTTGGTTTTGTAAATGCTTACCTCACTCCAGCGGCTGTTTTGCGGTCCCTGGTGGTCATGACCGTCTACCTCAGACAGTAGCTGACCAATGAACGAACATCCTTGCCGCCGTCCTTGCGGATTGTGTAGCGTTTTGTGTCGGTTTCGGTGCTATTTGTGGTATCGTTCACGGCCTTCCTTTCCCTCGAAATTTGCTTGGCATGTTTGGAATAGTGTTTGGAAAGAGAAATTGGAGGAATTGCCGAGCGGAAATCAGACAGGAATAAATAGTAATATTTGCAGGTAAAAAGCGGTGGTGGAGGATACCGGATTCGAACCGGTGACCTCCTGCGTGCAAAGCAGGCGCTCTCCCAGCTGAGCTAATCCCCCAAAAAGCAGATAGTGGATGGTGGATTATGGATGGTGGAAATGCCTGGCTTTCATTCTGGATTAAAATCCAGACAGTCTAACTACCATCTACTATCCGCCATCTACTATCTGATTTTTTGGTGGAGGATACCGGACTTGAACCGGTGACCTCTTGCATGCGAAGCAAGCGCTCTCCCAGCTGAGCTAATCCCCCAAAAAGCAGACGGTGGATGGTGGATTATGGCTGGTGGATGCCCGCCATTTACGTCCTTGCCGCCATCCGGCTGCAGATATTTTAACCCAGCCTGTCAGGCTTTGGGAAGAACTGGGCGGGAAGCGCGGCGGCGCCGAGCCTTTGCCATGGCGGCGCCGTCGCAAAGGATGTCAACTGCTTTACTGCCGTCCGGGGCTGGGCTCCCGGTGATCAGTCTCCGGATCAGTAACGGACCAAGCAGCATATCGGCCGCAAGGTCAACGTCAAGATCGGGGCGGAGTTCACCGCGCTCCTTTCCCTCCCGGATGGCGGCGATGATCTTCCGCCGCCGGCTCATCACCAGATTCTCCTTGACCGCCCGGGCGAGCTGCGGGCTGTGGCCTATCTCTCCCAGCAGGCTTCTTAAGGATGAAGACAGGCGTTGGGCGCTTTTCGTGCAACTGACGCGGCCCAACGAATCCATAAATGAGGCCAGGCGCTCCCGCACGGGGCCGCCCTCGGGCATCCCGGCCTGTTCAGCTGCCCGCTTCAGCGCCGCCATCACCAGTTCTGGTTTCGATGGCCAGCGCCGGTAAATCGATGGCTTGCCGACACTGGCCCGCCGCGCGACAGCCTCGATTGACATGCCGCCATACCCGTCCCTGGCAAGCAGCTCCATGACGGCGTCAAGGATCGCGCGGCCAATGGCAGGATCGCGTGGGCGGCCCGAGTGTGACCGCGGCGGCATGGTGCTTGCGCGTGCGGGACTCATGGCTCCAGGAACTCAGCCCGGACCGGCTCCGCACCTGTCTCACGGGCAAGCGCTTCTGCCTCAGCGGGGGACAGGGCGGCCTCGCTGCCGCGGCCGACATAGACCCTCTCCATCCTCTCCCTCTCGGCGCTGTCCGGCTCAGGCCGGTTCGGCAGCCAGATCAGCGCCACGAGCGCTCCGGCAAGCGCAAACAGCGAGCCCAGAACGAGCGCCCGGTCCATGCCTGCTATGAAAGACGATACGGCGGTGCGGTACAAGCCCTGGCCGGCGGCGCCGCCCATTCTGGCGGCCACCGCCAGCGCACCTCCCACAGAACTCTTTACCTGCTCAGATACGCCCGCGGGCATGTGCGATATGGCCGAACCGAAACCGGATGCATATGTTGAGCTGAAAATACTGCCCAGCACCGCCACGCCGAGCGCCCCGCCGATCTGCCGGGTGGTGTCGTTCATTGCCGAGCCGACACCGGCTTTCTCCTTCGGTAGAGAGCCCATGATCGATTCGGTGGCCGGCGTCATCGTCAGAGCCATGCCCACAACCAGCACGATCATTGAGGGCAACAAGTTCCAGTAATCAGAGCCGGGGGTAGTGCGCGATATCAGAAACAGGCCGGTGGCGGCCACGGTCATTCCCGTGCAGACAAGCACTTTATTTCCCAGTTTGCTCACCAGAATCCCCGCCATCGGCGCCACCATCATCATCACCAGCGCCACTGGCATCTGGCGGATGCCGGCCTGAAACGGCGAATAGCCAAGCAGGAATTGCAAGTACTGGCTCATGAAAAACATCGACCCGAACATGGCGAAGAACACGAGCGTGATCGCGATACTGGCCGCCGTGAAGCGCGGATTCTCGAAGAAACGAAGGTTCAGCATCGGATGATCCGAGTGCACCTCCCACCAGATGAAAATGAAGAGAATCACGGCCGCCGCCGTGAAACCGGCAAGGATGGCCGGCGAAGTCCAGCCGCGGTTGGGCGCCTCGATGATCGAGAACACCAGCGACATCAAGCCCGTGATCGAGAGGACGGCGCCGACCGGGTCGACCGGAGGCACGTTCGGGTCCCTGGAGTTGGGAACAATCAACCTCCCCGCGGTGATGGCAATTATCACAATCGGCACGTTTATCAAAAAAACCGATCCCCACCAGAAATGGTCCAGAAGGGCGCCGCCAACGAGCGGCCCGATGCCGATGCCAGCGCCGGAAACTCCCGCCCAGATGCCGATTGCCCGGCCACGTTCCTCCGCCGGGAAAACGTTTGTCAGGATCGACAGCGTCGACGGCATGATCATGGCGCCGCCGATTCCCATTAGCGCCCGCGTGCCGATCAGCATCGATGCCGACGTTGCAAACGCCGACGCGGCCGAGCCGGCGCCAAAGACAAACAGCCCGATGCTGAGCACGAGCCGCCGGCCAAAGCGGTCCGACAGGCTGCCGGCTGTGAGCAGCAGCCCGGCAAACACGAGCACGTAAGCGTCAACCATCCACTGGAGCTGGCTGTTGGAGGCATGAAGATCGCGCACGAGCGTGGGGATGGCGACGTTCAGCACGGTATTATCCAGGCCGATAACCAGCAGGCTCATGCAAAGAACTGCCAGGATCCACCAGCGCCGGCGGTAGACTTCATCGCGTTTAATGCTTGCGGACACCCGTTTCTCCTTCCGCTGCCAAAAAATAAATAACGTAACCGTATCGTTTCACAATTTCTCTATCCTAGCAGCATTGAGGGTTAAAAGGAAATACTGCCGTGGCGGCTTCAGAATGTCGGGTTTGGGGTTTGGGGTTTAATCCAAAGTCCAAGGTCCACCGTCCGGTTTTTGGTGGGCGTACCTGGATTCGAACCAGGGACCTCATCCTTATCAGAGATGCGCTCTAACCGGCTGAGCTATACGCCCAAAAAGCGGATGCTGGTTGCTGGTTGCTGGATGCCGGAACAACCCAACCCCCCTGGGGTGCGGCGCCGTGTGTAGTTTAGCTAATGCCGCTGCGGGCTGGCAAGAGACATCCGTATTGCCTGTGATTCATAATCCCGCGAGGGGGAAACTTAATAACGCCTGGCAAAGGGCCTTGAGCCGGATTATAATGGCATTACAGAGTGCGTCATGAAAGAAATGATCCTTTACGGCATCAGTTTTGACGTAATCGGCAAGCAGCCGATTATCCTTCTCAAAACGGCCGACGCCAATAAATTCCTGCCCATCTGGATTGGCCATCAGGAGGCGGCTGCTATCCTGATGAGGCTGCAGGGGACCGAGCTTCCCCGGCCGATGACGCACGATCTGATGACGTCAATCATTTCCCAGCTGGATGCCGAGGTGCTTCGCGTTACTGTCACTGAACTGCGCGAGAATACTTTTTACGCGCTGCTGACCCTGCGGCTGGCGGGAGACGAGGTGGAGGTAGACTCGCGCCCCAGCGACGCCCTTGCCCTGGCGGTGCGGACAAATGCTCCCATTTTTGCCGCTGAGCGGCTGATTGAGGACAACGCCGTTGAGTTTGATCATGAAGTTGAGGATTCGGAAGAGGTTGTCGAGAAATTTCGCGCCTTCCTAGACAACGTCCAGCCTGAAGATTTCAAGGATGACTAACGGGCTTTTTCGCTCGCCCTCGCGACGAACGGCCAAATGGGATAGGCTCCAAATCCGCGTCGGATCATTTGTTCAACTTGGAGTTTTGAACTAAAGGTCCCGGTATGAGATCAGCCGGGCGCCGCTTTCGTCGATCATCTGCCTGAATGCCGGGCCAAGCAGCATGTCCAGCTCATTGGCGCGGGGCCCGCTGTAACTTGAGGCCCGCCCGAGGCCCTCGTCAACATAGCCGGGATGGCACATGAACTCAAGGACGCCGGCGCACTCCGACAACCGCCGGCGCAGCGGCTCTCTGAAATCCCTGCCTTCCATCACCTCGATCCCAAAAAAGCAGTCGGGCGTTTTCAGCGGCGCGCCCGCAACCGGGATGCCCGCCGCAGCCCGTACCGCCAGCCCCTCTAAACTCCGCGGCCGTAACCGGTAGCCGCGCATCCTGTTAATCCCGAGCCGGGGGCAGAGTCTCCCGATGACGCGGCGCAGGCGCGGATGCGCATGCAGGTGATGATGGCTGTCGATATGGGTCGGGACGATGCCCATTTTGAGGCACTCTTCTATTTGTGCCGCAATCTCCGCTTCCAGCTCCCGTGTGCGGGCCCAGCCGCCGCTGAGGCGCAGGAGGGCCCCGGCTACGCCGGGGAGGCGGCCGTCCGTTCCCACCAGCGAAGGAACCTTCCCGGCAGGCAGCGCCGGTTTGCCGGAAGTGAGGTTCAGGTGCAACCCCACTCCCAGCCCGGCGTTCTCCTTTGCCAGTGCGGCCGCCTGCAGCGCCGCCGGCCCCGTGACCATCAGCGTCGTGCTTGATACGGTTCCCCAGCGGTGTGCTTCGATGACGCCCCGGTTGACTCCCTCGGTGAGGCCAAAGTCATCAGCGTTGATAATCAGTTTTTTTGTACTCACAAGAAATGCGCAGCCGGCATGGCCCGGAGCCGAGTTCTGTACTTCGCTCGGCCTCGCCATGAACTGCCCAATCGGATGGGCTCTAAATTGACGCCGTGGAAGTTTGACATCACCGGTTTTGGGGACATATTTTAACGTCCTGATCGTAATGGGAAACCTGCGCTCTGTCCAGGAGCAGGAAAAGCAAAATGACAAAGTTTGGAGGTGAAGAGGATGGCAGCAGCATATGTGCTTGTGAACGCCGCCCCCGGGCGCACCGGCGAAGCGCGCAAAAAAATGGCGGACATTCCCGGCGTAAAAAGCGCGCTGGCGGTGACCGGCGCCTACGACATCATCGTTTTCATTGAGGGCGCCGACATCAGTGAACTCGGCAACAGGGTCGTCTCTCACATTCAGTCAATTGAGGGCGTAACCCAGACGATGACCTGCGTCGTGGTTGAGCTTCCTTAGGAGGCCTATAGCTTTTTCGCTCGGCCTCGCCACGAATTACTTACCGGGACAGGCTCTGCGGCCAGGTTTTTTCTGAACGCCGGCCGGGGCGCGAAGATCATGGCGCCTGAGCCAAAATTCGGCCGTCAGCCGTTCAGAAATCCCGGCACGTCAAGATTCTTTGCCGGCCGGCGCTGCGTGCCCGGCGCCCGGTTAAACCCGGTGGCAATCACGGTTACCTGGATCATGTCGCCCAGGATATCGTCAATCACGGTGCCGAAGATAATGTTGGCGTCGGGAGCGGCAGCCCCGGCCACTACCTGCGCCGCCTCATTGGCTTCATGGAGGGCGCAGTCGCCGCCGCCCTTGACGTTCAGTAAAATTCCGCGCGCCCCTTCGATGGAGGTCTCCAGGAGCGGTGAGCCGATTGCCTGACGCGCCGCTTCGACGGCGCGGTTTTCTCCGGATGCCTGGCCGATCCCCATCAGGGCGCTGCCGGCACCGCTCATGATTGTGCGCACATCGGCGAAATCCAGGTTAATCAGCCCAGGGCGGTTGATGAGGTCGCAGATGCTCTGTACCCCCTGTCTGAGGACGTCATCGGCAATGGCAAAAGCGTCAACCAGGCTCGTCCCCGGGTCGACAACCTGAAGCAGGCGGTCATTGGGCACAACGATGACTGTGTCGGCGGCCTCACGCAACTGCCGGATTCCCTCCTCGGCCTGGATGTTGCGCTTGGTGCCTTCAAAGCTGAAGGGCCGGGTGACAATGCCAATGGCAAGCGCGCCCGCCTCGCGCGCCGCCGCGGCAATAACGGGCGCGGCGCCGGTGCCGGTGCCGCCGCCCTCGCCGGCGGTGACAAACACAAGATCGGCGCCCCGCAACACCTTCTTGATCTCGTCCCGGCTCCTCTCCATCGCCGCAACGCCAACAGACGGATCGGCGCCGCCGCCCAGCCCGCACGTGAGCTCGCCGCCAACGTGCATTTTCACGTCGACGTCGCACACCTCCAGCGATTGGGCGTCCGTATTGATGGCGATGAATTCGACGCCGTTTGCTCCAGCCGCCACCATCCTGTTGACCGCGTTGGTGCCGCCCCCGCCAACCCCAACCACCTTGATGGCAGCAAGATAGGCCTGCTCCTGGGCAGGAGCGGCAGTCTTTCTGGGAGTCGGTCTTTTTTCCTCGATGCTTACGTCTTCAGATATGTGCTCCGTAGACTGGAAGAGGCTCGCGAGCGCCCCTTCCCTCATGCTGGCTCGTGTTCCCATTGAGCAACTCCTTTGCCAGTTTACGGTATGTTTCCGCGGCCGCGCCTCCCGGATCATAGGACAGGATTGACCGCCCCTGAACCGGAGCCTCCGCGAACTTGATTGTTTTCCTGACAATTGTTTTAAAAACAAGATCGCCAAAACCGTCCTTGAGAACGTCTACCGCCTCGCGTCCATGGACCGTGCGGGCATCGAACATCGTTGGCAGAATTCCCCTGATCCTGACGTCGGGGTTCAGGTTCTCCCTGATCATCTCCAGCGTTTTCTCCAGTTGCGCCAGACCCCTGAGCGACAGGTACTCGCACTGGACCGGAACAATGACGCCGGTAGCCGCAGTGAGCGCGTTGATCGTCAGCAGCCCGAGCGACGGCGGCGTATCAATAAGAATATAGTCATAGCCGTGCCTGATCTCCATCAGCGCTTTCTCCAGCGCCCGCTCCCTGCCAATCGCCGACGACAGGGCCAGCTCCGCGCCCGCCAGATCAATGCTTGCCGGCGCTATGTCGATTTCGCAGCGGTGGATAATGCTCGCAATCGAGTCCCGGTGCACAAGCACATTAAACATGCTGCGCGTGAGAGTGTCCGGGTTGAGGCCCTGGCTCATCGACAGATTTCCTTGCGGATCAAGGTCAATTGCCAGAACGCGGTGGTGAAGCTCGCGCAAGGCGACGCCTGTATTCAGGGTGGAGGTTGTCTTCGCAACCCCGCCTTTTTGATTGGCAAAAGCCAATATGGTGGCCAACTGCCCTCCAGACGGACGCGGGTATAACATCAAATTGAATCGCGGCGCCTGTTCGCCGCTTTCCCGACTGCTATTTGTTCTATCCCGGCAATGAAATTCCTCTGCGAACAAACCGTAGTCAGTTTTGACTACTTTGGCGCGGCGGCGCCGGTTTTTTCTCCACAGCCTTTTAACAGTTGTGGATATCTTTTAAATCTGCTTGATTAGCAGGCCGCTTGCCCCTGATTGCCGCATCCCGCCGCCCTCCCGGCAAACGCGCTTTTTAAAGCATCAGGCCGCGGGAATTATCCACACTACCTGTGGAAAACATCCCTTGTTTGCCCACCGCGTCCGCCTTGTTTTATCGCTTCCGCACCGGTAAAATCGTCGCCACGTCTTTACGCCGGGCCGGTCATGGCGGCGGCGCAGACAAGGCGGGCTTAAAAGGGAAAAACTGGTTATTCCTGCCTTTGTTGAGTTAATGCCACGAAGAAACAGGAGCCTCCATGAATGATCATGCCCAAACCCTCTGGCGGCAGGCCAAGGAGACCATCCGGGAAACCCTTGACACCTCCACTTACCAGATCTGGTTCGCGAAAGCTGACACAGCCGGCATGGAAGACGATACCTTGCTGCTCTCCGTTCCCAACGACTTTACCAAAAGCAGGCTTGAAAACCGCTTCCTGCCGCTGATCGAGGATTCACTCCAGGAAGTGGAAGGAAAAGAGGTGCCGGTAAAGGTCGTCGTTTGCGAGGCCCGCGAAAAGGTGGAGCCGGCTACGCCCTTTCCTGTCGCTGCTGACAAGCCGGAGGTGCTGAAGCAACTTAACCCGAAATACACTTTTGACAGTTTCGTGATCGGCTCCAGCAACCGTTTTGCCCATGCCGCCGCCCTGGCCGTGGCCGAGGCCCCCGCCCGGGCTTACAATCCTTTGTTCATATATGGCGGCGTCGGCCTGGGCAAAACGCATCTGCTCCAGGCAGTCGCCCATTATGTCGCCACCAGCAGCCCGGAGATGACTGTCAAATTCATGACGATGGAGAAATTCACCAACGATTTCATTAATGCCGTCATGGACAAAAAAAGAATTAAAGGATTCAAGAATGATTGCCGCAACAATGATGTTCTTTTGATTGACGACATCCAGTTTCTGGAAAACAAGGAAGGAACCCAGGAAGAGTTTTTCCACACTTTCAACACCCTTTACGAAGCCGGTAAGCAGATTGCCATCACCAGCGACCGGCCGCCCAAGGAGATCGCGACGTTGGAGGAGAGGCTGCGCAGCCGGTTTGAATCGGGGCTTACGATTGATATACAGCCGCCGGACATCGAGACGCGCATCGCCATTTTGCGGAAAAAGGTGAAAGCTGACAATATCGTGATCCCCGAAAGTGAGGCTGACGACGTGCTTGGTTTTATTGCCGGCGGCATCCCCACAAATATCCGTGAGCTCGAAGGCGCCTTCATCCGGGTGGTCGCGCTCGCCTCCCTGACAAAATCCGAAATCACGCTTCCTCTGGCCAAGGAAGCGCTTAAGAACCTTTTGCCCGCGAACCTCGAGCGCCGCGTGACCATTGACATGATCCAGAGCGAGGTGTGCCGCGCGTTCGGTCTCTCCATGAGCGACCTGAAGGGAGACAAGCGCAGCCAGAGCATCGTCTATCCGCGCCAGATGGCAATGTACCTGTGCCGGGAGCTAACCGACAGTTCGCTGCCGCAGATTGGCCGCAAGTTCGGCGGCCGGGATCATTCGACCGTACTTTACGCCGTCAACAAGATTTCCAAACGCATCAAGGAGGAGCGGGAGATTTTTACCAAGGTGCAGCAAATGACAACCAAATTAAAGAACTCCCGCTAGAGGAAAAAACTGTGGGAACATTTGTGAAAA
Source organism: Actinomycetes bacterium (assembly GCA_021787475.1). Lineage (GTDB taxonomy): Bacteria > Actinomycetota > Thermoleophilia > BMS3ABIN01 > BMS3ABIN01 > JACWAD01. Next base: position 9,754 of record JAJYLW010000007.1, read on the forward strand.
AAGTGAAAAACGGTTTCAATTCCCGACTTCCTCTGCGCGATCTTCTTTATCACAAACATATCTTTAATTGTTTTCAATTGCTTGTAAACAAAATTGTAAACAGCATCAGGTTGAAGCAGCCCCGTCTTTTGGAGGCTTTTTAAATTCTTTCCCCTCTTTCAGGCAGCTTATTGATGTGAATTATTATTTTTTTAAAAAATCTTCCATAACCGGAGGTTAATTTTATGCAGATTTCATGCGCTAAGGAAGTTCTTCTGGAAGGATTGCAAACTGTCCTGAAAACCGTCTCGACAAAAAGCGTGATGCCTATTTTGACCGGAATCAGGTTGACGGGGAAAAACGGCGAACAGGTGGAGTTGGCCAGCACTGACATGGAGCTTTCCTTGAGGCTGACGCTGTCCGGAAAAGTCGAAGGGGAGGGAGCAGCGGTGATTCCGGGAAGGCTTCTGACCGATATCGTCAGAAGCCTGCCGCCGGGAGATGTAAATATTGAAATCCGGGATAATGAAGGTCTGGCAGAGGTAAAATCGGGCGGCGCCAACTTTAAAATCAATTGCCTGCCGGCGGCGGATTTCCCCCGCCTACCGCAGATGCCTGCAGAAAATGTTTTTCAGGTCGCCGCCGCCCCCCTGCTGGCAACAATCAACACCGTCGCCAGGGCGGCGTCCAGCGATGAAACCCGGCCAGTGCTGACCGGCATTCTGGTCAAGTTCAACAAGGACAAGCTGAAGATGGTGGCAACCGACAGTTACCGCCTCAGCGTCAGAGAAACAAAGGCAAGCAGCAGCTTAACAGAGAAAAAAGAAATAATAATTCCCCGGTCATCACTGGAAGAGTTGGCGCGGCTGGGGTCCGGCGGGGACGATGAAATCAAGGTCGGCATAGTCAACGGACAGGTGCTGTTCGAGGTCGGCGCCACGCTGCTTGCCTCAAGGTTGATAGAAGGTCAGTTTCCCAACTACCAGCAACTCCTGCCCGATGAATCCAATTACGAGATAGTGCTTGACAAAGAGGAATTGCTGGAAGTGACCCGCCGCATCGGATTGATGGCCCAAAAAAACGCGCCCCTGAGAATGAAATTTTCCGATGGCGAGCTGACCGTATCAGCCCGCGCTCCCCAGGTCGGTGAGGCGAGCGAGACCCTGGCGGTGCCGTTTAAGGGAGAGGAGACGGAGATTGGCTTTAACGCAGAGTTTTTCAGGGACGGCATTGACAGCGTCGATGAAGAGCGGCTGATTTTGCGGATAATCAGCCCGCTCAAACCGGGGCTGATCAAAGGGTCATCCGATGACTTCCTTTACCTGGTAATGCCGGTAAGACTGTAAGCGGATGGTGGACTCTGGATGCTGGATTAAACCCAAACCCTAATGTTGGTAAACATAAAATAAGTGATATAATATTTTTGAAACTTATTTGCGGTTAAAGAGTGCAGCTTCGCTATTTAAAGGTTAGAAATTTTCGCAGCTTTGAGGCGGCGGAAATGGAGCCGGGCCCGGGCCTGACTATTATTTTCGGCGCCAACGGAGCGGGCAAAACGAGCCTGCTGGAAGCGGCGCAATACTGTCTCTGCGGCCGGTCGTTCCGGACGATGCGTGACGAAGAGATGCTCCGTAGCGGCGAGGGCTTTATGCGGCTTGAAGCGCGGATTTATCAGGGAGGCGCCGCGACCGCGCGCGCCGTCAGGCAAAGAGCCGGTGCGGCACCCGTCGTGGACGCCGGCGGCGGTCACCGCTGGCTTGAGCCGGGCCAGGTCCTGACTTTCTCTCCCGACGACCTCCAGTTGGTGAAGGGGCCGCCGGCGGGCCGGAGAAGATTTCTCGACGAGGCGATCTGCCGCCGTCGGCCAGGTTACCGGCAGTTGTCGCTTGATTACGCGAAGATCATTGGCCAGCGGAACAGCTTCTTAAAACGGGCGCGGGCGGGGCTGGCGCCGCTCGCCGATATAAGCCCGTGGGACCGGTTGCTGGCCGCTGCCGCCCTTGGGATCTACGCCGCCAGAAAAGAATTCTGCCGCCTGCTTGCTCCCCGCTTCCTCTCTGCCTGGACAGCGCTTGCGGGTGACGGCGAAGTTGACATTAAGTATGTTTCTCAGCTTGAGGGTGTGGCAGCGGCGGAGGATCCGAAAAAGGAAGTCCTGAATATGCTCAGGCGCGAATGGTCAAAGGATATGGAGCGCTCTTCGAGCGGAACGGGCACACACCGGGACGAAATGGCCGTTTTGCTCGCGGGCGAAAGCTTGCGCCGGTTCGGTTCGCAGGGTGAGCAGCGCCTTGCCGTGCTGGCGCTGCTACTGGCAGCGCGCCGCCTGGCCCTTGAGGAGGGCGGGCGGCAACCGCTACTGTTGCTGGATGATGTTCTCAGCGAGCTTGACTCCAGTCGCCGGCGCCGCCTTATGCGTACTCTGGCGGCTGGCGGGCAGGCACTAATCACTGCTGCCGACCGGGGGTTTTTTTTGGAGGAAGAGCTGGCCGTCGGGAACATCCTTGAGGTCGCCGGCGGCGCTGTGAAGTGTGCGGGCAAAGAACATCAGCAGCGAATAAAACCGGTGCCGAGTGTCTGAATTTAAAGAGATCGCCGCAATCATAGGCCGAGAGAGGGACCGGCTATGGCAAACCAGCCCCGGCCTGGGCCTGCAGGCTCTCTGGCGGCAGGCCGCGGGCGCGGATATTGCCGCCCATTCTTCCGTGCGGCGGTTTCGGGGCGGCATTATGACGGTAAGCTGCGCTTCCGGAGGGTGGGCCTGCGAGCTGCGGCTGGCGGCCGGGGAGTTGGCGGCCCGCCTGAATGCGCTCGGCCCCCCGGAAAAAGTGCAGGGAATCAGGTTTGTTCACAAGGCGCACGCCAGCGAGAAATGCAGCAAATAGCGGGGAAATTTTCCGGCTGCCTTATTGGCAGAAAGCGGTAAAATTTGATATACTTCAGTGGTACTTTCCCACGGTGTAAAGGTCCCGGCCGGAGGTCGAGGTTGAGGAGCGCAGCCCTGGTTAGAGCGGTGTTTTTCCCGCCTCCGATTAAGGTCCCCTGAGTGCGACTCCGCTCTTCGTTTGAGCCTGCATTTTTTTGACAGAAAGTAGACTATTGCCTAAATCCAGCTACGACGCCAAAGACATTACGGTCCTGGAAGGACTGGAAGCCGTACGCAAGCGGCCGAGCATGTACATCGGCTCGACAGGCTCGCGCGGCCTGCATCACCTTGTCTACGAGGTCGTTGACAACTCGGTTGACGAGGCGCTGGCGGGCGGTTTCTGCACCGAGATCAGCGTCGTAATTCATCCTGACAACTCCGTCACTGTCTCCGATAACGGCCGCGGCATCCCGGTGGCGCCGCACCCTAAGTACAAGCGGCCGGCGGCCGAGATCGTGCTGACGATGCTGCACGCCGGCGGCAAGTTCGGCGGCGACGGCTATAAGGTTTCCGGAGGCCTGCACGGCGTCGGCTTGTCGGTGGTAAACGCGCTGTCGGAGTGGCTGACGGTGGAGATACGCCGCGACGGCTTCGTCTGGACGCAGGGCTACGAGCGCGGCGCCCCCAAGGGGCCACTGGCCAGGGGCAAGGCCGCCAAGGGAACGGGGACGACAGTCACCTTCCTGCCCGACCTGGAAGTGTTTGATGACATCGAATTTAAGTTCTCCACCCTTTCACAGCGGCTGCGCGAGATGGCCTTCCTCACCAAGGGGCTCAGGATTACGCTTGCCGACGAGCGGGGCGAAGGCCAGGAGGCCGCCTACCATTACAAGAATGGTATCAAGGATTTTGTCCGGCATATCAATTCCAACAAGGATCCGATTCACAAAAGCATTGTCTACCTGGAGAAGGAGGGGAAGCGGGGCGAACTCGAGGTGGCGCTGCAATGGAATTCTTCTTATGTCGAAAGCATCTTCTCTTTTGCCAACAGCATCAACACCCAGGAGGGCGGCACCCACCTGTCCGGCTTCCGGGCGGCGCTGACCCGGGTGATCAATGACTACGCGCGCTCGAAGGGGCTGCTGAAAGAGAAGGAAGAGCCCCTTTCCGGGGACGATGTCAGGGAAGGGCTTTCGGCGGTGGTCTCGGTCAAGCTGCGCGAGCCTCAGTTCGAAGGCCAGACCAAGACGAAGCTGGGCAACTCGGAGATGCGCGGCTTTGTGGAAAGCGCCGTTGGTGTCAAGTTGGCGGAATTCCTGGAGGAGCACCCCGGCGAGGCCAAGCAGATTGTGACGAAAGCGGCGGCGGCGGCCCGCGCCCGCGCCGCTGCGCGCAAGGCGCGCGACCTGACACGCCGCAAGAGCGCGCTCGAGAACAGCGCCCTGCCGGGCAAGCTGGCCGACTGCTCGGTAAAGGACCCGGCCGCGACGGAGATCTACCTGGTGGAGGGCGACAGCGCCGGCGGCTCGGCCAAGCAGGCGCGCGACCGCGCCTTCCAGGCGATTCTGCCACTGCGCGGCAAGATTATCAACGTGGAAAAAGCGCGCCTGAACAACATCCTCTCCAACAAGGAGATCCAGGCGATGATCACCGCCATGGGCACAGGCATCTCCACCGAGTTTGACATCAATGCCGCCCGGTACCACAAGATCATCATCATGACCGACGCCGACGTTGACGGCGCCCATATCCGCACCCTGATCCTGACATTTTTCTTCCGCTACATGAAGGAGATGATCGAGCATGGCTATGTTTACATCGCCCAGCCGCCCCTGTTCAGGATCAAGCAGGGAGGCCAGGAGATTTACGTGGACAAGGAGAGCCAGCTCGAAGAGCTGTTACTCCGCGACCGCCTCGAAAAAATCAGCATCGCCGGCAACGGCGGCGGCCACAGTACGATGTCATTAAGCAAGTCGAAGTACCAGCGTTTCCTGAGACTGTCCAAGGAATACGAAGGCTGGGCCGGCAAGCTTCGCTCCGTTTACGGGCCGGCGGCGGTTGATTACATCAGCGCCCAGGGCCTTCTGGAAAAGAAAAGGATCACAACTTTTGACAGCTTCCGCCGGTTTCTAAAAACCAGGGAGGCGGCGGTAAAGTTTGCCAGCCTGGATGTGGTTGAGGAAGATAGGGCGCAGGAGCTGATCGTGCTCAAGGTTACCGAGAAGCGCACCGGAGTTGCCCACACCGTCAGAGTGCCGGCGGAGTTGCTGGGGGGGAGGGAGCTGGCCAGCATGCGCGACCTCCATGCCAGCATGAAGGCTCTTCTGGGCGAGCCTCCCTTCACCGTCAACATGGGCAGCAAGGAAGAAGAGGCGGAAGGTTTTGAAGAGATCAGGCAAGCAATTCTGTCACTGTCAAAAGAAGGAGTCAACCTGCAGCGTTTCAAGGGCTTGGGCGAGATGAACCCGGAGCAGCTCTGGGAGACGACGATGAACCCTGACACCCGCACGCTGCTGAGGGTGTCGCTGGAGGACGCAGCGGCGGCGGACGAGATCTTCACCATGCTCATGGGGGACAAGGTGGAGCCGCGGCGCGAGTTCATCGAGACCAACGCCCGCCAGGTGCGATTTTTAGACGTATAAAATGTCAAAAAAACTCGGGGACATAATACTATTTATTTGCAGGCGGAAAAGTGTGAGCTTTTTCCCTGCAAATAAATAGTATTATGTCCCCGAGTTTCCCCCGAGTTTCCCCGGAACGCGGAATTAAGATTTATGGCTGTTTCAAACCTTGACGGCAAAATAGAGCCCAGAGAGCTCGAAGAAGAAATGAGGTCATCGTACCTCGATTACGCCATGAGCGTGATCGTGGGACGGGCACTGCCCGATGTCCGCGACGGCCTCAAGCCGGTGCACAGGCGCGTGCTTTACGCGATGCAGCAGCTGGGTCTGGCCGCGGGCAAGCCTTACAAGAAGAGCGCCCGCATCGTCGGCGACGTCATCGGCAAGTACCATCCGCACGGGGACGCTGCCGTCTACGACACGATGGTGCGCCTGGTGCAGGATTTCTCGATGCGCTACCCGCTCATCGACGGGCAGGGCAATTTTGGCAGCGTCGACGGCGACAGCCCCGCTGCCTACCGCTATACCGAGGCCCGCCTCGCCAAGCTGGCGATGGAGATGCTCCGTGACATCGACGAGGACACCGTCGATTTCGTCCCCAACTTTGATGAGAGCACAGTCGAGCCGGCGGTGCTGCCGGCCCGCTTCCCCAACCTCCTCGTCAACGGCTCCAGCGGCATCGCTGTCGGCATGGCCACAAACATACCGCCGCACAACCTGGGCGAGGCTGTCGACGCCGTCGTCGCCATGATTGGCAATCCCGACATCTCGGTGGGCGAGCTGATGCGCTTCCTGCCCGGCCCCGACTTTCCCACCGGTGGCATCATCCTCGGAAGCGGCGGCATCCGCGACGCCTACACCAGCGGCCGTGGCCTGGTCAAGGTGCGCGCCAAGGCCCACAGCGAGCCGATCAAGGGCAACCGTAACGCCGTCATCGTCACCGAGCTGCCCTACCAGGTCAACAAGGCGTCGCTGATCGAGAAGATTGCCGAGCTGGTGCGGGAAAGGAAGATTGCCGAGATCTCGGATCTACGCGACGAGTCCGACCGCAGCGGCATGCGCATCGTCATCGAGCTGCGGCGGGAAGCGGTCGCCATGGTCGTGCTCAACAAGCTCTACAAGCACACCGCCATGCAGACCACTTTTGGCATCAACAACCTGGCGCTGGTGGACGGCGTACCGCGGACGATGCCGCTCCGGGAGATGCTCGGGGCCTATATCGCCCACCAGCGGGAGGTGGTCGTCAGGCGGACGCGCTTCGAGCTGGACAGGGCGCAGAAACGGGCGCATATTCTCGAGGGCCTTCTTGCCGCCCTGTCAAATCTTGACGCGGTTGTCAAACTGATTCGCGCCGCCCGGGACGCCGACACCGCCCGCAGCGGCCTGATGAAGAAGTTCAAGCTGTCCCAGGCCCAGGCCCAGGCGATCCTCGATCTGCGCCTGCAGAAACTGACCGGCCTGGAGCGGGACAAGATCAAGAGTGAGCACAAGGATCTGGTGGAGCGGATTGCCTGGCTGAAGGGAATCCTCGCCGATGAGGACGAGGTTGACAAGCTGATCAAGGAAGAGTTGCGTGAGATCAGGCAGATGTATGCCGACGACCGGCGCACCCAGATTGCGCCCGGCGAGGAAGATTTCGACATCGAGGACCTGATCGCGGAGGAGGAGATGGTCATATCCATCACCCGCGCCGGCTACATCAAGCGGCTGCCGCTCAACACTTACCGCAACCAGCGCCGCGGCGGCGTCGGCGTAATGGGCATGGACGTCAAGGAAGAGGACTTCCTCGAACATCTTTTTATTACCACCACCCACCACTATCTTCTTTTCTTTACCAGCGTCGGCAAGGTCTACCGCCTCAAGGTGCACGAGATTCCGCTCGGCAGCCGCACGTCAAAGGGGCGCGCCGTGGTCAACCTGCTGCCGCTTAGGGCCGGGGAAAGAATCAAGGCGGTTGTGGCCACCCGGGATTACTCAGACGCCCGCTACCTGGTGATGGCCACACGCAACGGCATGGTCAAGAAAACGGCCTTTCAGGAGTACAACACGGTGCTTAAATCTGACGGCATCATCGCCATCAACATCCGTGATGATGACGAGCTGATCGCCGTCCGCCATTCCGCTGGCAGCGATGACATCCTCCTGGTGAGCGAGGGCGGCCAGGCCATCCGCTTCAACGGGTCCGAGGTGCGGGCGATGGGGCGCGCCACCAGGGGCGTCAAGGGCATGAGCCTGAGGGGCTCAGACCGCGTGCTTTCCATGAACGTGGCTCGCGACGACGCCGACCTGTTCGTTGTTACCGACGGCGGCTATGGCAAGCGCACGCACATCAGCGAGTACCCGCGCCACCGGCGCGGCGGCATCGGCGTCAAGACGATCAAGCAAGTAAAGGGGAAAGGCGGACTCGTCGCCGCCCGCGTCGTGCGCGACAACCATGAGCTGGTGCTCATCTCCGAACAAGGCGTGTTGATCCGCATTCCCGCCGAGGACGTTTCCGTGATGGGGCGCTCCACCCAAGGAGTGCGAGTGATGAACCTGCGCGAGGGTGACCGCCTGAGCGCCGTGGCCCGCGTAGTTGCCAGCACATCCGGCGCCCAGGAGGAAGAAGTCGAGGCCGAGTAAAGGCCTGTCGCGGCGGGTGCATCCTGCTGCAGCCTCGCCACGAATCACCTTCCGGGATCGGCTCTTTATTTTTCTCCCTTAATGAATTTCCCGCGCCTGCCGAAAATGGTGGCAAGCTGGGAAAAGTCGTATTACGCTCGTAACAGGTGGAGGGGGAGAAATGAGAACCCGGCAGCTCGTGTTTATAGCAGCTTCGTCCCTGATGATGGCAGGTTTACTGTTTGCCGGCAGTTTCGGCAGGAACGCCAGCGCCAATGCCTACAGTGTCGGCGTCAACGCATACACAATCGGCAAGGTCAGCGTGAGTCCCGGCACCGCAGTGCCCGGCGGTTCCGTCGCTCTTACTGGCACCGGGGAATTGCCCAGCTCTGAACTCGAAGTCAGCATGGGCGGCAAATATACCGACGGCCAGACTTATGTGGCAATCCTGGGCACGGCCACGACAGACAGTCAGGGCAACTGGTCATTCAAATTTAATGTCCCGAGCACCGTGAAGCGATTAAGCGACAACGCCACGGTTCCCATTTTCACCGCCGACTGGCCTGTTGGCGGCACTGCCGTGGGCACCGACGGAGGGTATTACAACTCGTACAATTACCTGAACGTGGACACTTCCCGGCAGACAAGCACGACGATGCAACCAACCAGCTCCGGAACAAGCACGGCGTCAAACACGTTTGTCAGCGCCGGCACGGCGAATACGGGCGGCGGCGCCAGCCTTCCCAATACCGGGGCAAGAATAATTGCCCTGGCCCTGGCGGGAATCGGCTTTGCCAGCGTTGGCGCGCTGGCCTTGCGGCTTAAGAGCCTGTCCCGATAGGCGAATCCTGCTGCGGCCTCTCCACTAATTACTTGCTGAGATAGGCTTTAAGCTGGAAAAATTGCGCTAGCATTTTTTCCGCGCCCGCTTACGTTTATGATAATCTGGTGTTCGGCGCTGGCCGAGCGCCAAATTGGCGCGCCTCGATTTCGCGCTGCTTTTGGACGCTGCTGACAGCCCTTTCCATGACCAGGCTCACTCTCGAACAGATCAAGGAGATCATCCCGCACCGGGACCCGTTCCTCTTCCTCGACGAGGTTCAGGAGCTGGCGCCGGGCGAGCGCGCCGTTGCCCTTAAACATGTGCGCGGCGACGAGCCTTTCTTTTCCGGCCACTTTCCCGGACAGCCGATCATGCCGGGTGTGCTGATAGTGGAGGCGCTGGCCCAGGCCGGGGCGGTGGCGGCTCTGGCGCTTCCTGAGAACAGGGGAAAGCTAGTGCTTTTCGCGGGCATTGACGGGGCCCGTTTCAAGCGGCAGGTGGTTCCCGGTGATATCTTGCGCCTCGAAGTGGAGATGACCAGAATGCGCGGCCCCGTGGGCAAGGCGGAAGCCAAAGCATTTGTGGGCGACGACCTGGCCTGCCGCGCGGAGCTGACCTTCGCCGTTGCGGAGCGCGAAGCTTGACGGCGACTCAATCATCCTGCTGACATGGCTCCCCGCATTGTCAAAATCGCGGCCGTCGGCACCTGCGTGCCGGAGCGGATCGTCACCAACGACGAACTCTCCCTTGCCCTGGACACCTCGGACGAATGGATCAGGGCGCGCAGCGGCATCCGCGAACGGCGCATCGCCGCGGCGGATCAGGCGACCTCGGACCTGGGCGCTGGCGCAGCCGTGCGGGCTCTGTCGGCGGCGGGAGTGGTGCCGTCGCAGCTGGACATCATCATCGTGGCCAGCCTGTCACCGGACATGATTTTTCCGCCCACCGCTTCATTCATCTCCGGAGCTATCGGCGCCGACGGCGCCGCCGCTTTCGATCTCTCGGCTGCCTGCACCGGCTTCGTCTACGCCCTGTCGGCAGGTTCGGCTTACGTGGCCTCGGGTCAGGCGGACCGGGTGCTCGTCGTAGGTGCGGACGTTGTGTCGAAAATGTTAGACTGGGAAGACCGCAGCACGGCCGTGCTTTTTGGCGATGGCGCCGGCGCTGTTCTGCTCGAACATGCCGTGGAAGACGAGGAGGGCATCATCGGGTTTGACCTGGGCAACGATCCCGGCGGTGCGGACCTGCTCAGTCTGCCGGCGGGCGGATCCCGCCTGCCGGCGAGCAGCGAGACGATTGCCGGGCGCCGGCATTTCATCCAGATGAACGGTCGCGAGGTCTACAAGTTCGCCGCCAGGATCATAGTCTCGTCCGCCCGCAAGGTGCTGGCGGACCATGGCCTCGGTATCGAAGATGTAGACCTGTTTGTTCCTCATCAGGCCAACATCCGCATCATCGAGTCGGCGGCAAAAAAGCTGGGCATCCCGCCCGAACGGGTCTTCACCAATCTGGAGCGCTACGGCAACACCTCCTGCGCGTCGATTCCGATCTGTCTGGATGAAGCGGCCAGCGCGGGCAAGCTCCAACATGGAGACCTGGTGCTGATGGTAGGGTTCGGCGCTGGCCTGTCGTGGGGCTCCTGCCTGGTGAGGTGGTAAGCTATCGCTTGCAGACGCCCTCGGCCTCACTTCGGGAAGGCGGCCCCCTGTTGCCGAACAGGCCGCATAGGTAGTAGTAAAACAAACTTGGAAGCAGAAAAATGACGAACAGAGTCTGCGAGCTTCTTGATATCGATCACCCCATTCTTCAGGGCGGCATGACCTGGGTCAGCGATGCCTGCCTGGCGGCCGCCGTTTCCAACGGGGGCGGACTTGGCATCATCGGGGCCGGCGCGATGCCGGCTGACCTGCTGGGCGAGGAGATCAGGAGGGCGCGCCGGTTGACCGTACGTCCTTTTGGCGTCAACCTGATCATGATCAACCCGGAGTTCGACCGGCAGCTTGAGGTAGTCCTGGCCGAGGCGCCGCCGGTGGTGACCCTGGGCGCCGTGAAAAGCACGTCGGTTATTCCCCTCCTGAAGCAAAAGGGAATCAGGGTGGCACCGGTGGTGGCGGCAGTGTCAATCGCCCGCCGCGCCGAAGAGCAGGGCGCCGACGCAATCATTGCCGAGGGCTCGGAGTCCGGCGGTCATATTGGCGAGACGACCACGATGGTGCTGGTGCCGCTTGTCTCCGCGGCGGTCGATGTGCCCGTAATCGCCGCGGGCGGCATTGCCGGAGGGGCGGGCGTGGTGGCCGCCTTCGCCCTCGGAGCCGAGGGCGTTCAACTCGGCACCCGCTTTGTCTGCGCTGAAGAATGCCCGGTGCATGAAGCGGTCAAGGAAAAATTCCTCAAGTCGGGCGACAGGGCAACAGTGGTGACAGCCCGCTGCGTCGGGTATCCGGTGCGGACAATCAAGAACAAGCTCGCCAATACCTACAGCGAATGGGAAAAGAAATACATGGCAGGGGAATGCACCGCCATGGACATCGAGAACCTCGGCCTTGGCAAGCTGCGTGAGGCAATGCAGGAAGGGAATGTCAAGGACGGCTCGATGATGGCCGGGCAGAGTGTCGCTCTGGTGGACAGGGTCCAGCCGGCAGCCGCGATCATCGCCGAGGTCGTCGCCGAGGCAAAGGCGCTGGCCATGGAGCTGCCGGCGCGGATGGAGCTCTAGCCGGTGGCGGCAGGCTATGGGTAAGCTGGCGCTGGTCTTTCCCGGCCAGGGCTCCCAGAAGCCGGGCATGGGCGCCGATCTTGCGGTCGAGTTTGAGGCTGCCGCCGCTATCTACCGGCGGGCGGGCGAGATTGTCGGCTGGCATGTGGCCGACGTTTCCTTTAACGGTCCGGAGGCAAAGCTCAACCAGACCGGTTTCGCCCAAGTGGCGCTTTACGTCAACAGCATGGCGGTGATGGAGGTTTTAAAGCAGCGGGGGGTTTCCGGGGACGTCGTCAGCGGCCACAGCCTGGGGGAGTACAGCGCCTTGGCGGCGGCGGGAGCCGTCAGCTTTGAGGAAGGCCTTGAGCTGGTGGCGGCGCGGGGCATGGCGATGGCCGACGCCGCCCAGGAGCGGCCCGGCCAGATGGCCGCCGTCCTCGGGCTTGAGGATGCAGATGTTGAGGCCATTTGCGCCGCGGCGGGCGAGGTCTGGCCGGTTAATTACAACTGCCCCGGGCAGGTTGTGGTGAGCGGTGAGGCGCAGTCGGTGCAAAGGGCAATGGCGCGGGCCCGGGAGGCGGGCGCCCGCAAGGCCGTGCAGTTGCCGGTAAGCGGCGCTTTTCACAGTCCTTGTATGCGGAGCGCCGCCGGTGTGATGAAGGAGCGCTTGGCCGGGACCGGGTTCCGGGAGCCGCAGCCGCCGTTTTTTTCCTCGATCAGCTGCCGCTACGAAGTTGCGACAGGCCTGGCCGGACTGCTGGTGAGCCAGATGGTCTCCCCGGTTCGCTGGAGCCAGGCCGTTGCGTCAATGGTCGCGGACGGCGTCGACAGGTTTCTCGAGGTTGGAAACGGGAAAGTTTTAACCGGCCTCATCCGGAGAATCAACCGCGATGTCGCCGCCGCCAGCGTTTCCGACCCCGCCAGCCTGAATCAAATTCGGAGTGAAGAATAATTCAAAGACGGATTGCGGAATTGGGAATGCGGAATTAATATCCATCAGCGGGGTTTTTTGTTTTTCATTCCAAAATCCGCATTCCGCATAGCTATGGACGCTAAACAAAACATGCTTTCGCAAGAAATGCTTTCGCTTGCCGGGGAGGTCGCTCTCGTTACCGGCGCTTCCCGTGGCATTGGCGCCGCTACCGCCGAAGCGCTGGCCCGGGCGGGGGCAAACGTGGTGCTTAATTACCGCAGCAGCGGCGAGGAGGCAGAAGCGCTGGCGGCGCGACTCGCAGAAGGCGGAGTCAGGACAATGGCTGCCGGCGCCGACATCGGTGATTCAGCCCAGGTCAGCGCCATGATTGAAAAGGTTGATAGCGAGCTGGGCCAGGTTTCCGTCCTCGTCAACAACGCCGGCATCACCCGCGACGCCCTGCTGGTTCGCTTAAGCGAGGAGGATTTTGACAGCGTCATCGCCACCAGCCTGAGAGGCGCTTTCCTGTGCAGCAAGGCAGTTGTACGCGGCATGATCAGGGCGCGCAAAGGTGTTATCATCAACGTCTCCAGCGTTGTCGGCAGGCGGGGCAACGCCGGCCAGGCGAACTACGCCGCTGCCAAGGCCGGCCTGATCGGGCTCACCAGGTCGCTGGCGCGGGAACTGGGCCCGCGGGGCGTGCGCGTCAACGCCGTCGCCCCGGGCTACGTCGAGACCGACATGACCGCCAGGCTGACTGACATCATGAAAGAACAGATTGTCAAAAACACGCCGCTGGGCCGGCTGGCGGCGCCTGCGGACGTCGCTAGAGTGATCGCCTTCCTGGCCTCGCCGGCCGCCGCCTACATCACCGGCGCCGTCATTCCAGTTGACGGAGGCCTGGGAATATAAATAACCGGATGGTGGATCGTTGATGACAGATATTAAATCAGATAGTGAATCTGGTAGCAGGTAGCGGGGATAGATGCAGATAATAGACAATCAGAGATGCTCAAGAACTGGCGAATTCGATCGCGGTCTGATGAAGGGAATGAAAGGAAGAGCTTTTAGTGGTTAATCCACCAACTGCTTTTAGGCGCGTCGCTGTCACCGGCATGGGCATTGTCTCGCCGCTCGGGACAGGTGTGGAGGAGTACTGGAGCGCGCTCATCGCAGGCCAGTCCGGCGCGGGATCGATCACCCAGTTTGACGCCTCCGGCTTCAAGGTTCGCATCGCCGCCGAGGTCAAGGGATTTGAGCCCACTGACTACGTGGACCGCAAGAGCGCCCGCCGCATGGACCGGTTCTCGCAGTTGTCCGTGGCGGCGTCGCTGATGGCGGCCCGGCATGCGGACCTGGATGTGGCCGCCGCCGCCGAAAGGGTTGGCGTGCTGGTTGCCAGCGGTATCGGCGGCGTCAAGACTTTTGAGAAAGAGACGGCCGTGCTGTTGGAGAAAGGACCGGACCGGATCAGCCCCTTCTTTATCCCAATGGAGATCGCCAACATGGCTTCGGCACAGGTGTCCATGCACTTGGGGGCAAGAGGGCCGGTGAGCACGGTCTGCACCGCCTGCTCGGCGGCGGCCAACGCCATTGGCGACGCCTTCGAGATCGTCAGGCGGGGCGCCGCCGACGCAATGCTGGCCGGCGGCAGCGAGGCGGCCGTGACGCCGGTGGGAATTGCCGCTTTTGCCCAGATGGGCGCGCTCTCAACCCGCAACGACGAGCCGGAAAAGGCAAGCCGTCCATTTGATATTGAGCGCGACGGCTTCGTCATGGGAGAAGGGTCGGCCATCCTGGTGCTGGAGGAGCGGGAGCGGGCCATCGCCCGCGGCGCCCGCATCTGGGCCGAGGTGGCCGGCTATGGCATGACCGGCGACGCCTACCACATGAGCCTGCCGGAGCCAAGCGGCGAGAACCAGGCCCGGGCAATGCTGGCGGCGCTTGCCGAAGCGGGCCTTAAGCCCGGCGATATCGATTACATCAACGCCCACGGAACGTCAACCCCTCCCGGCGACACAATCGAGACCAAAAGTATCAAGATTGCTCTTGGCGATCACGCCGGGGAAGTGGCAATCAGTTCGACAAAATCGATGATGGGCCACTGCCTGGGAGCCTCCGGCGCCCTCGAGGCGGCGGCTTGCATCCTGGCGATTGACCGGGGCGTGATTCCGCCGACGATCAATCTTGACAACCCGGATCCCGAGTGCGACCTTGATTATGTCCCCAATGCCAGCCGCAGGAAACAGGTCGCCGTTGCCGCCTCCAACTCGTTCGGGTTCGGCGGCCACAACGTCACGCTCGTGTTCCGGGCTCCCTGAGGCAGGATTAAATGGCGCAGCGAGTCTCGGTGAACATCAGCCGCCGCAACGGAGCCCCGGGAGACGCCGAGAGCTGTCCCGGCTGCAAGCAACTGCTCAGCGCCGCCGAGCTTAAGGAAAGCTTGAATGTTTGCCCGAACTGCGGCCATCACTTCCGCCTTGGCGCCAGGGAGCGGGTGGCAATGCTTGCCGACAGCGGCACCTGGGAGGAAATTGCCGCTCATCTCAGGTCAGCCGATCCGCTTGAATTCTTCGATCTGAGGCCCTATTCAGAGCGCATCGAGGAGGCAGAGTACGACACCGGCCTTGGGGAAGCGATGATTGCCGGCACCTGCCGCATCCACAAAATGGACACCGTGCTGGTGGTGATGGATTTCAGCTTCATGGGCGGCAGCATGGGCAGCGTCGTCGGCGAGAAGTTCTGGCGGGCCGCTGACACGGCGATAGAGTACCGCTTCCCCCTGGTGGCCGTCTGCGCGTCCGGGGGCGCCCGCATGCAGGAAGGAATCCTCTCCTTGCTTCAGATGGCGAAAACAACCTGCGCTGTGGACCTGATGTCACAGGCGCCCGTGCCGTTCGTCTCGATTCTGACCCACCCGACCACGGGGGGCGTCTTGGCCAGCTTCGCCACCTTGGCCGACGTCATCATCTCCGAGCCGGGGGCGTTGCTCAGTTTCTCCGGGCCGCGCGTGATCGAGCAGACGATCAAGGAGAGCCTGCCGGATGATTTTGGCCTGGCGGAATCCAACCTGAGCCACGGCCAGATTGACATGATTGTGCCACGAAATCAACTTAAGGACCGGCTGGTGCAGGTGCTGGGGATGCTGGAAGGGGGTGTCGCCTGTGCCCTTGAGCCCCTTTGGGAGGAAGAAGCGGGCCGTCCAGGACGAGGAGGGCCGCTTGCGGGGGCGCTTGGCAGAATTAAAGCGCTTGCCAACGCTCCCTGGCGTTCACTTAAAGGATGAAATTGCGAAGATAACCCACCGGCTGCGGGAACTGGGCTTAAGCCGCCAGGTGGACAGGGCGGTCTGGGACAAGATCGAGCTGGCCCGCCACGCCGAGCGGCCTTACACACTGGACTACATCCATCACATGTTCCCCGGGTTCATCGAGCTTGCCGGCGACCGCTGTTTCGCCGACGATGCGGCGATAGTCGGCGGCCTGGCCGCCTACATGGGCCGCACGATCATGGTTATCGGCCATCAAAAGGGACGCGACCTGGCCGCCCGCACCAGGCGCAATTTTGGCATGCCGCGCCCGGAGGGCTACCGCAAGGCGCAGCGGCTGATGCTGCTTGCCAACAAGTTTGGCATCCCGGTCTTTACCATGATTGATACGCCCGGCGCCTACCCCGGCGTCGCCGCCGAAGAGCGGGGCCAGGCGGGGGCAATATCGGCCACGCTGCTGTGCATGGCCCGCCTTGATGTTCCCATTGTCGCCGTCATCATCGGCGAAGGCGGCAGCGGCGGCGCCCTGGCGCTGGGGCTGGCCGACCGGGTGCTGATGCTGGAAAACTCGATTTATTCGGTCATCTCGCCGGAGTCCTGCGCCGCCATTCTCTGGAAGGACTCAGGCGAAGCGCACCTGGCGGCGCAGACGCTCAAGCTGACCTCGTCCCAGGTGGCGGAGCTGGAAGTGATTGACGCTGTGTTGCCGGAGCCGCGCGGCGGCGCCCACCGTGATCACGCCGGCGCCGCCCACATTGTCAAGGAAGCGCTGGAGGACAACCTGCGCCAGCTGGAAGCCTTGCACCCGCAAAAAAGGAAGCAGGAGCGGTTTGCGAAGTTCAGGCGGATGGGAATCTGGCGGGAGAACGGATTAACGCTTTTTTAACCGCATTCTAATAATATCAGGGAGTTTATCAATTCGCCACAAATGCGGAATGCGGATTTTGTTCAGTTGTCTTCCTCGTTGAGCTGGCGGTAGGCAAAATAGCCGGCGATCTCGCCCGCCACCAGGCAGTCGCCGAAACTGCCCAGCGCCATGACAGCGTTGCGCAGCTCCTCCATCTGCCCGGTCGAACTGGGAGATACGTGATTAAAGATGGTTTTTTCCAGAGCGGCGCGAAAGCTGCTGGCATTGATGACAAGATCGGGGAGGCAAAAACCAACCGCGGCGCGGCGGTAGGCGTCGTCCTGGGCCGCCTGCCGGGCGCGGTGAAGGATCTGCGGGCGTTGGTATTCTTCCGACCCCATCAGCTCTACGGCCAGGCCTAAAAAGGAGGCGGCGACGGCCAGGCCCATCGGCGTGCCCAGCATTTGCTCAAAATCTTCGGCCACGTGGCCATGAAAGGCCTCGTGCCAGCGCTGCAGCACCTCTTGCTGATTCTCCCTAAGCGCGCTGGCGAACGTGAGTGAGTTCATCGAAAAGCCTGGTCTTCGCTGTTTAACCGCCTAAAATTCTATCGGAGCGGGAAAAGAGGTGCTTTATCGTTATTTATTGACAGGGCGGCCGGCGAACCGCCCCTGCGATGGTTTTTTCTTCAAGAAAGAGTAGGGGGCGCACAGCTGTGCGCCCCCTACGATGACTCCTTCAGGTGGTCCGGTTCGCTATCAGCGCCGCCGTGGCGCCGGCGCCGACGCCGTTGTCGATATTGACGACGACAAGGCCGGGGCAGCAGCTCTGCAGCATCGCCAGCAGCGCGGCGACGCCGCCGCCCCCAAGGCCGTAGCCGGAAGAGGTGGGAAGGCCGATTACCGGAACCGGCACGAGGCCGGCAACAACCGAAGGCAGGGCTCCCTCCATGCCGGCGGCAACGACAAGAGCGGCCACGCCCGCCTCCATCATCTCGCCCAGCGGCCCGACCAGGCGGTGCACGCCGGCAACGCCGACGTCGTACGCATTCATGACATGACTGCCCATCTCCTCGGCGACGATGCGCGCCTGCTCGCAGGCGGGGATGTCGGCGGTGCCGGCCGAAAGGATGCCGATTTTTCCTCCTCCTGCCGGGGGCTGCTGCCCCGGTTTTGCCAGGACAATGGTTTTCGCCTCCATGCCGCCGGCGGCAATCATCCCCGGGAAGCGGGAATCAATGGCGCCTTTCTGCTCCTCGTCAAAAGAGGCGATGATGACGCGGCTGCTCTTGTCAAGGAGGGCGCTGCAGATTTCAAGCAGTTGGGCAACGGTCTTTCCCGGGGCAAAGATGATCTCCGGCACGCCCTTGCGCTTAAGACGGCCGGTGTCGAGCCTGGCAAAGTCCCCCACTGTCAGGATGCCCGCCGCCTGGAGCCGCGCCTCGTCGGCGCTGATTCTACCTTCGGCAAGCTGCTTCAGGATGTCATGCAGGCTCTCCACAGTCCCCTTCCAGCAGCCTAGCGGCGTTGCCGCCCAGAATTGCTTTCATTTCCGCCGGGCTTAAGCCGGCGGCCTCGATCTCACGGCGGCACCGCTCCGGGGAAAGCAGGGGAAAATCGCTGCCGAACAGGATCTTTTTATGCCCCACGAGCGAGACGGCGACCTTGAAGATTTTGGCGTCATAGAGGTAAGGGCTGGCAGCCGAGTCATAGCAGGCGCCGGCCAGATCGCGGCGCACCTCGGGCATCAGCTCGTAAAACGGCAGGCCGCCGCCCCAGTGGGCGAACACCAGTTTGAGCGCCGGAAAGGCGCGCGCCAGCGCGTAGCCTTTTTCCGGGGTGGTCCGGCTCTTGCCTTTGTAGCTGTGCCCGACCGGCTCGCTTAAGTGAATCAGCATCGGCAGACCGTTTTCCGCAGCCAGGTCCGCCAGGGGGGCGATGGCGCCGGCGTCAGCGAGGTCAAACCCCTGGCTGTCGGGCACCAGCTCGCCGATGCCCTTAAGACCCAGCTCAAGGCAGTGCTCGATCTCAGCCAGCGCCCCGGCGGCCTTTGGGTTGGCGTTGGCAAACCCGATGATGCGCCCGGGCCAGCTCCGGGCGGCCTTGGCCAGGTAAGAATTGCTCCTTGCACAAAGATCATGACTGCGGAAAGGAAAGCCAAGCGCAACTGCCTTGTCAACGCCGGCGCGGTCCATCTCTTCTATCAGCTCTTCGGCGCCGGCCATCCGCGCCGCCGGGTCGCCGTAAAGGTGGGTAAACCAGTCTTCGCCGGCCATGAACCTGGCCCGGTCGGCAATCATCTCGGGGGGAAAAATATGGGTGTGGAAATCGACTATCATGCCGCCAGTATACCTATTGGAGCCGGAATGGCGTAAGAACCGGGCGCTTAAGAGCGGTGCCTTTAGCGGAGGCGGCCCCGCGAAGCGGGGCCGCCTCCCTCATCAAACCCAGTCCTCGATTTTATCCAAAGTCCAATGTCCAAAATCCGAAGTCCGGTTATACCCGCGCCTTGAAATCCAGACACTCGCTGCCTTCGTAAATCTTTACCGCCTCGTCAACGGGGTAGTCGGCCAGCGTGATTGCCGAGATGGCGTCGCACATCCGCACCGCCTCCTCAAGGGGTTTTTGATGAATGTTCCTGCCGGTGGCGTTGCCGACGGCGCCGCTGATGTGGATCTGGTCGTGCAGCCGCTGCAGGAAGCTGCGCGCGTCGGTGGACGAGCCGCCCGCCGCCACCACGCGGGTGCGGCCGGCCGCCGCCACCGCCTCCTTGAAAATCTCGCTGGACTCCTGCCCCTCTGCCTTCGGGTAGTTGACCTTGACGAAGTCGGAGCCGAGGGTGAGCGCCACGCCGGTGGCGCCGGCGATCAGATGCGGATCCTTTTCGTCGGCCACGCTCTGGCCTCGGGGATAGATCCAGAGGACGCTCAACAGGCCGTGGCGGTGGGCGTCGTTGACAAGCCGGGCAGCCTGTGTCAGCATCTGCGGCTCGTAAGTGCTGCCCAGATAGATGGTGTAGCCAACAGCCCTGATGTTAAGGCCCGAATCCTCCTTGAACCTGGCCACCCGGTCAACGTCGAGCCAGAGGTTGCTGAACGGGTCCATGATCGCGGTCTTGACGAGGTTGGTCTTTGAATTGAGTTTGACAAGATAGTCAATCTCGCGGTAGTCATTGCCGTAGCGGGCGATCATGCCGATCTGGGTGGCGTAGACGCCAATCGTTCCCTGGCGGGCGATCCGCAACATATGCTCCGGATCGGCGTCGTCTTCAGGAATTTGCCCCAGCTCGTACTCGCCGACGAAGTCCTTGTTAAGATGCTCCACCTTCTGGTCGCCGGCAAACAGCATCAGCCTGCCGGTGCCTTTGGTCATGGCGGTAAAGTTCTCGACATACTCCTCCCGCTTAGCGGGGGGCACATCAAGCGGTATTTGCACGTCCAGTCCGTCAGCCATTCCCAAACTCCTTTCGAAAAGACCTGTGACAGATACGGGCGCTCAGGGCCTGCAGCTTCTTGACTGCCGGCGGGTCCGCCCGGGCCAAACAAGGCTGTATTAGAATATTTTATCCCGGCGCCAAAATCCACAACGCCCGCGCTTTTTATATAATATGCGGGTTCATTTGCGGTTAAACATCACCGGCGCGTCAGTGAGCGGGCCGTGCGCGGGAAGGAAGCCAGATGGCTGCATCTGTAACAGAAAAAGCAAAGGAGGCGCGGGCGGCGTTGCCGCAGCTGGCGGCAATGGACTCCGAAGCCAGGCAGGCGGCGCTGATGGCAATGGCGGCCGCGCTGGAAGAAAACCTGGGCGAGATCGAGGAAGCCAACGCCAAGGACATGGGTGCCGGCAAGGCCAAGGGGCTTTCCGGCGCCATGCTGGACCGGCTGATGCTGGACCGGCAGCGGGTGGCGCTGATGGCAAGCAACCTCCGCGACATTGCCGGCATGGCTGACCCGGTGGGAGAGGCAATCAAGTCATGGACCGCCCCCAACGGCATGAAGCTGTCCCGTGTGCGCAGCCCCATCGGCGTCATTGCCATAATCTATGAGTCTCGGCCAAATGTGACTACCGAGACCGCCGGTCTGAGCATCAAGGCAGGCAACTGTATCATCCTCAGGGGCGGCTCGGAGGCCATTCATTCCAACCGGGTGCTGGCGCGGTTGATGGCCGAGGCCGGCGCCAGGAGCGGCATGCCGGTCGGCGCCATCCAGTTTGTCAACACGACGGACCGCGCCGCCGTCTCCGAACTGCTGGGGCTGGCGGGCCAGATTGACCTGGTGATCGCCCGCGGCAGCCACCGCCTGATCAAGGCGGTCACGGAGCAGTCGAAGATACCGGTGATGAAGCATTACCGCGGCCTCTGCCACATTTATGTGGAGGCATCAGCAGATACGGACATGGCGGTTAAAATCATCACCAACGCCAAGGCCAACCGGCCCAGCACCTGCAATTCGGTGGAGACGGTGCTGGTGGACGAAGCGGCAGCGACCACGGTGTTGCCGCCGCTGGCCGGCAGCCTGGCCGCCGCAGGGGTCGAGGTGCGGGCCGATGAGGCGGCGCGGGCGGTCGTGCCTGGATGGAAGGTGGCCACTGAGGCGGACTGGGACACCGAGTACCTGGACCTGATCCTGTCGCTCAAGCTGGTAAGCGGCTTCGACGAGGCGGTCAGCCACATCCGCCGCTATCATTCCGGCTTGGCCGACGCCATAGTTACGGAGGATGTGCAGGCCGGGGAGCGCTTTCTCAAACTGGTCGACAGCGCCGCCACCTACTGGAACGCCTCCACCCGGCTGACCGATGGCCTTCCATTTGGCATCGGACCAGCCAGCGGCATTAATACCGACCGGGTCTACCCCCGCGGCCCGATGGGTCTCGAGGAGATGACCGGCTCCCGCTATGTCATCCGCGGCAGCGGCCAGCTCCGGCTATAGGACCAGCCAGGCAAACCCCCGTGTATGCCTGCAAGGGACACCATACTTATTTCTTTTGGGAAGAAAGCGACCCGTTTACGTAAGAAATAGGTATGGTGTCCCCGAGTTACAAGTTTCGTTTGCAACTTTTTGCTAAAATGAATTTGGAACAAAAACCCGGGTATTGCCGGGCTGACCCCGCCGCCATCATTCCATCACTAAGTCTTCCTCCGCATCCCCAGCCGGTTAAGATTTAAGGCAGCCGGGTCGATATCAGGGGTAAGCTCGGGGACGGGCATTGCTCAGGCTCGTTTTTTTCGGGCAAGCGCTGAGGCAGAGACAGGAATGAACTGGCTCAAAGAATTTTTTAAGACTTTCACAAGCCGGCTGGGGCTAAAACTATCCCTGCCCTTGTTAATAGTAGTGGCCGCCCTGATGATCCCGGTCTTCCTCTACCTCCACTACGAAAGCAATGCCGACGAAGCCTCGCAGTCCGCCATTGACAGGAGCGGGACAGCCGTGGCCAGCATCACCGCCATGGATTCATCTTTAAGGCAGGAGATGCTCGACGTCCATAAGGTGCTGCTGGACCATTACGAGGGCAACGCCGACAATAGCAAGTTCGTCGCCGATTTTAACGCTTCTGCCACCGTGGCCAGGAGCAACCGCCTGAAGGCTGCCCAGTATGCCGTTAACGGCTCTGAGCAGAGCCAGCTCGACCAGTGTACAACCCTCCACAGCCAGTTTAAGGCTATTTTTTTAAACCAGGTGCTGCCCTTGGCCGCAGTTCCGGGAGCCAACCTGACCCCTCTGGAAGATCAGCTTGACGGCATCTATAACAAGATGCTGGGAATTCACCAAACCCTGTCCGGCTCGTTCAAGTCCGACCGGGATGCGGTGGTCCAGTCCCAGGCCGCCAACCGCGAGTCAATTGAGCGCTGGGGTTTTATTGCCGCCATTGCTGGCGCCCTTTTGGGGCTGATGGCCGCCGGCGTGTTGACAAAGCGGCTGCTGGTTCCGATCCGGAGCATGGCGGCGGGAGCGGAAAAAATTTCCCGGGGCGACCTAAAGCAGCGGGTGCCGGTAAAGGGGCGCGACGCGCTGGCGCGGCTGGCGCACGCATTTAACTCCATGGCCTCCTCGCTGGAGCGGCAGATAGTGCAGCTGGAGCAGCAGCAGGCGCGGATAAGGTCGGTCCACCAGAGCATCAGCGACGGCATCCTGGTGGTGGACGCCGGCGCCATCGTCTCCGCCAACCCCGCCGCCGAGGCGGCCCTGGGCCGGATCGCCCCCGAGCTTGAGGGAGGCAGCGACACGGGTGTTCCCGGTATAAACAAGCTTTTAACCAGCGAGGTGGACCCTGGCAGAATGGTAAAGTGCTGGGAAGTAAAGGCCTGCACCTATCCGGAGTGCCCCTCATATGAAAGCAGCGACCGCAGGTGCTGGCTTCAGTGCGCGACGCATTGCCACAACCAGATCCAGGGCACCTTCAAGCAGAAACGGGACGCCTGCGAGCGCTGCGACGTTTTTTTTCTTAACGCCGTCCAGACGCTGGAGGCAGACATTAACGGCCGCCACTACAGTGTCGAGGCCGTCCCCATACTGGATGACGAAGGCCAGGAGGATGGCCGCACTCTCGTCCTGCACGACATTACCGAACTGCTGGACACCAACAGGGAGTTGAAGCAGCAAAGCGTGGAGCTGGCCGTGCTCCACGAGATCGGCGAGGCCGTCTCCGGCTCGCTGAATCTGGACGATGTGCTGGGTGCGGCCCTGGAAAAGCTGCTCGCGGCTATTGAAAGCAGCGCCGCCGGCATCCATCTGCTGAGCCCGTCCGGCGATGAGCTAAAGATGGTTGCCCACATCGGGATGTCCCCGGAGGTGGAAGAAGCGCTTGCCGATCCGCCCAAAGGAAGCGGCATTGCCTGGCGGGTGGTGGAAAGCGGCGCCGAGCTGATCATCGATGACATCCGGCAGGAAAAGAATATGGTTCCCGCCGTGCTGTCCGCCGGCTACCGGGCCGCCCTGGGAGTGCCCCTCGTTGTCAATGAGAGAACAATTGGCTGCTTGATCCTGGTGAGCTCAGAGCCGGCATCCTATACCGGGCGCGATGTGCGCTTGCTGAAGCTGGCCGGTGCCGCCATCGGCGTGGCGGTGGAGAACTCGAGGCTGTTCGAAGACGTCTGCGGCGCAAAGACCCAGTGGGAGGCTACCTTTGACAGCGCCACCGAGGGGATTTTCGTTGTTGGCTGTGACCACATCATCAACCGCATGAACAAGGGCGCAGCGGCGATGCTGGGCGGCAGCGTCAATGAATTTGTCGGCCGCCAGTGCTACGAAGTGATCCACAGCACCGGCATCGTGCCTGATGGCTGCCCCATGTTGCGGGCGGTCCAGGGACTGGGACCGATGCACTGTGAGGAGGAGACGGAAGACGGCCGCGTGCTCGAGCTTTCTGTCGGCACGATGTTTGACGACGATGGCCGGGTGGCCGGAGCGGTCCATTTCATGCGCGACATCACAGAGACAAGGCGGATACGCCAGCAGCTGCTTCAGGCGGAGAAAATGGTGGCCGTGGGCCAGCTGGTGTCAGGAGTCGCCCATGAGATCAACAATCCGCTCACCGGAGTGATCGGCTATGCGCAGCTGCTTATGTCCCAGGACCTGGGCGAGAAGGCGCGGGCCGACGCCCAGGCCATCTACCGGGAGGCGGAGCGGGCCACCAAGATTGTCCGCCACCTGCTTTCCTTCGCTCGTCAGCATGCTCCCGAGAGGATGGTCATTGACGTCAACGCAGTTTTGAGGGACTCGCTCGAGCTGAAGGCATATGATCTTCGAGTCAACAATATCAAGGTCGAGGCAAATTACGGCAGGAACCTTCCCCCGACCGTAACCGACCCGCACCAGTTGCAGCAGGTATTTCTCAATCTGATCGCCAATGCCGAGCAGGCGATGCTCGACTGGCGCGGCTCCGGCGGGCTGACGGTCTCCACCCGGAAAGTGGCCGGCATGATCCGGGTCGTGTTTGCCGACAACGGGCCCGGAATTCCGGAGGAGCTGCAAGACCGCGTCTTCGAGCCGTTTTTCACCACCAAGGAAGTTGGCAAGGGCACGGGCCTGGGTTTAAGCATCTGCTACGGCGTGATGGAGGAACTGGGCGGCCGCATCTGGGTCGAATCAGGCTCAGGGCCGGGGGCGGCGCTGGTGGTTGAGCTGCCTGTTGTTGCCGCGCCGGTGCAGGTCGAGGATGAGAAGCAGCCGGAAAAAACGGCGGCCCGGCTGGGCAAGGTGCTCCTCGTCGACGACGAGGTCGGTATCCGCGAGGTCATGACTAAGACGCTCCAGCGCGCCGGCCATGAGGTGGACAGCGCCGGGGACGGCAAAGCGGCGCTGAAATTGCTTCAGGAAAAAGATTACGACTGCGTCGTCAGCGACGTGAAGATGCCGGGCATGGACGGCCCCGCCCTGCACAAGGAAGCCAAGCGGATGGACGCGCGGCTGGGCGAGCGGTTCATCTTTATCTCGGGCGATTCTGTCAACCCCGAGACGAGGAATTACCTGTCACAGGTTGACAACCCCTGCCTGGCCAAACCCTTTAACCCGGATGATCTGGAAGGCCAGCTGCAGAAGATGCTCGGCCGCAAGCGCTAGGGCCCGCTATCGGCGCCGGCGCGCTGCTTTAGATTCTGTTCCGGCCCCATTGAATCCAGAGCCCGGCCTCTACACATCTAGGGCACAACGTCAACGCGGCCGGTGTCGTCCTCGGCTTCGATTATGCCAATGCGGGCTGCCGTGATTGCCCCTGCCTCCCGCAGCGCCCGCTCGAGCCCGTCCGCTTTCTGCGGCGGGCAGGCGATCAAAAGCCCGCCCGAGGTCTGGGCATCCGCCAGGAGCAGCCTTTCGGCCGCGGTGATGCCGGGGTCGAAATTGACGAAGCGGCGCGCGTATTCAAGGTTCTTCTTGCTGCCGCCCGGCGCCGCGTCAAGATCTGCGTCGATCATGTCGCGGGCAGCCTGGATCACCGGCGCCGCCCGGGCGTGAATGCGGGCGCCCATGCCGCTGGCCCGCGTCATCGCCAGCAGATGGCCGAGCAGGCCGTAGCCGGTGACGTCGGTGCAGGCGCTGACGCCGACCGCCACCATTGCCTCGGCGGCCCCCCTGTTCAGGGAGCTCATCACCTCAACTGCCCTGGCGATGGCGGCGGCGGAGGCGACGCCGCGCTTGATGCCGGTGCTGATAATACCAAGTCCCAATGGTTTTGTCAAAAAGAGGATGTCGCCGACGCGAGCGGTTGAGTTGCGGACGATCGCGGCGGGGTCGATGACGCCGGTGACGGCCAGGCCGTACTTGGGCTCCCGGTCGTCGACGGTGTGGCCGCCGATGATGGCGACGCCGGCCTCGCGCGCCTTGTCGGCGCCTCCTTTCATGATGCGGGAGAGAATTTCCAGCGGCAGCTCCTTGGTGTGGAAGCCGGCAATGTTTAAGGCAAACAGGGGCCGGGCGCCCATGGCGTAGATGTCGCTGAGGGCATTGGCAACGGCAATGGCGCCGTACTGGTAAGGATCATCGACCACGGGTGTGAAATAGTCGACAGTCTGGATGATTGCCAGGTCGTCCGAGATGCGGTAAACAGCGCAGTCATCGCCCGTGTTGAATCCCACCAGCACGCGCGGGTCCGTGATCGGCGGCAGCTCGGCGAGAATGGCCTGCAAGTCCAACGGACTTATCTTGCAGGCTCAGCCGGCCCCATGCGCCATGCGGGTGAGGCGGATCTCTTCGTTTGCGTTCATCGTCCTCCTGAAGCAGGTTCCTGTTTGTCGGCCGGGCCGCGCAGACAGGCGACCCGGCAGGAAAACTCCAGCGCCGAGGTGTAGGCTAGCGCCTCGGTGAGCGTGCGGCCCACCGCGTAGCTGCCGTGGCCGCGCACCAGGGCCGCCACCCGCGCCTGCAGCAGCTGCGGCAGACGGCTGGCGGCGTCTTCCGGCGCGACGACGGCAATGTCCCGCAGGAAGAGAGAGCCTTCCAGGTCCAGCGGCGAGACAATATCATTTTTTAGCGACATGGCAACGGCATGGGCGGAATGGGCGTGGATGACCGCCATCGCCGGCGTAAACTTGTAGATCAACTGGTGCAGGGCCGCGTCGCGCGAAGCGTCGCTGTCGATCCGGGCCGCCTCCTCCTTGAGCGGGATCTCGATCACGTCGCCCCCGGACAGGCGGCCGAGCATGGCAAAGTGGGTCGTGATCACGATACGGCCCTGGTGCCTGATGCTGATGTTGCCACCATGGGAAGTGGTGAGCCCCTGCCAGACCAGGTCTTCGCCCACCTGGCTGAACTGGGCCAGAACATTATTGGTCATCCGGCGCCTCCATGAGAAGCTAATATAGCAGAAATTCCCTCTATCCAGCGCCGTTCAAACTCGCGCTCGGCTTCGACACGAATTACCTGCCGGGACAGGCTCTAACGCAGTTCGGCAGCCGCCTGCTCGGGCGAAACAATGTTGACCCACACTCCCGCCCCCAGCTCCAGTCCGCCCGGCGTCGTCAGGCGGGGCAGAATCTCGATATGCCAGTGATAAGGCCGCGACTCGTCCCGGAGCGGATAAGTGTGAATCCAGTAGTTGAAGGGCGGGTCATCGAGCCGCTCCTTGAGGCGCAGCATGAAGCGTGTGAGCAGATCCGCCAACTCGCCAAGTTCGCTGCATTCCTCGAATTTTGCCTGGTGGCGGCGGGGAACAACCCAGGCCTCATAGGGAAGGCGGGAGGCAAACGGGCAGAAAACGAGGAAGTTCCCGGTCGCCAAAACCATCAGCTCGCCTTCATCTTCCACTTCTTCAATCATCCGGCAGAGGATGCAGGCTCCCGTCTCCTGCCGGGCGGCGGCAAACCCGTCCAGCTCGCTCTCGATATCCGGCGGGACAAACGGCAGGCCAAACAGCTGTGAGTGGGGATGTTCCAGGGACGAGGCCGCGCCGCGCCCGTGGTTGCGGATGATGTGGACATAGCTGGTGCTTCCGTCGCTTTTTAGCGTCCGGATTCGATCCTGGTACATCTTCAGCATTTCCTCAACCTGCGCCGGCCCAATCTCCCAGGGAGGCTTGCCGTGCAGGGGTGTGTCGACGATTACTTCGCTGCTGCCCAGCGCCGGGCGGCGTCCGGGGATTGTTATACGCTCGGCGCCGGCATGGGGCACCTCGCTTAACAGAATGGGGAACTTGTTGGGCAGGGTGCGGACGCTCCAGCCGGGACAGTCCTTTCCCCCGCCGTCACGGACGGCACAGATCTCGGGAGGCGTCAGCGCTTCGCGGCCGGGACAAAGCGGGCACTCATCCGGCAGCTCGCGTTTTGACGCGGGAGAAGGGATGCGGCCGGGGGCATGAGGCCTGATGGATCGCCCCGCCGCCAGAATAACCCACTGCCCGGTGATCGGGTCGCGCCTGAGCTCCGGCTGGGGCTGACTGCTTGCAGTCCGGTCAGGCACGATCCCGGGCAAAGGGCTCCAGGGTCCACTCGCCGGTGTTGGCGTCCAGGGCAAGGTCGTAACTGCGGCCATCGTGGGCGTGAACGCGGAAGACGGTCTTGCGCCGGCGGCCTTGCTCGGTCTCTTCCTGCCACGTCTTTTTGATTGAAAGGACCGTGAGGTGGCGGCCGTCAAGCTCGAAGGCCCGTGGCCTCTCTTCGCCCTTGTAGCCGGCGTGGCTGTGCACAGTGACGGGCACGCCCTTCCCATCCGCCTTTCCGGCGGCAGCTTCGGGCGCCCTGCGGTTGTCGCTGTCTGGTTTTTGGATGGACATGAGTTTTTCTGAGGGGATGATTTCCTGCCGATATTATATACCCCGCTGCCTGCTAGCTGAAGACGGGCGAGTCACATCACGAAAAGGGGCTGAAGCGCCAGGAGTGGGGGTGCTGCTTCACTTTAAACGGATGTTTTTGGAAAAACTACAACAAATATGATTAAAGCACAACAACCAAGGCCCCTTGGGGGAACCCCAATTTTCATATTATCAGAGGTAAAGCTGGTTTTCATCAGACTTTGGTTGTATTTGCAATGAGAGAAAGTTGTATTTTTATCAAGATCAGGAATGTGTTTCAGAGCGCATCGTAAAGATTGTGAACGCGCCCCAGGCCGGTTGAAAGGGCCTCCGAAATCTTCGAAACTGGAAGGCTGCTTCAACTGGTTGCCGGCGGCGCCGTTTTCCTGAAGGCGGCCAGCAGGATGGCGGCAGCCGCCAGCGCGGCGGCGGCGCCAAAAAGGAAGGGCGCGAACGGGCCGACGGCGTCCCAAAGCAGTCCCGCGATCAGGCTGGAGAAAAAAGTGAGCAGGCCGGTGGCGGTCTGGTAGGTTCCCAGACCGGTGCCGCGGGCATGAGCGGGCGCCATGTCGGCGGCAAATGCCTTGCCGACTCCCTCGGTGAGGGCCATATAGAGGCCGTATACGGCAAACAGTGGCCATACCATGGCCGTGCTGCTTGCCAAAGCAAAGCCCAGGTAAACCAGGGCAAAAATGACAAACCCGGCGCCGATTAGGCGGCGGCGGCCGATCCGGTCCGAGAGCGAGCCGGCCGGCATGGAAAAAAAGCTGTAGACCAGGTTGTAAATCACGTAAGCGAAGACAGCCGCAAAGGCCGAGAGCCCCAGGTTCTTTGCCCTGAGAATGAGGAAGGCGTCGCTGGAGTTGCCCAGTGCAAAGACGGCGCTCGCCAGCAGAAATATTTTAAATTTGTGGTCGAACTGTGATAAGGAGAGCCGCGGCGGCGCCTGCCGCGGATGCGGCCGCACCCGCTCGCGCACCAGCAGCAGGCTGGCGACGCCAAGGGCGGCCGGAATGGCGGACAGCAAAAAGATGGTGCGGTACTTCTCCCCGAGCAGCCCCAGCGCCGCCAGCGCCAGCAGCGCCCCCAGGGCGGCGCCAGCTGTGTCGGCGGCCCGGTGGAAACCAAAGACGCGGCCGCGGCATTCAGGCTCGCAGGAATCTGCGATGAGCGCGTCGCGGGGGGCGGCGCGCATTCCTTTTCCCAGGCGGTCGCCAAAACGGAGCAGGAGGACAACTGGCCAGACTGTGGCTGTCGCCAGCAGCGGCTTGGACAGCGCCGATATCCCGTAACCAATTATTGTCAGGGGCCGGCGTCGTCGCATCCGGTCCGACAGCCAGCCGGAGAACACCTTCAGGATGCTGGCGGCGCTCTCGGCGATGCCCTCGATCAGGCCCACTACCAGGAAGGGCGCCCCCAGCACCGATGTCAGGAAAAGCGGCACCAGCGGGTAGATGATCTCGCTGGAAACATCGGTAAAGAAACTGGTGACGCCAAGGATGAAAACGTTGCGGCTGATGCCGGCAAACAGCCCTGCCGTCCTCACGGGCGCGTTGCCCGTTTCCTTTTGGCGCCGGTCTCGCAAGGTCACCTGATTACGCCCTGGGCAAGCCCTTGAAACATATCTATAAATATCTTTTTGATCAAATTTGTGAGAAGTGACAGCATTTGTTTTACGGAAAGAGCGTCAGGAGTTGCCGGCAAATACATAATTAACCAGGACATAGCCAACTGCCAGGGTCAGGACAAACATGACGGCAAAGGTGAAAACCGCTGTTCTGATGGAATGAAGCAGTGGCGCTTTGCCGTGGGTGAAATGACGCCGGTATTCATTGTAGGCAATCAGGAAAGCCATCAGCCCGGCCAGAAAGCCAAAGATGAGGCCAATGACGGTAAATAACGTCAGAAAATTTTGCTGCACGCCAGGTTGGGATTTTGGGGTTTATCCACCATCCACAGTCTACCATCCACCATCCGCTTTTTTACGGCATCCCCGCGTTTTCCAGGATAAAAACAAGCTCCTCAACCGCTCTTTTCTCCAGCGGCAGGGCCCGCAGTTTGGCCACGGCCGCCTCGATGTCGTACTCCACGCGCTTTAACTCGGCCCGGCCGTCTTCCAGAATGGCGTAGCTGGCGGCGGCGATGCTGTCGCGCGGCTGGCCGACGCTGCCGACATTAACGTATGTGCGGCCGCCGGTCTCGCGGATGAAAGGCCTGTGCGTGTGGCCCATCAGGACAATGGCAGAGCCGGCAACGTTCCCCTGCTCGGCCAGCTCTTCATCCGAAACCTCCGGCGCCACATATTTAAAGAGATGGTCGCTGGGGGCGGCGTGAACGGCAAAGACGCTCCGGCCGCCGCTTGACAGCTCCAGGCTGGTCTGGGCCGCGCCGGTCCAGTCAAGCAGTTCCTGGTCCAGCAATTTCCACATCAGCTTGCGTGTCAAAACTGACAGGTGCCGGTAGGCCTGGCCGCAGCCGCAATCCACCCGGAAAGCAACGGCGTTGTCATGGTTGCCGCGCACGCGCGTGGCCCCCCGCTCCCGCAGCCAGCCGATGCATGACACCGGATCAGGACCGTAGTCAACGGCGTCGCCCAGGAACAGGACCTCGTCGAAAGACTCGTTGATGGCCCTGAGGGCGTCAATGTTTGCGTGGATGTCAGAGACAACGAGAATACGCATAGCAATATCCTATCCTTCCTCGCCGCCGATAGTGATGTCCTTGGCCGCCTCGCTCTGGGGCGGGAAGTACCTCAGCGCCGTAATCGTGGGCAGCACGGCAGAGACGATGACGACGCTAATCAGCACCGAGAACTAGGTTACGGTGATTATATGCTGGCTAAGCCCGTAGAGTGAAGAGATGATGCCAAAGGTGAGGCCGGTGCTCATGAGCAGCGTCGTAAACACGCTGTCTTCTTTGTGGTATTTTTTGGCGAATGGGAAAACGCCGGCGAACTTGGTCACCAGTTTGATGGCGAGAAACATGGCTGTGATGGCCAGCGCCCCCTCGACCTCCCGCAAGTCGACATTAAGCCCTCCTTGGAAAAAGAAAAGGGCGTCACCATGGCAAAGGCGGCTCCGCATTTTGTTGCGCAGCGGCTTGTGCCTGGCCAGGAAGCGGGAGAGGACCAGGCCCAGAAAGAAAGCAGGCAGGCCCGGCTGGTTATTTCCTGCTCCCCCCAGCCATTCCAGCAAAAACAGGCGGAGAAAAAGGAACTTCAGCTCGGGCTCCACAACCTTGTTGCCGAATTTTTCTACAAACCAGGGATAAATCCGGGGCAGGCCCAGTAGAGCGGAAATTGATGCAATTACAAAAAAAGAGAATAGACGTTAAAGTTAAAAAACAGCAGCGTCAGAAAAATGGCAGTGAGGGCGTCCTCGACAAATGTCGCTGCCATCAGCCGTTTCCCAAAAGCCGTCCGCGAGAGGCCGGTTTCCACCAGGACTGCGTAAACAACGGCCAGCGAGGTAGTAGAGAGCGCAATCGCTGCGATTTCAGAGGCGTCAAAAGTCCAGCCAAGCAGGTAATAAGCGGCTATGAACTCAAAGACGAAAGGAACAAAGAACGCCGCCCCTCCGATGAGCAAAGCCTCCCGGAAATGTTTTTTAAAAAGATCAATGTCTACTTCTGCCCCGGCTTGGAATGAAAGATAGATGCTTCCAAATGAAGCGAGAAAGGCAGTAAACGGCAGATTGTTTGGTACGTTAAAGAAATTGCCTGCTATTACGCCAAAGGTTATCTCGCAAACCGCGGCCGCGATGCCAAATCTCACCGAGATCAGGCTGGCCAGAAACACCAGGGTAAAAAAAATGGTTGCAGCCAGAAATACCGACATTACTTTCCTTTCATCATCCGGACAAAAAAAGGCCTCTTCTGCATTAGCAAGAAGAAGCCATTAGCGCCCGCGGATGGGGCGCGTTTGGTGAGCTTCATCACCAGGGCCTCAGCCCGTTTTGCGTTAAGTGATTTTTTCGGGCTCCTTTGCGATGATATTCTCGATCTCCGTAAGCTCCTGCCTGGCGCTCTCAAATGTCCGCAGCCGCAGCCGCTCTTCGAACTGCTGCAGCTCCGCCTCGCTTTTCTGCTGGGCCTGACGCGCGGCCATGAGAGCCTGGCGGATGCTCTCTTCGGTGCTGTCCACGGTATCATCCAGCCGGCCGCTGAACTCCTTGAGCGTGGCCCCGATCCTGGCCACGAAATCGTGGCGCAGGCGGCCGCAGTGGCGGTCGATCTGTTTTTCCAGCCGCTCCCGCGCTTCCTTCAGGATCAGGTTGTGCGCCAGCCGCCGGGGGAGCAGCAGCGTCGCCGATTCGGCCATCGACTCAAGCGAGACCTTGACATCCTCGTCGATCTTGAACTGAAAGCGGGACTCGGCCGCCAGCGATTCATCGATGGTAAACGGTTCTATCTTGAGGTCAAAGATGCGGGAAGAGATCTCAACCAGGTGGCCGATGATGACGTTGGTACGCTCCAGCAGGCGGCTGATGATGCGAGCCAGCATCTTCTCCAGCTTCTTTTCTTCCTCCAGCCGGAAATCCGTGAAGATTTCCTGGATGCGCTCATGCACATAGTCGTCAAACAGCCGCGCCAGGGCGCGGTTGCCCTCTTTTTTGACCTCCTGATAATATGCGCCAATATCGGCGCCCGCCGCCCCCGTCTGGCGGATCTTCAGTTCGTTTAAATCTTCTTCGAGGACGCCGGCAATCAACTCGTTGGCCTCCGCCCTCAGCAGGCGGGTGCTGTCCCGGCGCTCCTGCTTGATATCTGCCAGGGCTTCCTCAAAC
Source organism: Actinomycetes bacterium (assembly GCA_021787475.1). GTDB lineage: Bacteria > Actinomycetota > Thermoleophilia > BMS3ABIN01 > BMS3ABIN01 > JACWAD01. The sequence continues at coordinate 42,871 of JAJYLW010000007.1, forward strand.
ATGCGCATTTTTTCTTCCAGGTCCTGCAGCGGCTCGCTTAGGCTTTTTTGCATCAGCTGCGCCGAAAAAGCTTCCTGGGATATCAGGTTCCTGATTTTGCCGACGGCCGAAATCAAAAAGACGCGCCCCTTTTCCCCGAGCAAGAACCTGTCCAGCATCTGCTCAAATGCCGGCAGGCCGCTTGCATCCAGCCCCGCCTCGCCATCGCCGGTTTTCGCATCCAGCGCCTGCCTGGCCGACAGCGGAAAAATCTGAACATCATCCAGTCCCGCCTGTTCTTCGATCACCTGCCGGGTAAACTCCAGCGACTCCTGCCTGTCGGCGGCGCTGACCATGTCAATCTTGTTGAGCACAAAGAAGATTCTGGTGGCATACCCCTTGAGGTCGCCCAGGAACTCGAACTCCGCCTCTGTGATCGGTGGATCGACACTGACCATGAACACGGCGGCGTCCGCATGAGGCAGGTAGCGGTAGGTTGTGTCCGTGTTATGGCCGTGCACCGAGGCAATGCCCGGAGTGTCAATGATCTGGACGCCATTTTTCAGGTATGGTGACGGATAAATGATCTCAACCCTGCCAACATTTTTCTTGTTTTTGGGGTTATGCTTCTCCGTGATGTAAAAGGGCAGGTCGGCGGCGTCAATCTCCCGCCGGGAGCCGTCGTTGAAGAAAACCTGCATCTCAAGAGCATCGCCGAACTTGATGATGGTGATGATTGATGTCAGCGGAATGATCGCTGTGGGCAGCAGGTTTTCACCCAGGATGGAGTTGATGAAGGTGCTCTTGCCCCGCTTGAATTGCCCGGCAACGACCAGCGAGAATTCGTTTTCGGCAATCTTGCGGCTGAGCGAGTCCAGCACCTGTTTGGCCGCCTCGCCCTCGACGGCGCCGAGCAGCCCCGCCGGAACCCGCGCCAGCCTGTCCTTCAGTGTTGAATAATCTTCCAGCATGACAATAAAAAAGCTCCCGCAGTTAGCTGCAGAAGCCATAAGTCCCTGGGGACGTTTTAGGCGAGCTTCATCGCCTCATAAAATATGCGCTCTTTAACAGGAAATATAACAGTTCGGCCCCTTTTGGGCAAGATTTCTTTCTTACTGCCCGGTGGCGTAACGGATGATCATCTGGTCGGTGAGCCACTCCACCGGCGCCTCGTCGTCGGTGAGGATCTCGCCGCCGGGCTGGACCGTCCTGATCCGGCCGGCGATCTGGCGGGCCAGGGCGGCCACCGGCGCCGGCATCAGCGCCTGGCGGCCGCCACCGCGGCCGCAGTTGAGGGGCTGCGGGTGGCCACCAGCAGCTGGTTGAACTCGCCGGCTGAGAACGAATAAACCGATGGGAAAACATCCCGCATGGTGGCGGCGATGGCATTCGCCAGGGCGCTGTCGCCAGGGACCTTGCCCACGTTCACCATCACTACTCAGTCTCCGGTGAGGTGGTCATCCGCCGCCTGGAAGAATTCGCGCGTCGCCAGGTAAAATGGTATGTACGGCTGGCGGAAGGCGTCGACGGCAATCAGATCATAATAATTTTTTGTGGTCATCAGAAACGGGCGGCCGTCGCCGACATGGACGGTCAGGTTTGCTTCATTCATGCCAAACAGCCTCCGGCCGATTTCAACTACCTTCGGGTCAATCTCCACCCCGTCAACATGGACGTCCGGGTCAAAGTGGATCAGCTGGCCGGGAACGGTGCCGGCGGCGCTGCCGATTACGAGCGCCTGCTGCGGCGGCCGGCCGGAGCCGAACCAGGGCGCCAGCGAGAAATAATCCCAGTAACCGCCGGTCATGATCTGGCCGGGCTTGTAGATGGAGTGGACCGCCCAGCCTTCATTGAGCGTCAGCTCGCGGCTGCCGTCCGGCTGCTGGACCACCTCGATGTAGTGGTAGGGCGATTCGGCTTCATAGATATTGCCGGCCGATGGTTTGATCTGGCCCTGGGGGATGGCCAGCGCCGCCAGGATCAGGAGCGGCGGACCGGCCCCGAGCCAGCGGCCCGCCGCCGAGGTTGCCGCCAGGACGGCGGCAAACAGCAGCATCGTGTCGCGGGTGCCGATCGAGGGAATCAGCAGGAAAACCGGCATGAAGGTGCCGAGAATGCTGCCGATGGTGGAGAGAGCGTAAAGGCCGCCGGAGACATTGCCGGCGCTTTCCACCCGCTTCATGCTGAGGCGGATGGCGAAAGGGGTCACCATCCCGAGGATGGTCACCGGGAGCGAGAACAGGAGGACGGTGACGCCAAACGATCCCAGGAAGGCGCCCGCGGAAACCTGCTCAATTCCTTCAATCGCAACGCTCATGATCGGCTTGGCCACAAACGGAACAACGGCGATCGTGGCCGCCGCCAGCGTCAGGCTGTAAAGCAGCCGCGGCTCCGGCCAGTGGTCGGCAACGCGTCCGCCCAGGTAATAGCCGGCGGTCAGGTAAATGAGAATGAGACCGATCAGATTGGCCCAGATGAACAGGGAGTCGCCGAAATAAGGAGCCAGCAGGCGCGAAGCCGACATCTCCACCGCCATCGTGGTCATGCCGCCGATAAAGACGGTGATATAAAGAAGCGCCCGGCTCAGCGCCTGTCCTCCAGTTCCCGCCGGCGCTGCTCCGGCTCGCCGGTGGGAGTTTCATAACCGGGCGGGGCGGGGCCGCCTGTCCAGAGCCGGAAACTGCGGGCATGAGCAGCTTTTTTCAACCGCCGCCTGGCACAGGTCCGCACCAGCCTCCGCACCGGAGGAAGCAGGAACAGCAGTCCGGCGGCGTCGGTGATGTAACCGGGCGTGATTAACAGGACTGCCGCCGCTAGGATAAGGGCGCCGTCAATCAGCGAGTCCGCCGGCATGTTGCCCGCGCTTATATCTGCCTGGATCTGGGAAACGGCGCGGTAGCCCTCGCGCCTGGCCAGCGCCGCGCCGCCGAAGCTGATCAGGATCAACAGGATGATCGTATAGCAATAGCCGATTCGCGCGCCAATCTCGATGATCACGAGCAGTTCCATCAAAGGAACAATGATGAACAATATCAGCAATTTTGCGAACACAATTCATTGTCTACCCGGCCGGAAGTAAAAACAAGAATGCCGGGCTGATTTGCCAAGCGGCTGCCGAATTACACTTTTTGCCGCAGAAGAATCAAACCAAAGTCCGATGGAAAGAAATCAGCAATCTGATAACATGGAATTAGGGGCGCCCCCATGCGCCTGTTTTGTTGTGCTTTTTTATTTGCGCCATCTTTTTGTGATGTGAAACCATTGCCGTACTGTTTCCGGGGGCGGCATGGCCGCGACGTTGCCGGCCGCTCTGTGCGGCGCCGCTTTTTCTGTCCGCCGCCTGTGATAGGCTAACGCCGTTCATTGGCAGTGGGGCGGACATCGGCGGAGGTTGAAATGGATGCGGACGGCTTAAGGCAGAAGCTCAGTCAGGTTGACGGCAAGGGTTACAAAGCATATCGGGACTTAAAGGGCTCGTACGATTTTCCCCGGTTTACCCTGTTTATTGACCACGTCCAGTCCGACCCATTCGCCGCGCCCTCCCGGCTGCGGGTGCGGGCAGACCAGGTCTCAGCCCGGTTCGCCCCGCGCTTGTTCGAGACCAAAGTCAGCCAGGTTGCCCTCTAGGATTGGCTTGCCCGCAGATTTGCCATATCGATTGCGCTGATTGTCAAAGGCCGCCGGGGTACGGGAAAATCGGGATTTGTAGGGGGGGACTGTGGCGGCCAGGAGATCATCGAGCGCACCGCCGCCATCATAAACGAACGCTTCGCCGAGGTCAGGTTTTCCGTCGACCTTCCCGCCGTCGGCAGGCGCTGTCTGGGGCAGGAAGCGGCCGCCATGCTGCTTGAGGAGGTCCCCCGCCTTGTTGAGTCAACGCTGTTTTATCATGCGCAGGACATGCCGCTCATGTCCAGGCGGCCGAGGACCAGGATTGGCTCCGGCGACGGTTGCCGGGCCTGGGCCTGGTTGCTTCCGTGGCCGATGGCTCAATCCTGCCCCGCGAAAGCGGCGTCAGCGACAAGCCGCTCAGGCAAGGCAGGGTGCTTGAGTTCCAAAGTCCCGCGGAACTGTGGGTCGAAATTGACCTTCCCCACCGTGGCAAGGTGGCCGGAATGGGCATTCCCGAGGGCGTCACCCTCGTTACCGGCGGCGGTTACCATGGCAAATCGACGCTGCTCAGCGCGCTCGCGCGCGACGTTTACAGCCACATACCCGGGGACGGCCGCGAGCTAGCGGTCACGCGCGCCGATGCGGTCAAGGTCAGAGCGGAAGACGGTCGCGGGTTGAGAAAGTTGACATCAGCCCGTTTATCTCAAATCTCCCCTTTGGCATTGACACTTCATCCTTTTCCACTGAAAACGCCAGCGGCAGCAAATCCCAGGCGGCCAGCATTCTGGAGGCGCTCAGGCGGGAGCGGCCCTGCTGCTGATGGACGAGGACACCTCCGCCACCAACTTTATGATCCGGGACAGCCTCATGCAGCAGCTCGTCCCGAAGCAGAAAGAGCCCATTACGCCCTTTATCTATCAGGTTCGCAACCTGAAAAGGGATCACGGGGTATCGACGGTGCTGGTCATGGGCGGCTCCGGAGATTATTTCGCCGCCGCCGACACGGTCATTGCGATGGAGAACTATCTGCCTCGCGTGGTCACGGCCCGCGCCCGCCAGATCGTTGCCGGCCGCAAGGACGTGCGCCGTCCGGAAGCTCCGGCCGAACTCGGGGTGATAAAAGCCCGGAGGCCGCTGGCGCGGGGCCTCGACCCGCGCCTGGCCGGAAAGGAAAAATTGGCGCCAAGAACCTGAAAACCATCGCCTTTGGCAAGGAAACCGTCGATCTGGCAGCAGCGGAGCAGCTCGTTGATATTAGTCAAACCCGCGCCGTTGGCTACATTATCTGGCACGGTCTCAGGCAGGGATATTTTGACGGGGAGTCATCGCTGGCCTGGATTCTGGGCCGGCTTCTGACCGAGACCGATATCGATTGTTTTGGCCTGGGAGTAATAGCGGCAGGCCGCTGGCGCCACGAGGCCGGAGCGCCGAATATGGAGGGGGTGGACGGCGGTCGCTGCAGGCTTGCCTCGGGTCAAGCCGGCTTCGTCGGGACAGGCGAACGGCACCCCGGCGATTTCGCCCGTCCGCGCCGGTTTGAGATTGCCGCGGTGCTGAACAGGATGAGGTCGCTCAGGGTCAAGTAACGGGCTCAAGCCCGCCGCTCCTAAGAGCCAGCCCATTTGGGTGTTGGTGGCGCCGAGCGAAATGCTTTTATGGCTTTGCGGCCGGCCGCAGCAGAAGATGCTCACGGGATATGCTCCAAGGGCGATAATGTAATAAATCGGGGGAATAAAGCCCCCGATTCGGTTACAATATGATCATCCAAACTGCCTGCCGCCATTATGCGGGAAACAGGCGCGACAAACGGGGAGCGGTGAGCGGCTTGAGCCCAGATCAGGTAAATATGCAGACGCTTGAAGAAAAGGAAGCCAGGAGCATCGAGGTCTTGGCCGATGCCCTGAAACGTTTTGAAGGCAGGGTTGCGACAACTTTTACCGGCGGCAAGGACTCGCTTACCGTGTTGCACCTGCTGAAGCGCATTGGCGGCGGCAAAGTGCCCGTGCCGGTGCTTAACCTTGACACCACCGTCAAGTTCAAGGAAGCGCTGGAGTTTCGCGACCGGATTGCGCGCGAGTGGGCTCTTGACCTGATCATTGCCACAAATCACGAAGGGCTAAAAAGAATCAAAATCGCCGTTGACCATGAGCAGTGCTGCCTGGTGATGAAGGCCCAGGCCATCGATGCGGCGGTCGAGGAGAACGGCTGGCAGGCGCTTATCACCGGCGTCCGTTGGGACGAGCAGCCTGCCAGGGCGAACGAGGAATACTTCTCCAACCGCCCCGGACATATGCGCGTGCAGCCAATCCTTCATTTTAGCGAGCTGGATATCTGGGATTATATTGGCAAATACGAGCTGCCTTACTGCTCGCTTTATGATCAGGGATACCGCAGCCTTGGCTGCCAGCCATGCACTGTAAAGAGCACCCGCCCCCGGGGCGACGGTCCCGAGCGCGAGGGCCGCGCCCAGGAAAAGGAGCAAATCATGGCCCAACTGCGCGACCTCGGCTATTTCTAAGCCGGGGTTGGCAACCGAGAACGCTATGTGAGCTCCCTCTTTCCCCCGCTTCTGGTTCCGGATTTAATCTGACCGCGAGGTGTATGCCGAGATCAAGTTATTAATCGTCCCCCTTGGCGAGGTCGAACCGAATCTGCCGGCGCAGCTGGCCGATTCACTGACGCAGATTGGCTTGGAAGCAAGCGTGGGAAAGCCGCTTCCCCTGCCAGGTGCTGCCTGGACCAGGCACAGGCGCCAGCACCACTCGGGAAAAGTGCTCACCGTCCTGGCAAATCCGGCGGGCACACCCCCCGGATCCCGTCCGGTGATTCTCGGGGTCACGAACGCCGACCTTTTCACTCCCGGCCTGAACTTCGTCTTCGGCGTTGCCGATCCCAAAGAACGCGTGGCCGTGATTTCGCTGGCCAGGCTGGGCGGCCGCACCGGCGCCTCCGGCCGCGAGAGCCTGCTGCCGGAGCGGGCGCTCAAGGAGGCCGTTCACGAGTTGGGCCACGTTTTCGGCCTTGCCCACTGTGGCAACCCGGCCTGCATCATGCATTTTTCCAACTCTGTCATGGACACCGACCGCAAAGGCCCCGGTTTTTGCCTGGACTGCCTGGCCAGCCTATCTTCCTCAGGCAGCGGTTTCGCACGGGCCGCTCAGTAAAATTCGCCTATTTCTTTCTCTGGCTCGCTGATAGGGGAAGTCTGGCGCACGAGGGGCTCCTTGCCGGCAATGACCGGGATTTCATCCTCCAGCAGCGGCCGCTCGCGTTTATAGATAACGCCGGTGGGAATTTTCTCCTGCTGCAGCGCCAGCCGGAAGGCGGCCTCGCGGTCGGCGGCATCATGTTCCGGCCCGACATTGTAGACGCGGTCGTGATACCAACGGTAGGTGTTTAGCTTGTTGAATGTAACGCACGGCTGCAGGATGTCAACAAGGGCGAAGCCGCGGTGCCGCATGGCGGCGGTCATCATCCCGGCAAGGAAGCGCGTGTCTCCGGCATAGGCGCGGGCGGCAAAGCTGGCGTCCATGGCCACCGCCAGCGCCACCGGGTTGAGCGGCTCCAGCAACACGCCGAAGGGCTGGACCTTGGTGACCATCCCTGCCTGCGAGGTTGGAGAAGCCTGGCCCTTGGTAAGGCCGTAGATCTGGTTGTCGTGGACGAACAGTTTGACATTTACATTCCGGCGCATGGCGTGGAGAAAGTGGTTGCCGCCCTCGCCGTAACAGTCGCCGTCCCCGGCCACCGCCACTACAATCATGTTATGGTTTGCCAGCCGGATGGCGGTGGCCACCGGCAGCGGCCGGCCGTGGAGGCCGTTAAAGGTATTGCCGGCGGTGTAATGCGGCAGCTTGCTGGCCTGGCCGATGCCGGAGACCAGCGTTATTTGGTGAGACTTCAGGTCCAGGCCGGTCATGGCGGCCTTGAACGCCTTGAGGATATTGAAGTTGCCGCAGCCGGGGCACCATGACGGTTCCTGGCCGCTGAACTCTTCCGGCTCAGTCAATCAGGGCCTCGACTTTCTCCACCAGCTCATCAAGCAGAAACGGGCGGCCGTCGAATTTGTTGATCGCGTCTCTGAATTGATATCCAGTCTGCTCACGGAGCAGGCGGGCGAACTGGGAGGTCGCGTTGTTCTCGATGCAGATCGTGTGGCTGGCCTCCCGGAGCAGCTTCAGGTAATCAAATTTATCGGTTCCCGCCCAGGGCCAGACCTCGCTCCAGTGCAGCATTGCCAGGCTGCGCTTTTGCCCGAGCACATCGACGGCTTCCCTGATGACGCCGTAGGTCGAGCCCCAGCCGGCCAGCACAATCTCCGGCTCGGTGGCGCCGTACAGGAGCGGCGGCTCCATCTCCGCCTTCAGCAGCGGCATTTTTTTCAGCAGCCGCTTCTCCACCATCCTTGTTCTGGTGCCGGCGTCTTCGATGATATGACCATCTTCGTCGTGCTCGTCACTGTCGGTAACGACCAGGTGCGGCGAGGCGCCCGGCTCGGCCAGCGGCGAAACGCCGGTCTCTGTGAACGCGTGCCGCTTGTAATCCTTTATCTCTTCCAGATCGCCGGCACGGAGCCGGTAGTCTGTGTAATGCAGCCGGGAGACGTCAAAGCCGGCAGAGGTCCACTCACTGTCGTTCAGATATGTATCGGAGAGGATCAGCGACGGCACCTGGTATTTTTCCGCCAGGTCAAAAGCCTTGTTGACAAGATAAAAGGCCTGCTCCGGACTGCCGGGGGCCATCACCACGCGCGGAAACTCGCCGTGGCCGGCATTTAACGTAAACAGCAGGTCGCCCTGCTCGGTCCGGGTGGGAAGCCCGGTAGCCGGCGCCGGCCGCTGGCCGACAAAAATGACGACCGGCGTCTCGGTCATTCCCGCCAGCGACAGGCCTTCCACCATCAGGGCAAAACCGCCGCCGGCAGTGCCAGTCATGGCGCGCACGCCGGCGAAGGAGGCGCCGATTGCCATATTGATTGCGGCGATCTCATCCTCAGCCTGCTCAACCACAAGGCTGTGCCTCCTGCTTTTGGCGGCCATATAATTGAGCACCGCTGTAGAGGGGGTCATCGGGTAGGCCGAATAAAAGCGGCAGCCGCTTAACAGCGCCCCCAGGCCCACCGCCGACGCGCCGTCGATCAGCATCCGGCGGGTGCCGGTTTGCTGTGCCGGTATCATAAAAGAGCAAGCCGGGCAGTTTTCCCGGGCAAACTGATGGCCGCCGCGGGCGGCGGCAACATTCTTGTCAACCATTTCATCGCCCTTACGCCGGAACTTCTCTGACAGAAGTTCTGCCAGCAGGGCGATGTCCATTTCGAGCATGCCGGTAACGGCGCCGGCGGCGGCCGCGTTCTCCATCAGCCTGCTGCCAGCGGCGGCCTCCGCGATCCGGCGCGAAGGCACATCCAGGAAAGCGGGTCCGTCATATTTTTGGCCGACAGCTTCGGCGTCGTAAACAACAATCCCGCCCGCAGTCAAATCGCCGCGATGGATGTCCACGGTGTTCTGGTCAAGCGCAACCAGAATATCAACCTTGGTTCTGGAGGAGAAAACCGGCCGGTCGGCAAAACGGATCTGATTGAAGTTGTGGCCGCCGCGAATGCGGGACATGTAATCCTGGTGGGTAAAAACGTGGCAGCCCGAGCGGACCAGCGTTTTTGCCAGGGCGGCGCTGACCGTCTGGATGCCTTGCCCGGCCTGCCCGCCGATTCTGATCGAATAGTCCATGGCATTAATTTGCCGGATGCTAAGCCGGCTAAACATCCCCAGGGCTTGCCTCGACCTGCCTATGTCCGGCCGGCTCCGCGGCAAGCCCCTCGCATCATCATTTTTTCTGAATATCATGAGTGAAGAGGATGTCAGTCTCCATTTTTCTGCCCGGGCGGCGCGGACGGGCAGAGACTCAACCAAACAGCTCGCTGTATTTAAACAGCGGCTCCAGCTCAAGCCCGCAGGCGCGGCTGATTTCTTCGGCGCCGCCTTCCTCGCGGTCGACCAGCGCGTAGGCGGCGGCGGGCTCGAGGCCCTCGCTAAGGCAGCTATTGGCGGCCTCGATGATGGAGCCGCCGCTGGTGACGACATCGTCCACAATGGCAACTTTCGTCCCGGCAATCAAAGAACCCTCGATCTTTTTGCCGGTCCCATGCTGTTTTTGTTCCTTCCTGACAATAAAGCCATTGATGGGATAATCCAGCCGCAAGCTTGTCGCCACGACCCCGGCGACGAGGGGATCGGCGCCAATGGCGAGGCCTCCGATGGCGGCAAGCGAGGCCTGCCGCATTTTCTCGATCAGCAGCTCCGAGGCGAGGGCCAGGCCTTCGGGGTCCAGGGTCACTCGCCGGCAATCGAAGTAGTGAGCGCTATGTTTGCCTGACGAAAGCACAAAATCTCCGGTCAGGTAGGCTTTTTCAAACAGCAAAGTCCGCAGCCGCAGGCGCATGGCTTTAGTATTTGGCATGAAAACCCCACATATTTTTAACTTCAAAGTTATCCCGCCCGGCCAAGTTTATCAGTTTTACAACCGCCGGGGCCGGGCAGGAAATTGGCCAGGTGCTGAGAATTATTTCCCAAACCATCGGAGGCTGAAAATGAAAACCGACCGCGCCACCATCGTTGCCGCAGTTCAGATTATCTTTGGCGTCATTATTTTCACCAGCGCCTGGTGGCTCACCAGCGACCAACGCGTTACCGCCCTCTACATCTTTGGCTTTGTCACCGTGCTGCTGGGAATTGCGACTTTCGGGCTGTTGACCGGGAAGAAATAACTTCAGTTGGCGTAGCAGTAGACGCAATGTCCGCCCGAGCAGCGCTGCGCGTAACTGCCAATATCAATGCTGCTGGTGCAGCCGCATTCGGTGCGCTGCGACCGGTCCTTTGCCGAAGAGGCGGCCGCGCCGCCGCCGCGGAGATTGTTGAGCAAATCGCCGTCAATGCAGTGGCCTTTGGCGATGCCCGGCGCCGCCAGCAGGGCGTCATTTGAACAGGTGGCCAGCCGGATACCCAGCCTCGCCGCCTCGCCTGCCATTGTTGCGGCGGCCTCCAGCTTCGCGTCCGGGACCGGATCGACAAATTCAAATCCCTGCTTTTGCGCCCGCCTCCGGCTCTTGCTATACCAGTGGGCAAATGAGAAGGTGCAGCCGCTTATGCCGAGGCCTGCCACCGCCGCCCCCAGGCGGGCAAACATGGGCAAATTTGAGGCAAGCCCGCTTTTTTCCGGCCAGAAGAGCACCGGGTCGAAGCGCCAATTTACCCGGCCGGCGCCAAATTCATTGACCAGTTTTTCCATCTGCGATATCGTTTCATGCCAGGCGGGAATGGCCGGCTCCCAGAAGGAATTTCCCAGACCGGTGATGGTGAAATGAAAGAAGGGGTTCAAATCGTGAAGCCGGCGGAGCAGCCGTGGCCGTTTCAGCAGCGCCCCGTAATCCTTGGACCAGAGCACCAGCGAATGCACCGCTTCGGCCGCGAGACTTACCGACCGGACGCCGCTCCGGGGGGCCCTGAAAACTACCTCGCCGGCGACCAGTTTTTCTTCCAGCCAATGGGGATAACAGCGCGGAATATCGGTGCGGCGCGAGCAGCTGATCACCGGGGTGGCAAGCATCGAATTCGGGCCGGTTTGTTTGACTGAGGTGTTTTTTTTCATATTAACTTATGAAAAACGGCCAGCGGAACTTAAATTTTTTTACATAGATTTTACAGGGCCGCGCTAAGTTATGTTTTAAGTTTTTTTGCGGGGACGTTTGGCTGGGGGCGGCACGATCTTATTGGGGCCGAACGAATTTGAATGTTTGCGGGCCGGCACGGCGAAACTGTTAAGTACACAAGGAGGGTTTGCCATCAGGATCATTATACTTGGCGGTGATGGTTTCTGCGGCTGGCCGACGGCGCTGCATCTGTCGGCGGCGGGGCATGCCGTTGCCATATTCGATAACTTCAGCCGCAGAAAGATTGACCGGGAACTGGGCGCAAGCTCGCTAACGCCAATAGCGCCGCTGGCCGGGCGCCTGGATGCCTGGAAGCGCCTGACCGGCAGGACCATATCGTTTTATCCTGTTGACATTGCGCAGCAGTACGGAAAACTGGCGAGCCTGATCGGCGAACTGCGGCCAGATGCGATCGTCCACTTTGCCGAGCAGCGGGCAGCGCCCTATTCCATGAAGTCTGCTGCCACAAAACGGTATACGGTCAATAACAACACAAACGCGACCCATAACGTTCTCTGCGCGCTGGTGGACTGCGACGTGGACGCCCACCTGGTGCATCTGGGCACAATGGGGGTTTACGGTTACGGCTGGACCGGCTCCATGCCCGTTCCGGAAGGGTACGTCCAGGTGAAACTGGCGGGCAGGGACAGTGAGCTGAAGCGGGAGATCCTTCATCCGGCCAACCCGGGCTCCGTATATCACATGACCAAGACGCTTGACCAGTTGATGTTCGCCTTCTATGCCCAGAATGACAATATCCGCATCACCGATCTGCATCAGGGAATTGTCTGGGGAACGCAGACTCCCCAGACAAGCCTCGATGAAATGCTGATCAACCGCTTCGACTACGACGGCGATTACGGCACGGTGCTGAACCGGTTCCTGATGCAGGCTGCCATCGGCCATGCCCTGACGCTGTACGGCAGCGGCGGTCAGACCCGGGCCTTCATTCATATCCGCGACACCGTCCGCTGCGTTGAACTGGCCATCCTCAACCCGCCGCGGCGGGGCGACAAACCAGCCATCTTTAACCAGGTCACGGAAACATACCGGCTCAAGGACCTGGCGGCGTTAATCGCCAGGCTGACCGGCGTCGCGATTGAGCGTCTGGCCAATCCCCGCCTGGAGGCGGCCGAGAATGAGCTTGTCGTTGACAACAGCAAATTCCTGGCTCTAGGGTTGAACCCGACAACGCTTTCCGAAGGGCTCCTGGCCGAGGTTCATGACGTGGCCAGAAAATATATGCGCCGTGTTGACAGATCAACAATCATGCCAACGTCATTGTGGCGCGCGACCCGGCCGGCTGCCGGCCGGGAGCCATCATCGCAGCCCGCTTCGCCGGAAACCGGGCGGGGGCAGCGGCGCCTGAAACCGGTACGCATCTGACCGATGAAGCTGGTAATCATGATTCCCTGCCTGAACGAAGAGGCAACGCTGTCGCTTGTCATCAGCGGGATCCCAAAGCAGATTGCCGGCGTCGATGAAATTGACATCCTTGTCATCGACGATGGCTCAACCGACAGGACGGTGGCGGTCGCCAGAAAGCTGGGCGTCCGGCATTTCATCCGCCATGCGAAAAACCGCGGCCTGGCGCTGTCGCTGCGCGATGGCATTCGCGGCGCCCTCGACCTGGGGGCCGATATTCTGGTGCTGACCGACGGCGACAACCAGTATCCGCAGGAGCGGATACCGGATCTGATTCGCCCGATTCTTGCCGGCAGCGCCGATACCGTCATTGCCGACCGCCAGGTAAGCACCATCGAGCACTTCAGCCCGATGAAGAAGTTCCTGCAGAGATTCGGCACCGGCGCTCTCAATCTTGCGGCCGGCATCAGCATTCCCGACGGCGCCAGCGGTTTTCGCGCTTATTCGAGGGAAGCGGCGGCAAAGCTGAACCTGATCGGCCGGTTCAATTTTGCCATGGAGACAACCTTGCAGGCCGCCCACAAACGCTTGAAGATCATGACGATTCCGATCAAAACCAACCCGAAGACGAGGGAGTCGCGGCTGTTTAAATCTTCCGGGGAGCATGTGCGCAAGTCAGCCGCCGCCTTGATCAACGCCTTCATCATGTACAAGCCGTTGATGCTGTTTATGACTGTTGGCGTTATGCTGCTTGCCGCCGGCCTCGTGCCTTTCGCGCACTACCTCTATCTTTCGTTGACTTCCCCCTCTTATTTTGGCTCGGATCATTCCCAGTCGCTGATTGCCGCCAGCGCGCTGCTGACCGGCTCATTTATTTCATTTATCCTGGGTGTTGTCGCCAATCTGATTCGCATCAACCGCGTGCTGATGGAGGACATCCTGGAAGAGCTTCACCGCGGCCGGCCCGGGGGATTTGTGGAAACAGTCGAGGATGATCGGTAGCGGCGTGCAACCGGTCCGGACGGTCCAGCAGTAGTGCCCGGAGCAAAGATTCCCGCTGTTTCCAGGCTGAAAGCCTTGCCGGCTGGCAACGACCTGCTGCTGGCGGCGGCAATTGCCGTCGCCGTGATTGCCGTCGGCGCCGGCATCGCCTGGCATAACAACAAAACGGTTCAGGTCGACCGCCAGTTCTCCTATACTGCCGAGCCCGCCAATCAGCTTAGCTTCCTGTCAAACTGGGACGGCCCCGCTTATCTCAACATCGCCAGGATCGGCTACCCCACTTATGTCGAGGCCAGCCTGTTTCCGTTTTACCCGATGGTGGTTTATGCCGTTAACCGCCTCATCCCCTCGCCTCTGGACAGCGCCCTGCTGGTGTCCTGGCTCAGTTTCGCCGGCGCCATTTACTTTTATATAAAAATTGCCAGGAAGCTGCTTGACGCCAGGGATGCCGCCAGCGCCCTCCAGGCGGCCACCTTCCTGGTGCTGTTTCCGACGGCGGTTTTCTTTCTGGCGACATATACAGAAAGCCTGTTTGCGATGCTGTCCCTGGGCGCCATCTACTTTGCCCTGGAAAAGCGATGGCTCTGGGCTTCGCTTTTACTGATGCTGGGCACCGCCACCCACGTCACCGGCGTCTTTGTCGTGGTGCTGGTGGGGCTTGTCCTGCTCGAGCAGGGAGAAAAAATCCGACACGCCGTCGCCAGCGTCATCATCGGCAGCGCCGGACTGCTTGGCTACACTTTTTATTTGTATGTCCACCTGCATGACGCTTTCGCCTTCCTCAGGTCCCAGACTCATATCGACGAATGGATGCAGCACGGCTTTGGCTATCTGATCAGCGTCACCAATTACTTTAACTTGACGTTTATTGCATTGCTGATATTGTCCGCCTGGTACTGGTGGCGGCGCGGGCGGCGCAGCTTTTCCGTCTACTCGGCCCTGTTTTTGCTGATTCCAATTGCTGGCCGCCAGTATGGCGGGTTCAACCGCTATGTGCTGATGGCTTTTCCGGTTCAGCTGATGCTTTACGGATTTTTTAAAAACAGGAGAGCAGCATTTCCTTACGTCGCCGCCCTGATGGCCGTCATCTGGACATATTTCCTGCTTCAGTACGCCGGCGGCTACATCGGCAGCGGCAGTTAAACCGGAAAGACCTGTCGATTGGCTCAACCGGAATCAACTCGAAATGGGTTGTGGGTTTTCCTCTTTTTTTGTTGACACCCATTGCCGCTTGCTTTATCATCCAACCTTGTGCCTTAATGGAACGATGATGAAGACATTTGTAGCCAAACCTGCCAATATCGAGCGCAAATGGTATCTTGCCGACGCCAAAGACCAGCGCCTTGGCCGTCTGGCCACGCGCGTCGCCGATATGCTGCGGGGCAAGAACAAGCCCGAATACACGCCAAACATTGACACCGGCGATTTCGTCATTGTCATAAACGCCGAGCGGATAGCGGTTACCGGGCGCAAGCGGGAGAACAAGATTTATTACCGCCACACCGGTTACCCTGGTGGCCTGAAGCAGCGAACGCTGGCTGAGATGATGGAAAAAAAGCCGGAGGAAGTTATCCGGCTGGCGGTCAAGGGCATGATGCCAAAGAACCGGCTGGCCCGTGCCCAGCTGAAAAAACTGAAGGTGTTCGCCGGTCCGGGGCACAACCATGAGGCGCAAAAACCGGAGGAGCTCAAGCTTGGCTGAATACAAGGCAACCGGAAAACGCAAATCTTCCATCGCCCGCGTCGTACTGATGCCCGGGGATGGCCGGATCACGGTGAACAGCCGCACGTTTGATGAATTTTTCCCCCGCCCGCGGCTGCGGACAGAGGTGCGGATGCCGCTGGTCACAACCGGCACGGAGAAGCGCTTTGACGTCGTCGCCAACATCTCCGGCGGAGGGGTCGGCGGCCAGGCGGGCGCCCTCAAGCACGGCATTGCCAGGGCCCTGCTTCAGGCTGATGACTCCCTGCGCAAGGAGCTGCGCGTGGGCGGGTTCCTCACCCGCGACTCGCGCGTCAAGGAGCGCAAGAAGGCCGGCCTGAAAAGCGCCCGCAAGCGGCCGCAGTTCTCGAAACGATGATTATTCAGATGCCGGATGCTGGACACTAGCTACCGGATAAGCCCCAGAAGGGAATCAACAGCGGACCTGAAGGCCCGCTGTTTCATTCCGGAATCGTTTTTTGGTTGACAATCGTTAAAAAATAGATTCATTTTTTCGGAACTTGGAACTGTCATGCCCACCCTCCACATTAACCTCGCCAAGATCGAGCATAATACACGCCTGATTGCGGACATGCTCCGGCGGCACGGCGTCAGGCTGGTGGGCGTCACCAAGGCGTGCCAGGGAAATGAGCGCGTGGCCGGGGCAATGCTGGCCGGAGGCGCGGCAGCGCTGGCGGACTCGCGCGCCACCAGCATCGATAATTTGCGCGCCCATTTTCCGAATGCCGAGCTGGAGCTGATGCGACCCGTCATCGAAGCCGGAAACCTTTCCGCCGCCGCGGATATCTTTTTTGTCTCGACTGAGGCGCAGGCACGGACAATGATGCAGCTTTTCCCGGCCCGGCCCATCCGCTTCTGCCTGATGGTTGAGGCGGGCGACGGCCGCGAAGGCGCGCCGCTGTCGGTGGCGACGCGCGAAGCTGCCTGTATCGCCTCGCTGGCCGGCGCCGAGCTGGCAGGGCTGGCGACAACGCTTGCCTGCGTCCGGCCTCAGGCCCCGCTGGCCGGAGCGATGGAGGCGTTTTCCCGGGCGGTTGCCGAAACCGATGGCCTGTTTGAAGAAACAGATCGCGCCTCGGACTCCAGGGCTCCTCTTGTTTCAGTAGGCGGATCCGGCCTGCTGGCGCTTTTTGATGAGAGGGGCGCCCGCCCGGGGCTACCGGGCGGGCGCCCCTCTCCCCTGGGGACGGCCACCGAGCTGCGCTCCGGCGAAGCCATTTTGCTGGGAAGTCTTCCTTCCGATCGGGACGGATTGTTTCTCTCCGGCGCTCACAGCGATGCCTTTCGTATTGAAGCGCCGGTGCTGGAGGCATTCGAAGCCGGCGGCGGCATCCGGGCCGTTGCCGGCATTGGCATCCAGGACGTGGGCCTGGGGCGGATAATTCCGGCCGGGGAGGGAATTGAACCGGTGGGGATTACCAGCGATTACCTCATCTTGCAATGCCCGGCTGCGGCAAAGGAGTATTGCGCCGCCGGCGCATCCGTCTCTTTCATTCCCACCTATTACTCCCTCCTGGCGGCAATGACCTCGCCATACGTTGAGAAAATCTTCCATTAAGAGCTTAGAGCCCATCCCATTATGCATTTTCTGCTGCGGCCGGCTGCAAAAGCCATCGGCGGCGTCCTCGGAGAAAAAAGTCCTCGACGTACCTACAGGTACGACTGCGGTCTTTTTCCTCCTGCGTCCTTGCCCATGGCTTTTTCGCCCGCCCTCGCTACGAACAGCCCAATGGGATAGGCTCTTAAGCTGAGCGAAAGTTTATAGGCAAAGACGCAGCTAATGGCCTCTGAGCCGGCCGCAGCAAGAAACACGCCGGGGTAGGCTCTAATCTGTCAGACCGCAGCGAAGCGCCCCGCCGGCTCTGTTATAATTTGGTCCTTGGGAATTTCCGGCCGATTAGCTTCTTTCACCACGAGGATTTCATGATACGCAAGTTTTTTGGCACCGATGGCATCCGCGGAACCGCCAACACCGCCCTCTCTGCCGAGCTGGCGATGGCGGTGGGCCGGGCGGCAGTGGCCGTCCTGCCTGGGGATGCGCCAATGGTCCTGATCGGGCGCGATACTCGCGTCTCCGGCTCCATGCTTGAAGCGGCCCTGGTCGCAGGCATCAACTCCGCCGGCGGCGCGGCCATGAGCGCCGGCGTCATTCCCACGCCGGCGGTGGCCAGCCTGGTCGTTTCCGAGGGCGCCGACGCGGGCGCCGTCATCTCCGCCTCCCATAATCCCTATCAGGACAACGGCATCAAATTTTTCGGCCCTTCGGGTTTTAAATTCAGCGATGCTCAGGAGCTGGAGATGGAGAGCTATCTGGCAGGCGATGAGGCGATGCCGCCGCTGCCGGCTGATCCCGGGCCGGGCTCCTTCATTGATAATCCGGTGGCGGACTATGTGGACAACCTGCTTGGCGGTTTCGATCTTGACCTTTCCGCGTTGAACATTCTCGTCGATTGCGCCAACGGCGCCACCTTCCGCTCCGCGCCGCAGGCTCTTAAGCGTCTGGGCGCCAGTGTCGCCCTTATCAATGCGGCGCCGGACGGCTTCAACATTAACCGCGACTGCGGTTCCACCCACATCGGGGCGCTTCAGGCGGCGGTCCGGGCGGACGGCTTTGATCTGGGGCTGGCCTTCGATGGCGACGGCGACCGCGTCATCGCCGTCGACGCCGGCGGCGATGTGGTCGACGGCGACTTCATTATGGCGATCTGCGGCAGGTATTTAAAAGAAAAAGGGCGCCTGCCCCGGAACACGATCGTAACCACGGTGATGACAAACCTCGGCTTCCACTTGGCGATGAAGGAGCTCGGCATTGACGTGATCACCACGGATGTGGGAGACCGTTACGTGTTGGAAGAAATGCTTGCGGGGGAATACGGGTTTGGCGGCGAGCAATCCGGGCACATAATAAATCTTGAGGCCAGCACCACCGGCGACGGCCTGGCGACATCGCTGCTGCTGCTTCAGGTGATCGCTGAGACCGGCTTGCCGCTGACAAAGCTGGCCCGGGTAATGCGGCGCCTGCCGCAGAGGCTCGTTAACATACAGGTGGAGAAGCGTCAGGAACTTGATAGCAAATCAGAAATTTGGGATACAATTGAGGAGGAAGAAGGGCGGCTGAAAGGTGAAGGCCGCATCCTGGTGCGCCCCTCGGGAACCGAGCCTGTCATCCGGGTGATGGTCGAAGCCGCCAGAGTTGATATTTGTGTTGATATTTGTGAAACTATTGCTGTGGCAATCAGGAAAAATTTGGGGTGAGTTAGATGAATGACTGGCGAAAACCAGTTTTTTGGATGAATTTGGTTTATTTGGCTTCAGGTTTGACCGGTCTACGATCCTGGGATGGCCGCCTCCGGTTTTGTCCACCATCCACCGTCGACAATCAACCATCCGCTTTTTCATGTGCGGCATCGTTGCCTACGTAGGGCCGAGGTCCTGCACGAGCCTGCTCTATCAGGGGCTGCGGAAGCTGGAGTACCGCGGCTACGATTCCGCCGGCCTGTCCGTCTTGGTTGACGGGCAAATAGAGGTTGTTCGCGCCGTCGGCAATATGGACAGCCTTGAGCAGGAACTCAAAGGTAACGGCCACGCCGAGGCGCGGCTGGGGCTGGGACATACCCGCTGGGCCACCCACGGCCGCCCTTCGACGGAGAACGCTCACCCTCACTCCGATTGCAGCGGCAAAATTTCAATCGTCCTGAACGGCATTATCGAGAATTACGCCGGGCTCAGGAAGGAACTGGCCCGGCAAGGCCATCAGTTTGCCTCCGAGACGGACGCCGAGGTTGTCGCCCATCTGATCGAGAAGCACTACCACGGCGATCTGCTCGAAGCGGTGCGGCTGACTTACGCTGACATCGCGGGCCACTTTGCTTTTTGCGCCATCCACAGCAGTCACCCCGAGATGATTGCCGGCGCCCGCAAGGAGTGCCCCCTGCTGATCGGGGTGGGCGATGGCGAGATTTTCGTCGCTTCCGCCATTCCGGCCTTCCTCTCCGAAACCCGGGACGTCGTTATCGTTGGCGATGAGGAGCTTTTCGTCGCCACGCCGGGGGACGTGCAGATCCTTGACCTGGAGAAAAAGCGGCTGGAGCGCGAGATCACACGGGTGAACTGGGACGTGGACGCGGCTGAAAAAGGCGGTTACGAGACGTTCATGCGCAAGGAGATCTTCGAGCAGCCTGACGCCCTCGTCGACACGATTGCTGGCCGCCTGCCCGGCGGAGGGCAGGTCGTCCTCGAGGAAATGCTCATTCCTGATGAAGTGCTGGCCGGGATTGACAAGGTTTACATAGTTGCCTGCGGCACCTCATATCATGCCGGCATGGTCGGCAGGTACGTGCTGGAAAACTGGGCACGCGTCGCCGTTGAACTTGATATTGCTTCCGAGTTTAGATACAGAGAGCCGGTGTTGTCGCCGGCGACGCTGGTGGTGGGGATATCGCAGTCGGGCGAGACCGCCGACACCCTCGCCGCCATGCGCCAGGCGCGCCGGATGGACGCCAGGGTGCTGGCCATAACCAACATCATGGGCAGCCAGGCCACCCGCGATGCCAATGGCGTCATTTACACCCGCGCCGGACTCGAGATCGGCGTGGCCGCCACCAAGACTCACTTGGCCCAGATCGCCGCCATCCATTTGCTTGCCCTGAAGCTGGCGCAGGTAAAGGGCGCACTCGATGTGAATGAAATTGAGGGGATTGCGTCAGAACTGAAAGCGGTTCCGGCGCTGCTGAGGCAGTACCTGAAGAATGAATCCGCCGCCCATGAGATCGCCAAGCGTTATTATCAGCAGCCTTTCTTTCTCTATCTCGGCCGCGGCGTCGGCCTTCCGGTCTGCCTGGAGGGCGCCCTCAAGCTAAAGGAAATCTCATATATCCCTACCGAGGCCTACGCCGCCGGCGAAATGAAGCACGGCCCCATCGCCCTGCTCGACAAGGGCTCGCCGGTAGTGGTGGTGGCCACCGACGGCCACGTCTATGAAAAAGTCGTCTCCAACATCGAGGAGGTGCGGGCGCGCGATGCCGCCGTAATTGCAGTCGCGACCGAAGGAAATGAAGGCATCAGGGCTTACAGCGACGATGTGATGTATGTGCCGGCGACATCGGAGATGCTGTCGCCGCTGGTGTCGGTCGTTCCCCTCCAGCTTCTCGCCTATCATATTGCCCAGCTCAAAGGGTGCAATGTCGACCAGCCGCGCAACCTTGCCAAGACAGTCACCGTGGAATAACAGATTTTGGATGCTGGATTCTGGATGCGGGGAAAAATCTTAAACACAAATGATTGGCACTTGACAATAGGTTAATAATCGGCGTAATTTCGGGACTCGGAACTATAAACTATGTTTGTGGGCGTTGACATAATCGAAAATGAGCGCATGGCAAAAGCGATGGCGCGGCGGCCGCGTCTGCTTGATCGCGTGTTCACGCGGCAGGAGCGCGAATACTGTCTGTCGAAAGCCAATCCGGCGCGCCACTTCGCGGCCCGCTTTGCCGCCAAGGAGGCGGTCGGAAAAGCGTTGGGCCGGGGCGTTCCCTCCTGGCAGGAGATTGAAGTGACAAGCTCCGCCGGCGGCAGGCCGCAGGTGCGCATCAGCGGCGGCGCCGAGGCGGCAGCGCTGGCTGCCGGAACGGGCACAATTTCGCTTTCTATCAGTCACACCGATTTTGCCAGCATCGCAGTGGCCGTGATAAACCGAATAGCGGACGCCGGACGCTGGACGCAGGATCCTGGATTAAACCAAAAACCAAAACCAAACCCAAAAATCAAACCTAAAAACTGACTTGACAGACAGAAAATAATCGCTATATTTTTCGGGAAATAGGAAACAGTCGGGAGGCAAATGGGCGGCCAGGGCAAAACACGAGAAGTAAAAGGCGGAGCGGGACTTTCCGATTTCCCTCCCCTGTTTACCGCCGCCCAGATGCGCCGCGCCGACAGCGCCGCCATCAAGGGGCTCGGCATCCCCGGCCTTGTCCTGATGGAGCGCGCTGGCATGGCCGTGGCCGAGTACCTGCTGGAAAACTATTGTGAAGATCACTGTTTTGTGGTCATTGCCGGCAAGGGCAACAACGGCGGCGACGGCTTCGTCTGCGCCAGGCACCTGCATCAGGCCGGCGCCGGTGTCCGTGTCCTGGCGGCGGCGCCCGCCTCCCAGTACGACGGCGACGCCCTCGTCAACCTGAAGATCCTTGGCAGGCTGGGCGTAAAGGTTGACCATGCGCCGGCGGCTGCGACGCTCAGGCGGGCGCTGGCAACCGATTGCGTTGCCGTGGACGCCATTTTCGGAACGGGCTTCGCCGGCGAGCCGCGCGGCAAGTCGGCTGAATTTATCCGGGTGGCGTCGGAAATGGCCGAGCGTCACGGCATCCCGGTGGTGGCCGTGGATATCGCCTCCGGCGTGGACGCATCCAGCGGCGAGGCAGCCGCCTGTCTGCCGGCTGACGCCACGGTCACTTTCCATACGCCCAAGGTTGGCCACTTTGTCGCACCGGGGGGGTATTTCTCCGGCGACCTCATCCTGGCGGATATTGGCATTCCGGCCGAATGTGACGCGCCGGGTGATCATTTTCTTGCCGATCCCGGTCCGCTGGCGGGGCTGATGCCGGCAAAAATGCAGTTTGACCACAAGTTCAGCGCTGGCAGGGTGCTGGTTGCCGGAGGATCCGCTGGGCTGACCGGCGCCGCCTGCATGGCTTCGGAGGCGGCCCTGAGGGCCGGGGCGGGCGTTGTCACCGCCGCCGTGCCCGCCAGCCTCAATCCGGTTTTTGAGCAAAACCTGCTCGAGGTGATGACGATGCCGCTGGAGGACGGAGGCGCGGGGCGCCTTCCGGAGAGCTGTCTTGATGATCTCCTGGAAGCGGCCCGCTCGTTTGACTGCGCGGCTGTTGGCCCGGGAATGGGTCGGTCGCAGGAAGCCGCCGCGTTGGCGCGCGGTTTTCTGCCGCGGGCAGAAGTTCCGCTGGTGATCGACGCGGATGCGCTTAACGCGATTGCCGGCAGACTGTCGCTGCTTAAAAGCCGCACCGCCGCCACCGTGCTGACTCCCCATGCCGGCGAACTGGGACGGCTGCTGGGGGTTGCGGCAACCGAGGTTGCGGCCCGCCGCCTGGCGCATGCGCGCGTGGCGGCAAAAAAATCGGGAGCAGTGGTCGTGCTCAAGGGCAGCGGTACGATTATTACGGATGGCAGGTCAACTTTTATAAATCCGACCGGCAACCCCGGCCTGGCCACCGCTGGCGCGGGCGATGTCCTGACCGGGCTGATTGCCGCCCTGCTGGCCAAGGGGATGGAGCCGTTGCTTGCCGCCGCAGCGGGCGTTTACCTGCACGGTGCCGCCGCCGACCTGGCCGCCGAGGACCTGGAGCAGAACAA
The DNA here is from genome assembly GCA_021787475.1 of Actinomycetes bacterium. Lineage (GTDB taxonomy): Bacteria > Actinomycetota > Thermoleophilia > BMS3ABIN01 > BMS3ABIN01 > JACWAD01. Next base: position 65,628 of record JAJYLW010000007.1, read on the forward strand.
CCTGATCTCGTCCGACCTGATAGACTATTTGCCGCTGGCGTTCGCGGACTTGTACCGGGAAGAATAATTGGAAATTGGCACAAAGGAATGGACATGGCGAAGAACCCGGACGTAACTGAGCCGACCGCGGCTGACATCATGACCGCCGACGTCATTATCATCAGCGCCGACGCGACCATCGACGAGCTGGCCAAACTGATGGCAAAACACAGGATCAGCGGCATTCCGGTTACCGATGAGCAGAACCGGGTGGTGGGCATGGTGACTGAGGGAGACGTGGTCGAGCTCGACGCCGACGTTCATTTCCCCCATTCCATCAGCCTCTTTGACAGCGTCATCTTCCTGGGCAGCATGAAAAAGTTTGAGGACCGGCTCCGCCATGTTGTCGCCGCCACAGTTCGCGACATTATGAGCACAGATGTGATTTCTGTCAGCAAAGACGCGACGCTACGCCAGATCGCGACGCTGATGGCCGACAAGCAGGTGAACCGGCTGCCAGTAATTGATGGCGGCAGGCTGGTTGGAATCGTCACCCGCGCCGACGTCGTTCGGGCCATGGCCCGGTCCTGATCATGCCGCGGGCGCTGGCGACCGTTGATCTGGGCGCGGTGCGTGGCAACGTTGGCATGCTGCTCGGCATGCTCAGCCCCGGCACCGGCCTGATGGCGGTCGTCAAGGCGGACGGCTACGGACATGGTGCCGTCCCGGTGGCCCGGGCCAGCCTGGCAGCGGGTGCTGAATCATTGGGAGTAGCGACGGCTGCGGAAGCAGCCGCGCTGAGAGAGGCCGGCCTTGACTGTCCCGTTCTCGTCATGGGGCCGCTGACCGCTGCCGAGGCCGGTGAGGCCATCGGCGCCGGCGCCGAGATCGTAGTCTGGTCAACATCATTTTTAAGAATGATGATCAAAGAGGCGCGCCGTCAGGACCGGCGCGTGCGCGTACATGTGAAGCTGGACACGGGCATGCGCCGCCTCGGGCTTTATCCGCGCGGCCTGGCCGTCTTTCTAGACGAGCTGGCGGCGCAGCCGGAGGTGGAACTCGCCGGCGTAATGACTCATTTTGCCACTGCCGACGAGGAAGACGGCGACTTCTTCGACTTTCAGCTGCGCGCCTTTGACGAGGCGGTGCAGGCGGCGCTGCTGCGCGCCCACGCACCGCTCCGTTTTCACTGCGCCAACAGCGCCGCCGCCATCCGCTATCCGCAGTCGCATTTTGATTTTGTCCGCGCCGGCATAGCCATTTACGGCATGTCGCCTTTCCAGTCCGACCCCGCCTCTGATCACCTGCAGCCGTCGCTGTCCTTGACCTCATATGTGGCCGATGTCAAACGGCTCACGGAAGGGGACAGCGTTGGCTACGGCCGCACCTGGACGGCGCCGGATAACAATTATATCGCCGCCGTCCCGATCGGATACGCCGACGGCGTCAGCCGGCTGCTCTCAAACAAGGGACGGGTGCTCATCGGCGGCGGCTCCTTCCCGATTGTCGGCCGCATATCGATGGACCAGATCACGGTTGACCTGGGACCGGCGCCGCTGGCTGGGCCCGGCGATGAAGTCGTTCTCATCGGCCGCCAGGGCGGGGAACTGGTCACCGCCGAGGAGGTGGCACGCCTCGAGGGGACCATCAACTATGAAGTCGCCTGCGCCATCTCAACGCGGGTTGAGAGAAGGTACACCGGATAGAAATCGGGCCGGGGACAGCGGCTGTGGCGGCGGTGCGGTCCTTTCTTAAGGAAGAGGGCCGGCGCGCCTGGCTGGTGGGGGGCACGGTCCGCGACCTGCTGCTTGGTCTCGATCCCCTCGATGTCGATCTTGCCGTTACAGGCGACCCCCGCGAGCTGGCCCGGCGTTTTGCCGACGCCACCGGCGGCAGCTTCTTTATCCTGTCGGAGAAGTTCAAGGCCTGCCGTGTCGCCTGCTCGTCGGCGGCGCGGGAGGAGCATGACGGCGGCGTCAAGGGAGCGCCACCCTGCCCCGGTAATACCTGGGATTTCGTCGCCCTGCGCGGAGATTCGATTGATGCGGATCTGCGCGCCCGCGATTTTACCGTAAACGCGATGGCGGTGGAGCTGCCCGGCGGCGAGGAAGTGATCGACCCGCTTGGCGGCCGCGCCGATCTGGCTTCCCGGCGCCTTAAGGCGGCGAGCAGCGGCGCCTTCGATGACGATCCCCTCAGGTTGTTAAGGGCGGTGCGGCTGGAGCGGGAGGCGGGCCTGAGGGCCGGCCGGGAGACCGAAAAGCTGATCCGCAGCCGCGCCGGCCTGGCGGCCCGGCCGGCTCCGGAGCGCATCTTTGCCGAGCTGGTCCGCCTGCTTCAGGCTCCCGGACCTGCGGACGGCATCCGCCGCCTTGACGGTCTGGGCTTGCTGGAGCCGCTGCTGCCAGAGATTTACGCCCTCAAGGGCGTCCGGCAGAATGAATACCATCACCTGGATGTCTACAATCATACCTTGGCCAACATGACGGCGCTTGACCGCATCGTCAGGGGGCCCGCCTCTTTCTTCCCCGGTCAGGCGGAGGAGATAATCAGGCGCCGGAAAAATACATTTGGCGGCGTGAGTTGGCGCTCGCTGATGATGTCCGCCTCGCTGACGCATGATATCGCCAAGCCATTTTGCCGGTCCGCCGGTGATGATGGCCAGGTCCGTTTCCTCGGGCACGACCGCGAGGGCGGCGGCATGGCCGCCGCGTTGCTGTGCCGCCTGAAAGCGCCGGGAGAGTTCGTGCGGGCGGTGTCATTCCTGGTCCGCCGGCACATGCGTTTTGAAGGCCTGCTCCAGCAGCAGCCGCCCAGCGCCAGGGCGCGCCTGCGCTATCTCAGGGCAACCGCGCCGCTTGCACCCGAGCTTATCATGCTGTCTGTGTCCGACAGGCTGTCGGTCCGTGGCCGGCTTGTTTCAAGGGAAGATATTGAGTTGCACCTGAAGCTGGCGCGCGAGATGATGGAGATGTGCTTTGCCCCGGAGTCGGCTCCCCCGCCCAGACTGGTGCGGGGGGATGATTTGATCAGGGAGCTGTCGCTTGAGCCGGGCCCGGTGATTGGCAAGCTGCTTGACCGGATCGAGGAAGAGCAGCAACTGGGGCATGTGACAACAAGATGGCAGGCGCTTGCGGCCGCTGCCAGGATGTTGGGCGAGGAGGGGAAATGAGCAAGGCGGCCCGGGAAAAATACGCCGTCACTATAATTCCCGCCGGCAGGGATGACCGGGTGGCGCGAATTACGGACCGGAGTGGAAATGACATCAAGCTGGTGTTCTGCCGGCGGACGCTCGCGGGCGCGCACGGGATGGAGCTCGACGAAGTGATCAAGCATGACCTTGAAACGATGAGCGCCGCCGATTTTGCCAGGAAGTACGGGCTGCCGGAGGACCGGCCGGGGAAAGATGTTCACACCTAGTGACGATCTCTCGCCGGGCGAGTCCGCCGCTTCGGCGATCGTCATTGACGGCCTTTACAAGGCTTACGGCTCGGTCAGCGCCCTGTCCGGCGCTACGCTTGCTGTTGACGCCGGTGAGATATTTGGTCTGGTTGGCCCCAACGGCGCCGGCAAGACGACACTGATCAAGGCGATTTGCGGCGTCCTCAAGCCTGATCGGGGCGCAGTCCGGGTGCTGGGGCTTGACTCCGGCCGCGACCGCCACGCCGTCCGCCGCCGCCTGGGTTACATGCCGCAGGAGCCGGCCCTTTACGAGGATCTCAGCCCCCGGGAGAACCTTGCTTTTTTTGGCAGCGGCTACGGGGCCGCCGGCCTGGAGCAGCGCATCCGCGACTCGCTGGAGTTTGTCGGGCTTTGGGAGCGGCGCGACGATCCCCTCCACACCTTTTCCGGCGGCATGCGCCAGCGCGCCTCGCTTGCCTGCTCCCTGCTGCGCGACCCGGAGCTTCTCATCCTCGATGAGCCCACCGCCGGCGTCGATCCCACGCTCAAGGCAGCTTTCTGGGAGCATTTCCAGGGGTTGAAGCAGCGCGGCGTCACCATTTTTCTGACCACCAACATGATGGATGAGGCCGTCCGCTGCGACCGCGTCACCGTCATCCAGGGCGGCCGCATCCTGGTAACGGAAACGCCGGACGCCATCCGCGCCCGGGGCAGGACCAGGGTGAGGCTGGAGCTGGCCGGCGGCGTCATCCGGGAAGCCGAGATTGGCCGCTACGAGGAGGAGTTGCCGCGCCTGCTGACGGACTACGGCTTAAGCGGCGAGGTCCGGCGGATCAGCATTCACCGGCCAAGCCTGGAAGATGTGATCCTGTCGATGATCGAAAACCGAAATCCGGATGGTTGATGGTGGAGGGTGGATAAAACCGAGTACGTTTCAAGTTTAACGTTTCACCTTTAATGCGGGGAAGATTCCAAGTGAAATGTTAAACGAAAGAAAAGTTATCTAGAAGACAGGTTATAATGTCAAAACGATCGAGTGGCAGAAGGATGGGCCGTCATGATCAGCAACTTAAACGCCATCGCCGTGCGCATCAACCGCCAGTTTTTGCGCGACCGACGTTTCATGGCCCTGTCGGTTGCGGTGCCGCTGGTGCTGATGCTGCTGCTCAAGTATGTGCTTAATTCGCTCCCCCAACTGGCGCGGCTGGGCGTGCATGTTTCCGATTACTCAATCCTGGCGGCGGCGTTTCTGGTGCATTTCCTCGCCTACGTTCTTTCCACGATCGTGTTGGTGCGCGACCGCAAGGATGGCACCCTGGCGCGGATGTTCGTCTATGGTTTCCGCCGGCGGGAGATCGTCCTCGGCTACGTCGGCGGCTACTCCACCATCGCCGCCGTCCAGACGGCGGTTGTGCTTCTGTTGATGAAATATTTGTTTGATGTCAACCTGCTGGCGGATATCGTCCCGGTGGCGCTGACGATGCTGGCGCTGGCGGTCGTGTCCGTCGGCCTGGGTGTGTTCATCTCCAACTTCGCCCGCAATGAGGGCCAGGTGTTTCCGTTCATTCCGCTGATGATCGTGCCCTCGGCGCTGCTTTCCGGCGTCGCCATCCCGATCCGCAACCTGCCGGCGGCTTTGCAGTGGGTCAGTTATGTGGTGCCGCTCCGCTACGCTGTCAGCGTGCTGGCGGGCGTGGTGCAGCAGCGCCAGTCATTCTTTTCGCGACTGACCCCGTTTCTGACGCTGCTGGGAGTGGGCGCGGCGCTGCTCGCCGGCGCCAGCCTGACGTTAAGGGAAAGGGAATGAGTTATGATGCCTTCGCCTGGCGGGGGCGCAGCAGTTCGATAAAGGCGTCAACGACGTCGGGGTCGAACTGGGTGCCGGCGCCCAGCTGCAGTTCCCTGAGCGCTTGGTCGGTGTCAAGCGCCTTGCGGTAGGGACGCTCCGTCGTCATGGCCTGGAAGGCGTCGGCGACGGCGAGAATCCGCGCCCCCAGCGGAATTTTTTCCGACGTGAGGCCATCGGGGTAGCCGCAGCCGTCAAAGTGCTCATGATGATGGCGCACGATGGGCAGGAAGCTTTGCAGGCTGGCGACGTGCCTGAGGATGGCTTCGCCGATCTTCGGATGCTCCTTGATGCGCAGCCATTCCGATGGGCTCAGGCGGCCGCGTTTGTTGATTATTTCTTCCGGGACGCTGACGAGCCCGATGTCATGCAGCAGGCCGGCGACCCGCACGCGGTGAATTTCGTCATCATCGAGTCCCATTTTGAGCGCTATGCCGGAGGCAAGCCTGGCGACCGATTCCGCATGGCGTTTGTCGTAAATGTTCCGCTCGTCGACTGATACCGCCATCGCCTGCGCCGCCGCCAGATTCAGCTCCTCCCGCACCAGGTCCTCCAGAGAGACGCGGCCGTATTCGTCTGACTCCTCATGGAACAGAGTGACGCGGTTGCCGCCCTGGCGCTTGCCGTAATACATGGCCCAGTCCGCCTTGTCAACGAGATCGTGGCCATGGCCGGCGTCGCCGGGATAGCTTGCCACACCGATGCTGACCGTGAGCGGCGCGCTTGCCCTCACTTTCGTTTCGAAGGCAAACGCCGCCATCCGCCGCCTGATGCGGTGGGCAATGATCTGCGCGCCGGAGCTGTCCGTCTCCGGCAGGATGATGGCGAACTCCTCGCCGCCATAGCGCGCGGCGACATCGATGGCGCGCTTGGACTGGATGATGATCCGGGCTGCTTCCTTGAGCGCCTGGTCGCCGAGAGCGTGGCCATTTAAGTCGTTGAAAGTCTTGAATTTGTCCAGGTCGCAGAAAACAACCGACAGGGGTTTACGGCTGCGGGCGGAGCGCCCGATCTCTTCCTTCAGACGCGAATAGAAATAGCGCTGGTTGTAAAGGCCCGTCATGCCGTCGGTGACCGCTTCCTCGCGGCTGCGCTCGAACAGCTGCGCGTTCTGGATGGCGACGGCGGCCTGGCTTGCAAGGATGGACAGGATGGCCAGCTCCTTGTGACCGTATGCTTCCACCTCGCGGCTGTAAACATAGAAAACTCCCAGCTTATGCTGCCGCACTTTAAGCGGCAGGCAGATAAACGCCCTGATGCCCTCGCTGCGGGCCAGCCGGCTCAACCGGTGTCTCGCCCCGATGTCGTCGCTGAAGACTGCCTCATCACCCAGCAATACTTCGTCGGCAAGGCCTCCCGGTCGAAACTGCATGTTGCGGACGAAATTGTCGCTCAGACCCTTGGTATAAGAATCAGTAAACTTGCCCAGCCCGTCATCGCAAAGGACGATGGCCGCCGCCTGGGAATCGGTGAGCTCCATCCCTTTTTCCAGCACAATGTTAACGACCCGCTGCCAGTCAATTTCCGAGCTGACGGCGAGAGCGATGTCGGACAGCCGCGTCAACTGATGGATCTTGTGCTGGATCGACTGCGCCAGGCGGTTGAAAGAATGACCGATCTCGGCCAGCTCATCCCTGGTCGAAATTTTTACACGCCGGTCAAGGTCGCCCCCGATCATGGCGACACTGGCGGATTTGAGCTCCCTTAGCGGCCGGTTCAGCTTCAGGACGACCGCGGCCGCGATCAGAATGCTGAGCCCCAGTCCAATGATCGAAGCGAAGATGAGATAGCTCTGCGCCCGCGAGGCGGCCGCGTTGTCAATGGAAATCGCCTCCCGGTACCGGTCCTGGAAGCTGGACTCAAGCTGGCCGGAAAGGCTCTCGATCTGGTTCAGGAGGCCGTCATCCTGTTTTTCCTTGGCAATGGCGGTGTTCATGTTGCCGGACTGCCAGGCCGGCACCACTCCGCTGAGGAAATTGGCGTCGAAAGTGGTGCCGGCTGCCGCCAGTTGGTTGAACCATTGCCGCTCCTGGGCCGTCGAAGCGTGCGCCTGCGCCCCGGCCAGCGCCCGGTCGCGTTCGGCGCTGGCGTTCTTGAACTGGGTAATCTTGTCCTGCCGGTTTTCCAGCAGCAGCTCGTAATGAAACTGGATCTGCCGGGCGGCCGCCAGCCTGGCTTCGCCCAGCTCGCGCAGCGCGTCGGAGCGGCCTGCCGCCAGCCGGGCGGCGCTGTTCATTTCACTGATCTGGTGCGAAGCCAGCAGTCCGAGGACGGAAAAGATGGCGATGATGAGAACGAAGCCGGCAATTATCTTGGTGCTCAAGCGCCGGAAAATGGAGATCCCCCAAATTTTACCCATCAACCACTGATCCTCCCGCCCATTAATGCAGGCCGCCCCAGCGCGTCAATGCGCACTGATAAACGGCCGATTAAAAGACCTATCGGCAAGAGGACCTAATATCTAAACCGGGGCTCTTTTATCAGGCCTCAGACATGCACGCCGGAAGAAACTCGGGGATACGATCCCAATTTCCTTCGGAAATTGGGTCATGTCCCCATTATATGATCTCCGCCCCGAGAACGTCATGGATGTGGGCGAGGGCGAACTTTCCCGCCTCATCGCCGTCATGGCCGGGGGCGTCATATGTTTCGACGCAGAACCGGGGCACGATGACCCGGTAGCCCCGGTTGACCAGCCCCTCGGTGGTGTGCAGCACGCAGATGTCGGTGCAGACTCCCGTCATGATCACCTCATCCGGCCCGGCGGCAGTCAACTCTGCCTCCAGGGCGGTGCCGAAGAAGCCGTCATACTTGGTCTTGGCTATCAGCGCCGCTCCGGCCGTGTAAGGAATCAGCTCCTCTACAACCAGGGTCTCATCGGTGCCGGCGATGCAGTGGGGCGGGAACATCTTGAACTCGGGATCGTCGGGGGCATGGTTGTCATGCAGAAAGATTATTTTCGAGCCGGCCCCGATCTCCCGCTTGAGGTGCTCTTCAATGCAGGGCAGCACCCTCTCCATCCGCGGGCTGGCCAGGTTGCCGAACTTGAGGAACCCGTTGATGGCGTCGGCGATGATCATTGCCCGTTTCATGGCGTCCCCCTCGTTTCCGCTTCTTGTCGCTTATCCTAGTCCATGGACTTTTCGCTCGGCCTCGCCACGAATTACCTGCCGGGAAAGGCTCTTATGTCACTTTTTTCAGCCGCTCGTTCGGCCGGAACCGGCGGCCGACCTTGGCTACCGGTTTCCCCTCAACCATGACGATATCGGCTGTGTAGTCATTCTCTCCCCGGAGGAGGCTGCTGCCAACCCCGTAAGCGTCAACGGGAGCGCCGGCGGTCTCGAAGCGGGCGATTTTGGCGGCGTCAAAACCGGCGCTGACGATAATTTTGACATGAGAGAATCCTTCCGCGTCCAGCGCCCGCCTCACCTTGAAAGCCAGCTCCGGTTGCACGCCGGTTGGCTTGAAATAGCCCATCTCATCGATCAGGCTGCGGTCCACCAGCGTCTCGGCATTGTCGAGCCGCACCCCCCAGAGCTTTTCCTTAAGCTCGCGGGCCACCGCCAGCGATGTGTTGACACAATCATTGTCAAAGTCAACAAGGGAGACGACTTTGACGTCTGGGTAGTAAAGATCGGCAAAGGCGCGCGTGGCCCCCACCGTGTCGCCGTCAAAAGAGGCGATCAGGCTGTGGGGGATGGTGCCGATCCCCTTTCCGCCCCAGAGCGAAGCCTGGGCGTCGGTTGACACCTGGTCCATCCCTGCCAGACTGGCCGCCAGCCCGTCCAGCGGCTGCACCGAGTAATGGTCATGACGGGCGCCAAACATGAGCACCGGCTTGCCGCCAGCCGCGGCCAGCGCCGCCCGGACGTTCTTGCAGACGAGCGTTCCCCGCGCCAGCGAGCCCAGGTAAACCGTCTCCAGGTGGGCAAACAGGGAATAGTCGCCTTCGATGGTCATGACGGTCTCATAGGGTGAGATCCGGTCGCCGTCGCGAAGGGCGCGCACTTCAAGCCGGTCCCAGCCGTCCGCCCAGTTGCCGCCGCCGTCGAAATGGCCGCTGCAAAGCTTCAAGGAGGCGATGGCCTCGTCGATGCCGCCCAGCCAGGCATCCTTTTTTTGAAAGACCTGCATGACGACGCGCGGGTGCCGGCCCAGTTTTTCCAGCACTGCTTTGGTGCGGTAAAAATAAACATCGGTGTAAAAGCCGCGCCGGATTTCGTCCACGGGCAGGTTAAAGCTCTCGGGAGAAAGCCGTCCTGGCAAGCCGCTCACCCGACCGGATAGGAGCCCAGCATTTTGACCCGGGCCAGCTTGCACTCGAGGCACTTCAGCGCCGCCGCCACGGGGGGATCGGCCTGTTTTCCCTCGACATCGATGAAAAAGATATAATCGCCGAGCCCTTTTTTGGAGGGGCGGGACTCGATCTTGGTCAGGTTGACGTAGCGGTGGGCGAACTCCTGAAGGATCTGGAGCAGGCTGCCGGGCTGGTCATGGGCGATGGTGCAGACGATGGAAGTCTTGTAGGGGCGTTCGCCGTTCTGGGGAGCCGGGCTGGTGGAAAGGAGCACAAACCGGGTTTCGTTGTCAGGACGGTCGGCAATGTTGTCTTCAAGGACAACGCATCCGTAGGTGTCCGCTGCCAGCTGGCTGCCCACCGCCGCCCACTTTTCGTCCGACCCGCCGACGATCCTGACCGCCTCGGCGGTGCTGCCGGCCGCGCTCGTTTCAACGCCGGCCAAGCGGTTCCTGACGAACTTGCGGCACTGCGCCAGGGCATGCGGCAGGGAGATGATCTTTTCGATCTCATCGAGTCTGAGCGGGGTGCGCGCAATCAGCTTGTGCCGGATGGGATGATCGATCTCCCTGACGATAAAGACATTTTCCACCTCGAAAGCAAGGTAATCGAGGGTGGCGCTGATCGCGCCCTCAAGCGCGTTTTCCATCGGCACGATTCCCTCGCCGATCTCGCCTGCCGAAACCGCCATGATCACGTCGGGCACCGACGGCATCGGCACCGTGTCGGCCGGCGAAAGGCCGGTATGCCCAAGCAGCGCTTCCTCGGACCACGTGCCCGCCGGGCCCAGGAATCCGGTTTTGCCGCTGGTCAACCGGCCCTCCCAACCGCCGGGGAAGGCCTGGGAGTCACACCCATAGCTTCTTTAAGAACCTGGATTTCTTCCGGGGACAGCTTTTCCTTGCTCTCGCCGTGCCGGACTTCCTTCACATAAATGCGGGCATCTTCGCGCGACTGGATGGCGCTAATGATTACTCCGGAAAACCCGGCGTCAAGCAGGGCCACCGAGCTGCTCTGCATCCCGCTTAAGTCCCGGTAAGCGTCATAGCGGATGACGCTGTGGAACATCAGGCACTGGTCAACCCGGCGCTCCGCCTGATCGAGGCTGCCTGCCAGGCGCTTAAGTCCTTCGCCCAGGCCATCGACGTTTTCATGAAGCTGGCGGCTGTGGGCGAGGATGTCGCGGACGCCGGCGTCGCCCAGCACCACTTTCTGGTCGCGGCGAAGGCGGGAAAGCTTCATGAACAGGTAGCCGGAGAGCAGTAGCGCCAAAACCGCAAGCGAAATAACAAGTATGAAGCTGATTGTCAAATTGGAAGCAAAGAATGTTCCCAAGACGCCATCCTCTTGATTGCCGCGCCGGGCAGGCCGCCGGCCTTCACACGTGCCGTTCCCCCAACAGCACTGATTCTAACTAAAAACAATCTGGTATTGAGCCGTGGTGCCGTCAAGATTGGTCTGCCCCGGCACCGGCCCGCAACTTGCTTTCAGAATTGCGACCTGGGGGCCGGCTTGCGCCGCCAGGCCGGTGAGGCTGATTGTCTTATGCTCGTTGGGGGCGATTGACGGCACTTTTCCGTCAACCTTCTGCGGCGTTGGCTGGCCGGGGGCAGTCAGCGTCAGGCTCACAGGCACGTCGGTCTCGGTTGACTCGCCAATATTCTCGATTTCCACGGTGAAGGCGAGCGAATCGGAAGCCTTGAGGCTGTTCTGGCTGTCCACCTTTACCCTCATGCCGCTGGGTTGCACGTGAAGGCTGACCAGATCGACGTCATGCAGCCCGGAAACCTGCGCTTGAGGCCCTCCCTTGAGCTTCTCCAGCAAGGTAACCGCGGACTGCTCGCTGGCAATGGCTGGATCCGCCAGGAACTTGGACTCCGGCACTTTTACGTCGTTTATCTGCTCGTTTTTAAGCTCGTTCTCGCAGGGCTGGTAAAAGAATTCATCATAGGAGACGTCGCTGGTGAGCAGGATCAGCAGTTCTTCCGAGACCTGGGCGGCGCCGGCCTGGTTGTCCTGCGCTCCGAGCGCGTTCAGAAGGGCCGGTTGCAAGCCTTTGAGGCCGCGGGAGCGCACCTGCATGCTGGCGATAAACCACTCATCCTCCTGCTTGAACTGGTCAGGCGCATCGATTGCCTTGGCCCTTTCCACGATCTTATCCGAGGCGGTCTGGAAATCGCCCAGCTTGTTTTCCAGCGATTGGCGCATGTTCGGGTTGGGATTCTGCAGCATGTCGGAGAGCTGCTTGCCAATCGCATCCGAATCCTTGGTGACGCTGGCGACCGCATCAAAGTAATCGTGGAACTCACCCGCCTTTTTCCGGTCCAGGCAACTCTTGATGCCCAAGCTGGTCGCGAGAACCAGCACAACGACGGCAGCCAGGATAACCAGCACCCTGGCGAGCGGGGATTTTCCTCCCGGGCCGCGGCTCTTCCTGCCGGTCCTCCGCTCCCTTACCGGAGGAGGCTCGTAAAATGGTTCCTCTTCCTCATCCTCAAAAAAAGACACCCGCTTTTCCTTTCAAAGCGAATAATGGTTAGCAACCCGCGGTCCGTGGATATCCACCGTCCGCCATCCGGTTGGTGGGCGAGGGGGGATTTGAACCCCCATGCTCGTAAGAGCACTAGACCCTGAACCTAGCGTGTCTGCCAGTTCCACCACTCGCCCGCATGAAGGCGCCAGCCCAGCCGAGGCGCCGGTCCCAAAATCCGTTTCATGACCAGAAATGCCTGCATATTAAACTTTTTTGTCGGATGCAACGCCTGCCGATTTTAGGCGACTGTATTATAACACAGGCAAACAAATGCAAAACGACCTAAAAGGTGATTGATCATCTTATCCACTCAGGATAATCAGAAAAAAATAATGATGCGAGGGGCTTGACGCTGAGCCGGCCAGACATAGGCAGATCGAGGCAAGCCCCGAGTTCATTTCTGGGCAAATTGGAAGATCAGCAAAAGGCGTGGCGTTTAGTTGATTTCCTTCGGGTGGGCGTTTGCCACCGCGTCGGCGGCGTTTTCTGCGTCCTGGATATTCTTGTCCTGTTGAGCTTCCTGCTGTTGCAGCTGGAGAAACTGCTTCTCCGAATCCGGATTATCGAGGCCGGGGTCGGCCAGCATCAGATTGATCTTCTGAAGCTGGGTCTCTCTCAAAGCCAGCGCCGCGTCCAGCGCTTTGCTCTTGTCCTGAAGGTACTGGTGAAAGGCGCTGCTGATCTGAAGGCCTTCGGCCTCATTAATTTTGGACCGGGCGGACTCGATCTGCGAAACTGCGGCTGTTACAATGCTTTTTGCCTGCGACAGGTTCGCCTTTTCCGTCTCCAGTTGCCGCTGGTTGGACTCCACAGCCGCCTGGCTCAACAGGGAGTCCGCCTGTTGAAGCTGCCCAGAAACGGAATTAATGATATTGCCCGCCTCGTGGACGAGCCGGTTGGCGTCTCCAGTCTGCGGGCCGCAGCCTGTCAGAGACGCCGACACAATCGCCAGCACGCCGGCGACAATCAAACCGCCTGCAATCTTCACGTTAACTTAACCATGGGAGCTTAGAGCAGGACTTTCCGCCCGGGAATATTGCCAGTATATTTTAAGTTTAGCTGGTTTTTTTACCGGCCTCCAAACGGCGGGGGAAAGGAATCCCGCCACTTGAGAAAGAAGAAATCAACCAGATGCGGAATGCGGATTTTGGAATGCGGAACGAAACCCTTAAATTGTTTCATGCTTGACGTTTCACGTTTAACGTAACAAAAAGAGTTTCTGTGAAACGTTTGTGAAACGCAGAACGCAGGTCGACTCAGACATTCACCATTGTCCAGGCCAACGTCAAAAATAACCCGGAAAATGACCGGAGCGCCCGGCGCTCATCCGGTTGTCCTTGGGCGCTACCGGCTGATTGAACGCATCGGTCATGGCGGATTCTCCACGGTTTACCGCGCCGATGATCTGAAAATGGGACGCCAGGTCGCCGTCAAAGTGATCCGGCGGACCGAGGAGCAAAGCAGCCGCGCCGGACATGAAGCGCGGGCGGCGGCCAAGCTCAGCAGCCCCCACATTGTCACGGTATTTGAGTTGGGCGAAGACGAACAGAATGTCTACCTGGTTTCAGAGCTTGTCGAGGGAACAACGCTAGCACGCCGCATTGCCGAAGCCTCCCTTACTGACAGAGAGGCAATCATAATAACGCTGCAGGTGCTGGAGGCGCTTCAGCATGCGCACTCGCGCGGAGTGATTCACCGGGACATCAAGCCTGACAACATCATGCTTGCCGGAGGCCGCGGGGTCCTGGCGAAAGTGACGGATTTTGGCATTGCCCAGTTGGAAAACAGCCAACGCCTGACCAGGCAGGGAGACGTTGTCGGCACCCTGATGTATATGTCGCCGGAACAAGCTGACGGCATGACCGTTAACGATTCTACTGATGTTTATTCGACCGCGCTCACCCTTTACGAGTGCCTGGCAGGCTTCAACCCGTTCAAGGGAGAAGGCGCCGCCGAGACGATCGCAAAAATAAATGCCGGCGCCTTGCCGCTCTCGCGTCTGCGGTCCGATCTTCCCGAGGCCCTGTCCCGATTGATCGGTGAGGCGATGGAGCACGATCCGCTGCTCAGGCCCGGTCTCGGCAGTTTTGCCGCCGGCTTGGCCGGGCAGCTTCCTGCCGGCGTAGCCGCGCAGAAAACCACACTGCTAAGAAGGGAGCGCGGGCGCGGCCCGGCTCTGCCCGGGGCAGTGGCCGTCCGCCTGGAATTCCTGGCCCCGCGCTTCGGCAGCGCCGCTCTTGCGGGCCTGGTTGCCTGGATGGCAGCCTACGGCTCTTTTTATTATCCTCAACCGTGGCGGCTGCCGCTGGTGCTGGGGGCAGCCGCAGTGGTGGGCCTGCTTCCCCGGCTGGGGCTGGCGGCTCTTGCCCTGCTGGTTCTGTTTCCCGTGGCCGCCTACTCAATGGCGCTGGGGGCCTTCCTGTCCGCCGCCGCCGCCGCCTATTATTTTGTCTTTGGGCTGGCGTGGCCGCGGTCGGCCCTGCTGCCGGCGCTGGCCGCCGGCCTGGGAGCGCTGGGCGTCGGGTTGGTTTACCCTGCCGTTGCCGGCTCGCTGGGCCGCCTGCGGCGCGGCCTTGTCCTCGCCCTGTTTGGCGGAGCTGTCTTTACCGCCCTGCAGCTTTTTTCAAACCGGTCAACCATTGATTTTCTCGGCATTCCCAACAGCTTCGCGCTCCCGGGGAAGCTGGCCGGATCGAGCAATCCGGTGTTTGTGCTCAAGGAGCTGGCGCGGCCGTTCAGAGAGCAGCCCGCGCTGGCAGTTCAGCCGTTTATCTGGATGGCTGCCGCCCTGCCGGCGGCGCTGATGATCCGCCGCCGGCGCCTCTGGGCCGACCTGGCAGGACTGGCCCTTTCCAACGGCCTGCTGGCGGCAGGGTATCTGGCGCTGCCGCGGCTGCTTCATAACTACCGACTTCCGGAGCTCTTTTTTATGAAAACGCTGCTAATATGCGTTATAATCCAGATCGTGCTGATTCTGTTTTCTCCCAGGACCGGGCCGCCGGCTGCCACTCCTCATGAGCTTGCTTAGGAAACTCGAGGAAAAGATCCAGGACCTGTTTGAAGGCAGCTTCAACCGCGCCTTTAAGTCCCCGGTCCAGCCGGTGGAGCTGGCCCGCAAGCTGGTGAAGGAGATGGACGATCACAAAGTGGTGAGCGTCTCCCGGATCTACGCCCCCAATGAATACACCATCTTTCTGGCTCCTGCCGACGGGCGGCAGTTCGAGGCGTATGAAGAGGATCTCAAGGTCGACCTGACTGATTACCTGACCGAGCATGCCCGGCGTGAAAATTACAACCTGCTCAGCCGCCCCGTTGTCATTATGGAGACCGATGAGGAGCTGCAGGTGGGTGAGTTTGGCATCGCCACGCGGATGGTTTCCAGTCCCAAGCCGCCGCCGGAAGCCCTGCCGGAAGAGCCGGAGATCAGCCGCACGGTGATCTACCGGCCATCGCCTGAGGGCACGATGGCGGTAAGCGCCAGCGAGGCGCACGAGCTAGGCCTGGCACGCGAGTGCGTGACTCTCACCGCCGAGGACGGCGCCGGCGGGGAAGGACAGGTCTACGAGGTTGACAAGCGCGTCATCCTGATCGGCCGCAGCAGCCATGCCGATTTTGTCCTCACGGACGCGAATGTGTCGCGGCGCCATGCGGAGCTGCGCCGGCGCGGCAGCGATTACGTTATCGTTGACATGGATAGCACAAATGGCGTCGAGGTCAATGGCAGGCGCGTGCGGACGCAGACGCTCGCCGATGGCGATGTGATCACGCTCGGCGCCACCAGGGTGAGATTTGAGAGAAAATCATGCTAGAGCCCGCCCTGCTGGGACTTAAAATCCTCTTCCTGCTGCTTCTGTACCTGTTTATCTTCCGCATGGTGCGCAGCCTGGTGCGCGATTTGAAAGGGGGGGCGGAGCCGGTGGCGATGCCGGCGGCGGCTCCGGTGCCGCAACTGCGTTCCGCGCCGGCGCGCGGCCAGCGGCGGCCGATCCCGGCGGCGGATCCCGCCGAGGCGGAAGTTGGCAACACCAGCGAGTTTGACTTCCTCACCGCCAGGATCAAGCCGCGCCTGGTTGTACAGCACAGCAAGATCCTTGAAGACGGCAAGACCTTCAGGCTCAAGGGCGGCGCCACCATTGGCCGCTCCCCGCGCAGCGACATCGTCCTCGAGGACGATTATGTTTCATCAACGCATGCGCGCATTTTCGCCCGGCGTCAGTTTCTTTTTCTGGAGGACCTCGGCAGCACAAACGGCACTTTTGTGGACGGCCGCCGTGTCGACGGGGAAGCCCAGATCAGGCCGGGGCAGGACATCGTGATCGGGGACACGGTTTTCCGCTATGAAGAATAGCGGCGGCCCCGCCCCATTAAAACAACATACTTAAAACATCACAAGCTTTTATTCATGCCTGCAACATTCGTCACATTAACTGATACGGGCCGCCTGCGCAGCTCCAACGAGGACGCCCTCTTTGCCCGGCCGCCGGTGTTCATGGTTGCCGACGGCATGGGCGGCCCCCAGGGAGGAGAGGTTGCCTCCGGCATCACCGCCAAGGCGTTTGAATGGTACATGCCCCAGGGCGAAGCCACCGCGGATGAACTAACAAGGCTGATCCAAAAAGTCAACGAGAGAATTTACCGGCAGGCGCTGGAAGAAGGGCGCCTGGGGATGGGGACAACGGTTACGGCCGCCGTCATCGAGGCGGGCGCGGTTATCCTTGCCCACGTCGGCGACAGCCGCGCCTATCTCTGGCGGGCCGGCAACCTCACGCAGCTGACCGAAGACCACTCGCTCGTAGCGGAGATGGTGCGCGAGGGAAAGATCAGCTCCGCCGAGGCCGAAGATCACCCCCAGCGGAGCATCATTACCCGCGCCCTCGGTGTCGAGTCAAGCGTGCTGATCGACACGATCAGGGTGCCATGGGAAACCGGCGACATTTTCCTGCTTTGCAGCGACGGCCTCTCCTCCATGGTTCCCGACCCGGAAATAACCGCAAAAATGGGTGCTGGCGGCGACCTGGGGAGCAGAGCGCAGGCGCTTGTCAAAGAAGCCAATGAGCGCGGCGGCCATGACAATATTTCAGTGGTTTTATTCTGCCCGGACGGTTTCGTTCCCGCCGGCGGGGCCTCCGACGCTGATACCGGCGTCATCCGGCTTCCCGACGGCGTCGTTGCCGGGCCGGAGGGCGCCGTAACCGCCCAGAAGCCGGCGCCCACCCATGCCCGTGAGCAAAAGACAGGCTTGCTCCGGAGCATCGGCCGCAACTGGATGTTCCGGACGGTCCCGGGCGTGTCGATTATCGCTATCCTGATTGCCGCCGTGCTGTTCGGAGGGGCATGGCTGGGCACGCGCGAGATCTATTTCCTGGGCGTGGATCATGGCTATGTAACCATTTACCGCGGCGTCCCCTACGATCTCGGTCCGCTGAGCCTGTTTTCCCTCGACTGGCGCAGCCCGGTGAAATTCAACGACCTGGCCCAGGATGAGCAGGATCAGATTGGCAGGCAGGAGCCGCACACGCTGGGCGGCGCGCATGCGATTATTGACAATTATCTGGCCGAGGTTAAGGCAAACCAGGACAAGGCCGCCCAGCAGGCAGCGATAAAAGGCGCCGGCGCCACTGGAACGACGGGCACGACGGGTTTCGGGGTGGCGCCCTAGGATGGAAAGAAGGCGCGAGCTCGTCAGTTTCCTGCCGGTGCTGCTTTTAACCGTCGTCGGCTTCGCCAGCGTCTACGCGGCTCGCTCTTCCCAAATCGGCGCCGGCTCGATGGGCTACGGCCTCCTGTTTCTGGGGGTATTCGTCGCCATCCATATCATTCTCCGCCTGGCGGCGCCTCACGCCGATCCGCTGCTGATGCCAATTACCGGCCTGCTGGCCGCGATTGGCATCATGATGATCTACCGCATCGATCCGGCCCTGGCGGCGGCACAGGCCACCTGGCTGCTGGTGGGGGTTGGCCTGTTTGGCGCAATCATTTTTTTCCTGCGCGACTACCGCAAGTTGGACGATTACATATACGTGCTCGGCCTGGCTGGCGTTTTGCTGCTGGCCATAACCGCCGTCGCCGGCTACGATCCGAATAACTCCGGCGTCCGCCTCTGGTTAAAAATCGGCGGCATATCAATGCAGCCGGGCGAATTCTCCAAGATCCTGATCACGATCTTTTTGGCCGGCTATCTTCATAGCAAAAGAGAGCTTTTGTCAACGACAAGTTGGCGTCTGGCCGGCCTGCCGATGCCCCCGGCCAAGCATCTTGGCCCCCTGCTGACCGTCTGGGGAATGTCATTCGGGATGCTGCTCCTGATGAACGACCTTGGTCCGTCACTGCTGCTGTTTGGCATATTCCTGGCGATGGTCTATGTGGCCACAAACCGGCTCTCCTATCCCGGCATCGGCCTGGTGCTGATGGCGGGCGCCGGCCTGTTTGCCTATTTCACCAAGGCGGTCGTTCACCTGCGTGTTGACATCTGGCTGAATCCGTGGACTGACATCCAGGGCAAGGGCTACCAGCTGGCGCAGTCGCTGTTCGCCATCGGCGACGGCGGCTTGTTCGGCACCGGCCTCGGCAAGGGCTACCTGCTCCTGGCGAGCGGAAGGCCGCTGATTCCGGCCCTGCAGACGGACTTCATTTTTTCGGCCATTGCCGAGGAGTTGGGCCTGGTGGGCGCCTCCGCCGTCATCGTCCTGTTTTTGCTTCTTTGCTACCGCGGCTTCAAGATCGCCATCCTCGCCGAAGACGGGTTCTCGAAGCTGCTGGCGGCCGGCATCGCTGCCGGCTTTGGTCTGCAGACGTTCTTTATCCTCGGCGGCGTGATGAAACTGATCCCGCTAACGGGAATCACGCTCCCGTTTGTCAGTTACGGCGGCAGCTCGATTGTCGCCAATTTTGCCTCGCTGGCGATGCTGATCCTGATCAGCAACCGCACCAATTCGGCCAGGGCGGGGGCGGGCCGCGGAGCGGCCCGCCCCCTCGCCGCCCGCTCGGAGGGCGCCGCATGAACGGCCCTATCCGGCGCCTGTTCTACGCCACCGCCGCCCTGTTTGCGGCGCTGCTCGGCATGCTCGCCTATCAGCAGGTCGTCAACGCCGGCTCGCTGGCGGACAACCCATATAACACGCGCAAGGTTTACGCGCAAATGACCATTGATCGGGGGTTGATCCTTGCCAGTGACCGGACAGAGCTTGCCAAAAACCGGGAGGAAAACGGGCTCTACTACCGTGTTTATCCCCAGGGCGACATCGCCTCGCAGTTGCTGGGCTACAACGATGTCAAGTATGGCCAGACCGGCCTCGAGCATTCCCAGAACGACTACCTGACCGGCACCGCCGACGAGGTGGAGCTTGCCAGCCTGTTCGACACGCTCAGCGGCAAGCAGCAGCGGGGGGCGAATGTCAAACTAACGCTGGATCCGAAAGTGCAGCGGACGGCGCTTGGGGATCTTGAAAACTTGGGCAAACGGGGCGCAGTGGTGGCGCTCGACGTCCACACGGGCGCCGTGCTGGCGATGGCGTCCACGCCAACCTATGACCTGAATAACCTTGAGGCGGACTGGAACCAGCTAAACAAGGATCCGAACGGACCGCTGGTAAACCGGGCCACCCAGGGGCTTTATACGCCGGGCTCTTCATTCAAGCTGGTCACCACGGCAGCGGCGCTGGAAAGCGGCGCTTTCACCCCGGACAGCAAATTCAATGACGAGAAGGGGACGCTTGACGTCAACGGCAATGTCATCCATAACTGGCGTGATCAGCCCTTTGGCGAGCATACTTTTTCCGAGGCGTTCGCCCAGTCCATCAACACCACTTTTGCCCAGGTCGGCTTGAAGCTGGGCCAGGACAAGCTCGTTGAGTACCAGCAGAAATTTGGCTTATATGATAAGCCGCCGCTGGAGCTGCCGCCGGACGAGATCGCCGTCAGCGGCCGCTACGAAAACGGCAGCCTGGCCTCGCCCGGCGCCAGCCTCGACCCGGTGCAGGTGGCCTGGATGGCGGTCGGACAGGAGAACCTGCAGGTGACGCCGCTGCAGATGGCGATGATCGCCCAGGCAATTGGCAACGGCGGCGTCATGATGAAGCCTTACGTGGTTGATTCGATCATCGACCGCGACTCAAATGTCATCAAGCAGGCCGCGCCCGGCGAGTGGAAGCGCCCCATCCGTCCCGACACCGCCCAAACAATGACTGACATGATGGTCAAGGTAGTCAATGAAGGCACCGGTTTCGGCGCCAGGTCAAACAAGGTCCAGATCGCCGGCAAGACCGGCACCGCTGAGGTTGGCGGCCATGGACCCAATGCCTGGTTCGTGGGGTTCGCTCCGGCCGGGGATCCGAAGGTTGCCGTGGCGGTGGTCGTCGAAGACGCCGACGAGAGCGGCCACGACTCCAGCCCGATCGCCCGCGACGTGCTTCTGGCGGCGCTGGGGATGTGAAAAGATGAGTTCCGAGTTGGAACTTTTGGCTTAATGCTGGAGGAGAAATGGCGGCAAAATTTGAATTAAAAGGAACCTCTGGAATGACAACGCTGCAACAGAGGCCAGAACCGGGAACTCGGAACTCGGAACAAAACGATGCCTGAACTGCCTAAAATATTTGACAACCGCTACGAGATTGTCAGGCTGCTTGGCAGCGGTGGCATGGCTGATGTCTATCTGGCCCGCGACATTCACCTCGGCCGTGAGGTGGCGATCAAGGTTTTGTACGGGCGCTACTCCCGCGACGAGGAGTTCGTCACCCGCTTCCGCCGTGAGGCGCAGGCGGCCGCCGGCCTCAACCATCCGCACATTGTCAGCGTTTATGACCGGGGCGAGTCGGACGGCAGCTATTATATCGCCATGGAATACCTGGAGGGCAAGAGCCTCAAGGAGCTGATAGCGGAAAAAGGCCGCCTGCCCACCGACAAGGCCATCTTCGTCGCCCGGCAGATCCTGCAGGCGCTCCAGTTTGCCCACGAGCACAACGTCATCCACCGCGACATCAAGCCGCAAAACATTGTCATCAACGGCCGCGGGCAGGTAAAGGTCACCGATTTCGGCATCGCCCGGGCTGGCGCCTCGGCCAAGATGACGGAGACGGGCTCCATCCTGGGGACGGCGCAGTACCTGTCGCCGGAGCAAGCCAAGGGCAAGTCGGTTGAGCAAAATTCTGATATGTATTCCGTCGGCATAGTCCTTTACGAGATGCTTACCGGCCAGGTTCCGTTTGAGGGAGAGAACCCGGTGGCCATCGCCCTGAAGCACATTAGCGACGAGCCGGTTCCGCCGCAGGCGCTGGTGCCGTCGATCCCCGACAACCTGAATACGGTCGTCATGAAAGCGCTCGCCAAGGACGCCCACGACCGCTACCGGACCGCTGAAGAGTTCATCGCCGATCTGGAGCGGTGCCGCGCCAACCTGCCGGTGTCGCCGGCACCCGTCGCCGCCGCCCGGACCACAATCATCCGTCCCGAAGCGCGCCGCGCTGATCCGGCCAGCGCCACCATGGTCAGGCAGGCGCCTGCTCCTCAGGAAAAAAAATCGCGCCGGAAGTGGCTTTATCTGCTCATCCTGCTGGCGGCGCTGGCGCTGGTGGGGGCCGGTGTTTATCTTCTCGCTTTTGCCCAGCAGACTGTCATGATTAGCGTCCCCAACGTGGTCGGCATGTCCCAACAGCAGGCGGAGAACACCATCAGGAATCAGGGGCTTCAGCCTGCCGTTGAGTCGCAGGAATTCAGTGACACCGTCCCGGCGGGCGCGGTTATCAGGCAGGATCCGCAGGCCAGTGCCCGGATCAGGAAAGGCGGCACTGTCAACCTAGTGATTAGCAAGGGAAGCGATAAGGTGGCGGTTCCGGACGGACTGACGGGGGAGACGGCCGGCTACGTGGAGGATAAATTGAAGGAAGCCGGCCTGAATCCGGAGCGCCTGCCCGACGCCTACGCCAGCTCGGTTGACGCCGGCAACGTCATCTCGGTTGACCCGCCCTCGGGAACCAAAGTGCAAAAAGGATCGACGGTCAAGTACACGGTCAGCAAGGGGCCCGTGCCGCCGAAGCAGGTCACCGTCCCCGATGTGACCGGCCTCACCCAGTCAGACGCGGTGGCGAAGTTGGGCGACGCCGGTTTGAAAACCGGCGATATCACGCAGCAGTATTCCGATACCGTCCCCAACGGCGAGGTGATCAGCCAGAATCCGGCTGCCGGGCAGACGGTCAAAGCGGGAGATACGGTGGGCCTGGTCGTGAGCGAGGGGCAAAAACCGCCGGCCAAGGTTGCCGTGCCGGACGTTACCGGCATGAGCCAGGCAACCGCCGTTTCAACCCTGTCGGCAGCGGGTCTGCTGACGACGGTCACGGAAGTGGCGACGGCGGACCCGACGCAGGTGGGCGTGGTTATGCAGCAGAACCCGGCCGCCGGCACGATGGTCAACGTGGACAGCACCGTGGCGATCACAGTGGGAAAGAAGTCAGGTCCGTAGAGCCTATCCCGGTGGGTAATTCGTGGCGAGGCAGCAGCAGGATACACCTGTCGGGA
The DNA here is from genome assembly GCA_021787475.1 of Actinomycetes bacterium. Lineage (GTDB taxonomy): Bacteria > Actinomycetota > Thermoleophilia > BMS3ABIN01 > BMS3ABIN01 > JACWAD01. Next base: position 88,194 of record JAJYLW010000007.1, read on the forward strand.
TAGGCTCTTGGATCGATTCCCCGCCGCCCGCGCCGCTCAGCCCGGCCGTAAAAAATACAACTTTTATCTGCGCAAAATACAACTAAAGTTGGATTGCGCGCACCCCTGGGAAGCAGTATGCTCTAGCAGCAATCCTCTCACCTGATCAAGCTGCAAAGTTGTGGAAAGGGTGGGAGAACAATGCGCGTTTCTGGCCGTACTTCTGGCAATATTTCTGGCCGCGCCGGCAATTTTTTCAGAAATGCAGTCTTTGCCAGTCTGCTTTTGGGGGGTATTCTGATAATCATCTGGTGCGCTCCCGCCGTTTGGGCGGCTTCGGAAGATGATTACATTTTGGGAGCGGCGGCGCCGCTGACGCAGACACACGAAGGCCCGCAGCAAATTCCAGATATCAGCGGCAGCATCGCCGTCTGGAGCGACCCCAGGCCCGGAGGCGGCATGGGCAATCCCGCCCGAATTTTCTTCAAGGACCTCGCCGGCAGCGCAACCGAGCAGCCGCTGGTTCAGGTTCCCGGCCGCGGCGCGACTATCGATGGGCAGGTTAATCCGGTCATCAGCGGGAATCTGGTTGCCTGGCTGGCCGGCGCAGATTCATTATATGTTGCTTGGAAACGGCTGCCCCGGCCTTGCCGGTTGCGAGCACGCCCTTAATCTTGCCGGTGCGGTGCCATCCCATCCGGGCGTCTCCGGCCACCGCATCGTCTGGGCCGACTCGAGGCTGGGTTATGACCAGACCGACATTTACATGTTTGATCTGGACATGCCCGCGGCCGGGGCGCAGCCGGTTGTCACCATGTCCGGCGACGATGCCCAGCCCGTTATCGACGGCGACTGGCTGGTCTGGATTCACAGTGATAATTACAACATGGGGCGCCCGGCCGTCAATGACGTCTATGCCAAAAACCTGGCCACCGGGGAAACCAGGCAGCTTACAAACGACGGCGGCGCCGTCCTCCAGGAAGCCCCCAGGATAAGCAGAAACCGCGTCATCTGGCAGGTAAATTCAGGCTACCGGGACAACCAGGCCACCGGCGGCATCTGGGTGTATGACCTGGACGCCGGCCAGGCAAGGCAGATCTTTGATGATAGCGGTATCGACGAGAACCCCGATATCGACGGCATGGCTGTCTGGACTCACACGGCCTATGAAACACCGACGCGGCCGGAAATATACGTGTATGATTTTGCCACTGCGAAGGTCACCCGGGCTGAGACCGGCCCGGCATACATGGGCCTGCCGGCGGTCTCCGGCAACCATATTGTCTGGCAGGACGACCGCCTCGGCCTCAGATCGGTATTCGGCAGCGTTCTCGGAGGCACCGCGCTTGAGCTGGCGGAGAAGTTCATGCCCGAATTCAGGCTGGCCCGGGGGGAGAACTTCCGGCCAATGCCGGTGGAGCAGTTTCTGAGCGCTCCCGGAACCTTCTTAAGGAAGAGGAACGACCAGGCATTCCAGCCGCTGGCGAATCCAACCGCCCCGATATTAGCATCCCTTGCCGGCACGCCCGATCTCTACCTCGACCTGGCCGGAAGCTCCGTCGCCGCGGGCGGCGGCGATCCTTCGATTTCCATAGATCATAAGCTGGTCAATCAATGGTATGGGCAGCCTTATCAGCAGCGCCGCGGCCAGTTTCCGGCGACTGTTTACGCCCGTGTCGTCCCAAGGCCGGCAGGGAGCCCCGGCTCTTTTATCCAGTACTGGCTGTTTTATTACGCCAACGATCATCCGGAATTGTTTCATGAGGGCGACTGGGAAGTGGTGCAGGTTGATCTCGATGCAAATCTTGACCCCTACAGGGCCGACTATAGCCAGCATGGCGGCGGCCAGTGGCGCAACTGGAATGGCCCTGGCGGCGTCGAGAAATCGAGCGGCGATTCCAGCCATCCGGTGGTGTATGTGGCGCAGGGGTCGCACGCAAATTACTTTTATGCCGATGATAGGCACTACGTCAAGTGGCCGGTCAGTTGGGATGCGGCCGCCGGTGACGGCAGCATTCTGAACGATCCCGGAAACTCAGATCCGGCCCAGCGGACGTCGGCAACTGTCGTTCCCGAAGTTGAAATGTCGGCGGACACACCATTTCAGTGGCTGCGGTTTGCTGGCCAGTGGGGCGAATACACCGGCGCAAATGTCGGCAAATGGCCGGTTCAAACCGGCGGCGAGCGCGACGGCGCCGACAACCCGCCCCTGCAGGGTTACTGGAACAACGCCTTCGGCTGGCCCGGTGAAGCCTGTGACGGCTGCCAGGATCAGGTCGGCCAGGGGACGGACATCGAGTATACCTGGCTCTCGCCGGTTGACATGAGCGTCTACGACTCACAAGGCCGCCGCACCGGCAGGAATCCGGACGGCAGCATCGATGAGCAGATTCCCGGTTCACAGTACCTGGAATATCCGGAACAGCACAGGAAGAGCGTCATTATCCACGGCGCCGACATCAGCGCCGGCTACCGGATGCAGGCAAACGGAACCGGCGCCGGCACAGCCGATCTTGTCGTCACCGCTCCGGATCATGCCGCCGGCAGGGTGGACACTCTCGATTACAATAATATCCAGGTTAATGCATCAACAAAGATCTCCATGACGCTTGACACGTCGAGGAATTATCTCGCCACGGTGGATGTTTACGGCGACAGCACGGATGTGCTTCAAAAGCCAGCTGACGCCGCAACCGCGTACATGGTTGACTTCACGCCGCCGGCCCGGATAACTGATCTGGCTGTGACCGCAACAAGCTCCGGCACGGCAACCCTGTCATTCACAGCCCCCGGTGACGACGGAAACACCGGCACGGCCACCGCTTACGACCTGCGCTACTCGGCTTCCGCCATCAACGATCAGAACTGGAATGAGGCCACTCCGGCCGGTGAGCTGCCGGCGCCGCTTGCCGCCGGCGGCGCCCAGACCATCACCGTCAGCGGGCTCGATGCCGGCGCCACCAATTACTTTGCTGTGAGGGCCATGGACAAGGCGGGCCTGTTTTCACCGGTCTCCAGCTCTCCGGCAGCAACCACCGCGATGCCTCGGCTTTCCTGGTCTTTTAAGGATGTTTTCTGGGCCGGCCTGGAAGATTATCAGCTCGGGCAAATCTCGGTTGATTACAATATTGGCAACCCGGGCACAGGGACGGCCAAAAACCCCGTGATCGCCGCATCCATCTGCACAAACGGGGTTAATATAGCCACGCTACTGCCGCAGGTGTTCCCGGACATTGATCCCGGCTCCGCCGGAACCGTCACGCTTAAATACATCGTCCCGCCGGCAGTCACAAGTTTCATGGCCCGCACCTTTGCCACCTGCCAGGATGACGCCGGCAGAAGCTACTGGTTTCCGCAAGCGCTGCCGCAGGATTAATGGACTAATGAACCAGGCGAAGAGTGGTAGGTGAAGAGTGGCAAAAAAAAGAACGCTATGGTGGTTTGTTAATATCCTCTGGCTTGTTATTTTGACTGCCGCAGGTTATGTATACCTCTACATACCTTATGTTCTTTTTTTGGATTTTTTCGGTAAAAATTCATCGTGGCTGCTCCGTGTTGTTTTATCAATTGGTCCTTTTCTGATTTTGCAGGGTTTTTTTCACCATTGGGTGCTCAATCGCGTCTTTCCCGGCCGGGGTTTAAACAAGTTTGCGGTAATGACAATGCCAATATTATTCCTGTTTACGTTGTTTGTGACGGCGTTGATTTTATTTCTGTCGTCGAGCGCGCCTTCATGATTACCGGTTGACAATGGTTTTGTCTTTATTGATTGTACAACCCGCTCAGGATAGCCACGGAAATGCATTGTTGCGGCTCTGCCGGGATTTGGCCGCAGGGAGGCCGCAGCAAAGCAAGCAGGACGGGCGGGGTTTCCAGCAAGGATTGTCTGTCTGAGCCCCGCAGGGGCGAGTTACGCAGCCGGCCGGACATGGGCAAGTCCAGGGCAATCCCCCGAGCAATTCCTGAACGAACCATATGATCAGTTTATCTTTTGTCCGAAGCGCTAGGAGCCTATCCCGGCAGGCGTATCATGCTTCCGGATGCAAAGTTGCATGGCCGCACTTCTTCCGTTAGCCTAAAAAGAGAATTTTCACCGGGAATTTAACCGCATTATTTCGGATTACGATTATCCAGCTTGCTCAGATGCCAGAGAAATGTAAAATTGCGGAGGGGGCTTCCTGGATAAACTGTATAATCAGCTTCGGATTTTGTGACAAGTCAGGTTGTTATGGAGGTGGCTCATTGGCGGGAAAACCCGAAATCGACGCCGACGAATGCACCGGCTGCGGCATCTGTGTTGACGAATGCCCGAATGAATGCCTGGAGCTTGGCTCCGAAGACGTGGCCGTGCTTGTCAAGGATGACATTTGCGATGGCTGCGCCACTTGTGAAGAGTCCTGTCCAACGGAAGCCATCACTATGACGGAGCAATGACCCGGCGGAGAAGTCAGGCCGTACCCTATTTAAGGTCCTTCCTCTTAAACGCTCTTACCCCAAGCTGAAGCAGCGCCGCGATGTAAATCACTTCATAGGCGACAAACAGGTTGCCGGGAACGAGGAAAGCCGGGGTCTGGCCGGGCGAATTTACAACCAGACTGTGTAGCTGGTCGCCGACCACGCCGACGGGCAGCATCAGGCGAAACAGGTTGCCGATTATTGTTTCCGCCGTCTCGCCCGCCGCCGCCCCGGCAACGTTGATAAGGCTAAGATTAGTGGTGGCAATGAACACCAGGAAAACAAGAACCGCGTTTGCCGCCGCCGGCAGGAAGACAGAGACGGCGAAGGTCAGTGTCATCATCGTTGTCACGTTCAGACACACCAGCGCCAGCGCCGGGATGTAGCCCAGGAATGGTTCGCCGGTGCCCAGCACGACGGCGAGCCAGAGGACGAGGCCGATGATGAGCACGTACCCCGTCATCAGCGCCGCGTATCCCGCCCAGCGGCCCGTGATTATTCGGGCGCGGCTGAGCGGTTTTGTAATGATCATCGCCATGGTGCCGTTCTCGATGTCGGTGTGAATCGAGCCCAGCGTCAGGAACAAGGCCATGAACATGCCGATCAGGTTTAGCCCGCCGAGGGCGTAACCCAGGAACTGGGCTGCGGCCGTTGTGCCTTGGCCGGCGCTCCCCACCGTGACGGTTCCGCCGCCGGTGGCGCTAAACAACGGCAAGGCCGCCAGGTAAAGCAGGCTGACCCCCAGCCCGGCAATCATGCTTTTTGACCTCAGCGTTTGCCTGAGGGTATAAACGGCAATCGTTTTCAACTGCTGCCGTCCTCCCCGATTTCTTCGAGAAACGCGTCCTCAAGGCTGATGCGGCGCGGTGAAAACTCTTTCAGGGCGCCGCCGCCGCGAGTGATGATCTCCGCCAGCTTGCCAAGTTGCTCTTCGCTGTCAAGCGTCGCCGTGAAACGGCCGTCCAGCCCAAATTCCACCTTGGCGGCAAGCCGCCTGATGGCGGCGGCCGTCTCCGAGGAGATTCCCTCCGCCTTGACATCGACGACCTGGACCGGCCCGGTGATGTCGCCTAACTTGTCAACGCGGATGAGTTTGCCATGATTGAGAATGCCGACGCGGCCGCAAACCAGCTCCACTTCCGAGAGCAGATGGGAATTGAGAAAAATTGTCGTGCCCCGGTCCCTGAGCCCGGTGATAATTTCCCGCAGGTCTCGCCGGCCCAGAGGATCGAGGGCCGAGGCCGGCTCATCCAGAAACAGCAGGTCCGGCTCGTTGATGATCGCCTGGGCCAGTATGATTCGCTGCATCATTCCCTGGGAAAAGTCCCTTACCCGCGAGCCGGCCCTGCCCGCAAGGCCGGTCCGGGCCATCACTTCTTTTACCCGCGCGCGGCTGCGGCCGGCATCCATGCCGTAGAGGCGGGCGTGGAAACCGAGCCAGTCCTCGGCGCGCATGAATGTGCTCAGGCGGACGGTCTCGGGCATGAAGCCAATCCGCGCCCTAGTGGCAACGTCTCCAAGCGGCTTGCCCAGCAGGCGGGCAGCCCCGGAAGTGGGGAAAATGATGCCGGCCAGCATCTTGACGGTGGTGGTCTTGCCGGCGCCATTGGGGCCAAGAAACCCAAAAATCTCACCTTTGTCAACACGAAGGCTGAGGTGGTCGACCGAGGCAATCGCATCCGGTCCGTGGCCGAAGGTCTTGGTCAAGCCTTCAATTTCAATGGCAGCTTCCATCAGCCCATCTTGGTTTTATCCGGGTTTCTGAAGAGCCTAAAAAACCGGCTTGCGCCCGCCCCCAAAGACTAACGTGGAATTTAATTTTAACAGCGGCGCCTGCCGGCAACAAGGGAAGGGAATCTAAGACAGGTACTTTAGTCGTATCGATTAACTTAAATCCGTTTCTTGACAATCAGAAAAGGGAAGAATAAAATTTGTTCCAGATTACCCATATGGGTATTCGGGGAAGAGCCTGTAGCATCGCATTCCAACCTCAGGGAGGGTGGCATGGAATGGGCCAAGATTGGCGGATGTTACGGGGCGGGGGGCCGCAATTGTCCTCGTGACCAGCGATGAGATGGCTGGCGCACAAGGCGAGGGGCCTGATTCGCAGAATCTCACGCCTGTCGAGGACAAAGAAGACTGTTTTGGCGTCGGCGGCGCTGATTGTTTTGTTCAGCGGCAGCTATGGAAGCTTCAGGCTCTATAGCTATACGCAGGATGACCCGAATTTCTGCCGGCTGTGCCACACCATGAACACGGCATGGAGCAGGTGGTCAACAAGCTCGCACAGCCAGGTCAACTGCCACAGCTGCCATGAGGTCAGCCCGATTACGGGCGCGGAACTGGTTGTCAATTATTTGATAAACAAGCCGGACCGCGTCACGAATCACGCCAGCGTTTCGGACGCCGCCTGCAAGAGCTGCCATTACAGCGGCGATCCGGAGTGGGTGCAGGTTGCTAACACGGCCGGGCACAAGGTGCACGCCGATCAGGCAAACATCGCCTGCCAGGTTTGTCATGGCATGAACCTGCACCAGTTTGAGCCGTCGACGTTTATTTGCGATGCCTGTCATCCCGGCGAGGTTGCCGGAGAGCAGGCTGCGATCAAGGTTCCGCAGATGGCGGAGCTGCATTGCGAGGAGTGTCATCCGTTTCTGGCGGAGAACAGCCCGCTGAGGCCGACGCGCGAAACCTGTCTCAGTTGCCACCAGAAGCTGCCGGTCCAGGTGACGTTTCCGCATCAGCCGGCCCCACGCACGGTGGTGTTCCCGGGCAACGGGCCGATGAAGTGGGACTGCATGCAGTGCCACAAGCTGCATCAGGCTGAGAAGCCGGTGGTGGACTGCAATTCCTGCCACGGGCAGGTAAAGACGGAAGGGCTGCACGCGGTGAGCGCCCATTCTCAGGCGGGGTGCACGTCATGCCACTGGCCGCACCAGTGGCGGGTGACAGACCGGAGCGCCTGTTTTGGTTGCCATAGCGACAAGGCGCAGCATTATGCGGGCCAGTTTTGCGGCCAGTGCCACAACTTTAAGGGGAAGCCCGCAGCCAGCGCCGCCGGCGCCCAGTATGGAGCTTGAGCGCCGCCGGCCTGCTTGCAGGAAACCGGCGTTGACGCTGTAATGGTTAACAACCGGAAAGCACATTGTGGAAAGAGGCCCCAACGGGGTGTGGCTTGTGTCGGTTTTCACAAAAACCGGCAAGCATATATAAAACTTATCATCTGATATGTGGTATATAGAACAAAATTTGCGGTTCTTCCTGGTCAACGTGATCATGACGGTTATTGTTCTGACCGGACTCACGTTCGCTACGCCTCCGTTCATAAACTGGTTGATCAGGAAGATCCAAGGGGATGAGGATAGCAAGTAGCAAGCTCCGCAAGTAATTTACTTTTTGGCGGAAACTCTGCATTTTACCTATCCTTGCTGCGCATGAATAGCTTGTTCCTGCGCAGAGGTCAACAAAGGGCGGCATGTGCCGCCGGGGTTTGTCATCGTTCACCACGTCTTGGGGAAGGGACAGGAAGGGCTGGGCACGCTAATGACAGGCAATCCTTGATTGCCTGATCAATGAGGGAGGACTAGCAATAGCGACTTTGGCCAAGAAGCGTTACGCAATGGTGATTGACATGCGCCGCTGCATTGGCTGTCACGCCTGCACGGTTGCCTGTAAGGCAGAGATGGCGGTGCCGCTTCAAGTCAACGCCACCTGGGTCAAGATCGTTGAGAAGGGACCCTATCCCTCCGCCCGCCGTTTCTATCTCCCCCGGCTCTGCAATAATTGCACCAATCCCATCTGTGTCCGCAACTGCCCCACCCAGGCTTCCTACAAGCGCGACGACGGCATTGTCGTTGTTGATCCGCACCGCTGCATTTGTTGCAAATACTGCATCGCCTCCTGCCCGTATGACGTCCGTTACGTCAACCCATTCAAGGAGATCGTGGAGAAGTGCTACTTCTGCCAGCACCGCGTCGACGCCGGGCTGGAGCCCGCCTGTGTCGAAAGCTGCCCCACGAGGGCGATGGTCTTTGGCGACCGCAACGACGACAAGAGCGAGATCTCACAGCTGCTGGCGTCCAACGCCACTACCGTGCTGAAGAAAGAGATGGAAACGGAGCCGAATGTTTATTACATCGCCGGCGATGAGACGGCAATGAGCAATGATGAGAAGGGTATCAATTACCGTGCTGAAGGGGCGTTCATCAATCTGCGTCTCTAGCATCGGCCGGGAAAGCTTCAGAACGAAGGGCCAGGTTCCAAATGGACAATACTGATGTAAATGTAGTCTATTCGGTTCAGCACCAGCTGCCGCTGGTGATGTACATTGCCCAGTACTTTTTCTTCACCGGCCTCAGCGCCGGGTCATTTGTCATCTCCGTGGTGGCGACGATGCTGGGACGCAAGGAGTTCAAGCCCATCGGCCGCATTACCGCCGTCCTGGCGCCGGTCCTGCTGATCATCGCCCCCCTGAACCTGATCGCCGATCTTGGGCAGCCGCTCCGCTTCTGGCACCTGTTTTTTTTCTATAACTGGACTTCGCCGATCACCTATGGTTCATTCCTGCTCACGCTTTACCCGATCATGGGCATCATCTATGCGATCATGGTTTTCACCAACCGCGGCACCGCGGCGAAGATCCTGGGCATCATCGGCGTTCCCCTGGCGATCTCGGTCCACGGTTACACCGGCTTTATTCTGGCGCTGGCCAAGGCGCGGGCGCTCTGGAACACGGCCGCCATGCCAACCATCTTCCTGGTGTCGGCAATGGTATCCGGAATTGGCTTTGTGGTTGTAGTTGCGGCCGTTCGCTGGAAGTGGTTTGACAAGAAAACCACTGAGGAGCAGCGCGCCAAGGACAAGCGGCTGATCATCCAGCTGGCCCAGTTCATGGCTTACACTATCATGCTGGATCTGTTCCTGATCGTGTCGGACATCCTGGTGCTGCTGACCGCGCACGCCGACGCCTACCAGGCCGGCATGCTCATCCTGACGGGCAACTTGGCCCCCATCTTCCTGGGGGTGGAAATTTTCCTCGGCTCAATCGTCCCCATGGTGCTCGTCCTGGGGCCGACGCGCAAGAATCTGACCGCGATCGTGATCGCTTCGATTCTGGTGAACATCGGCGTCTACGCCATGCGCTTTGTTATGGTCATTGGCGGGCAGACAATCCCGCTCAGTTAGGGGAGCACAGCCATGCGCAGCATCACCCGCAGGGATTTTTTAAAGATAGGAGCAGCGGGAACGGCGCTGCTGGCGATTGAGAGCCAGCTGCACCCGATCGCCCAGGCGATGGAGATGATGGATGGCGGCCGTTCCGTCAACCGGGTCTCGGGGCTGCCCCGCTCGTTCCTGCCCAGCACCTGCACGCAGTGCCCGGCCGGCTGCGGCATCATCGGCTACGTTGAAGAAAGCAAGCTGGTCAAGATCGGCGGCAACCCCAAGCACTTAAGCAACCAGAGCGCGCTCTGCGCCCGCGGCCAGGCCGGTATCAACGCCCTTTATGATCCCGACCGCATCCTGACGCCGCTCAAGCGCGTCGGCGGCCGCGGCGAGAACCGCTGGGCCAAGATCAAATGGGACCAGGCTTATGAGGAAGTGGCAAAGGCGATGCAGCCACTCAAATCCCAGCCGGGCCGGTTCGTTTACATGACTGAGGATCTGGGGCATGACACGCTGGGCAAGCGCTTCGCTTACTCTTTTGGCTCCGGCAACGCGCTGGGAGCGGCCAGCATTTTTGGCGGCAACAAGCAAGTAGCGACCCAGCTGACCTGGGGCGCCGCCGGCGACATGCCCGACGTTGCCAACACAAAATACATTCTTGTCTTTGGCGCTAACCCGCTCGAGAGCCATCCCCAGTTCGTCGGCTTTGCCCGCCGCCTGATCGAGGGCGTTCAGGACAACCAGGCGAAGATGGTCGTGTTTGATGTGCGCCTCACCAACACCTCGACCCGCGCCAATGAGGTTTATTATGTCAACCCGGGGACTTACGCCATTGTGGCGTTGGCGATGGCCAACGTGATTATGCAGGAGGGCCTGCACAACGCCGCCTTCATTGATCAGTGGGCCAACATCAGCTCCGGCGATATCGCCGCCCATCTGTCCCAGTTTACCCCTGAGAAGGCGGCGGCGGCATCAGGGGTGGACGCGGCTGCCATCCGGCGCGTAGCCACGGAATTTGCTTCCACCAGTCCCGCCACCACCCTGTCGGACGGGCTGGTCTCCGTCCATGGCAACGGCACCCAGAATGAGCGGGCCGTGATGCTGCTTAACATTATCACCGGGAACATCGACAACCGCGGCGGCCTCTGCCTGCCGCGCGAGTTCAACCTGCCTGACGCCGATCCGGCGCCGGCCGTCCCGGCGCCGACGCCGCTCAGCAATCCTGCTGATCTTCCGCTGGCGAGCCAGCAGGCAATTGATCGCTCCTGGCAGCTTATCCGGGACCGCAAGCACCGGGTGGGAGTGCTGATGACACGTTCCTACAATCCGGTCTATTCCGATCCCGACGGCGGCGGCGTCGCTGACCTGCTCAAGGATGATACGATGGTGCCCATCCACGTCGCCGTCAGCCCGTTCATGACCGAGACCGCGGCCCTGGCCGACATCGTGCTGCCGGAGACCACTTACCTGGAGGGATGGGATCTTGAAGTCAGGCCCTCGCCCGAGCTTGTTCCGTTCATTTCCCTCAGGCAGCCGGTTGTGCCGCCGCTTAAAGACGCCCGGCCGTTCTTTGAAATCGCGACATCGCTCGCAAATACGATAAAAGGCGGCATGGAGCAGTATTTTGGCTTCAAATCAGTGGAAGATTATCTGAAGGGCCGGATTCAGAACGTCGGCGGCCTGGCTGCGGCCGGCGGTCTTGATTACCTGAAGCAGCACGGCGTCTGGTTTAACCCGAGGAGCAAGCCCGACTACGGCTCCTTCGGCGGCGGCTTCAGTACCCCCTCCGGCAAGCTCGAGGTTTATTCCTCGGTGCTTAAGGACAAAGGGTTCTCGCCGCTCCCGGACTATGAGCCAGTCCCCGCTTTCTCCTCGCTGTCAAAGGATGAGCTGGTGCTCACCATTTTTGACACCGCCATCCAGACGGACGCCAAAACGGCAAACTGCATGTGGCTGGACGAGATCCTCCATAACAACCCGGTCTGGATCAATCCGGCCACGGCCGAGCAGCTTGGCATCAAAGACGGCGACAAAGTGAGGGTGGTGCGGGCGGCCCGCACCGGTCAGGGAATCTCACCTGTCGATGACAGCCAGCTTAATCCGCGGGCAAGGTCGCTGGAGACGACGGCTTTCCTGACTGAGGGAATCCACCCGCGCGTGGTGGCGATGGCCAATGGCGTCGGCCACACTGGCTTCGGCCGAATCGCCCAGGGCGAGAAGATCAGCAAGGATGAAGAGTCAGGCGCGCTTAAGAATCCGAACACAGAGCTGGTCTGGTGGCGGGAAAAGGACGGCATCGGCACAAATCCCAAGACCATTGTCCCGGCGATGGCGGATCCGGTCGGCGGCGGACAGGCCTGGGGCGATGTCGTTGTCACCGTTGGCAAAATCAAGGAATAGGCGGGGCGAACGATGAAAAAACCAAAGCTTTCCAAACCGGTGTGGGGGCTGATCGTTGTCGTGGTGATCCTGGTGGCAGTGTCGCCGCTGCTGGGCCTGGCTCACTTTACTACCACAAGTCCTACGTTTTGCCTAACCTGTCACGGCACTGGCGAGACGGCCGACATCAGCCAGCAATCGAAAGTCCACCCTGATTACGGCACCGTTGGCTGCATCGAGTGCCATGCCAGCGGCGGCGGCAGTTTCATAACGGACGGCTACCATGGCGGCTACTCGGCCAAGCCCGACCGGGTGAACAGCAACTGCATCCGCTGCCACGGGAACATGACCAGCAAGAATGATACGTCGGGCTTTAAGTACAACGTCGTCAACATCAATATCTCTCACGCTCAGCATCTGTCGCTTGGCGCCAAGTGCACCGACTGCCACCGTAATATCGCCCACGACCTCAACATCAACCCCACCAACCGGCCGCGGATGGCCTACTGTTTCCAGTGCCACTCCAGCCAGACCAGCTGCAACAAATGCCACGTCGGCGGGCCGCCCAAAGGGAGCCCGTCCGAACCGATTCCGCCGCCGGCCAAGATGCCGCAGACGCCGTCGCCCGACGCCGCCCAGGAAACCTGGCAGGTCAAGTGCTCGCAGTGCCATGCGCTCTATCCGCCCGGCACGCACACGGGCCAGGAATGGAGCACGATCGTCAACAAGATGGCCGGCTTTACCGGGTCAAACATCAGCGCCGAAGACAAAGCGAACATCATCTCTTATTTAAACACGGTAGCAAAGCAGCAGTAACTAGGGGGCATGCCCCCTAGTTACCCTTATCCCATAATGCGCTACCAGTCCTTGAACAGGTGCGGGTTCTCCGACTTGGCCTCGGCAATGATATTCTTGTCGCCTTTCTCGGCAACCGCCGTCAGCCGCTGCTCAGCCACCGCCGCGCGCCGCTCGGCTTTGTCCTTGCCCGACTGGCCTGCCACGTAGCCGATCAGCGTTCCCAGCAAGCCGGTCACCGCTCCCAGCACGGCGACGATGTTTTCCGCCGCCTTGTCCGAATTTCGAAAAAGCAGCGCCGAAACTAGGAACACGATTAGCAGAAACGTGATGCCGATAACGACTATCCAGAACGTCAGCTTTTCCTGCAGCGCCTTGTTGCCATCGCCAGCCATTCAAACCCCCCGTGATCCAATTTACCGTTGATTAACTTGCCCGGTTTGCGGCATTTAAATGAGATTTCTGCCCGGCCGGATGATATCCTGCCCGGACGCTTAAGATATTAAAGCCGGTTCGAATCGATGAAATGGAGGGCCAAGTTTAAATCAGGATTTGCCCGGATTGGGGAGGCTAAAAAATGAAGCGTTTGTTTGCTATTTCTTTTCTTTTTACCGCGCTGATTTTTGATATTTTGCTTGCCGCTCTGCTGATCTTTCCTTCGGCCGGGCTGGCCGGGACCAACCAGTGGACCACCAACGGGCCTTTTGGCGGGAATGTTTCCTCCCTGGCCGTATCGCCCAACTTCGCCAGCGACCGCACCCTCTTTGCCGGCACCTTCGGCGGCGGCGTCTTTAGCTACACTTACACTGCTGGTGACACCACCCCGCCGGCGGTAAGCAGCGTATCCCCCAGTGGCTGGATAAACACAGCCTCGCCTACCATAAGCGCCGATTACTCTGACTCCGGCTCGGGCATAAACACCGCCTCGGTGGCGGTATACCTGGACGGGCGAACGCCGCCGGGATGTACGGCAACAGCCACTTTGGTAAGCTGCCTGGCCTCGGGGCTCACCGATGGATCCCACTACAAGTGTCAAGTGACACCAAGATTTCCGAAGTTAAGTGACAGCAACCTTCCCGCACCCGGCGTTTGATTAATCCTTGAACATCACCTCCTTGTCCTTCAGCCGGTAACTCCTGCCGCTGATGCTGATGGCATAGGCATGATGCAATAGCCGGTCCAGTTGCTGTCCAGACAACCCCGACCACTTCTGCCGCGGCTGTGCGAGAACGTCAGGATAAAGGCGCAAAGCTCCACCAGACGGCCGCAGATGTTTAGGTTGAAGGAGCCCCAGTCGGCCTGGGCCTGAATGCCCGGTGGTGTTTCTACCCGCCGGCGC
>JAJYLW010000023.1 GCA_021787475.1 Actinomycetes bacterium
TACTCGCCCAAGTGATCCAGAACCATTTTTACCGCACGTTCTTTTACTTCCTTGGGGTACCTCTTTTGTGTATTCATGACTTCATCCTCTCAAATGATGGAGCCTCCAGGAAACCCGGGGAGATTCAATTTATCAATGGTAAGGATAAAAATCACGATGCCTGGTGTCATCTTCTTACTTCTCGTGCTCGGCGGGGCGTTTCTTTGGAGGTGTATTTGAATTACCACTTCGCGGGCACTGCCAGCCGTGCATCTGCGGTATTAAAAACCAATAAACCCTAACTAGGCTAAAATCTTCTTTACCGGTCTGGCAAGCTCGTTTAAGATAGAGATGTTCAAATGACGCGCGATCGCGTCCACCAACAATTCACCCCCGGCTCTTTCGCGAACTTCCAACCCTGACGTCCAGCTTTCCTGTTAACAGTGTCTTAATAATTCCTTTACGGCTTCTTCATCCAGGTTTGGGATAATCGTGCTGTAAAATGAAAACGGGAAGAATCGCGAAGGAGGTCGAAAAATGATGTACGGATGGGGCTGGAATGGTGGCTGGGACGGCGGCGGCATTGGCTGGCCCGGTATGATTATGATGATGGTCTTCTGGATCGCGGTCCTGGTCGGCATCGTCGCGCTTGTGGTCTGGCTACTGCGCCAGGCGCAGGGCCGCGCAGCCAACGCCGGACCCGGCCCGGAGGGGCCGGCAGCCGGCGAGACTCCGCTGGACATCCTTAAGAAAAGGTATGCCCGCGGCGAAATCGACAAGACGGAGTTTGAGGAAAAGAAAAAGGACATTACCGGTTAGTTTTATCTCCCTGCAAATTTAACACTTTTTTAACTGATTTCTTACACTTTCCTTATCTGGAAGGGCGATAATTTAAAAAATCGGCACAGTGATCATAAAGCTGGCCAAAACAAGGCTACGGTCTGGCCCGCTTTGATTAACTTCCAGAGGAGGGACATAAATGATAAGGAACAGACGGTCGTTTGGTTTGGGGTGGCAGGCTGCCCGCCACGCCTCCCCGGATCACCATGTGTTCGGGATCATCTTTATGGTGGCGCTGCTGGCGCTGATCGTAATTGCCGTTGTCGTTTTGACAGTATGGCTGATAAAGCATGCCAGGAATCACCAAGCCGCCGCCGTTGCCGGCCCTGCCGGGGGAGCGGCGCTTGACATCCTCAAGGCGCGCTATGCCCGCGGCGAGATCGACAAGGTTGAATACGAGGAAAAGCGCAAAGATCTGTCAACTTAAAAAAGGCGCTCAAGGTTGAGTTTGCACATCCTCCCGAATGGGCGGCCGCAAGGCCGCCCATAAAAGATTTGGTAAAACGACACAGGAGAGAGGCATGGGACTCTTATTCATCATTGGCGTAATCCTGCTGATCTGGGTGATCCTTGGCAATGGACACCATCATGGCCACGGCGGGTGTTGTCATCATCACCATCCCGGTGCGCACGGCAACCATCCGCACGACGCGAGCGCGCGGCAGATCCTCGACGCCCGCTACGCCCGCGGTGAGATCGACCGGCAGGAATATCTGGACCGGCGCAAAGACATCGAGGCCTGAGTTTCCTCATAGAGCGCCAGACGGGCGGCGCCAAGGCCGCCCCTTTTATACCGGCTGTGTTAAACTTTGGCGGCGATAGGACGAATGTGAGCGGGGGAGTCATTCGTGCAAATAAAGCTGCCTGACAACTCATTGATCGAACTGGCCGGCGACGCCAACGGCCTCGATGCCGCGGCTGGCATCGGACCCCGGCTGGCAAAAGCGGCGATCGCCGCCAGGGTAAACGGCGTGCTTGTTGACCTGAGCCGTTCGCTTGATGATGGAGACAGGGTTGACATTGTCACCATTGATTCCACGGAAGGCCTGCAGGTGCTCAGACACAGCGCCGCCCATGTGCTTGCCGATGCCGTCATGCAGCTTTATCCGGGCACCAGGCTCGGGATCGGCCCGGCGACCGGTGACGGCTTTTATTACGATTTCCAGTTGCCGCTCCCGGTCAGCGATGCCGACCTGCCGGCGATTGAGTCAAAAATGGAAGAGATCGTCAAAGAAGCGGCTTCGTTTGAGCGGCGGGAGCTAGGCCGGGAGGAGGCAGCCGGCTTGTTTGCGAACCAGCCTTTCAAGCTGGAGTTGCTCGCGGAGATGCCGCCGGATGAAGCCATCAGCATTTATGCCAATGACGGTTTCACCGATCTCTGCCGTGGCCCGCACCTGCCCGACGCCGGCCGCCTGCGGGCTTTCAAGCTGCTCTCGGTGGCGGGGGCCTACTGGCGCGGCAATGAGAAAAATCCGATGCTGACGCGCATCTATGGCACGGCCTTCCCCACCGCCAAGGAGCTTGACCGGCACCTGGAAAACCTGAAGGAAGCCGAGCGCCGCGACCACCGCCTGCTGGGCAAACAACTTGACCTTTTCCATATTGATGATGAAGTTGGCGCCGGCCTGCCGCTCTGGCATCCGAAGGGGGCGCTGGTGCGCAAGATCATCGAAGATTTCTGGCGCGACGCTCATCTTGACAATGGCTACGAGATGGTGATGATTCCCCATATTGCCAGCGCCGAGCTTTGGAAGACGTCCGGCCACTGGGATTTTTACCGCGAGAATATGTACTCGCCGATGGACATCGAGGGGCAGGAGTACATCGTCAAGCCGATGAACTGCCCCGGCCACATCAAGATTTACAAAAGCCGCACCCGCTCCTACCGCGAACTGCCCATCCGCTGGGCCGAGTTGGGCACCGTTTACCGCTATGAGCGCAGCGGCGTCCTTCACGGGCTTCTCCGGGTGCGCGGCTTTACCCAGGACGACGCCCATATCTTCTGCCGCGGCGATCAGCTGGAAAACGAAATCCTGGCCGTAATCCGGTTCGTGCTCTTTATGCTGAGAACTTTCGGTTTTGACCAGTATGATGTATTTTTGTCAACGAGGCCGGAAAAATCAGTCGGCAGCGATGACAACTGGGCCCGGGCAACGGAAGCCCTGAGAACGGCCCTGGAGAAATCGGAACTGAATTTTGAAATTGATCCGGGGGAGGGCGTCTTTTACGGGCCGAAGATCGACCTTAAAATCCGCGACGCCCTCGGGCGGGCGTGGCAGTGCACGACTATCCAGGTGGATTTTAACCTGCCGGAACGGTTCGACGTCACCTATATCGGGGAAGACAACCGGGAGCACCGGCCGATCATGATTCACCGCGCCCTGCTCGGCTCGCTGGAACGGTTCATGGGCTGCCTGATTGAGCATTACGCCGGAGCCTTCCCGCTATGGCTGGCGCCGGTTCAGGCGGTGATCCTGCCGGTGGCTGACCGGCACATTGACTACGCCGGCCAGGTGGCGGCGCGGCTGCGGCAGGAAGGAATCCGGATCGAGCTCGATTACAGCAAGGAGTCGGTCGGCAAGAAGATTCGCAACGCCGAAGTTGACAAGGTTCCTTATATGCTTGTTGTCGGCGACAGGGAAGAGGATGCCGGCGACGTGTCGGTGCGCTCTTATGCCGAGGGCGACCTGGGAGAGCAGCCAGTCGACGAACTGGTGGCGGATCTGGCCAGGCAGGTGGAAGAGAAGCGTTAAGACCCGGATTGCGGGGGAGGGTTGAATAATGGATCTGACATCCAAAATCCAGCATCCGAAATCGGAGTTTTGAGATGCACCGCATCCGCATTGCGCTGGCGCAGATCAACTCCGCCGTCGGCGATTTTGAGGGGAACATTGTCAAGATCGTCGCCGGGATAGAACTGGCCGCCGAACTGGGCGCCGACCTGGTGGCGTTCCCGGAGCTGGCGCTGACGGGCTACCCGCCCGAGGACCTCACTTTCAACCCGGATTTCCTAAGGGCTAACGTCAAGGCGCTGGGAGAAGTGGCTGCTGCGGCGGAGGACATCGTCGCCGTGGTGGGTTTTCTTGATGCTCCCGGAGAGATCTACAATGCCGCCGCCGTCCTCAGCGCCGGCGAAGTCGCCGGCGTCTGCCACAAAATCCGCCTGCCCAATTACGGCGTCTTTGACGAGTTTCGCTACTTTGCCGCCGGAGATAAACCGTTCCTCTTCGAGATCGGCGGCGTCAGCATTGGCCTTAACATTTGTGAAGATATCTGGTATCCAGATGAGCCGATTGGAAGCCAGGTTGCCGCCGGCGCCGGCCTCATCCTCAACATTTCTTCTTCTCCCTACCGCGTCCGCCGCACCAAAACCAGGGAGGAAATGCTCGAGACGCGTTCGCGCGATTATCTCACGCCTGTGGCTTATGTCAATCTCGTTGGCGGCCAGGACGAGCTGGTCTTTGACGGAAACAGCCTCGTTTATGATGAGCATGGCAACTTGCTCGCGCGCGGCAAGAGCTTTGCGGAAGACATGGTGGTTGCCGACATCGATCTCGAGGCAGTGCTTGCCTCCCGCCAGCGGGACACGAGTGGCCGCCGCCGGGCGGTAGAAGAACGGTATCCGGGACCGGTGGAGCTGGTGGCAATCGAGCTGCCCAGGAAATTTGACGCCAAAGACCGGCATCAACCGGAACGGCCGGAGCCGCACCTGCCGGCGCCTCTTGACGGTCCGGCGGAGATTTATCAGGCTCTGACGCTCGGTGTGCATGATTACGTGCGCAAGAACGG
Organism: Actinomycetes bacterium; assembly: GCA_021787475.1. Taxonomy (GTDB): domain Bacteria; phylum Actinomycetota; class Thermoleophilia; order BMS3ABIN01; family BMS3ABIN01; genus JACWAD01. The sequence continues at coordinate 4,609 of JAJYLW010000023.1, forward strand.
TTTCGAGAAGGTATTGATCGGCCTCTCCGGCGGGATCGATTCCTCGCTAACCGCAGTGGTCGCGGTTGACGCCCTCGGCAAGGAAAATGTCATCGGCGTCTCCATGCCGTCCCGCTATACTTCCGCAGGGACGCGCAATGACGCGCGGATCCTGGCCGAACGGCTGGGCATCGAGTTCAGGATTGCCCGCATCGAGACAATCTTTTCCGCCTACCTCGATGATCTGAAGCCGCAGTTTGGCGGCCGTGAACCGGACATCACCGAGGAGAACCTGCAGGCACGCATCCGCGGCAACGTTCTGATGGCGCTCTCGAATAAGTTCGGCTGGCTGGTGTTGACCACAGGGAATAAAAGTGAAACCAGCGTCGGCTACTGCACCCTTTACGGCGACATGGCGGGCGGTTTCGCCGTCATCAAGGACGTCCCCAAAACGATGGTGTATGATCTCTGCCGCTATCGCAACTCACTGGGAGCGGAGGTCATCCCCGTCAGCGTCATTGAGCGGGAGCCGAGCGCCGAGCTGGCGCCGGACCAGAAGGACTCCGACACCCTGCCTCCCTATGAGGTGCTTGACATAATAATCGAGAGTTATGTTGAGCACGACCACAGCCTTGAGGACATGATCGCCGCGGGGCTGGAAGAGGTCACCGTCCGCCGCGTCACCCGCATGATCGACCGCAACGAGTACAAGCGCCGCCAGGCGCCGCCAGGCATCAAGATCACCTCGCGGGCGTTTGGCAAGGACCGCCGCTTCCCGATCACGAACCGCTTCTGGACGCCAGAGAAGCCTGCTCTGGGATAATTGCCGAAGCCCGGCCAAATTGGCAGCCCTTAGAAATGCGGGCAGGGACCCTGCGCACGGGGGGAGGGCAGCGGCAAAGCGCGGCAACGTGATAACTGCCCGCTTTGAAGCTAACACTCGGTGGGATCGAGTTGACGAAAGACCAGATCCCGTATTGTTTGCTGAGGAGATTTTTCCGTTAATCAAAGACGTTCCACTTAATAAGCTACGGCAGGCGACTGGTCTTTCCCTCAGGCATTGTTCTCTCATACGGCAGGGGCTTAAGGTGCCGCATCCCAGGCATGGGGAGAAGTTTAGCCGGGTTGATCGGGGCTCATAAATTCGAAGCTTGTCGAACGTGCGTATGGTCAGAAGACTTTATCTTGACCTAGATCAGATAAGAAAATCAGTTCGAAGTTCGAATCCTTTTTGGTCCACCAAACCAAACTACCCTTTTAAATGCTTAAGAGGCGTGCAGGCGCAGCGGCTGGCGGCTTCGCATATGCGCCCCGGGGGGTGACACTTTTTCACCCTCTACATCCTATCCCTGAAGAAGTTTGCCAGCGGCGCTCGACTTTCGCTATACTTTCTCCGTGAATAAAGCAGAAGCACCCGCTTCTCACCTGCCGGCAATGACACGGCAATGAAGCCGTGCCCTGAATGAGAGCTTGCAGGTCTTCCATTTTTGATCCGGCTGGGCGTGCGTGTTCATGCACGGTCTGATTATGACAGGGTGCTTTAGGGTACCCTTTTTTGTGCCGATTTTGCATGACGACACTCCTTAGCGAATTGGATTAACAATAAAAGATTATTGCGATACATTGAGAAAAGAGGTGTTTGCCGGTCGCACAGTATAAGGCCCGGGTAAGAGACTTTACCCGGATAAACGAGGCCGTCAGGGCGGACAAGGTGAGGCTGGTCGGTCCCGGCGGCGAGCAGATTGGCATCAGAAGCCGCCAGGAGGCGCTCGACTTCGCCGGTTCCCATAACCTAGATCTTGTCGAGGTGGCGCCAAATGCCGATCCGCCTGTCTGCCGAGTGCTCGATTACGGCAAGTACAAGTACGAGCAGGAGCAGAAGGCGAAGCAGGCGCGCAAGCATCAGTCCACCATCATTGTCAAGGAGATCAAGCTGCGTCCCAAGATCGGCGTCCATGACTACGAGACCAAGAAGGGGCATGTGACGCGGTTTCTGCGCAGCAAGGACAAGGTCAAGGTGACGATCATGTTTCGGGGCCGCGAGGTGGTTCATCCCCGCAAAGGAGAAGAGCTGCTCCGGCGCTTGGCGGAGGACGTCGCCGAGTTGGGCGTGATTGAATCGGAACCCAATCTTGACGGCAGAAACATGGTCATGGTGCTGGCGCCTGTCAAATAGAAAGTCAGCGCCAGTCAAGCGAAAGGAAAAGCCTGTGCCAAAGATGAAGACGCATCGGGGCGCCGCCAAGAGATTCCGGTTTACATCCGGAGGAAAACTGTTGCGCCGCCGCGGTTTTAAGAGCCATATCCTGGAGAAAAAAAGCCCGAAGCGGAAACGCAGCTTTCGCAAAAACGTGGATGTGAGCTCCGGCGACGCCGGCGGGGCGAGGAGGTTGCTGGGCAAGAGGTAGTTTGGACCGGCGGCAATGCGCGCGAAGGTGATGCCGCCGATTGTTTCACAAGCGACTGCCGGCAAGTGACGGAGGAGTGACGGACAATGCCGCGAGTAAAAAGGAGCGTGCACGCACGCAAAAAAAGGCGCCGGGTCCTGGCTGCGGCCAGCGGGTACCGGGGCACAAAGAATTCCAGCTACAAGCGCGCCAAGGAGCAGGTGAGCCGCTCGCTGATGTACGCTTTCCGCGACCGCCGGGCGCGCAAGCGTGATTTCCGGCGGCTATGGATCACCAGGATCAATGCTGCCGCCCGCCAGAACGGGCTTTCCTACAACCAGCTCATCCACGGGCTTAAGGCAGCGGAAGTAAACCTGAACCGGCGCACCCTCGCCGACCTGGCCGTGAGCGACCCGGAAATGTTTTCCACCCTGGCCCGGCAGGCCAAATCGGCCCTGTCAGCCTGATTGCTCCGGCTGACTGTTTTTGCCATCAGCCGGTTTTTCCGCAGCGTTCTGTCCTGCCCGTAAGAAGCTATCCCAGTAGGTAATTCGTGGCAGGTAATTCGTGGCGAGGCCCAGCGATAGAGCCATGGGCAAAGACGAAGGGGGCTTCAGTATCTGCTTTTTGGGCTTTTGCGGCCGGCCGAAGCAGGATGCGCCTGCCGGGATGGACTCTAAATCAAGATGAAGATTCATTCGCGGTGGGTAGCCGGCAGCAATAACAAAGTTGTCAAGGAAACCGCCCGGCTGAAACGGAAACGGAACCGTTATGCCGGCAGGTTGTTCCTGGCCGAAGGCGAAGATCTGCTCGAATCGGCGCTGGGCCGCGGCGTGTTTCCCGAGCGGGTTTTTGTGCCCGGCGGGCATGAAGAGGAAATGGCGGAGCGGCTGCGGCAGCGAGCGGGCGGCAGCGCCGGCGCGGCAGTTGACCTCTTCTCGTGCCCCGACATGGTGCTGGCCAGGCTGTCGGGTCTCGGCAGCGGCAGCCGGGTTATTTCCGTTTTCCGGTTCGTTGACCACCCCCTTGGTGATTTGCGCCCGGCGCCCGGTGCGGGCACTTTTCTTTACCTGGCGGGCGCTGCCGACCCGGGCAACGTGGGGACCCTCATCCGGACCGCCGCGGCTTTTGGCGCCGGCGGGGTCATTTTGGGCCCCGGCTGCGCCGATCCATACGGAGCCAAGGCCATGCGAGCAACAATGGGGTCGATCTTCGAGGTTCCCTTCTGCCTGGATATCAGTGTCCGGCAACTGGCCGCGTGGACGGCGGAAACAGGGCTGGACATCATTGCCGCCGATCCCCGCCAGGGAAAGCCGGCCTGGGAGGCCGACCTGTCCGGGGAGGCAATTTTGGCCCTCGGCGCCGAGCGGGACGGTCTGCCCGAAACGGTCCTGACGGCCGCCGCCCGGATTGTGAGAATTCCCCAGTCTGCCGGCGCCGAATCATTGAACGTAGCCATGGCCGGCTCTGTCCTGCTCTACGAGGGACTAAGGCAGAGGATGAGGCGCGCCCAAAGCCGCGCCCAAGTGGGGCGCGCCGGCAGTTCAGCGGGGCGCCTGAAATTCTAGAACCGCCGGGAGGCAAATGTTAGAGTTGCAGGCATGAATATTGACCTTAAAGGACAACTTAAGCAACACCCCGGCCTGGCCGCGATTTACGAGGAAGCCGCGGCCGCGATTGCCGCGGCCGGGACAGAAGACGCGCTGGAAGCCGCCCGCGTCAGGCATCTGGGGCGCAAAAGCGAACTGTCCCGGCTGCTTCGGGCGATTCCGGAAATGCCGGCAGCAGAGCGCCCGCTGGTGGGGAAGCTGGGCAACCAGGCGCGGGCCGCTCTGGAAGAGGCGATGGCCGGGCGCAGGCAGGCGCTGGAGGCGGCGGCGCTTGAGGAGCGCCTGGCGCAGGAACGGATTGACATCACCCTGCCCGGCGAGCCGTTTCCGGGCGGCCGCCTGCACTTGATAACCCAGACGCTTTGGGAGATCGAGGATATCTTCACCGGGCTTGGTTACCGCATTGCCGAGGGGCCGGAGGTCGAGACCGACTACTACAATTTCACGGCGCTGAATACGCCGGAAGGACACCCGGCCAGGTCGCTTCATGACACCTTTTTTATCGAGGGCGAAGCGGGAGTGCTTCTTCGCACCCACACTTCGCCGGTGCAGGTACGGGTGATGGAGAAAGAAGATCCGCCTGTTTATGTCATTATTCCGGGACGTGTCTACCGGCGCGACTCGGACGCCACCCATACGCCGATGTTCCACCAGGTTGAGGGCCTGGCAGTAGACGAGCATATCACCATGGCCGACCTGAAGGGCACGCTTGAGGCATTTGCCAAGTCCATGTTTGGCGCCGAACGCCAGATCCGCCTGCGGCCGCACTACTTTCCTTTCACTGAGCCGAGCGTCGAGGTGGACGTCTCCTGCATGATCTGTGGCGGCAAGGGCTGCCGTTCCTGCAAGCAGAGCGGCTGGCTGGAGATTCTGGGCGCCGGGCTTGTCGATCCAAACGTCTTCGGTTTTGTCAACTATGATCCAGATGAAGTCAGCGGATTTGCTTTCGGAATGGGCGTCGAGCGGATCGCGATGCTCAAGCACGGCGTCACCGACCTGCGGATGTTTTATGACAACGATCTTAGGTTTATCAACCAGTTCTGAACGTTAAGTGTTTCATGTTTCACGTTTAACTCATTGAAGGGAGAAGGGTTTACGTGAAACATGAAACGTGACGAAAAAGGTTGAGCAATGAAGGTCCCTCTGTCCTGGTTAAAAGAATATGTGGATGTCGATCTGCCCGCCAGGGAGCTGGCCGGGAGGCTGGCGCTGACCGGAACCGAAGTGGAGCGGATCAGCCACGCCGGCCTGCCGGCCGGGGACGGCAATCTCAACCGCTTTGTCATCGGCAGGGTTGTCGCCATTGAGCCCCACCCCAACGCCGACAGGTTGTCGCTCTGCCGCGTGGATACAGGCGGCGCCACCGCGCAGATCGTCTGCGGCGCCAGTAATTTCAAGGAGGGGGACAGGACGGCTGTCTGCCAGCCGGGCGGCATGCTTCCGGACGGGCGCCGGCTGGAAGCAGCCGAGATCAGGGGCGTCCGGTCGGAGGGAATGTTGTGCTCCGAAAGCGAGCTGGGTCTGGCGGCAAAATCGGCCGGCATCATGATTCTTCCTGAAGACGCGCCCGTCGGCGGCCGCCTGGTTGACTATCTGCCGGTAAGCGATGATGTGCTCGAGCTGGAAATTACGCCCAATCGTCCTGATTGCTTGTCCGTTTACGGCGTCGCCCGGGAAGTGGCTGCCATCACCGGCTCCCGCTTGAGAACGATGCCTGTCTGTGACATCAAGCCCCGCGGCGATGACAACGTCGAGGAGCTTGTCAGCATTTCGGTGGCAGATCCCTCCCTCTGTCCCCGCTACGGTGTCCGCCTAATTGCCGGCGTCAAAATCAGGCCGTCGCCCGCATGGCTGAAAGCGCGCCTGGCCGCTGCCGGCCTCAGGCCCGTCAACAATGTTGTTGACATCACCAATTATGTGATGTGGACTATCGGCGAACCCATGCACGCCTTCGATATGGCCCGGATCGCCGGCCGGCGGCTAACAGCAAGGCGGGCGGCGGCAGGCGAAGAGATCACGACCATCGACGGCGGCCGCCGCCGGCTGGGCGCCGCTATGCTGGTAATTGCCGACGGTGAGAAGCCCGTCGCCATTGCCGGCGTCATGGGCGGTCAGGACAGCGAAGTTGCCGCCGGCACCACCGACATTCTTCTGGAAGCGGCCAACTTTGACGGCCGCAGCATTATGGAGACTTCCATGGCGCTCGGCCTGCGCAGTGAGTCGAGCACCCGTTTTGAAAAAGGGCTGGACCAGGAGCTGGTTCCCCAAGCGCTGGCGATGGCGGCACGGCTGATAACGCAGATCGCCGGTGGCCGGCTGGTCCCCGGACAGTTTGACATCCGGGCAAAGCCCTTTGAAGGCGGCGCAACCCATATAAGGCCGGAGCGGGTGGCGGCCCTCCTGGGCGTGACGGTGCCTGCCGCCGAGATTAGAGCTATATTGTCAAAGCTAGGTTTTAAGGTCAAAAAAGAAGGTTCAGGCCTGCACGTCGGTGTGCCCAGTTTCCGCGCCGATGTCGAGCGTGAAATTGACTTGGTGGAAGAAATTGCAAGAGTTTTCGGCCTGGAGCTGATCCCACCGTCACTGCCGAGCGGGATGCGGGCGATAGGCGGCCTTACCGAAAAACAGGCGGCCACCCGACGGCTGGCGCGGCTGCTGGCCGGGCGCGGCTTGAACGAAGTGATCACCTACAGTTTTATCGGCGGGGATTTTGCCGGCAGGCTGCGGCTGGGCGATGATGACCCTCGGCGCCAGGCAGTGGCGCTGGCCAACCCGCTTTCAGCCGAGCAGTCGCTGATGCGCACAATCATGCTGCCGAGCATGTTGATGAGCGCTGCCGCCAACCTGGCGCAACGCAACTTTGATGCCAACATTTTCGAGATAGGGCGGGTTTACACCCCATTGAAGGGAAAGAAGCTTTGTGATGAAAATGAGGTTGTCGCCGGTTGCCTCTGTGGTTCTTTGCGGGGCCCGTCCTGGCGGGGCAATGGTCCCGAGCCGGATTTTTACGCCGGCAAGGGCCTGGTGGAGGCAATGTTTAAGGAGCTGTCCGGATGGTTTGCCGTGGATCGCACGCGGGAGCCTTTCCTGCATCCGGGCAAGGCGGCGGACATTTTCGTGGATGGCAGCTGCGTTGGTCATGTCGGCGAGGTTCATCCCCTTGTGCTGAGGGCGTTTGACATTGACAGGCCGGTGGTGGCGTTCGAGGTTCTTCTGGAAGGGCTGATTGCAAGCTCGAAGGGCATCGCCGTCTTTGAGGATCTTATCACCTACCCTGCCTCCTTCCAGGATATCTCCGTGATTGTCGATGAAGATATGCCCGCGGCGGATGTGATCGCGGTGGCGGGCGATGCGGGTGCGCCGTTGCTTCACAGCGCCCGCGTGTTTGATATTTACACCGGCAGCCAGATTGGCGCGGGGAAGAAAAGCGTTGCTTTGAACCTCGAGTTCCGCTCGCCTCAGCGGACGCTCACCGATGCCGAGGTCGATTCAGCCCGGGCGCTCATCGTCCAGGCCCTGGAAGAGAAACTGGGCGCCAGCCTCAGGCTTTAGTTCCTCCGCTTGCAGAAACCATTAACGGAAACGGCGAGCATTGCGCGGACTCGCTTCAACTCCTGGCTGCGGAAGCTAAGGAAATGAATTATTATTCCGAAATTGCTTTTTAACGAATAAATTTGTAAAATAATACATCATTATTGTATAAACAAGCAAAGATGAGCGGACCAATTAAAATTGAAGCTTTTGTTTCAATTGGCTGTTCCTCGCTGAGGCAGCTTGAGGAGAATATCCGGATTGCGCTTGCTGAGACAGGTGCCGCTGCCGAAGTCAATTACTCCGAGGTGGATGAAAAGCGGGCGCGCGACCTTGGCCTGAGGGGTTCTCCCACCGTGCGGATTAACGGCAAGGATATCGGGGAGGGAGGGCCTCCGGGCATTGCCTGACGGATGTATATCGACGAGTCCGGGAGGCTCGTTAACACGCCATCCGTGGGCCAGTTGATAAGCGCGATCAGCGTCGCCCGGGAGCCGGCTTGTTGACAAAGTGACCGCCAGCAGGGAGATCATGAATTTATTTAGCTCAAGGTTTGTGAAAATGCCGGTTCATGCCACGGAGCAGACCGGTTCGCTGACGGCTCCGTCAGGGTTTTCCGCCGCTGGCGTATCCTGCGGGCTCAAGAAGCGCGGACCTGATTTGGGCCTGCTTGTCTCAAGGGCGCCCTGCACCTCAGCCTGGCTTGGTACGACAAATGCGGCCGCGGCGGCGCCTGTCCGGCATTGCCGCGCGAAAACAGGGTCTGACGCAATTCAGGGCGTTGTGGCCAATAGCGGCTCGGCCAACGCCTGCACCGGCGGCCGCGGGCTTGCCGCAGCCGAGCTGATGGGCGTCACGGCGGCTGAACTGTGCGGCATTGCTCCGGCCAGCATGGCGGTGGCCTCGACCGGCGTCATCGGCGCGCAGCTGGAAATGAGCCTGATCAGTTCAGGGATTTCCGCTGCCGCTGCGTCGCTGTCGGAAAGTGGCGGACCAGCGTTTGCCAAAGCGATCAAGACCACGGACCGCATTGACAAGGAAGGAGCAGTGCTGGTCAAGCTGCCGGAGGGCGAAGTGCGGATCGGCGCCTGTGCCAAAGGAGCCGGGATGATTGCTCCTGCCATGGCCACAATGCTGGCATTTGTAACAACTGATGCCGGTTGCCCTCCTGAACTGCTTGAGGAAATCCTCAGCCAGGCGGCAGCGGAGTCGTTTAACTGTATCAGCGTCGACGGAGACATGAGCACGAACGATTGCGTCTTTCTGCTGGCAAACGGCCAAAGCGGCGTTCACCTGCAGCAGGGCAGCCAGGGCGCCGCACTGTTTGCCGAGGGGGTTGCGGCAGTCTGCAAGGCGCTCGCCCTGAAAATGGTGGCAGACGGGGAAGGCGCCACCAAAGTGATAGAGTTCAGGGTTGCGGGGGCCGCCACTCCGGAGGAGGCAGACCTCGTTGCTCGCTCAGTCGCACGATCGACGCTCGTGAGGACGGCGTTTTATGGGCGCGACGCCAACTGGGGCCGGGTGATGGCTACGGCAGGAGCTGCCTTGGCAAGCGCCTCAGCGTCCGAGCTTGCGGCGGACATCTATTATGAAGACGCCTGCCTGGCGCGGGCAGGTGAGGCGTCAGCGGATCCCGTCGGCCGGGAGCGGCTGGATGAGATCATGTCCCGGACGGAACTCTCGGCAGTCATTGACCTGCACCGCGGTGCCGCGGAGAAAACCGTTTATTTTTCCGACCTGACACACGATTATGTCACGCTTAATGCAGAATACCGCACCTAAAAAGCATCTTTCAGAAGTTTAAATTAGCAGGATGCCTGTTTTCCGGGTTTTTGATTTTGAACTTTGAACTCGGAACTTTGAATTGGATATGGACAAACACCAAAAACGCGTTGAAATATTGCTGGAGGCCCTGCCTTACATCAGGCAGTTTTCCGGCAAGACGCTGGTGATCAAGTACGGCGGCAGCGCCATGAAGAGCAGCGCGCTCAAGGAAGGGTTCGCCACTGATGTGGCCCTGCTTAAATATGTTGGCATGAATCCTGTGATCGTCCATGGCGGCGGCCCTGACATCAGCAAATACATGGAAAAACTGGAGCTTGATGTCAAGTTTGTACAGGGCTTGCGGGTTACGGATGATGAGACAATGGAGCTGGCCAAGATGGTGCTGGTGGGCAAGGTCAACAAGGAGGTCGTGGCGCTGATCAACCGGCACGGGGTGGCGGCCGTCGGCCTTGGGGGTGACGATGGTCGGTTGATTACGGCGGAAAAAAGGACAGCCCTGGACGAGGCGGGCAACGAAGTTGATCTCGGGCGTGTGGGCCGCGTTATCAAGATCAACACGGAAGTGCTGGAAAACCTGGGATCAGGGTTCATACCAGTCGTCGCATCGGTGGGCACCGGTGAGCGCGGCGGCAGCTACAACATAAACGCTGATGAAGTCGCTGCCGACCTGGCGGTGGCCCTGGATGCGGAAAAGGTCATTTTTCTCACTGACGTTGAGGGGATATACGCCGATACGGAGAAGCCCGATTCACTGCTTTCCCAGTGCTCGACAGGTGAGCTCGAGCAGATGATGGCCTCCGGGGCGGCCTCGGAAGGCATGATTCCCAAACTAATGGCAGTCATCAAAGCGCTTGCCGGCGGCGTCGCAAGCGCCCATATCGTCGACGGCCGAATCCCGCACGCGGTGCTGCTGGAGATATTTACCCGCGAAGGAATCGGAACAAAGATAATCACCCGGACGGTGGATGGTGGACATTAGACTTTGGAATAAACCTAAACTTCAATCCCAAGACAGGGATTAACTTGAAAAAATAGTAGATTGTTAACATGGTTTGTTAGAACCGGAAGCCACGAACCAATATGGATATTTTTAAAAAATATGACAGGTATGTCATGCCGACTTACGCGCGCCAGCCGGTGGCGTTTGTGCGCGGCAAGGGCTGCTACCTTTATGACGGCGAGGGAAATGCCTACCTTGACTTTGTCTCTGGCCTGTCAGTCAACAACCTGGGTCACTGCCATCCGGCTGTTGTCAAGGCAATCCGCGAGCAGGCGGGGGAATTGCTTCATACCTGCAACCTCTACTTCACTGAGCCAGGTGCGGAGCTGGCCCGGCTGATCTCGGAAAACAGCCTCGGCGGCAAGGTATTTTTTGCCAACAGCGGGGCTGAGGCGAACGAGTGCGCCATCAAGCTGGCGCGCAAATGCGGCCGCGACCTTGCCGGCGGGGGCAAACACCGGATCATAACGCTCACGGGAGGGTTCCATGGCCGCACGATGGCCACTCTTACGGCAACAGCGCAGCCGGAGAAGCAGGCGCCCTTCCGGCCGCTGCTGCCCGGCTTTTCCCATGTGCCGGCCAACGATATTGTTGCGCTGGCGGAAGCGATGGACGACAGCGTCTGCGCCGTGATGCTCGAGCCGGTGCAGGGTGAGGGTGGCGTGCATGTGCTCACACCTGAGTTTCTGCAGGTGGCGCGGGAGCTGACGCAGAAACACAAGGCTCTGCTTGTTTTTGATGAAGTTCAGACCGGGCTGGGGCGCACCGGGCGGCTGTTTGCCTACCAGTATGGAAATGTTATGCCGGATGTCATGACTTTAGCGAAAAGCCTCGGCGGAGCGCTGCCGATCGGCGCCGCCGTTGCGGCACCGGCATATTCGGACGTGCTCACCGCCGGCATGCACGGCTCCACCTTTGGCGGCGGCCCGCTGCCCTGCGCTGCGGGCGTGGCCGTGCTGAAAGAGCTGATGGCGCCCGAATTTATGGAAAATGTCCGCCGTATTGGCAATTACATGCGCGCCGAACTTGACGGGCTGGCCGGCAGTGGACTGGTGGAGAGCGTCCGCGGCCTCGGCCTGATGCTGGCGGTTGACCTGCACCGCCCGCATGCGGCCGAGATCGTTTCGCGGGCTCTTGAGCAGCGGATTATTTTAAATAATACGTCCGAAAAAACGTTACGCTTCCTTCCGCCTTTGATTGTCGAAGAGAGGATGATTGACGAGGTGGTCGAATTTCTTAAAACTACTTTGAATGTATGACAATGCCGCGCCATTTCCTCAAAGTCGCCGATCTTGACCGGGAAGAGATCCTCTCGCTGATTGAGGCCGCCAAGGCCAACAAGGGCGAGCAGTCGGCCGCGCTTGCCGGCAAAATCCTCGGCCTTATTTTTTCAAAACCGTCGACGCGCACGCGGGTGTCATTCACTGTGGCAGCTTATCATCTGGGTGGGCACTGCATGTTCCTGAGCGAGAGCGAGCTGCAGCTGGGCCGGGGAGAGACAATTGAAGACACAGCCATGATTTTGTCAGGTTGTCTGGATGGGGTCGTTATCCGCACTTTCAGCCAGCGGGATCTGGAAGCCTTTGCCGCATCGGCAAGCTTGCCGGTGATAAACGGGCTCACTGACGAGCGACACCCTTGCCAGGCGCTTTCGGACCTGATGACCGTTTCCGAGCTTCACGATGATCTTGCCGCCGTCAAGCTGGTGTATCTGGGCGATGGCAATAACGTGGCGGTTTCGCTAATGAATATCTGCGCCCTTGTCGGCGCCCACGTGGTGATCTGCACGCCTGCGGACCTCACCTGTCCCGAGTGGGCCCTGGCGGAGGCAAAGGAGCTGGCGGCGGCCAGCGGCGCCCGCGTCGAGACGACGACCGATCCGGCGACGGCGGTTGCCGGGGCCGACTTCCTTTATACTGACGTCTGGTTCAGCATGGGCCAGCAGAAGGTGCCGGAGAAAAAGATGCGCCTTGAACCATATCAGATAAACGGGGAACTGCTTTCTCTGGCCAAGCCGTCTTGCCGGGTGATGCATTGCTTGCCGGCGCACCGCGGTGAGGAAATAGAGGCCGCGGTTATGGACGGCCCGCAGTCGATCGTCTTCAGGCAGGCGGAGAACCGGCTACATGCCCAGAAAGAGCTCTTGAAGCTGCTGATTGGCAATGCGCAAGCGTGAGCGCCAGCAGTTGATCGCCACTTTGGTAAAACAGGAGCGGTTCTCCACTCAGCAGCGACTGGCTGAGGCGCTTGGGAAGCTCGGTTTCCGGGTAACACAGGCGACGGTGTCCCGGGACCTGCGGGAACTGGGCGCCCAAAAAGTTTCCAGCGGCAGGGGCGCCCGCCTTGAGATCAGGCAGACCCGGGAGCGGCGCCGCCCGCGCGCCGCTTTGGCCCGCGTGCTAAGGGAATCGGGCGCCCATTGGCAAGCAGCGCAAAATTTGATTGTAGTGCGATCGCAGCCAGGCACGGCTCCTGCCGTCGGGCGCGCCCTCGATGAGCAGGATCACCCCGACATCGTCGGGACGGTAGCCGGTGATGACACGGTGCTGGCAGTGCTAGCGGACGCGTCCCGCGCAAAAAAGATGGTTGACTTCCTAACAGAGATCGTTGCACATGTTGAATGACGAATGACGAATGAGAAGCAATGACAAAAACTGATAGCAGAAGAGTGGTGCTGGCTTACTCGGGCGGCCTGGATACCTCCGTCATGATCGCCTGGCTGAAGGAAAAGCACGGCCTGGAAACGATCGCCGTGCTGGTTGACGCCGGCCGCGCCCGGAACCTGGAGGAGCTGAGGAAGAAGGCGCTTGCCATCGGCGCCGCCGAGGCGATCGTCGTTGACGCCAAGGAAGAATTTGCTCACGATTTTGTGCTGCCGGCGTTGATGGCAAACGCCCTTTACGAAGAGAAATACCCGCTCGTGAGCGCCCTGTCGCGGCCTCTTATTTCCAAAGTGCTGGTGGAGGTTGCGCACAAGGCCGGCGCCGGCGCGGTCGCACACGGGTGTACAGCCAAAGGAAACGACCAGGTGCGCTTCGACCTTGGCATCCGCGCCCTCGATCCGTCGCTGAAGGTTCTGGCGCCGGCGCGGGAGTGGGGCATGACCAGGGAAGAAGCCGTCACCTACGCCGCCAGCCATGGCATCCCCGTCGCTTTGACAAAGAGCGCCCCGTACAGTATTGACGAAAACCTCTGGGGGCGGGCAATCGAGTGCGGTCCGCTGGAAGATCCTTGGGCGGCTCCCGCTGAGGATGCTTTTTCAGTTACGGCTCCCGTTGCCGAGGCCCCGGCCCAACCCGGGATTCTGGAAATCGAGTTTGAAGCCGGAGAGCCGGTGGCCGCCGGCGGCGAGGAAATGACGACAGTTGACTTGATAAAGAAGGTTGACACTATCGCGGGCGCGCACGGTTTCGGCCGTATCGACATGGTGGAAAACCGTCTGGTGGGCATCAAGTCTCGCGAAGTGTACGAGGCGCCGGGAGCCCTGGCGCTGGTGACTGCTCACCGGGAGTTGGAAGACCTGGTGCTGCCCCGCGAACTTTCCCATTTCAAAAGGATTGCTGAGCAGAAATTTGCGGACACGGCCTACAACGGCGGCTGGTTTGACCCGCTCATGGACGCGCTGCGCGCGTTCATGGAGGAGACGCAGCTGCGAGTGACCGGTTCGGTCCGGCTGCAGTTCTTCAAGGGAGCCTGCCGCGTCAATGGACGCAAGTCGCCGAATTCGCTTTACGACTTTGGGCTGGCCACTTACGGTGGCGAGGACGCCTTCAGCCATGGCGCCGCTCAGGGTTTTTGCGAGCTCTACGGCCTCCCGCTCAAGGTCTGGGCCAAAAAGCAGATGGTGGATGGTGGATATTAGATTTTGGACAGCCTTTTTCCGGAGCGTTGAACTTGTAACTTTGAATCGGGAACTTGCTGATGGAATCATCAGACAACAATGATTTTTTTTGGTCAGGCCGCTTTGAGAAGCCGCCCCATGAGCTGTTCCAGCAGCTCAACGCCTCCATAACCTACGACTGGCGTCTGGCCCCTTATGACATTCAGGCCTCGATTGCGCACGCGCGCATGCTGTCCGCCATCGGCGTTTTGACAACGGAGGAGTTTGGCGAGATCGAGCTGGGCCTGGGCCAGGTCATGGCCGAGATGGCCCAGGGCGACTTAGCCTTCGAGCTGGCGGACGAGGATATCCACACTGCGATCGAGAAACGGCTGATTGAGAAAATCGGCGACGCCGGCAAGAAGCTGCATACAGCCCGCAGCCGCAACGACCAGGTGGCCACCGACCTGGCAATGTTTGTCCGCGATCAGTGCCGGCAGCATCTTAGCGACCTGGTCCTGCTGCTGGAATCGCTCTACAACCAGGCGAAAGCTGGCGTCGATGTAATACTGCCGGGCTATACTCATCTGCAGCGGGCGCAGCCGCTGCTGCTTTCCCACCACCTGCTTGCCTATTTTGAGATGTTCAGGCGCGATTTTTCCCGCTTTGGGCGGGCGCTGGGCGCAACGCTGTCGATGCCCCTCGGAGCCGGCGCCCTCGCGGGAGTAAACTATCATGTCAAGCGCAGCGATGTGGCGAAAGAGCTGGGCTTTGAGCAGCCCGGCGCCAATTCGATTGATGATGTCGCCAACCGCGATTTTGCTCTTGATTACCTGGCCGCCGCTGTCAATTTAAGCATTCATCTGTCACGGCTGGCGGCGGAGCTGATCCTCTGGTCCAGCCAGGAGTTTGATTTTGTCGAGATCTCCGATGCGTTCACGTCGGGATCGAGCATCATGCCCCAGAAAAAGAACCCGGACGCCTGCGAGCTGATCAGGGCCCGGTCTGCCCGGGTGGCGGCAAATTACCAGGGTCTGGCGTCGCTGCTCAGCAGCCTGCCGCTCGCATACAACAAGGACATGCAGGAAGACAAAATGTATGTCTTTGACACCGTAGACATTCTGCTCATTGCGCTGCCGCTGACGGCGGAGATGGTTGAGACGCTTAAATTTAACGCCGCCCGGATGCGGGCGGCCGCCGAGGAGAGCTTTGCCCTGGCGACCGACGCCGCCGATTACCTGGCCGCCCGGGGCGTGCCTTTCCGGGACGCCCACCGCATCATCGGCAGACTGGTGCGCAAATGCATCGATGAAAAAAAGAAGCTGGGCGACCTGACGCTGGCAGAGCTCCGGTTGGAGTCGCCAAAGTTTGACGATTCCTTCTTTCAGGTAGTTGACCTGGAAGCGTCGCTTGAGCGCAAGATAAGCGAGGGTGGCACCGGCCCGGCCCGGGTGGCGGCGCAGCTTGAGCTGGCGGCAAACCGCCTGGCGGAAATGAGGCGCGTGGCAGAGGCGCTCAGACAATGACAGGCTCGCTCGTCCTGCCCGAGTCCTTCTACGCCCGGGACGTGGTTGAGGTTGCCCGCGACCTGATCGGCTGCAAGCTTCTTAACGAAGGTGTGGGCGGGGTTATTGTTGAGACGGAAGCATATGACAGTGACGATCCCGCCTGTCACGCCAGCCGGGGCATGACCGGGCGCAACCGGGCCATGTTTGGGCCGCCGGGCAGGGCCTATGTATACTTCTCCTACGGAATGCACCATCTGTTGAATATCGTCTGCCGGCCGGAAGGCTGTCCTGCCGCAGTGCTAATTCGCGCGCTCGAGCCGACCGACGGCATTGAGGCGATGCGGTCGCGGCGGAAGCCGGCAACCGCGCCGGAGCAGCTCTGCAGCGGCCCGGGCAAGGTGGCCCGGGCGCTGGGGATTGACCTGTCTCATTACGGCCTGCCGGTGTTTGACGGCCATCTGACGTTTTTATCGCGCCAGGATGATTGGCATAATCCGGAAATTTTAGCAACGCCCAGAATCGGCATCAGCGCCGGCACGAGGCGCAAGTGGCGTTATTGCGCCGCCGGCAGCAGGTTTTTGTCCCGAAGTTTGGCGGCGAAAGGAGCGGTCAAATGAAACTGGAAGAGATCTATGAGTTGGCAATATCGGTGGGAATCAAGGCCGATCCCCGCGGCAAGCGGGCGGTGTCGGCGCTGCTGAAAAAGGAGCGGCAGGCGCTGGACAAGCTGAGCGGCCAGGAAAAGGAAGACTACGATTCGGACCGATTGGTAAACCCGTTTGCCGACACACGCGTGTTGGCCGGTGACCCAAAAACCGAGGTGAAGTCGATTCTCGCCGGCGTCGATATGGAAACCCAGGAGCTGCTCCTGGCAGACCGGCTGAAAGAGCGGGGCCGGCAGATCGACCTGGTGCTGGCGCACCACCCGGAGGGAAAGAGCCTGGCGGCCCTGGCCGACGTCATGGGCGTCCAGGCTGACATCTGGCACGCAGAGGGCGTGCCGATCAACATCGGCGAGGCTGTCCTTGAGGGGCGCCAGGCCGAGGTGATGCGGAGCGTGCTCCCGCTTAACCACCAGCGCTCCGTTGACGCCGCCCGCCTCCTTGATCTGCCGTTCATGTGCGTTCATACTCCCTGTGACAACCTTGTCAACTCCTTTCTTCAGAAGAACTTTGACCGCAAGGGCGATGGCCTCACTCTGGAAGAGACTGTCAATGAGCTTAAGGGATTTCCCGAATACAGATGCGCCGCGCGCGAAAATGCCGGTCCCACAATCGTTGTCGGCAGGGACAAGCGGCGGGCGGGCAAGATTATGGTGGACATGACCGGCGGCACCGGCGGCCCGTCGGAGGCGATCGCGAAGCTGGCTGACGCCGGCGTCGGCACGCTTGTCGGCATGCATATTAGCGAGAAAAACAGGGAGGAAGCCGAAAAGAGCAACCTGAACGTGGTCATCGCCGGCCACGACGCCAGCGACTCGATCGGCATGAACCTGTTTGTTGACGAGCTGGAAAAGAAGGGCATCGAGATTATTCCCTGCTCCGGCTTTATCCGTGTCAGCAGGATCAAGAAGAAATAACGGCCCGGCGCCGCGGCCATGCCTGTTGATGACCAGATAATCTCTGCTCTAACAAAGGGCTGCGTGGAAGTCCTCCCGCACGGCAGCTTGCGGAAAAAGCTTGAGGAAGCTGAAGGGCGAGGGCGCCAACTGCGGATCAAACTCGGCGTCGATCCCACCGCTCCGGACATCCACCTCGGCCATACCGTTGTCCTCACCAAACTGCGCCAGTTCCAGGACGCCGGCCACCGGGCCGTTCTCATTATTGGCGACTACACCGCCCGGATCGGCGACCCCAGCGGCGCTTCCAAGACCCGGCCGCAGCTTACGCCGGCGGAAATCGAAGCCAACGCCCGCACATATCAGGAGCAGGCGTGGAAGGTGCTCGACCAGGATTCCGCACGACTGGAGCTGCGCCGCAACAGCGAGTGGCTGGAGCCGCTAAGGCTGGGGGATATCTTTAAGCTGATGTCCGCAACGACCGTAGCGCGCATGCTGGAGCGCGACGATTTTGAAAAGCGCTACGCTGCCGGCCAACCCATCTCAATGCTTGAGTTCCTCTACCCCCTCCTGCAGGGCTACGATTCAGTCGCCATAAACGCCGACGTCGAGCTGGGCGGCACCGATCAAAAATTCAACATGCTGATGGGCCGAGCGGTGCAGGAATACTACGGAAAACCCAGGCAGGCTGTAATGACGACTGAGATACTTCCTGGCACTGATGGAACTCGGAGAATGAGTAAATCCACTGGAAATTACATTGGCATTACTGAGCCAGCAGATGAAATGTATGCCAAAATCATGAGCATTCCTGACACTGCGATGATCACCTATTATGAACTCATAACCAAGAAGACACCGCAAGAAATAGCTGATATCAAAAGAGGAATATCATCAGGGTCGATTCATCCAAGAGACGCTAAAGCCCGGTTGGCTTTTGCAACTTCGGGAGTATTCCATGGCGAGAATGCCGCCGCGGCCGCCGAGCGGCATTTCAATGAGATTTTCCGGGAAAAGAAACTGACCGCCGCCGCCGGGCTGGTTGAGTGCCCGCTTAAGCCCTCGGATGATGAGGGCGGCCAGGCTTATCTTCCGAAGCTGCTTGAGCGCTGGTTTGGCCTCACCCGAAGCGAAGCCAGGCGCCGCATCCGCCAGGGAGGCGTCTCCATCGCCGGAGAGCAGATTAGTTCAGAGACCATCCCCATCAGCAAGCTGGAAGGGGCCACGATCAAGGCGGGAAAGTCGACCAAGTATCACGGGCTTGTGAAGCTGGCTAAGTAGCCGCAGTCAGTCTTTTTGTCGCAACTTGGGATGTTCTCACGGGCCGGCGCTTGCACGCAGCCGCCAGCGGCTTTTATAATCGAAAGCTGGGAACTTCCTAAAAAACAGGATGGCAGGCGGAGCTGGAAATCCACTTCTCCACCATCCATAATCCATATCCACCATCCGCATTATGGGGGATTAGCTCAGCTGGGAGAGCGTTTGGCTGGCAGCCAAAAGGTCAGGGGTTCGAATCCCCTATCCTCCACCAAACTTAACTTGTCCGAACTTTCGGGGGGTATAGGGATGTGCAGCTCATAGACCAATCTTGACCCCCCCCATGGACCCGCACTGTCTGGAAATATAGTGGACCCCCAAAATGAGACAGTAGGTTAAGATGGAACCTGCTGTTTCAAGAAAGGGGTTTCATGAGCCGCAGAAAGTTCTCCAAGGAGTTCAAGGCCAAGGCCGCCCTGGAAGCAATCAAGG
>JAJYLW010000024.1 GCA_021787475.1 Actinomycetes bacterium
ATCTTAAAGACAAAAACTGGAGCTGGCGGCGGGTAAGGGGGGAAGGACTGTTTTTGCTCCTGCCGGCGGCGGGCCTGGCGGCGTGGATGCTCTACCTGGGGGTGCACTTTGGCGACGCGCTGCTGTTTGCCCATGTCCAGCGAACCTGGGGCCGGCATTTAATCAACCCGCTTCACGGCGGACCCCTGACTGCAATCTACCAGGGATTTACCTACGCGCTCAGCGGGAGCGGCAAAATCCTGGCAGGCCCGTTGCGAAGCTTCTGGCCTCTGGTTGACACCGATGCCGGTTTCCTGGGAACCCAGTACGGGCTGGACTTCGGCTTTACCATCGTTTTTTTTGCTCTCAGCGTTGCCGCCCTCTGGCGCCTGCCTCTGGAATATGCGCTCTACTCCCTGGTGCTGGTGCTGGTTCCCGCATCCTTCCCGCACATCCTCATGGGGCCGACGGGTCCTCTGTTCTCGATGCCCCGCTTTGTCCTGCCTGCTTTTCCGGCATTTATGCTGCTGGCGCTGTGGAGCCACAAAAGGCCGTGGCTAAACCGGTTGATCCTGGTAATCTCCATTCTTTTCCTGATCCTGCTTTGCACCCGCTTTGTGCTGTTTGAATGGGTAGCCTGAAAAAAACTTTAGCGCAATAACAGGGAGCTATGCTCGAAAGTTGTGTATGACAGAGATAGCCTGAAAAAAACAGAAAGGTAGGCGCAGGCTTTTAGCCTGTGCGGATGAGAGTGTGTGCGTAGATTAACCCGCCCAAAGGCAGGCTGGAAAGCCTGCCATCTACCATCCTGCCATCTACCTTTTTGCAGACATCAAACCACTTTTTTAAACACCGACAGATAGAAATACTCGCCGGCGCTGGCCGTGCGCTCTTTCTCAAAATTGTACGAAAGCACAAGATCGTCCAGTTCCTCCGGCGACAGCCGTATGCGCTTTGACGGCCCCGGAGGGCCGTCAACCTTGCGAAATTCGACGACAACGAGGCGGCCACCAGGCTTAAGAACACGGGCGATCTCCCTTAACGCTCCCCCTCCCCCTTTCTCCTGCACCAGATCGTGAAGCGCGGTGGCAATCAGGCAGACATCGGCGGCGGCGTCCGCTATGGGAATCCTTTTTGTGACGTCGGCAACCGTGGCGCTCAGGTTGGCGACGCCTTTGGCCTCGATGCGCCGCTTCAGCTCGTCGATGCCTCCGCGCCAGAGATCGAAGGCGCGGATAGTGCTGTTTTTCCCGACCGAGCGCGCGATGGCCAGCGCATAATTGCCGGCGCCGCTGGCCAAGTCCAGCAGCACATCGCCTTCCTTAAGGTCAATGGCGCTGAAAACGGCTTCTTTGTCAACAAAATCGAAGCTGCTTCTGCCGGCGGCAATTGGTTTGTCATTCATCGCGAACATTCTCCTGCCGCTCGTATTGCCCAAGAGCGAGTGCGAAGGCCGCCCCCCTGAGGCCGGAGTTGGCCGCGTTGACAATTGCATCCGCTTCCTGTTTTGTGATATCGCCCCGGGCCAGCTCCAGGGTTTTTCCGTTTATCAGCGCTTGCATCTTTTCCCCTCCCGAAGAAGCTAGCGATTTCCGGCATTAATTTTAAGTCGCGCTGCAACTTCATCTTAGTACGGACCCGGCAATCATGAAAGGCCTAAGCAGTTTGGGCGGCCATGATACGGTAAGATCTGGCAACATAGGATTTGACAGGATGAGGCCGTGAAAGCGCTGGTATTTAAAAACCGCCAACTGCGCCTGGATAAAAACGTTCCCCGGCCCGCGCCCGGCCGCGGCGAGGCGCTGGTGCGCGTCAGCCTTGCCGGCGTTTGTGCCACTGATCTGGAGATAGTCAAAGGATATATGGACTTTGAGGGCGTGCTTGGCCACGAGTTTGTGGGCGTGGTTGACAAGGTCGGGAGAGGCGGGCGACGGGAGTTTGTTGACCGGAGGGTCGCCGGGGAAATAAATATTGGCTGCGGCATGTGCGACTGCTGCGCCGGCGGCCTTGCCAGGCATTGCCCGGAGCGGACGGTTTTGGGCATCCTGGGGCGGGACGGCGCCTTTGCAGAATACCTGACGCTGCCGGTGGAAAATCTTCACCTTGTCCCGGATGCGGTGAGCGACAAGGAAGCGGTTTTCATCGAGCCGTTGGCGGCGGCTTTTGAAATCATTGAGCAGATGGGCATTGGCCGCGGCGACCGCGTCTGTGTCCTGGGCGACGGCAGGCTGGGCCTGCTGGCAGCGCAGGTTCTGGCGCAGTCTGCCGCTTCGCTCACCGTAATCGGCAGGCACCCGGAAAAGCTGGCAATCATGGACCGGCTGGGCATAAGCACGGCGCTCGGAAGCGATTCCCCCGGCGCGGCGTCCGCAGCAGGCGACCGGTTCGATCTGGTGGTTGACTGCACCGGCGCCGCCGCCGGCCTTCAGGCGGCGATGGAGCTGGTGAAGCCGCGGGGCACCGTCGTGCATAAAACCACAATTGCCGGTGCGCGTGCCCTGGACCTCAACCGTCTGGTTATTAACGAGATCACCTTGATCGGATCGCGCTGCGGTCCTTTTAAGCCGGCTATCAAGGCCCTGGAAGAAAAAAAGGTGGCGGTGACGCCGCTGATTGGCAAAATCTTCCCCCTGGACAACGCCGCCGAAGCCCTCCGCCAGGCAGGGCGGAAGGGAGAGCTCAAGATTCTGATCGATATGAATGCTTGAATATTCTGACATTTGTCGATAAAATAAAGAATAATGTCGTTTAAGGACGGTCTTTTTAAATGCAATACAGCGGAGTTGCTGACATACTCGGCGGCACAAAAGTACTGGGACGAAAGCTCCGCACCAGAATGGATTTTATTGAGCTGGGCGGCGCCGGAGTCACCAAGGACGCGGCCGGCCACTTGGCGAGATACCTTTCCTTGTCGCTGTCCGGCATGGCGAAATTGCTTCCTGTCACCGACCGCACTTTGCAGCGGTATAGCGCCAGGAAACGCCTGAGCCCGGCCGTGAGCGAACAGGTGCTGCAGTTGGCCGAGGTGGTGGCGAGGGGAACCGGTGTTTTTGGCGGGCGTGAGAACTTTCTGAGCTGGCTGTCTCTGCCTAGCGCGGCGCTGGGCGGCAAGAAACCGATTGACCTGCTATCGTCCCGTTTTGGCGCCGAAATGGTGACAGATGAGCTGGGGCGGATCTCCCATGGGATCCCTTCCTGATGCCGTGACCGGCGTCGCGGGACGGAAATCCCGATTTGCCGCGCTGCTTTAAGTGAAGCTGTACTGGATAGCCCGGATGGCCCTAATCGATGATCTCAGCGGCGATGGCGCCCGCATTTATGGCGGCCGCTGGAATGAAAAAGGAATTCCTGTAATTTACGCCTCGGAGAGCCGCGCCCTGGCGGCGCTGGAATATCTCGTGCATTTGCCGCTGGTGCTGGCGCCGCCTCAGCTTGGCGTCTACACCCTAAGCCTGCCCGATGACGTATCCGTTACGAGCCTGAGGAAAACTTCACTGCCGGCGGGCTGGCGAACATTTCCGCCCCCGCCCGCTACGATGGCAATCGGCGCAAAATGGGCCCGGGACGGAAAAACCTTGCTCCTCGCCGTGCCTTCGGTAATCGTTCCGGACGAGATAAATGTTCTCATTAATCCCGGGCATCCGGAGTTCAGAAAGATAAGAAAGAGGGTCAAACCTTTCAGTTTCGACCCGCGGCTGGCAGAGCGCAGCTAAGAATCTATCTAAAAAAGTCGACCTTTTGAGATAGATTCTTGAGCCTGCCAAGTATATCGTGGCTACCGATGACTCAAAATATTATGCCATCTTCTTTCATCTCTAAAGCAAACCGATGCGACATATTGATGCTGGCTTCGTATATCTTGCCGGCGCCCTGAATTTTTTTACGCGTAACGAAGGGTGCTTCAACTGCGAAGCGGCCAGCAGGATGATTTCAGCCAAGAAAGGAAGCCTGGAGGAGGAATAGACAGAGATCGTCAGTAAAAAACAGGTCCGCCGGTGGCGGCCCTGTTTTCGTTTCATTGCCCGAAGGTGCAAATATGCCTAACCGACCGGCGGCGGATAAATCGATTCGTTGCCTCCAATAAAAAATCTACTTGAAATGGCCCTGGGTTTGAGGTTTTATCCAGCATCCAAGTATCCAGTATCCGTTTTTACACATTCTCCACCATCTCCCAGACGCCGCACGGGCAAGTACCGGCGCAGAAGCCGCAGCCGATGCATTTGTCGTCATCGACGACGTATTCCCAGTCGCCGTCCCGCACGACCCGGCTGATGGCGCCGTAATAGCAGACCGCCTGGCACATGCCGCAGTCGCGGCACAGGCCGCAGGACATGCAGGTCTGCGCCTCTTTCTCGGGTCTAGCCAAAACGGCGGTAGCCGGCGGCAAGAGATCCCTCGTCGCTTCGCTTCTCAGGATGGCATCGGGTTCCTTTGTTATTCCCCGGCCCGGCAGATCGGGCGGCTTCAGGTCAGTCGAGCCCTCAACCAGCACTCCCGGCTCCGGAACGCCGGTCGCTCTCATGTCGCCGGACAAATCAGGAGTTGGGATAAGGTCGGGCGAGCCGCCTTCGTAATAGACGGTCTTGATCCGGTTGTAGGGAATGACCTGTTTCATATCGGGAACGATGTCAACCTCCATCAGCAGGTTGTGCACCGCCTCGGCGGTGACGCGCCCTTGGCCGATGGCGTTGGTGATCAACCCCGGCCTCGTGGCGTCGCCCACGGCAAACACTTTTGGATCTGAAGTCTGGCCGCTGTCGCTCACCACCAGGTAGCCGCGCTCGATATCCATGCCGGCGGGCAGGAAGTCGAGCACCGGCGCCTCGCCGATGGAGATGATCACCTTGTTGGCGTCCATGCTGCCGCCGCCCTTAAAGTAAACTTTTTTCTTTAAGGCGTCATAGCGTTCAGTCACCCGTGGCCAGACGATGTCAGTGCCGCGAGACTCGGCCAGCTCGCGCTCCTTGCCGAAGCTGGCTGGCGGCTGGATGTCAACCGTCGTCACCCTGGACGCGCCCAGGTTCCAGGCCTGGCAGGCGATGTCCATGCCGACGTTGCCGGCGCCGATAATAACAACCTGCTGGCCGCTCAGGTCCTCCGGTTCGCCGAAATTAGCCGCCTTGAGAAACTCGATTCCCGGGGTAACGCCCTCCCAGCCGGGGAACTTGATCAGGCGCGCCTCGTGGGCGCCGCTGGCGACGATGACAATGTCGTGCTCACGGTAAATTTTGTCAAACAGCTTCCGGCTGACCTTTGTGTTCAGATGAACGTCGACGCCGATTTCGGCGAAGCGGGACAGCTCCTTCTGAAGCACCTCATGCGGCAGGCGCTCGCGGGGAATGGCCAACTCCATCTTGCCGCCAAGCCTGCCGGCGGCCTCGTAGAGGTCGATCGCGTGGCCGCGCAGGCCCAGTTGCCAGGCCGCGGAGAGGCCGCCCGGCCCGCCGCCGATGACGGCCACTTTCTTGCCGGTCGAGCGCGCCTTCTTCGGCGCCGGCACTTCGAGGCTCAAGGCGCCCATCTTCTTGATGTTGTGCGGCTTGTCAACAAAGAGGCCTCGGGTGCAGGCGTCCATGCAGAGGTTGGGGCAGACTTGGCCGCAGACAGTCGCTGGGAAGGGGCTGTACTCGAGCACCAGCGCCAGCGCTTCCTCGAGGCGGCCCTGGCGGATGAGGGAAGCGCGCTTGTTCGACGGAATCCGCGACGGGCAGGCATAGGCGCACGGTGGCAGGTATTTGTCGTTGTACCAGACCGGCCGGAAGCGGCGGTCCTCGCCGGTGGTGATGTAAGGCAGGATGGTGCGGGGGTGTTCGATGTACTCCCCGAAAATGCCGCCCGCACCCACCTCGGGCTCCCAGACCCGCTCGCGGAACTGGGTTGTTGACATCTTGAAGCCGCGGCGCTCCTCCTTTTCCGCCGCCGTCAACACAATCAGCTTGCGCCACTGGCTGCGGCCGGTGGTAAGCTCTTCCAGATGATCCATCCGGTCAATGGCATTGAGGTACGGCTTGATGTTGGTGGTGAGCCACTTCCAGTCGGCGCCGGAAAGCTCGGTCAGCTTGACGTCATTCTCGCTGAAGCCCTGGATGGGGCCGCGGAAATAAATGGCGCCGCCGACCATGCCGACGCAGGGGCGGTAGCCAAGGATATTGTCCGGGTTGCGCGGCTTGACGCCGCAGACCACGGCGACGCCGCCAGCCTTGAACTCGGCGAACGAGTCGCCGACGTCGCGGAAATACCATGACTGGAGCGGCTCGAAGCGGGGGTTGAACTTTGTCATCGTGTCGCAGCGGGCGCCGCCGCCGCCCTGGACGTAGAGGATGCCCTGGGCGCCGGCGTTGTGGGCGCCGTTGGTGACGTCGCCGAGCACGGTGATAACGGCGCCGCAGTTGACCCAGCCGACGTCGTCGGAGGCGCTGCCCTTAACGATAATCTCAGTGCCGGGCATGCCCATGCTGCCCAGCCTCTGGCCGACGGGGCCGTCCACTGTTAACCTGACTTTCTTTCCTTGCGGCCAGATGCGGCCGCCGATGCCGTGCTGGCCGTCGGCATGAACGGTGAGCCGGCGCTCGCCTTTCTTTACGGCAGCCTGGATCTGCTCCTCCAGCTTCCGGGAAGAGACGCGCTCACCATTAATGTTTCCCTTAATGATCATAAACTCGGGGACACAATACTATTTTTTCCCAGCATGTTTTTGCTCCCGTTCTTCCTTAAGCTTATTCGTAATTTCGCAAATTTTATTCTGCGACAAATACCCTGTAAATAAATAGTATTGTGTCCCCGAGTTTTGGGTCCAGGACAATTTTTAAACTACATGACTTATTTGTAGTCTTCCAGCAATCTCCCTGTCGGCCACGCCGAGGGCGTCGGACATGCCGATCGGCAGCTCGGTGCTGCGGCCCAGCGGCGCGAAGATTTTCCTCAGCTCGACGTCGGCCGCCTTGAACACTTCCACCACGCGCTCGGCGACCTTATCGGGGTCGAGG
The DNA here is from genome assembly GCA_021787475.1 of Actinomycetes bacterium. Classification (GTDB taxonomy): domain Bacteria; phylum Actinomycetota; class Thermoleophilia; order BMS3ABIN01; family BMS3ABIN01; genus JACWAD01. The sequence goes on from JAJYLW010000024.1 coordinate 6,966, forward strand.
CGCCGGTACAGCCGCGGATCCTGGGTGGTGATCCCGCGAGGGCAGCGGCCGGTATTGCAGAGGTTGCAGCGATTGTACTCATCGCCGAAGCACCAGGCAGCGGCCTGCATGATGTGCTTGCCCATGTCCACCGCCGAGGCCCCCAGCATGATCATGGCGGCGGCGTTGGCGGCCAGGTTTCCCGTCTTGCCCATGCCGCCGGCGGCAATCAGCGGCAGCTCGTTCTGCTTGCCCTGCGCCACCAGGTTCAGGTAGCAGTCGCGGATGTTTGACGCGATCGGATGCCCCATCTTGTCCATGGAAACGTTGTAAGCGGCGCCGGTGCCGCCGTCCTCGCCGTCGATGCACAACGCCCCGGCATAAGTGTTGCGCGCCAGATTGTTGAGCACTGCCATCGCCGTCTTCGTCCCCGAGATCTTGGGATAAACCGGCACACGGAAGCCCCAGGCCATCGACATTGACTGGATCATCTTGGCAACGGCCTCCTCAATAGAGTATTTGGTTTGGTGCGTGGGCGGCGAGGCCAGGTCGACGAACTCGGGCACGCCGCGGATCTGGGCAATCAGCTTCAGCACCTTGTAGGCCATCAGCAGTCCGCCGTCGCCGGGCTTGGCGCCCTGCCCGTACTTGATCTCGATGGCGGCAGGATCCTCCGTCATCTCCGGGATGGCGTGGACGATCTCGTCCCAGCCGAAATAACCGGATGCGATTTGCAAGATGAAATACCTGGCAAAGCGGCTCTTCAGCAGCCGCGGCGGAATGCCGCCCTCGCCGGTGCACATCACCACGGGCATACCCTCCACCTCATTGAGATAGGCGACCCCCATCGCCAGCCCCTCCCACATATGTGGCGAGAGGGCGCCGATGCTCATACTGCCGATCCGGATCGGATAAATCTCGCGCACCGGCGGGATGAAGCCGTCGCCTTTGCTGACGACCATCTTGCCGCGGCACGCCTTCAGCGGCAGTTGCTCCGGCGGCAGGTTGCGCCCCAGCAGCGTCCGGATGCGGAACTCGTGCCGGCCGGCGTCCAGCGCCGGGTCGGTGAGCATCGAGATGCGCGTAAACTTCAGTTGATCAACTGTCGAAGGATTGGGATCATTGCGGCGGCCGCCGCGGCGGAAAGGCACGCCGCCCCTGTTCTTATAAGTTAGAAATTTATGCCTGGGGTTGTACTCCGGCTCGATCGCCTCGTTGGGGCAGACCAGCGTGCAGGCGCCGCAGCCGGTGCAGTAGCGGTCGATGTCGGTCACCTGCCGGACGACGTGCACGATCTCCCGCTGTGCTTTCGGATTTGGCGCGCTCCCCTCGGAAAACACCCGCCGGTGCACATGCGGCGCCGCTTCGATGGCGTTAACCGGGCATACCGCCGTACAGCGGCCGCAGCGGGTGCAGCGGTCGTCGCGCCAGCGGATGATGTAAGGCAGCTCTCTTAATGAGAGTTCATGATTCTGGTCGAGTCTGGTCGCGGGTTCCATGTCTAATTCATCCGTTAAACGTTTTAACCCTAAACGTTAACATTTCACGTTACTTTGTATTCAGCTGATTCCATCTGGTCAATGTCCTGGCGCCGGGGGCCACGATCGCCATGTCGTACTTCATCGGCGAGAAGTCCTGCGTTTTATCCCGCTCCGGCACCGCCTCGTCAAGGCCGCACTCCTCGCTCACCAGGGCGTACTTGCCCGGGACGCCGCCGACGATGCCGGGGCGGAGCTTCTTGGCGTCCTGCACCATGAAAGCTGTGCCGTCCGGGGTGAAGCCGATGACGCAGTTGGGGCCGTCGATGCAGAGCGGCCTCAGGGACCGGCGCATCAGCCTCAGCGCCTCGCCGTCGGCGCGCGTATCGATCTCCCGCTCCGATAGCGGCGTTATCACATCCTTGTAATATGTCAAGGGATAGCCCAGTTGCCGGTGTGTGTAGTGGAGAATGTGGGCAAACACCTCCGAGTCGGAATTGTAACCCACGTAGCCGGGGAAGCCGCGGCTGGTGAGAAACTCCATAATCGGCACAAAGGCGGTGTTCTCGCCATTGGTCATCGTGCAGTATCCCTGCAGGAAAAATGGATGGCATGCGTACAGATAAATGTCGTAATTGGTGTTCTGCCGCCCCTGGGCGAGGATAATCCTTGCCTCGAGCGAGCCGTCGCCGAGGCGGAAGAACCGGCCCAGCTCAAGCGGATCGCCCACTTCCTTCAGCGTGACAACGTCCGGGTAAAAGGAGAAAACGAAGATCGACTCGTCTTCCTCGCCCAGCTCGCGCAGCGCCAGGCGCGCCTCCAGAAGCAACTCCTCCTGTTCCTTCTGTTTGCGGTCGCGGTACAGCTGCGGATATTCATAAACCTTGGCAAAGTAATGGTCGCGGCGGCCGGTCTCCGGCTCGGGCGCCGACTCGTCGACGTTGGGCTGCCACATGTGGATCTCCTCAAACCCCTGGGCGTACATGTAATTGTCCAGGTCGCGCAGGCCCTTGGAAGAGGCAACCCCGGAAAGGATTGGCTGCCCCTTGAACTTCCCGAACTCGCCGCCCAAATCTTTTAGAACCAAGCCCAGCCCGGAGCCATCATGGCCTTCCTTCATCGTGTTTAAAGCCAGGATGTTCTCCATGGGAGAAAAGTATTCGGATGATGTAATTGCGCACAGGCGACACATAACTTAAGTTCCAAGTCCCGAGTTTCTATGTTCCGAGTTCAAAACCCAACAGTTTAAATCAATATAATTACGCAGTCTCTTTTTCAGAAGCGCGCGGCGGCTGCCCTGGCCTGCCTGGAAAGCGGAATTTCGGAGGAAGAGTTTCCCCCGTGGACCACCGGACGCGGATCCAGTTTTTAATTATACAATAAGAAATCGCCATTCCCCCTTCTTGCCCCCGCACCGGCAGTCAAACCGCAAAAATGCGGGCGGTTTATTATTGCACATAGGCCCTGCTTCCGCCGCCTGATTTGTACAACTGGAGAAAAAGTGGAGCCGGAGAGGATTATTTTCGGCTGCGGGAAGTTGATCCCTGCCGCACAGGCCGACCTGGCCGCCCGGAGGCTAGCGCCGCAGCAGCCGCATCGCCTTGAGGCCGAAGCCAAGCTTCTCCTGATCCTCGCTTTTGTGCACGTCAAGGCCGGTGAGATCATTAATGCGCCCCAGGCGGTAGCGGATGGTGTGCCGGTGGGTGAAAAGCGCGTCCGCGGTTGTGGCGACGCTGCGGTTGTTGGCCAGGTAAGCTTCCAGCGTGCCGACAAGGCCAGTGTTGTGTTTATTGTCATACTCCTCCACCCGGGCGATGGTCTCCTCGTAAAAACTGCGCACCTCTTCCGGGTCTTCCTCGAGCGCTCCCAGGAGCAGCTTGTAAACCCCCATGTCGTCATAGGTGACGATGGCGCCGCTCTCGCCGAGCCGCTGGCTCACCTGTAGGGCCGACTCCGCCTCCCGGTACGCCCGCCGCGTCGCCGCGGGGCTGGCGTGGAACCGCCCCAGGCCGATGGAAACGGCCAAGCCGGGGAGCAGCTCGTTGCAGGTCTGCCGGATCAGGGCCGCCGTTGACTTGACGACCGACATTAACCTGTCGCCACCGTCGCCGAGCGGCGGCAGAAAGGCAATCACATTGTCGCTCTTGGGAGTAAGCAGGGCGTCTTTGTGGTAGGAGCGGATCACCCGGATGACGCCGCCAAAGAAGCGGTTTTTTATCTGCTGTACTTCCTGCTCCTTCAGCGCCTGGCCGGCGATATAGTCTCCAAATGCGTCGATGTCGGCGATCAGCACCAGGCAGCCGCGGCTAAGGTCGCCGCCGAGGAAGCTGGCCCGCTGCAGTATCGTCGGCCCGGCGTCAAACTCGCCCGCCAGCAGGTCGTCGACGAAATCTCCCCTGAGCCGCGTTTCCGCTTCCAGCCTGGCCAGCTCGCGCCCCATCACCACCGCGGCCACCGTGGCAGCGCTCTCCAGCGCCACCAGGTCAAGGTCGTTAAGCGGCTCAGCGGTCTCAAAACTGGTGACGTAACCCTGCACGTCACGGCCGACCGAGACCGGAACGGTAACGGCGGCCGGATATTCCGCATCCGCATCCAGCGGCATTCTCCGGCGGAGAGAGGCGCGGCCGCGGCTGTCTTTTCCGGCCCGGCCTTCGCCGATGTGCTTCATCGCGATAAATTTATCGACCAGCGCCGCTGAATCTCCCGCCGCCGATCGCGCCAGTGTTTCCTGAAAAGCGTCCTGGAGAATGACGGGGCGGCCAAGCAGCTCAGCGGTGGTGTCGGCGATGGACTGCCAGCCGCCGCCGTCGATGACCACCTCCAGCAGCCGCTGGTGGATGTCCCCGGAGCGGCGCAGCAGGGAAACGTGCTCGCCGACGATGCACTCCGAGATCTCGGCGATGATATGCGTCCACCTGACTTCGTCAGGTATTTCGACCACCGGAAAGCTGTGCCGGTCGCCCAGCGAAACGATCTCCGGAGCCACGGTTTTGACAAACCGGCCCGGTTTGACAAGCAGGCCGGCGGCCCCTGACTTGATGATCTTGCGGCTGAACTCGACCTGCGCCTGCGGATCCTTGGCGGCGGCAAAAAAGGTTGACAGGACCAGCTCGCCGCCGGTGAGCCAGTCGCCGATGTCCGGCACTTCGCCGACCGTTACCTGGGAGACCTCGCGGTCAAGGCCCTTGCGGCCCGCCAGCAGCTTGGCGTCGGCAAGGATCGGCAATTTGAGAATATCGGCAACAGACAACCCCACTCTTTCTCCTTTGGCCACAGGGATAAAACCTGCCCATGTGCAGGATGAATCTGTTCACATGATAGGACTTTACCCTTGGGTAAGTATTGTCCCATTGTACAATAAAAAAGAGTTTTTATGGTACAAATGGACAAAGGAGAAAGACGATATTTATGAGTCTTCGAACGGAAAGACCATCCTGATTGTCTTGACCTGTACGATTGTACAATCGGTCTTCACCGGCTCGCTGTCCAGGGAGCCCCGGCTGGTGCATGTCGCCTGCGTTACCGGTATAAACTCGACTTCCGGCGCGTTCAGAATATCCGAAACGCGGCCGCGGTAGTGACCCGGCTTCAGATGCACGTTCCCTTCGATCTCGTACTCGTCGGTGAGGATCTTTGCCCTGACTGGATGCGTTTTGACCTTGGCGGAGATAGCCAATTCTGTCACCTCCCCACAAAATGAGTTTAGCCTCGAACGTGCACCTTTTATCGGAAAATGAACGTGATTTCTTTACGCAAATCCGCAGCAAGGATGACTGCTGCAGCTTCCGGATTGTTCGCCATGACATTCGCTATTTGATTTGGCCGGCTTGGTGATTTAGGCAAATATTGAGATCAGGTGGCTGGCGATGCCGCCCACCAGCACCGCCAGCACGATTGTGAAGGCGGAGATGGCGGCGGTGCCCTTCCAGCCAAGCTCCTTGCCCAGCGCCGTGATCGTCGCCGCGCAGGGAATGTAAATGGCGGTCACGAGCGCATAGACAAAAAGTTGGGAATTTGACATGATGACGTTGAGGTTATGCGCCACGCCGGCGGTGGCGCCCATAGCGATCGCCAGCGTGATTAAAAGCTGCAGGGCCAACTCCTTCCTCAGCACCCCCATCACCAGCGCCAGGCCGGCCACCGGCGGCAGGCCCATCCAGGTCTCGACCACCGGCGACAGGGGGCGCACCAGGTCAAACAGGTAGCCGGTCTCATAAAGGGCTCCCAGGCCGAGGCTGCCGACGATGAGAATTGGCACAGCCATGAAGACAAAACCCTTGAAACGGAACCAGGTCTTCTTCAGCACCGTCTTCATGTGGGGGCGGCGGAAGGAGAACATCTCCATTACCAGCCCGGTTGACTTTCCCGGCATTATCCGGTTCAGGCCCAGTCCCGCCAGGATCCAGACCGCCAGCACGATGCCGTAGAGGGCGAGCGCCGCCTGCCAGCCGGCGTAAAAGGCGACGGCGCCAAAAATGACGGCGGTGCGGGCGCTGCAGGGCACCATGACAATTAACGTCCCGGCTAGCAGCCTTTCCCGCCTGGTGGTGAGCACGCGCGTGCCGATGATGGCCGGCACGTTGCAGCCGGCGCCGGCGACGATGGGAATCATGGCCCGCCCGTGCAGGCCGATGCGGTGCATGACCGAATCCGTCAGGAAGGCAACCGAGTTGAGGTAGCCCGTGTCCTCCAGGAACGCCAGCACCAGGTAAAACACGAGTACGAAAGGTATACCAACGGTAAGCGCCGCCTCAAAACCCTGTGGCACCCACATCAACGACCTGGTGAGTGCGTTTTCGCCCAGAAGCGAGAACAACCCCGACTGCAGCGGCGGCACCAGATAGCCCTCCCAGATATTGCTGAGGAGATTGGCCAGGTTATTGCCGATAAAGTACATCAGCACGAAAATGAAGGCCAGCACTCCCATCAGAACCGGCACCCCGGAAACAGGGCCCGTTGTCAGGCGGCAGAAGCGCTCGCCCCACGGCGGCTTCGCGGCCGGCTGCACCCGCTCCACTTCCTCGGCGATAAAACCCGCCAGCGCATGGCGCTCGCCGGCGATGCGGATGGCGGCAGGCTGGCCATGCTCCGCCTCGATGCGGCCGCGCAGCCGCGCCGCGAGGTCCAGAACGGGTTGCCAACCCTCTTTTTCCGCAACCAGCTCGATGTATTCGGAGTCATTTTCAAGGAGCATGAGCGCCATCGCGCGGCGGGGCAGCCCGTGCGGATCTTCCAGGCCCGCCGACTCGATGGCCGCCGCCAGCTCCCCCACCTGGCTTTCGATGTCCTGGCCGAAAGCCAGCTTCTCCGGAGCGGGCCGGCGCCGCGACCGGGCCACCTCGGCGGCGGCATTAACCAGTTCCTGCAAACCCTCGCCGCGGTTGCCGATCGTGGGCACAACCGGCACGCCCAGGAGCCGGGAGAGGCGCTCAACGTCAATCTCGCGCCCCTCGCGCTCGGCCAGGTCGTAAATGTTGAGGGCGATGACTATCGGGTAGCCCAGCTCCAGAAACTGAAGCGCCATGTAAAGGTTGCGGGTAAGATTGGTGGCGTCCAGGACTATCACCACCACATCCGGCCTCCCCTCCAGCACCCCTTTGCGGGCCACCCACTGGTCTTCGGACACCGCCCCCAGGGCGTATGTCCCCGGCAGGTCAAAGATGCCGATGCGGGTGCCGTTCAGCGACGTGGTCGCCATATGGATATCAACGGAAGTTCCCGGGTAGTTGGCCGTCTCCACGCCCATGCCGGTGAGGCTGTTAAAGATGCTGGACTTGCCGACGTTGGGATTGCCGGCAAGGGCGACGGTGAAATCGGTATCGCCGTGCAGCTTGCTTAAGGCGCTGTGGCATGACAATTGCAAAGCTTGCTTCCTTTCATTCCGCTCCGGTGCTTCCGGGCAAGCAGCTCAATGTAAAGACCGGATCGTTTATTTCCCTTTCACCATCACCTTGGCGGCGACTTCCTGCCCGAGGGCGTACTGGCTGCCGGCGACGCGGACCAGCATCGGCCCCTTGAAGGGCGCGATTTCCTTGACCTTGATGCGGGCGTTCGGGAACAGGCCCAGGGTGGCAAGATAATGAAGCAACTGCGGCTCTTCCTCGGCGACCCGCTCGATTACCCCCTCATCGCCAACGCCCAGGCGCGACAGCGGAATTGCCGCCTTCTCCCGCTTTTTTGCTCCCTTTGTCCCCGGGATCGGGAACCCGTGCGGACAGGTGTCGGGATGGCCCAGGATATCAGCCAGTTTTTCCTCGACGTGAGGGCTCATGGCGTGCTCGAGCTTGCAGGCCTCCTCGTGCACCTCGTCCCAATCCATCCCCAGCACGTCGGTGAGGAACCTCTCCCAGAGCCGGTGGCGGCGCACCAGTGATTCCGCCGCCGCCTGGCCTTTCCTGGTCAGCTTGACGCCGTCGGGCCTGCTCGTGTGGGCGAGGCCGTTTTCACCCAGCCGCCGGAGCATATCGGCGACGGTAGGCGGCGAAACTCTCATCCGCTCAGCCAGCCGGGCGGCGATCACCGGCTTTCCCTCGAGCGTCATCTTGTAGATCGCTTCCAGGTACTCCTCAATTGCGGATGTAATCGCTTTTGTCATAATGGTCCCTTCCTAAAGCAGGTATATTTCCTGTCTTCACAAAGTTAGACAAGTATTATATTACATAATTGGTTATCCTAATTCAAGGAAGCAGTATTCTGGTTCGGAGTTCCGGGTCCCTGGTTCCAAGTTTCACATTTCGAGCTCCGGCTCAGGTTCCTAATAAGAGAGCGCGCGTTATATATAATTAGTGGGTCGGCTGCCGTCAACGTGAAAAACAGGTGCGGCGCGCTGCGCTCTTACAACTTTAACTTTGGACTCGAAACTCGGAACTCTGAACTTTGGTAATACCGGATTTTCACATCCACACCCCTTTCTGCGGCCACGCCGGCGGCGAGATACAGCAGTACGTCGCAGCGGCCCGCGGCCTGGGCATGCCGGAAATGGGCTTCGCCGACCATTTGCCCCTGTTCCACCTTACCGACCCGTCCCTGACCATGGGCCGGGAAGACCTGCCCTTGTATGTGGAGCGGGTGCGGCAGCTTCAGGCGGCAAACCCGGGGTTTCCCGTCAGGCTGGGCATCGAGGCGGATTATATCGTCCAGCATCTCGATGATGTGGCCAAAGCCCTGGCCTCGTATCCGTTTGATTACGTTTACGGATCGGTGCATTTCATCGGTGACTGGGGCATCGACCAGTCCCGCTTCAAGTACGAGTTTGAGCGCCGTGACATCAACGAGGTCTACGAGGTCTATTTCGAGCACGTCGCCGCCGCCGCCCGCACCGGTCTCTTTGACATCATGACTCACCTGGATGTGGTCAAAAAATATGGCCACCGGCCTACAAAAGACATGACAGCCGTCTATGACGGTGTCGGCGGCGTCCTGGCGAAGAGCAATGTCGCCATCGAGCTGAATTCATCCGGGCTGCGCAGGCCTGTGCGCGAGATTTATCCAGGACTGGAGCTGCTGAAGATCATGCGGGCGCACGCTGTGCCGATCACGTTCGGCTCCGACGCCCACAATCCGGACCAGGTGGGCCGGGACTTCAGCCTGCTGCTGAGGCACGCCCGCGCCGCCGGTTATACTGATTATGTGACGTTTGCCGGCCGCGAGCGCGTTCCGCGACCGCTGTAAACCGGACAATGGGTGGTGGACATTGGATGTCGGAACTCGAAACTCCTCAGGTTAGGTGCCCTTGAAGCTCCCGTTAATCTATAACCCCACCGCCGGGCCGGGGGGCGAGCGCAAGGCCCGCCGGGCGGCAAAGAAGCTGACGGCGCTGGGCTGCGCGGCGGAAATGCTGCCGACGACGGGCGTCGGCTCGGCTACCAGCATCGCGCGGCGGCTGGCGGCTGCGGGCGCGCCCCGGGTTGCCGTTGCTGGTGGAGACGGCACTATTAATGAGGTCATCAACGGGCTGGCGTTAAGCGGCACCGAGCTGGCGATCATTCCGGCCGGCACCGCCAATGTGCTGGCGATGGAGATGAATGTGCCGCTCAAGGTAAGCGAAGCCTGCCGGCTGGCGTGCGAAGGCGCAAGCGCCACCATCGACCTGGGCCTGGCCGGGCGCCGCTACTTTGCCCTCATGGCCGGCATCGGCTTTGACGCTCTGGTGATCAAAAATGTCATCCCCGCCCTGAAAAAGTCGATCCGGCGGGCGGCGTTCCCGGTCACCGGCCTGGTTACCCTGATTCAGAATGACCTGCCGCTGCTGCTGGCGACAGGGCCGGACCATGACAGCCGGGGATATTTCATCGTTGTGGCCAATTCCCGCTACTACGGCGGGAAGTTTGGCCCCGTGCCCGAGGCAAGCATCACTGACGGCCTGCTGGACGTCTGTGTGCTCAAAGGGAAAAAGCTGCAGGAGATGCTCAATTTCTGGGCGGCGGCGCTGCGACGCAACCATGTTGACGCCTCACTGGCTGATTATTTCCGCACAAATGAAGTGGCAATCAGCTGCCCCGGCGGCGACCAGGTGCCCGTCCAGACCGATGGCGAGGTGATCGGCGAGTTGCCGGTCAAGGTTTCAGTCGTGCCGGCGGCGCTCAGGGTTTGCGCCGGCCGGGAGCAGACCTGAAGACGTCAATTCGGATTTCAGCCTTGGTCCTCCCCCTGTGTCCAGAATTCAACACCCATCATCCGCTTTAATTTCTGTTTTCATCAAGCGCCTGGAGCGGCGCTATGGGCGGCCAGAATGGCAGCAAAGACTCTCGCCGCTGGAAGAGCTGGTCTTCACCATCCTGTCACAAAACACAACTGACGCAAATGCAGCCCGGTCGCTGGCGGCTTTGAAGCAGAAGTACCCGGAGTGGCGGCAGGTGGCCGGGGGCCCCCCGGGAAGCATCGCCGCCGCCATCCGCTCCGGCGGCCTCTCCCGGGCCAAGGCCCGCTACATCAAGGGCGCGCTTCAGGGCATCATCAAGGACAAAGGGGACCTGTCTTTTGACTTCCTTAAAAAAATGAGCAACCAGGAGGCAATTGCTTATCTGACTTCTTTTACGGGCGTCGGCGTCAAGACTGCTTCGTGCGTGCTGCTGTTCGCCCTGGGGCGGCCGGTGATGCCTGTTGACACGCATGTCTTTCGCGTGTCAAAAAAGCTGGGACTGCTGGGAGCCAAAGCCTCCCGTGAGAGCGCCCACCGCACCTTGGGGGCGGTTGTGCCCAGCGCCGATGTCTACAGCTTTCACGTCAACCTGGTCCGGCACGGCCGCGAGGTCTGCAAGGCCCGGCGTCCCCTCTGCTGCGTCTGCGCCGTCGAGCCCCTCTGCCCATCAAGCGCATGCGGAATGCGTATTTTGGCATTCGGAATGAAAAACACCAAGCCAGTTTGATGGCCTATTCGGGCTTGGTTCCTCCAAACAGGGCCTGGGCAAACACCTTGAAGAAGCAGGCGGTGTCAACGAAGCCCGCTTCCCTGAGCCAATCCAGTTGATCATCAAGAGGCGCTAAAATATTGGCCGCCCTGTCAGGCCTTCCCATCCAGTCGCCGGCCGCCTGCTCCCTGGTTTTGGCCGAGCCTTTCTTTTGCTCAAATTCAAACAGGGAGTCAATAAACAGGTCGTCCCAGATTCCTTCCGTCCAGACAGGCTCGGGGGTGACGGTGTCGAGATTCAGGAAAAGGCCGCCGGGAGCGAGCAGGTCGAAAATCTCCCCGTACATGTTTCTTTTTCTCTCATTCGGCTGGTGGTGAATGGAATAGCCGGAGACAACCAGATCAAACGGAGCCGATCCGTTTACGGCCGCGGTCCAGCCGGGAGCGGCGAAGTCGGCGATGATGAAGCTGAGCCTCCCGCTTGAGGAACCGGCTTTCTCCCGGGCGGCTTCAATCATGGTCTCGGAAAAGTCGAGGAACAAGCCGGTTGACTGAGGATACATCGCGTGAACGGCGCGGCCAAGGATGCCGTCGCCGCAGCCAAGGTCGACGAAACTGCAGTCAGATGGTACCCGGCTGCGGATAACCCTGAGCATGATATCGATCTGCTCGGCCGCCATTGGGATTGCGGCGCGCACGTTCTCAAGGAACGCGTTGGCAAGATCCTCTTTTTTCCACACTTCATCGGTTCTGCTCATCGCAACAGTCTACCAAATGCGGAGTGCGGAATTGGGAATACGGATTTTCTTTGGCCGGGTCTTTCATTCCGACCCAAAATTCGCAATTCGCATAAAAAAAATGGCGCCCAAAGGGCGCCAAGTTCAAACGGGTGGCGCTTACGGCAATTCATTAATCGTCGCCGGTCATTCGACTTTTTCCGTGGCAAACCGTTAGAATTGGTTCCTTGTATCAAGAAGGAATTAGATCAAATCAAATTGATGCGTAATATTAACCGTACTCGATTGAGGATCAGCAAGATGTTCATACAGTGTCCAGAATCCAGCATCCAGGATCCGTTTAATTGATGTTAATTCCACATGCCTGTCTGAACGCCGCCGGCGGGCGGCTGATGAAAAAGCCGCTGGCGGCCTTTGCCGCCGGCGTCGCCGGCCATGCCCTGCTTGACCTGACGCCGCACAAGGATATCTCCGCCCACAAGGCGGAAGGGCTGGGGGTGCTGATTATCCTGGGGCTGGTGGGCAGCAGCTGCGGCTGGTCATCGCCGGCTTTCTGGTGCGCAATGGGAGGCGTGCTGCCCGATGTCGAGCAGGTGCTTCCCTGGACCGACCCCAAGCGGGGGCGCCATCGCTGGTTTCCCACCCACACCCCCCCGCTTCACTCGCTGGCCCCTCCGTGGGCGCCCCGGTGGCGGGCGCCACTGCTGCTGCAAACCGCCGTTTCTCTGGCGGCCCTGGGGGCAGCGGTCGCATGGTGTAAAAAATAAGCTTCGTTTCCCGTTCGTTTTTGAAATGAGGACTGCTCAATTGGAGGCTCCATGGAGAAATTAAACGAAACCATCGCATCAGTCGGGCCGCTTGATGAAGCCGCCATGCAAGCAACTCGCGAGCGGCAGGACCAGCTCACCAAGCCGCAGGGCAGTCTCGGCGTCCTGGAAGAGTTGTCAGTGCAACTGGCAGGAATCCAGGGACGGCCGCTGCCCATCATTAAAAAAAAGACAATCATCGTCATGGCTGGCGACCATGGCGTCTGCGCTGAAGGCGTCAGCGCATTTCCTCAGGAGGTAACTCCCCAAATGGTGGCAAATTTCGCCCATGGCGGCGCCGGCATCAACGTGCTTGCCAGGCACAGCGGCTGCGAAGTCAGGGTCGTGGACGTGGGCGTGGCCGCGCCCATCGAGGTTCCGGGCGTAATCGGGAAAAAAGTGCGACCGGGAACGGCCAACATCGCCGCCGGGCCGGCGATGAGCCAGGAGGAGGCGGTGGCCGCTATCGAAACGGGAATTGAAGTTGCCCGGGCCGAGCTTGCCGATGGAGCCAGCCTGCTGGGCACCGGCGACATGGGCATCGGCAACACCACTCCCAGCAGCGCCATCCTCACTGTCTTTTCCGCCGCCGGCCCGGAGGTTGCCATCGGCCGCGGCACCGGCATCGGCGATGAGGCGCTGGCAAAAAAAACGGAAGTTATCAAAAGGGCCATCGAGGTCAACCGGCCCGATCCCGCCGACGCCCTCGACGTGCTGGCCAAGGTGGGAGGGCTGGAGATTGGCGGCCTGGCGGGCGTCATCCTGGCAGCCGCCGCCGGCCGCGTGCCGGTGGTGATCGACGGTTTTATCTCCGGCGCCGCGGCCATGATCGCGGCCGGGCTTTGCCCCGAGTGCAAGAACTTCATGATTGCCTCGCATGTGAGCGTCGAGCCGGGGCACAGGCTGATGCTGGAGAAGCTGGGGCTGAAGCCAATGCTGTTTATGGACATGCGCCTGGGCGAGGGCACCGGGGCGGCGCTGGCCGCGTCGCTGGTGGAGGCCGCCGCCAGGGTGCTCTCGGAAATGGCCACCTTCGCCGAGGCGGGCGTCGCGGAAAAAAACGAGGACAGCCACAGCCGGTAGACGCAGGCAAAAAACGGTAGGCGCGTGCTTTTAGTGCAGACGGTAGGCACAGGCCTTTAGCCTGTACAGAGGAGGGCGTGTGCGGAAAGTGGTTCTCCCAAAAACAGGTGGAAGCCCGCCATCAACCAGCTGCCATCTACAAACCTGCTATCTACCGGAAAGCCTGCCGGCTGCCGGCGGGGCCGGACCCCGTTCTGTTATAATGTTTCCCTCATGGATACGGTCCTCGTACTCGATTTCGGCGCCCAGTACAGCCAGCTGATCGCACGGCGGGTGCGCGAGTGCCGCGTCTACTCGGAGCTGGTCCCCTACGACATGCCCGTGGACGAGATTGCCGCCCGCGGCCCCAAGGGCATCATCCTTTCCGGCGGGCCCGCCAGCGTCTACGCCGACGACGCCCTCTCCATCGACCCGGCCCTGTTTGAGCTGGGAATTCCGGTCCTCGGCATCTGTTATGGGATGCAGCTGATGGCCCACACCCTCGGCGGCACCGTCACCCGCACCGGCAAGAGCGAGTTTGGCAAAACCCGGCTGAAGATCAACAAGGAGGTGGCCCTCTTTAACGACCTGCCGGCCGAGCAGACCTGCTGGATGAGCCACCGCGACTCGGTGACGGCGGCGCCGGAGAGCTTCGAAGTCACGGCTTCAACCGCCAGCTCGCCGGTGGCGGTGATGGAAAGCCCCGCGCGGCGGATGTTCGGCATCCAGTGCCACCCCGAGGTCGTCCACACTCCCTACGGCACCGACGTGATCAAGAACTTCCTTTTTGGGCCCTGCCATTGCCAGCCGGAGTGGACCACCGTCTCCATCATCGAGGACTCGGTGGCGCAGATCCGCGGCCAGGTGGGCGGCGAGAAGGTCGTCTGCGGCCTTTCCGGCGGCGTTGACTCCTCAACGGCGGCGCTGCTGGTTTACCGGGCCATCGGCAAGAACCTCACCTGCATCTTTGTCGACCACGGCCTGCTCAGGAAAAATGAAGCCGAGCAGGTGATCGACGCCTTCGAGAACCATTTTCACGTGCCCCTCGTCCATGTCCAGGCGCAGGAGCGGTTTTTGAGCCGGCTGGCCGGCGTCACCGACCCGGAACAGAAGCGCAAGATCATCGGCGAGGAGTTCATCCGCGTCTTCGAGGAGGAGGCCGCCCGGCTCGAGGGCGCCCGCTTTCTGGTCCAGGGGACGCTGTACTCGGACGTGATCGAGAGCGGCACCCGCGACGCCGCCCGGATCAAGTCGCATCACAACGTCGGCGGCCTGCCGGTTGACATGGACCTGAAGCTGGTGGAGCCGCTGAGGCATATCTTCAAGGACGAGGCCCGCAGCGTCGCCGCGGAGCTGGGGCTGCCGGACCAGATGGTCTGGCGCCAGCCCTTCCCCGGCCCCGGCCTGGCCATCCGTATCATCGGCGAAGTCACCGGCGAGCGGCTTGACATCCTGCGCGAGGCTGACTATATCCTCCAGGAGGAGGTGCGCCGCGCCGGCCTTTACCGGGAGCTGTGGCAGTCTTTCTGCGTCCTGCCGGCGATTCGCAGCGTCGGCGTCATGGGCGACGAGCGCACTTATGCCTACCCGGTCATCATCCGCGCCGTCACCAGCGAGGACGCCATGACCGCCGACTGGGCCCGCCTCCCCTACGACCTGCTGGAGGCGATCTCCAGCCGGATTATCAATGAAGTGCCGGGTGTCAACCGGGTGGCGCTGGACATCTCCTCCAAGCCGCCCAGCACCATCGAGTGGGAATGAGAAACCGGATGGTGGATTTTGGACCTTGGATATTGGATTATACCCGAAACCCCCGTATCCCTGGTTGCCGGGAGCTGGCAAACTTAACGACTGGATTGTTGCCTGGGAAAACAGGTGGTGATATAGTAAATTAAGCCCGCGGTCTGGGGGGATGGCGGGAGTTTGAAAGCGGAAAGCTAGAAGGAGCAAGCAAGACGGGCGCTTTTCCCCCTGCCTGGGGCGTTTGATTACGATTTGACTATTCCTGCGTTTTTCATATAATTCTGTTCTGCCCTTCAGGCTACGAAAGCCCTCAGTTTTACTCATTGACTTTAGCTCAGGCTATTCACGCAGCATGCATCAGTATGGCAACAGTTTTACGGCAAAGGAGGTGGGTCGCAGGGAAAAGACCGTCAATCCGCAAGTCATGCCATGTTTAAGCAAGGCTAATCAATCAGCAAGGGGAGCGGGCCGCAACTGTTTCCGGTCCCCGACCCAAACAAAAACAAACCGAAAGAACGAAGGGAGGAAGGATGCAAGCAAGTTCAAAATTGCTGTTTAGAACAGCAATCATCGCGCTGGGGCTGCTGCTGGCGCTCGGACTTTATCTGGGCCTGAGAAGCTCCCAGGCCAGCGCCACCGGCGGCGGCGACTGGGCCACCGTCCAGCAATACGTGAACGCCTACATCCAGCGCCAGTACACCAGCGCCGGCGAAGGCGAGGGCAGCGTCACTGTAGACAAGAACGGTTTTTACATCAACCAGCACGGTCTTCACAGCGCGCTTGACTCCAACGGCGACGGCAACATCCTGGGGGAGGGCGACGACCTGGCCAAGGCCCCGGTCCTGATTGACAACTTAAACC
>JAJYLW010000008.1 GCA_021787475.1 Actinomycetes bacterium
TGCTGTCGGCGCTGGACCAGACGATCGTGGCCACCGCCCTGCCACAGATCGTCAAGGAATTCAACGGGCTGGAACACCTGAGCTGGGTATACGCTTCATATTTGATCGCCTCCACCGTCGCCATCCCCGTCTACGGCAAACTGTCGGATATCTACGGCCGCCGCGGCTTCTTTTTGGGCGGCATCGTCATCTTCCTGGCCGGCTCGGCGCTGAGCGGCCTGTCGCACTCGATGTTGGAGCTGATCCTGTTCCGGGGGCTGCAGGGAATCGGCGCCGGCGCCATCATGGTCAACTCGATCGCCCTGATCGGCGACCTGTTCACGCCGGCGGAGCGCGGCCGCTGGCAGGGGCTGATCGGCGCCGTTTTCGGTATCGCCAGCATTGCCGGGCCGTTGATGGGCGGCTGGCTGACAGACAACATCAGCTGGCGCTGGATTTTCTATATCAACCTGCCTCTGGGAGCGCTGGCGCTGCTGGTGATCGCCACGATGCTGCCGAGAATCAAGCCGGCGGCGATGGAGCGCTCCATCGATTACTGGGGCGCGTTTTCGCTGGCTGCGGCTCTGGTGGCGCTGCTTCTGGCGTTCGTTTGGGGCGGCAGCGAGTATCCATGGATCTCGCCCGAGATCCTCGGCCTGTTCGCAGCCACCGGCGTCTTCCTGTTGCTGTTTATGTTGATCGAGGAGCGCGTCCGCTCGCCAATCCTGCCTCTGGGCCTGTTTAAGAACCGGGCCCTGAGCATATCCTCTGCGGCGACCTTCCTCATCTCGTTTGCCATGTTCGGCGCTGTTGCTTTTCTGCCTCTCTACGCTCAGAGCGTGGTCGGCTTCTCGGCCACAAATTCCGGCCTGGCGCTGACGCCGCTGATGCTGGGAGCGGTCTTCTCCAGCACAGTCGCCGGCCAGATGATCAGCCGCCGCGGCACCTACAAGGCGATGGCCATCGCCGGCATGGCGCTGGCGGCGCTGGGAATCTACCTTTTTTCTTTCATTTCTGTGGATACGTCAAAATTGACATTGGTGGAGTACATGGTGCTGCTTGGCCTGGGCATCGGCGTCTCGTTTCCGATCTACACCATTGTGGTTCAGAGCGCTTTTGACCGCAGCAAGCTTGGCGTGGTCACGGCCGCGATCCAGATGTTCCGCAGTATTGGCAGCGCTGTCGGCATCGCCGTGATGGGCAGCCTGCTCAACAACGGCCTCGCCGCCAGGCTGACAAGCGTTGCCTCGGACCCGTTCGTCATGGCGGTAAAGCGGTCAAATCCGGCGGCGCCGCTAACCAGCATAAACACCGACACCCTGCAGAGTTTCCTCTCCTGCGAGGGTCGCCAGAAGCTTGAGGGCGCCGTGGCTGGCGCGCCGGCGCCGCAGCAGGGCCAGCTGCACCAGGGCCTGCTTCATTTCCTGGGGACGCTCAGGGAGGCGCTGGCTGGCTCCATCGGCAGCGTTTTTTTCGTCACCGCTTTCCTGGTGCTGGCGGCGTTGGCGGTCGTGCTGCTGCTGCCGGTTATCAACCTGCATCCTCACCGGAAGCAGCCGCTGGCGGAAGAAGTCGGCCGCGGGCTGGAGGCGGAGTTGGCGCTGGCCGAGCCCAAGGACGAGCCGGAACTGTAAAAGAAGCGGCGCGGCGCAATTGTTGCCGGCTGTGGGCAGGTTATGATTAATACAAGGCATGAAGAAAATCTGTGACAAACAATCTGCTGCTTTTGCCGCCGGCATCGATGCCGTCGTGCCGGTCAGCCGGAGGGGACTGGAGCCGCTGCACGCGCTTTGCTCAAAGTCCTGCCTGCCGATGATCCGGGAACGTGTTGAAAAAGGAGGGCTAAAGATAGCCGGCTGTTTCAACTCGTTGAGGGCAAGAGAAGTGCCCGTGACGGAAATGGAGCGATTCTGCGACCTTGATACAGTCTTACTTAATGTCAACACAGAAGAATATCTGACCGGTGCAGAACGGCTGCTGGCGGCTCGCCGATGAGGAGGCCGGCTGACAACAAAAAGGCGCCGCTTGTTTGCTTTATCGGCCGGAAGAACGCCGGCAAGACGGCATTCATCGAGAAACTGGTGGCGTTGCTGTCCGGAGCCGGCCTTCGGGTAGCCTATATCAAGCACGACGCGCATCAGTTTTCAATGGATCACCCGGGAACGGATACATTCCGTGTGGGCAAGGCCGGCGCCCAAATGGTGATAATTTCTTCTCCGGCTCAGGTGGCCTGCCTTAAGAACGTTGAAACCGAGGCAGATCTTGCTCAGCTTAGCAAATGTGTCAGTGGTTCAATCGAGCTGATCGTGGCCGAGGGCTATAAGAGCGCTGGCGCCGACCGGATCGAAGTCAGCCGCGGGCCGGGTTCGGACCTGGTCTGCCGCGAAGAAGACCTGCTGGCTGTTGTCTCGGACCGGCCCCGGGCGGCGCGGACCATCCCGGTTTTCAGCCCGGAAGCCGCCGATCAGGTTGCCCGCTTCCTGGCTGTCAGATACAATCTCAAAATATCTCTAGGTCAAAAATGGCGGGGAAAGAACGGATAACAGATCAAAAAGCTTTTCTTATCTGGACGCCGAGGGCAGAGCCCGCATGGTTGAAGTTGGCGGGAAACCGGTCACGGGCAGAATGGCGCGCGCTGGCGCCAGCGTTAAAATGGGCGGGGAAGCATTTCGCGTTCGTCTGTCAGCTAAAGCCAACCGCTGTGTTACTCAACCAGCTCCAGGTAGGCCATCTCGGCGGCGTCGCCCGGACGGGGGCCGAGGCGGATGATGCGGGTGTAGCCGCCCGGCCGGTCGCCAAACTTTGGCGCCACCTCTGCAAACAGGGTGTGGACGGCATCGTTGCTGCGCAGCCGCGCCAGCGCCTGGCGGCGGGCGTGCAGGTCGCCGCGCTTGGCCAGCGTGATCATCTTCTCCGCCAGGGGCCTGGCTTCTTTTGCCCTGGTCACGGTCGTTTTAATTCGGCCCTGTTCCACCAGCGAGCAGACGATGTTGCCGAGCATCGCCTTGCGGTGCGGCGCGTCCATTCCCAGCTTTCTTCCCTGTTTTGCGTGCCTCATTACGATTCTCTCTGTCATTCTGAGGGCGTCACCCGAAGAATCTCAGGATCCTTCGCGGAGTCTATCCCGAGCGAAGCAAAGTGCTCAGGATGGCAATCTGCTAATCTTCGGAATTGCCGCCCCGCAGCGACAGGCCCATCTTGGCCAGGTTCTCCTTGACTTCCTCAATGCTCTTTTTGCCGAAATTAGGTATGTTCATGAGCTCGGCCTCGCTGCGCTTGATCAGGTCGCCCACCGTCTGGATGCCTTCCCGCTTGAGGCAGTTGTAGGAGCGGACGCCAATTTCCAGCTCTTCAATCAAAATATCGTCTTCGCTGCCGGCGCTGGCCTCCGCCGGGGCCTCCAGCGCCGCCGCCGCCGCCGCCGCCGCGGTCGCGACGCCGGTTTCATGGTCCCCGGTGAAGATCTGCAGCGATGAAATAATGATGCTGGCGGCGTCGCGAAGGGCGTCATCGGGGCTGACGCTGCCGTCTGTTGCTATCTCCATGGTAAGCTTGTCAAAATCGGTGCGCTGGCCGACGCGGGCGCGGTCCACCTCATAGGCGACCCGCGTAACCGGCGAAAAGTTCGAGTCGACAGGAATGATGCCGATGGCGGCGCCGGCCGGCTTGTTTGCCTCGGCGGAGGCGTAGCCGCGGCCCCGCTTGATCGTCAGCGTCATCTCCAGCTTTGCCTTTTTCCCCAGGTTGGCAATATGCAGGCCCGGGTTGACAATCTCCAGTTCTGAGGGAACTTCGATGTCGCCGGCCGTGGCGGCGCCGACACCCGTCTTCACCAGCCGCACCTCGACCTGCCCCGCCTCGCCGTGCAACCGGCAGACCATCTTCTTCAGATTGAGCACGATATCGGTGACGTCTTCCTTGACGCCGGGGACTGTGGAAAACTCGTGCGAGACGCCCTCAATCTTGACATCCGTGACCGCCGCGCCTTCCAGCGACGACATCAGCACCCGTCTGAGCGAGTTGCCAAAGGTATGGCCAAAGCCGCGGTCGAGCGGCTCGACAACAAAAATCCCCTTGTTGTCTTCCACCTGTTCGTGGGTTATCTTGGGAACCTGGAATGTAAGCAAATCATCCTCCATGGTTATCAAGTTTGAATCTTTATAAAATGCCTCGGCTAAAGCCCCTGGCGTCATGGTTCTCCCCCGCTTTCTTACTTCGAGTAAAGCTCAACGATTAACTGCTCCGCGACGGGAGCGTCGATCTCTTCCCGCTCGGGGTACCTCAGGATTTTGCCCGTCAGGTTGTCGTGATCAGCCTGAAGCCAGGGCGAAACCGACGCCGTCAGCTCCGTCGCCTCGCTGATGGTGTCGCGAGCGGAAGAGTTTGGCGCCACCGAGACAACGTCGTCAGGCCTCACCCGATATGAAGGTATGTCAACCCTTTTCCCGTTCACCATGAAATGGCCATGCATAACCAGCTGGCGCGCCTGCCGCCGCGATACGGCGAAACCAAGGCGGTAGACCACGTTATCGAGGCGTGTTTCCAGCATCCTGAGCAGGTTCTCGCCCGTAATCCCGGACTGCCTGTTTGCCGCCTCATAGTAGCCGCGGAACTGTTTTTCCAAGAGGCCGTAATAGCGCCTCGCTTTCTGTTTCTCGCGCAGTTGGGTCAGGTATTCAGTCTGTTTTGTCCGCCGGCGGCCATGCTCGCCGGGCGCGTAGGAGCGCCGGTCGATGGCGCAGCGATCGGTGAGGCAACGTTCCCCCTTGAGGTATAATTTCAAACCCTCGCGGCGGCACTGCTTGCAAGCCGGTGAAATATCCTTAGCCAAAACTAATCACCCTAAAAAATAGTTCCAAGTTCCGAGTTCCGAGTTCCGAAAAAAACTGCAACCATTGTTTACCGTTTGACAAAATTTTTTGCTTTATCCAGAATCCAGTTTACTGGTTTGTCCAAAATTCAACGCTAACATCCACCATCTGCTTTTACACTCTCCGGCGTTTGCGCTGCCGGCAACCGTTGTGCGGCACCGGCGTCACGTCCTTGACGCTCATCACTTCCAGGCCGGCCGCCTGCAGCGAGCGGATAGCGGTCTCACGCCCGGAACCCGGCCCTTTCACGAAGACGTCAACTTTCTTCAGCCCGTGCTCCATGCCTTTCTTGGCGCAGGAATCAGCGGTTACCTGGGCCGCGAACGGCGTGCTTTTACGCGAGCCTTTAAAGCCCACCGACCCGGCGCTCTCCCAAGCGATCACATTTCCTTCCTTATCACAAAGGCTGACTATCGTATTGTTAAACGATGTCTTGATGTGCGCCTGCCCGACCGGAATGTTCTTCTTAACCTTGCGGCGCGAGCGGGCTTTTGTCTTTGGAGCCGCCATTACATCCTTTCATTAATCTTCACATATTTTAGGAACTGCTGTTCCTAATATCGGTTCAGAGTTCCGGGTTATTTTCAACATGATGTCCGTAACTAGGAATTCGGAACTATTTTTTGCGCCTCACTCCCACTGTCCGCCGCGGCCCCTTGCGGCCGCGGGCATTTGTTTTTGTGCGCTGGCCCCTTACCGGCAGCCCGCGCCTATGCCGCAGCCCCCGGTAGCAGCCAATCTCCATCAGCCGCTTGACATTCTGGGACCGCTCCCGCCGGAGATCTCCCTCAACCATCAAATTCTTGTCAAGATATTCCCGCAGGCGGTTGATCTCCTCTTCGGTCAGGTCGCGCACGTAGGTATCCTTGTTTATGCCCAGGTCACCCAAAACGCGGCTTGACTGGGAGCGCCCCACCCCATAGATATAGGTAAGGCCAATCTCAACCCTCTTGTCATTAGGCAGATTTATGCCGGCGATGCGCGCCACTTGATGACCTCCGGAAATTGACAGGAGCCGTTAGCCCTGCCGTTGCTTGTGCCTCGGGTTGGGGCAGATGACCAGCAGCTTCCCGCCCCGGCGCACAAGCTTGCACTTCTCGCAAATTGGTTTGACAGATGATCTTACTTTCATAGCTATTCCTGTTCCGTTTACCGAGCTCCGGCGTTCCGAGTTCCGAATCGCGAAGTTGAAATAACTCGGATCTCGAAACTTTCACTTAAACCTGTACGTTATCCTTCCCCTGCTTAAATCATATGGAGAAAGCTCTACTTTCACCCGGTCTCCCGGGAGGATGCGGATGTAATGCATTCGCATCTTGCCGGAAATATGCGCCAGCACTTCATGCTCATTGTCAAGGCGCACCTTGAACATGGTATTGGGAAGGGCCTCGACGACCTCTCCCTCAAACTCTATTGCTTCCTCTTTTTCAGTCACTTAGCCTCCGCCTCCGGTGGCCAAACCGGCATTTTACCACAAAGGAAGGGCCGTGCCCAACCCCGGCGCCTTCATCGACCCGCGCAGCGTCAGGATTCGCGGCCCGCTTTCCATCAGCGCCACCGTGTGCTCGAAATGCGCCGACAGGCTGCCGTCCGCCGTTGATATGGCCCACTTGTCTTCGCCGACTACAACGCGGTGCGTGCCAGCATTGACCATCGGCTCAATAGCAAACACCATCCCTTCTTCCAACAACGGGCCTTCGCCCGGCGTGCCATAATTTGGAATCTGCGGGTCCTCGTGCATATTGCGGCCAATACCATGGCCTACCAGCGTCCGCACCACCGCAAATCCGTTCGCTTCGACATGTTCTTCCACCGCGTGGGAGACGTCTCCCAGGTGATTCCCCGGCACGCATTTTGCTATTGCCAGCTTCAGCGACGCCTCCGTCACCTCCATCAGCCTCTCCGCCAGCCGCCTCGGTTTGCCCGCCGCCACGGTGACGGCGCCGTCCCCGACCCAACCTTCCAGGGTGACGCCGACATCAAGGCTGACGATGTCGCCATCCTTCAGCTCGTACGGTCCCGGGATGCCATGCACCACCATCGCATTCGGCGAGGCGCAAATGGAGGCCGGAAAACCGCGGTACCCTTTAAACGTCGGCATCCCCTTGTGCTTCCTGATGAACTTCTCAGCCTTTGCGTCCAGCGCCGCGGTTGTTACGCCCGGCCGGCACTCTCCCCGGAGCATCTCCAGGCAGGCGGCCACCACCACTCCCGCCTGGGCCATCTTCTCAATCTGGTCCCGTGATTTGCGAATTATCAACTTGACCCGGCCCCAGAGGTGCCAAAAGCCAGATTAACAATCAAGCTGCTCCCTTGCCCGTGCCAGGATTTCCCTGATTCGCTCATAAATTTCATCCGGATGGCCGACACCGTCAATCTCGGTCGGCACCCCCAATTTCCGGTAATAGCCGATCAGTGGCTCCGTCTGCTTGCGATAGACCTCGAGCCGGTTCTGCACCGTCGCCTCGCTGTCGTCGCTGCGCTGGTAAATCTCACCGCCGCACTCATCACAAATATTCTCCACTTTCGGCGGAGAAAAAACGGTATGGTAAGGCTTCTGGCACTGGCGGCAAAGGCGCCGGCCGGTCAGCCGCTGAAGCAGTTCCGCTTCCGGCACGGCAATCGCCACCGCCAGCGTCACCCGCCTGCCACTCGCCTCCAACTGCCTGTCGAGCTCCTCTGCCTGGGCGAGGCTGCGGGGAAAGCCATCCAGGAGGAAGCCGGCCGCCGCGTCCGGCTGCCCCAGCCGCTCGGCAACGATGCCGGTCACCACTTCATCCGGCACGAGTTCTCCCGCATCCATGAAGCTCTTCGCCCGGGCGCCCAGTTCAGTGCCCTGGGCGACCGCTTCCCGCAGCATGTCCCCGGTGGAGACGTGGACGAGGCCGAACTCCTGCCTGATCCGCTCCGCCTGGGTTCCCTTGCCCGCGCCCGGCGGACCCAAAAGGATGACGTTCAGGCCCGCCATTATTTCAGGAACCCCTCATAATGGCGCATCAGCAGTTGCGATTCCATCTGCTGCATGGTCTGAAGCGCGACGCCGACAACAATCAGGATGGAAGTGCCGCCGAAATAAAAAGTTATTCCCAACCCGCTGATGAGGATGCTCGGCAGCACCGCAATCGCCGCCAGAAAGATGGCTCCCGGCAGGGTCAGGCGCGTCAGCACCCGGTCCAGATAGACGGCCGTGGGCCGGCCGGGCCTGATGCCGGGAATAAACCCGCCGTACTTCTTCAGGTCGCTGGCCCGCTCCACCGGATCAAACTGTACGGCAGTGTAAAAATAGGTGAAGCCGATGATGAAGATTGCCTCTGTGATCAGGAACGCCGGACCGGAAGGGCGCAGCCAGTTGGCGAACCAAGATGCGGCGCCGTAGTTTGGGAAAAACCTGGCGATCGTCGGTGCAAACATCAACACCGATGAGGCAAATATGACCGGGATGACGCCGGCCATATTGATTGACAGGGGCAGGTAGGTGCTGCCGCCGGTGGTCATGCGGCGGCCGATCTGCCTCTTGGCGTACTGGATGTTTATGCGCCGCTGCCCCTCCTGCACCAGCACGATGCCGGCGATCACCACGGCGCCGATGCCGAGCATGACCACGATCGTGAAAACGCTGGTGGTGGCGGGATTCAGGAACCGGTAGAGGCCGGGGATAAGGCCGGAGACAATGCTGGCAAAGATAAGCAGTGAGATGCCGTTGCCAATCCCGTGCTGGGTCATCAGCTCGCCGATCCACATCAGCAGGATTGTGCCGGCCGTCAGCGTGATAACGATCTCGTAAAACTTGAGCGGTGTCAGCTGGATAATTCCCTGCTGCGCGAAAAGAACGGTGAAGCCTACCGATTGCGCCACCGCCAGCGCGACGGTCAGGTAGCGGGTGTACTGGGTAATCTTCTGCTGGCCATGCTCGCCCTCGCGGGCCAGCTCCTTCAGCGAGGGGAAGGCCATTGTGAGCAACTGCAGGATGATGGATGCGGTGATGTACGGCATGATGCCCAGGGCAAAAACGGCAAATCTGGTGAGCGCGCCACCAGAGAACAGATTCAGAAAACCAAGAATGGATTGTTGATTCGCGGTGTTGTTGATAAACTGATTGATTGCGTTAACGTCGATGCCCGGAACGGGCACATGCGCGCCAAAGCGGTAAATCACGATCATGGCGGCCGTGAAGATCAGCTTTTTGCGCAACTCCGGAATCTTCCACGCATTTGCCAGTGAACCAAACAAGCTAAATAACCTCCGCCTTGCCGCCGGCGGCTTCGATCTTCTCGCGGGCGGTCTTGCTGAAGCCGGCAGCGCGCACGGTCAGCGCCGCCTTGACCTCGCCGCGGCCGAGAATCTTAAGCGGCAACTTCGTGTTCTTGATGATGCCCGCCTCGGCAAGCGCCTCGGGGGTAATCGTGGCCTTTGCCGCAAAACCGGACAGACGGTCAACATTAACGGCCTGGGACCGGGTGCGGAACGGGCCCATCGGCATGCTCATTTTCTTGTTGGGGCCGCGCAGCTTGCCAACCCGCATGTAGAGCGGCATCTGGCCGCCTTCATATCCCGGCCGGGGCCGGCCGCCGGAGCGGCTGTTAAAGCCCTTGTGGCCGCGGCCGGAGGTCTTGCCGTGGCCGCTGCCGTGCCCCCGCCCGACCCGCTTGCAGGTATGCTTCGCCCTGGGCGCCGGGTGCAGATTATGCAGACCAAGGTAGCCCTCGCCGGTGTCTTTTTTTCTTTTGTCTTCGGTGCTCATAAAAATCTCCGGTTAACGATTAATGAGCCGCTTCCCTGGCACGTTAAACGTGAAACGCCAAACATGAAGCATTACTTGACCTCTTCCACTTCTACCATAAACCGGACGTGATTGATCATGCCGCGGATAACGGGGTTGTCGTCATGGATGACGCTGTGGTTGATCCGACGCAGGCCAAGGGCACGGACTGTCCGCCGGTGCTCCGCCTTGCGCCCGATCAGGCTTTTCTGTTGCGTAATCTTCAACCTGGCCATGTTATTCCGCCGCCTGCCCGGCCGTCTCTGCGGGAGGCTCGGCCGGGCCGGCTCCAAGAATCTCGGCAACGGTCTTGCCTCTCAACTTCGCCAGCGCCTTGGGATCCTTCAGCGATAGCAACCCGTCGATGCTGGCGCGGACCATGTTGATCGGGTTTGTCGTTCCCAGGCATTTGGCCAGCACATCATGGATGCCGGCCAGCTCGAGCACCGCGCGTACGCCTCCGCCGGCGATGATGCCGGTGCCGGGCGAAGCCGGCTTGAGCAGCACGCGTCCGGCTCCGTAGCTGCCAATCACCTGATGAGTAATTGTCGTCTTGTATTTGGGAACCTGAAACATGTTTTTTTTCGCGTCCTCGACGGCCTTCTGGATCGCCAGCGGCACTTCCTTGGCTTTGCCGTAACCGACGCCGACGCGGCTGACCGCATCGCCGACAACAACGAGCGCGGTGAAGGAGAAGCGCCGGCCGCCCTTTACCACCTTGGCGACGCGGTTGATATGCACGACTTTTTCCTGGAGCTCGGGAGCCTTGCGGCCCAGCTCGATTTTTTCGTAAGCGTCGGCCATGCTAGAACTCGATTCCTCCTTTGCGGACAGCCTCAGCCAGGGCCTTGACGCGTCCATGGTAGAGGTAGGCGCCGCGGTCAAAAACGACCCGCCCGATATTTTTTTCCCTGGCCCGCGCCGCCAGCAGCTCGCCAACCTTTCCGGCGGTCTCGGTCTTTTTCAGGTCGGATTCCTTGATTTCCTGAGATGAAGCCGAGACGAGCGTCTTGCCCTCCAGATCGTCAATCACCTGGGCGCAAATGCCGCGGTTGCTCCGGAAAACACTCAACCGGGGCCGGCCGGCCGCGCCCTTGATGCGGCGTCGCACCCGCTGCCGACGCCGGCTGCGGGTCTCGTCCCTGCTGATCAGCTGTTCCCTGGTCTTTGCCACGTTACGCCCTCTTGCCAACCTTCCTGCGAATCTGCTCTTCTTCGTACTTGATCCCCTTGCCCTTGTACGGCTCCGGCGGGCGGATCGCGCGAATCTCGGCGGCAATCTGCCCGACCGCCTGCTTGTCGATGCCCCTGACAATCACCTGGGTCGGCTTGGGCACTTCAAAGATGATCTCCTTGCCAGCGGGAGTGATTAGCACCGGGTGCGAGTAACCAACCGTCAGCTCCAGGTCACTGCCCTTCAACTGGGCGCGGTAGCCGACGCCGTTGATCTCCAGCCGCCGCTCAAAACCCTCAGTGACGCCCCTGACCATATTGGCAATCAGGGTGCGGGTAAGCCCGTGCAGCGAGCGATGCTGCGCCTGGTCCGTCGGCCGGCGCACCAGGATCTGCTTCTCCTCCTGGGCGATCTCCATCTCAGACGAAAAACCAGCCGATAAGGAACCCTTCGGTCCGCTGACGGTGACTTCCGAGCCGTCGATTTTGATCTCAACCCCACCCGGGATAGGTATCGGTGCTTTGCCGATTCGTGACATTACACTATGACCCCGTTTTTTAGTTTCCGGTTTCCGGTCAAGTTTTGGGTTTTGGGTTTTGGGTTTTATCCATTATCCACCATCCACCATCTGCTTTTCACCAGATAAAGCAGACGACTTCGCCGCCGATCCCTTTCTTCTCGGCTTCTCGGCCGGTCATCAGGCCTTTCGACGTTGACAAAATGGCTGTCCCCAACCCTCCGAGGACCCTGGGAATGCTCTCCTTGCGGGCGTAAACGCGGCGGCCCGGCTTGCTGATCCGCTTCAGGCCCGAGATGACGCGCTGCCTCTCGGGACTGTACTTGAGGTCAACGATAATATTGTCAAAACTTTTGCCGCGCACAAGCGCGAAGTCACGAATATACCCTTCCTGCTTGAGCAGTTTCGCAATTTCCATTTTCATCATCGACGCCGGCATCTCAACCCTGTCCTTCAGACTTGTGTTGGCGTTCCGCAGTCGCGTCAACATGTCGGCAATCGGGTCATTAACAGTCATCTGCGAGCCTCCTACCAGCTGGACTTTGTCAAACCGGGAATGACGCCATGATGGGCCAGTTCGCGCAGGCAGATGCGGCAGAGGCCGAATTTGCGAAAATAACCGCGCGGCCGGCCGCAGCGACGGCAACGGTGATACCCGCGGCTGCTGTACTTGGGCGTCCGGTTTGACTTGACTACCAGTGAAGTCTTTGCCATTTCTTCTCCTTACCGCTCCCGGAAAGGCATGCCCAGCCCGGCCATCAGGGCGCGCCCTTCATCATTATTGGCGGCGGTTGTTGTTATTGCGATATCAAGGCCCCGGGTCTGCGAGATTGAATCATAATCAATCTCGGGAAAGATCATCTGCTCCCGGATCCCCAGTGACATGTTGCCGCGCCCATCGAACGATTTGGGAGAAATCCCCCTGAAGTCCCGCACCCGGGGCAGGGCGATTGAAATCAGCCGGTCCAGGAACTCGTACATCCGCTCACCCCTGAGCGTCACCGAGCAGCCCACCGGCATGCCGGCCCGGATCTTGAACTGCGCGATCGATTTGCGGGCCCGGTTCAGCTGCGGCTTCTGCCCGGTGATTACCGCCAGTTCGGCCATGGCGTCCTCCAGGGCCTTGGCATCTGTCTTCGCCTCGCCAACGCCCATGTTCACCGTCACTTTGGTGACGCGGGGAGCCCGCATCGGAGAATTCATCTCAAACTCCCGCATCAACTGCGGCAGAATCTCGTTTTCATACCTGTCTTTCAAGCGTGCCATAATTGCTCTTTCTCTATCCAGCAACTGGTTTTTTGGTTTTATCCAGCATCCAGAATCCGCTTCATCACTCTGTCTCCGCGCCGCACTGCTTGCAGACACGCAGCCGGCCGGTCTCGGTGCGCTTGACGCCAAGCCGGACGGCGCTGTTGCAGCGCGAACAGTAATACATCACGTTGGAAATGTGGATGGCAGCCTCCCGCTCCAGCGTACCCTGGGGATTGCTTGGCGTCGGCCGTTTATGGCGCTTGGCCATATTCAGACGCTCGACAACCACCCGCTGCTCCACGGGGTCGACGCGCAGCACCTTGCCGGTCTTCCCCCGGGCCTTGCCGGCGATAACCCTGACCGTGTCGCCCTTTTTTATTTTCAGTTTGTTCGACATAAAATTGAGTTTTGCGTTTCGAGTTCCGAGTTCCCTTTGCACCAGTTTTAAGCCGGACTCAGGAATCCGGGACTTATATTTATAATACCTCCGGCGCCAGCGAGACGATTTTCATGAAGTTCTTGTCCCTCAGCTCCCGGGCCACGGGGCCGAAAATGCGAGTTCCCCGCGGATTCCGGGCCGCATCGATCAGGACAGCCGCGTTCTCGTCAAACGCGATGTAGGTGCCATCCCGGCGCACCAGCTCCTTCTTTGTCCGGACCACAACCGCCCGTACGACTTCGCCCTTTTTGACGGCGCCGCCGGGGGTAGCGACTTTCACCGTCCCCACGATCGTGTCGCCAATGCGGGCATACCGCCGCCTCGAGCCGCCCATGATGCGGATGCAAAGCAGCTCGCGGGCGCCTGTATTGTCCGCCACTTTCAACCTTGTCTCGACCTGGATCACAACAAACCGTTGCTTTCTGGAAATCGTTGCTAAATAACAGGTTATTGCTCTTTTGACGTTTTCGTTTAACGTTAACGTTTCATGTTTAACGTCTGTGAGTAGTCCCGTGCAACGTTAAACGTTCACTTGGCCTTCTCCAGAATCTCTGCCAGCCGCCAGCGCTTGTTTTTTGATAGCGGCCTTGTCTCGATTACGCGCACCATATCACCGGCGTGCGCCTCGTTTTTTTCATCGTGGGCGGCCAGCTTCCTGGACTTGATCATTGTCTTGCCGTAGAGCCGGTGCGGCTTTCTGGTATCGATGCGGACAACGATCGTCTTATCCATTTTGTCGCTGACCACAACGCCGCGGCGCTCCTTGCCTGTCTTTGCCTCTTCTCCCACTTACGCCTCCTGTTCGGCTTCCAGATATTCCCGCTCCCGCTGCACGGTCAGAATGCGGGCAATATCCTGCCGCACCAGTTGCAGCTTGTGCGGATTGTCAAGCTGCCCCGTGGCGTGCTGGAACCTCAGGTTGAAGAGCTGCTTGCGGGTTTCGCGCAAACGGTCGTCCAGCTCCTCGTCGGTCATCTCGCGAAGCTCATTGGCCTTCAAAAATATCACCCTGACGCATTACGAATTTGCACTTGACCGGCAGCTTGTGGGACGCCAGCCTGATGGCTTCCCGGGCTACAGTCGGCGCCACGCCGGCAAGCTCAAACATTACCTTCCCCGGCTTAACCACAGCCACCCATTGCTCGGGCGAGCCCTTGCCGCCGCCCATCCTTGTCTCCGCCGGCTTCTCCGTGACCGGCTTCTGCGGAAAGATGTTAATCCAGACTTTGCCGCCGCGCTTGATATGGCGGGTCATGGCAATCCGGGCCGCTTCGATCTGCCTGTTTGTGATCCAGGCCGGCTCCAGCGCCTTGAGCCCGTATTCACCGTGTTCAATGCGGTTGCCGCCCTTCGACTTGCCCGGCATCCGGCCCCGGTGCTGTTTGCGATATTTTGTTTTTTTTGGCAGCAACATCTGAGTTCAAAATTCCAAGCTCAAAGCTCTGGGATCCGGGTTCAAAGTTGACAAGCTACTTGCGTCTTTGCGCATCTACCTCGCCCAGGCGGCGGTCGTTCTTCTTTGCCTCCGTGTCATAGCCGGCAGGCATGATTTCGCCCTTGTTAATCCAGACCTTGACGCCAATGCGGCCAAAAGTTGTCCTGGCTTCAGTGAAGCCGTAATCGATGTCGGCTCTGAGCGTGTGCAGCGGCACCCGCCCCTCGCTGTACCCTTCAGTGCGGGCCATCTCGGCGCCGCCCAGGCGCCCGGCGCAAGCCACCTTGATGCCTTCGGCGCCCGACCTGATTGCCGAGGTGATCGCCCGCTTCATGGCGCGGCGGAAAGCCACCCTGCCTTCAAGCTGCTCGGCAATCGACTGGGCCACCAGGTTGGCGTCCAGCTCCGGCCGCTTGACCTCAATAATATTCGCCAGCACAGCCTTGCCGGTAACGGCATGGATCTCCTTGCGCAGCGCATCCACTTCGGCGCCGCTCTTGCCGATAACGATGCCCGGCCGGGCGGTATGAATGTCAATGGTTATCTTTTGCGCATCCTTCTTGATATGGATGTCGGACAGCGCCGCGTGGCGAAGCTTCTGGCGAATATGCTTGCGAATCAGCAGATCCTCAATCAAAAAATTGGCAAAATCTTTCTCGGTGTACCAGTGGGATTTCCAGTCATGGATAATCCCCAGCCTCAAGCCGCCGGGATGAACTTTCTGGCCCACTTATCCCTCCTTTCCGGGAGCCAACGTCACGGTTACATGACTGGAGCGCTTGCGGATCTGGCCAGCGCGGCCCATCGCCCGCGGCCGGTAGCGCTTCAGCGTCGGCCCTTCGTTAACGAAAATGCTGCTGATAAAAAGATTATCTCTGCTCATATCATGGTTGTTCTCGGCGTTGGCCACGGCGGAGGCAATCACTTTGCCTATCACCCTTGCCGCCGCCCTGGTGGAGAAAGCCAGGGCCGCCTGAGCATCGGCGATCTGTTTGCCGCGCACCGTATCGGCCACGAGCCGCATCTTGCGCGCCGATATCCGCACGTATTTCGCCGTGGCCGTGACCGGCTGCCCCTCTTCCGGCTCTTCTTTATCTTCCTTTTTCTTTTTCTTTTCTGCCATGATAAATGTCATTCTGAGGAGCGAGGCGACAAAGAATCGTTATCGTAGATCCTTCGCTTCGTTCAGGATGACAGGCTTCGCCTGTCATTTCAGGGCCGCGCTTCTTTCCGTGTGGTGGCCATGGCCGCGGAAGGTGCGTGTGGGCGCAAACTCGCCCAGCTTGTGGCCGACCATGCTCTCCGTGATAAAAACAGGCACGTGTTTGCGGCCGTCATGGACCGCGATGGTATGTCCCACCATCTCCGGGAAAATGGTGGATGCTCGCGACCACGTCTTCAGCAGTTGCTTCTTGCCTGACTCGTTCATTTTCTCAATGCGGGCCAGCAACTTTTCGTCCACGAACGGCCCTTTTTTAATCGATCTGCTCAAATGCGATTCCTCCTACCTGCGTCCCCGGCGGCGGGAGCGGACGATATAACGGTCGCTGTCCTTGCCCTTCTTGCGCGTGCGATAGCCAATAGTCGGCACTCCCCAGGGCGTCACCGGATGACGGCCGGCCGTGGTCTTGCCTTCGCCGCCGCCATGAGGATGATCCACTGGATTCATGGCGGTGCCGCGCACGTGCGGCCGGCGTCCCCGCCAGCGGGTCCGTCCCGCCTTGCCGCCGCTTAGGTTTTCATGCGTGACGTTGCCGACCTCGCCGATCGTGGCGCGGCACTGGGCAGGCAGAAGGCGCATCTCCCCCGAGGGGAGCCGCACCGTCGCCATCTCTCCCTCCTTGGCCATCAGCTGGGCCGATGTGCCGGCGCCGCGCACCATCTGGGCGCCGCGGCCCGGTTTCATTTCTATGCAGTGAACGGTTATGCCCACTGGAATGCTCGCCAGCGGCAGGCTGTTCCCCACGCGGATGTCAGCCGCCGGCCCAGAAACCACCCGGGCGCCAACGGCAAGCCCGATCGGGGCGGGAATGTACCTTTTTTCGCCATCCAGATAATGAAGCAGGGCAATCCTGGCAGAGCGGTTGGGATCATATTCAATCGACGCAACCTGTGCCGGAACGCCATCCTTGAGCCTCCTGAAATCGATTTCCCGGTAGCGGCGCTTATGGCCGCCGCCGGTGTGCCGTTTCGTGATCCGCCCGTAAGAGTTCCGCCCTCCCTTTTTGGGAATTCCGCTGGTGAGGCTCTTTTCCGGACTCGACCGGGTAATCTCCTTAAAGGTAGAGCCGGTCATAAACCGCCGCCCCGGCGATGTTGGCTTGTATGTTTTTACCTGCGCCATAAAAATTAGTTCCGAGTTTCGAGTTTCAGCATCCGGTTTTTTTACATCGACTCAAAGAATTCGATCTTTTGTCCCTCCGATAATTCTACGATCGCTTTTTTCCCGGAACTGGTGCGGCCGTGCACCAGTCCCCGGCGTTTCGGCTTTGACCTGGTCCGGATTACGTTGACGCCGACGACATTGACGCTAAATATATCCTCGATCGCCCTGGCCACCTGCGGCTTGCGCGCCCGCGCGTCAACCCTGAACGTGTATTTGTTATGCTCTATCAACTGGTAGCTTTTCTCCGAGATGACCGGCCCCAGCACGATTGCGTGCGGATCTCTCATTTGGCGCCCGCCATCTGGTTGAGTTGACCTACTGCTCCTTTTGTAACTACGACGGTCCGCACGGCCATGATGTCGCTCACCAGCAAATCGCTGGTGTCCGTAACGCCCACTCGCGGCAGATTGCGAAACGAGAGAGCCGTATTTTCTTCCCAGTTCGACACCAGCACCAGCAACGGGTAACTGACTTTAAGCCCGGCCAGAACCGCGGCGGCCGCCGCCGTCTTGGGCTCCTCAAATGCCAGCCCGTCAACCACCTTAAGACCGCCTTCACGGGCGCGGGCGCTGAGCGCCATTTTCATTGCCTTACCGCGCAGCTTGCGGTTTATCTTGAAACCGTAATCTCGTGGAGCCGGGCCGAAAGTAGCGCCGCCTCCCGTCCAATGCGGAGCCCGGCTGGAACCGGCCCGGGCGCGTCCGGTGCCTTTCTGCCGCCAGGGCTTCCTGCCACCCCCGCGTACCTCGGCCCTTGTTTTTGAAGCGGCAGTTCCCCGGCGCATGGCGGCAAACTCGGCTCTGACAACTTCATGCAAAATGCCAACGTTCGGCTTTATCTCAAAAACTTCCGGGTTCAGCGCCGCTTCCTCGCCCGTCAGCGCTTTCACCTGGGGCACTTTTAACTCCGGCTTGGCCGGAGCTGCTTTCTTTCTTCTCCGCGTTTTCTTGGGGGCAGCCTGTTTGCGCGCGGCCGGTTTTTTCTCAGGCCCGGCTTCTTCCACATTTTCAGCCTTGGCCGCCGGCTTTTTCCCCGCCGGCCCCGGCTTGGCGATATGCGCTTCAGCCTCAGCCTCCTCTTCAACTGCCTGCTGCGCCTCAACCTCTTCCCCCGCTTCGCTCCCGCCGGCTTTTCCGGGCTCTGCCGCTTCCGCAGATTCCTCTGCTTCCGGCGCCTTCGCCTCTGCTTCCCCGGCCACAGACCCACCCGCCGGCACGCCGGCATCGTCAACGCCAGACTTTTCCGGCTCTTCCGCTTCGTGCTTTTCTGTTTTTTCTTCGTTGTCAACCATCAAATATAGTTCCGGGTTCTGAGTTCCAAATTAAAAACCGACCAACAAAATCAATAAGTCTGAATGAAGACCAGGCCGTTGCTGGCGCCAGGGATTGCGCCTCTTACCATGAGCAGATTCTGCTCAATTTCAGCAGCCACGACCTCGAGGCCCGTCTGCGTTGACCGTTTGTTTCCCATCTGGCCGGGCAGCCGCAGCCCCTTGAAAACCCGCGCCGGATACGCGGCCGCCCCCACCGAGCCCGGCGCACGGTGGAAATGAGCGCCGTGCGAAGCGGGGCCGCCGGCAAAACCGTGCCGCTTGACTGACCCGGCAAACCCCTTACCCTTGGAAATGCCGGTCACTTTAACTCTGGCACCAACCGGGAAAGCCGCAACGGTAACCTGGTCGCCTGGATGCGGCGCCCGCTCAACTGCCTCCAGCGGCGCGGCCGCCTCCGGTTCTTCCGCGGCGGCTTCCCCAGCCGCCTCAGCGCCGCTCTCTGCTTCCTCAGCCTGAGCCCCTTCCTCGCCCGTTTTTTCCTTGGTTTTCGCTTTTGTTTTAGCTTGCCTGCCCTTCGGCTTCTTCTCCTCCGCGGAAGCCGCTCTTACCCACGAAGAAGCCTCGTCGAGATTGCAGCGAACCTCAGCCAGATAACGTTTGGGGCCGGCGCCGGCTTTCTTGAAGTGCCCCGCCATTGGTTTGTTCAACCGCCGCTCCTTGACATCGCCAAAACCGATCTGGAGGGCGTTGTAACCATCCCTGTTCTTCGTCTTCACCTGTGTGACCGTGCACGGTCCCGCCTGGATCACTGTGACCGGGATGCGGTCGCCGGCGTCCGTAAAAATCTGCGACATGCCCAGTTTTTTCCCCAGGATGGCTGCCATCACAATTTAATCTCTATGTCAACACCGGCCGGAACGTCAAGCCGCATCAGCGAATCGACCGTCTTGGGCGTCGGCTGGTGGATGTCTATCAGTCGTTTGTGGGTCCGCATTTCGAAATGCTCTCGCGAATCCTTGTCCTTGAACGGGCTTCTAATGACGCAGTAAACGTTCTTCTCCGTCGGCAGCGGCACCGGCCCCACCACGGTAGCGCCCGTGCGCTGCGCCTGCTCTACGATTAACCGCGCGCTGCGATCGATCAATTCATGATCGTAAGCCTTCAGCCTGATTCTTATTTTTTGCTGTGCCATTGCTTGTTTCCGTTTCACGTTTAACATTTAGGATGAAAGGGGCTCACATTAAATCAAACATTTAACGTTAAAACGAAACCCGTTCCATCAAAAAGCCCGTTTTGGCAACGGGCCTTTTTTTGTTATTCGATTATTTGAATGACTGCGCCAGCGCCGACGGTATGGCCGCCCTCGCGGATGGCGAAGCGGAGGCCTTCCTCCATAGCGATTGGCGTAATCAGCGTTACTTCCATGTTGGTGTTGTCGCCAGGCATTACCATCTCAACGCCCTCTTCCAGCTGAATCGTGCCGGTGACGTCAGTGGTGCGGAAATAAAACTGCGGCCTGTAACCGGGGAAGAAGGGAGTATGGCGGCCGCCTTCCTCCTTCGACAGCACGTAAACCTGCGCCTTAAAGTGCGTGTGCGGAGTAATCGAGCCCGGCTTGGCCAGGACCATGCCGCGCTGGATATCCTCCCGCTTCGTGCCCCTGAGCAGCACGCCGATGTTGTCGCCGGCGCGGCCCTCATCCAGCAGTTTGCGGAACATCTCCACGCCGGTGCAGACGGTCTTGTCGATCTTCTCCTGCATGCCGACGATCTCGACCTCTTCGCTCACTTTGACGACGCCGCGCTCGACGCGGCCGGTGGCGACGGTGCCGCGGCCTGTGATTGTAAAGACGTCCTCGATCGGCATCAGGAACGGCTTGTCGACATCGCGCTCCGGCTCGGGGAGGTAATCATCAATGGCGTCCATAAGCTCAAGGATGGGATTGCAAGCCGGGCACTCGGCCTTGCCGCAGCCGCATTCCAGCGCTTTCAGCGCCGAGCCCTTGACGATCGGGATCTCGTCGCCGGGGAATTCGTACTCGGAGAGCAGTTCACGCACCTCGATTTCGACCAGCTCGAGCAGTTCCGGATCGTCTACCATGTCAACTTTGTTGAGGAAGACGACGATATATGGCACACCAACCTGGCGCGCCAGCAGGATGTGCTCGCGCGTCTGCGGCATGGGGCCGTCGGCGGCGCTTACCACCAGGATGGCGCCGTCCATCTGCGCCGCCCCGGTGATCATGTTCTTGATGTAGTCGGCGTGACCGGGGCAGTCGACATGGGCATAATGGCGCTTGGTAGTCTCATACTCCACGTGAGCGGTGGCAATGGTGATGCCGCGCTCGCGCTCTTCGGGAGCGTTGTCAATCGAATCAAAGCTTCTTACTTCAACGTTCTCGCCGTGGCCGGCCAGGCATGACGTGATCGCCGCAGTCAGCGTCGTTTTACCATGGTCGATGTGACCGATAGTGCCAACATTGAGATGAGGCTTTGTCCTTTCAAACTTTGCCTTTGCCATTCTTTGCTCCTTTCATCTCCTAAATCCGAGCAATACATTAAAATGCCGTTTGCTGCCGTCGGAAAACTTTAGCGCACTCCAACCTGCTCCACAATGCCCTGGGCGATGGAGCGGGGAACTTCCTCATACTTCTCAAACTGCATGGTGTACTGCGCCCGCCCCTGGCTGATGGAGCGCAGGTCGGTGGCATAGCCAAACATTGAGGCCAGCGGCACGTGGGCCCGGATAATCTGGGCGTTGCCGCGCGGCTCCATCCCCTCGATCTTGCCGCGGCGGGAATTGAGGTCGCCGATGACATCCCCCATGTACTCCTCGGGCACGACCACTTCCACTTCCATCACTGGCTCCAAAAGCACAGGCTTGCCTTTGACGGCGGCGGCCTTTAGCGCCATCGAACCGGCGATGCGGAAAGCCATATCCGACGAATCCACCTCATGGTATGAGCCGTCCGTCAGCGTCACCTTTATGCCGACCATTGGATAACCGGCCAGCACGCCGGTTTCCATTGCTCCACGAATTCCCTCATTGACGGCGGGGATATAATCCTTGGGGATGACCCCGCCCGTGATCTGGTCATCAAACTCATAACCCTCGCCGGGCCCGGCCGGCTCAATATTTATCACCACGTGCCCGTACTGGCCGCGGCCGCCGGACTGGCGCACAAACCGCCCCTCAACCTTCTGGACCGGCTGGCGGATTGTTTCGCGGTAGGCGACCTGCGGCCGGCCTACGTTGGCGTCCACCTTGAATTCGCGCAACAGGCGGTCAACGATAATCTCCAGATGAAGCTCGCCCATTCCGGAGATCACGGTCTGACCGGTTTCCTCGTCAGCCCGCACCTGGAAGGTCGGGTCCTCTTCCGCCAGCCTGTGCAGAGATGAGCCAAGTTTCTCCTGGTCCGCCTTGGTTTTTGGCTCGATCGCCACTGAAATGACCGGCGCCGGGAAATCCATCGATTCCAGGATGATGGGGTGCCCGGGATCGGAAAGCGTGTCGCCGGTAGTGGTGTGCTTCAGCCCGATGGCCGCCGCCAGTTCCCCGGCGTAAATCGCGTCGCGGTCCTCGCGGTGGTTGGCGTGCATCTGCAGGATGCGGCCGATGCGCTCTTTCCTGTCCTTGGTGACATTGTAAACGTAGCTGCCGGCCTTGAGGGCGCCCGAGTAAACCCGGAAATACGTCAGCTTGCCGACGTAAGGATCAGTCATCACTTTAAAGGCCAGCGCGGCAAACGGTTCGTTGTCATCCGCATGCCGGGCCTCCTCGGCTCCTGTATTCGGATTGATGCCCTTGATCGCGGGGACATCAACTGGAGAAGGCAGATAGTCAATAACGGCGTCCAGAAGCGGCTGCACGCCCTTGTTTTTAAAAGCGGTGCCACACAGGACCGGGGTAATGACGATGTCGTTCGTAGCCCGCCGGATGACGCGCTTTAGCAAGGCCGGGCTGATTTCCTTTCCTTCAAGAAATGCTTCCATCAGCTCGTCGCTGTGGTCGGCCAGCTTCTCGATCATATGGTCACGCCACTCCCGGGCAAAACCTTCCATATCGTCCGGAATCGGGTTTACTTCCCAGGTTTCGCCCTTGCCCTCGTCCGGCCAGACCAGAGCCTTCATCTCGACCAGGTCAATAACGCCCCGGAAAGATTCCTCGCGTCCAATGGGCAGCTGGATCGCGACCGGATGCGCATCCAGACGCTTTACCATCATGTCCAGCACCTGGAAAAAGTCGGCGCCGGTGCGGTCCATCTTGTTCACGTAAGCAATCCGGGGCACGCCGTACTTGTCCGCCTGGCGCCAGACGGTCTCGGACTGCGGTTCCACGCCGCCCACCGAGCAGAACAAGGCAATGGCGCCGTCGAGGACGCGAAGTGAACGCTCCACCTCGACAGTGAAGTCAACGTGCCCGGGCGTGTCTATAAGGTTAATGCGGCAATCTTTCCACTGACAGGTCGTCGCGGCAGAAGTAATTGTGATGCCGCGCTCCTGCTCCTGCTCCATCCAGTCCATTACGGCGGCGCCCTCGTGGACTTCACCGATCTTGTGGGTCCTGCCGGTATAGTACAGGATCCGCTCGGTGGTCGTCGTCTTGCCGGCGTCGATATGCGCCATAATGCCGATATTCCGGGTTTTCTCGAGGGAAAACTTTCTTGTCATGTCGCCGCTCTTGCTGCTCTTGTTTGCTGTTGTTGACTGTGTCGTCATTTACTTATCTAAACCTTTAACAATTCCTTGTCTCCTG
The DNA here is from genome assembly GCA_021787475.1 of Actinomycetes bacterium. Classification (GTDB taxonomy): domain Bacteria; phylum Actinomycetota; class Thermoleophilia; order BMS3ABIN01; family BMS3ABIN01; genus JACWAD01. The sequence goes on from JAJYLW010000008.1 coordinate 22,843, forward strand.
AGATTTTCAACATCCCTTCATACTGGACCTACCAGCGGTAATGAGCAAAAGCCCTGTTGGCCTGGGCCATCCGGTAAAGGTCATCCTTCTTCTTCCAGGCTCCGCCCTGGCTCGTCAGCGCATCGAGGCACTCGCCGGCCAAACGCTCGGTCATGGTCTTCTCCCGCCGGTCGCGGGCGTAGCCAACCATCCAGCGCACGGCCAGCGTCCGCGCCCGGCGCGCCGGGACTTCCACCGGTACCTGGTAAGTGGCGCCGCCAACGCGGCGGGAGCGCACTTCCAGGCGGGGCGTGACCGCATCCACCGCCTGCTTGAGAACAACTACCGGGTCGTCGCCCTTCTTCTGACCAAGAATATCCAGCGCCCCATAAGTTATCTTTTCCGCCACGGACTTCTTCCCGCCCAGCATAATCTTGTTGACAAACTGGGTAACCAGCTTGCTGCTGTAGATCGGGTCGGGAACGACCTCGCGCTTCTGGGCTGCGGCCCGCCTCGGCATTTAGGGCACCTTCACTCCATATTTGGACCGGCCCTGCCTGCGGCCGGATACCCCGGCTGCATCCAGTGCCGCCCTGACAACCTTGTAGCGCACGCCCGGCAAATCCTTGACCCGGCCGCCCTTTACCAGAACCACCGAATGCTCCTGGAGATTATGACCAATGCCGGGAATGTAAGCAGTTACCTCAATGCCGGTAGTAAGGCGCACGCGGGCGACCTTCCGCAGGGCGGAATTGGGCTTTTTCGGCGTCGTCGTATAGACGCGTGTGCAAACGCCGCGCCGCTGCGGGCTGCCCTTGAGCGCCGGGGTGGTCACCTTGGCCGCGGGTTTCAGGCGGCCCTTCCTTACAAGCTGGTTTACAGTTGGCATAAAACCCTTTTGTTTCCAGTTTCCTGTTTCCGGTATCTGCTTGAATTTGGCCTGTGACTGCTGGCTTGGGACATTGGTGAATATCCGACTTTTTGCACACCAACAAACGGCAGACTATATTACCTCCGGAAAAATGAAAATTTCCGGAGTAGCCTGCAGCCCTGTGATGTTACCCAATTCTTGACAGACTTAAGCGCCCACTTTAGGGCGCGCAAACCGAGAGTATAGCAAGGAGGCTGGCGGGAGTCAAATAAAAAAACCGCCAGGTGGCCCCGCCCGGATTCAGCGGATAAGGCCGCCGATTTGGCGGCCTTTTAGAGTTCATTTCCTATATTCCGTTTTCGAGTCCACCCTTCCCGATGCATTCAAGCCGGGACCGGCTACTCCCTAATCTGCTATCACCTTATTGCCCCTGCACCTTGTTAAAGTACCTGTTCCAGGTGACCCGCTGGGAGGCCTTGGCCTCTCCAGACTTCTTCCGGGGTACGAAAAAGGCGGCCCCGCCGTCAGGCGGGGCCGGATGTCCTTCATGTATCTAAAAATCCCGGCGTGAAGGCCACTCATCTCGTCCTTCGGCGGGATCAGACATCGCCCTCATCGCCAGATTACACGCTGGGATCAGCCCACCAGTACGAGGCCACGTGAGGAGCGTTCTTTTCACTCAGCGAAGCCCAGTCTATCCTGGTAGCATCTGCCTTCGTGATCATGATTTTGACGGCAAGCCTGTTTTTGTCCTGGAGCGTCGTTCCATAGAGGCTGATCTGCACGCGCGAGATGCCCGTGTATTCATTGAAGAGAACGCTGGTCACTTTTTGGGCGGCCTCGACGCCGTCGCCGGGGAGCTGCCGCGCTTCGCATTGTAAAAGCAGGCCGACATCAGCGCACGGTAGCCGGTTAAGATAAATGTCAACAAATGTGCCGTCAGCCGCGGGGGTAAGGACCACTTTCCGGGTGAGCGGCTCGCCGGGAAAGCCTGTCCGTCCCAACTGGCGGTCAATTACGTTTTGAACGGCCGCTTTTGTCACTGGCCCCAGTTTGGTGGTAAGCGCGGCTGTCCTCTGCGCCTGGCTTTCTGTGGACGCGCCGGGAGTCGATCCGTCACAGCCCGACGCCAAAATAATGGTCAGCAACAAAAGGCACGCCGCCGGTAACAACAACAGAAACCGCCGGTCGTTTCGCAATCGCTTTCTTGTTGAACAGGGGAAACGCATATGTTTATCGGGTGTTCTTCGGGCCAGAATGCATTGAATTTATTTCTGCGGGACTCTCAGTATATCACAGCCATGTTTACCTATAAATTCCCGCGACAAATGCTTCGACATTCCGCCTGTACTCGGGAACGTACTCCAGGGCTGACTTGACCGCTTCATAAACCAGCGCGGGATCAATTTCATCCGCGAGAAAAATGGAAAAAAGAGGGCGCGGCGTGCCAAAGCACGCCGCGCCCCCTCAAACATCCATCAACAGACGCTATTCTTCTTCAGCTTCTTCTTCAGCACCGGACGCCCCCACTGCCAGCATCGCCAACTCTTCCGGCTTGACAGCGGGATAGATCTCAATCGTGCGGTACTTCCTCAGGCCGGTCGAGGCGGGAATCAGCTTGCCGATAATGACATTTTCCTTAAGCCCCTGCAAATGATCGACTTTGCCCTCGATGGCTGCGTCAGTAAGCACTTTGGTCGTCTCCTGGAACGATGCCGCCGACAAGAAACTCTCCGTGGCCAGCGACGCCTTGGTGATACCGAGGATGGCCTGCTCCGCCACTGCGGGCTCGCCTTTTTCCTTGACAGCCTGCTCATTTATCTTCTTGAGCTGAACCTTGTCAACCAGTTGACCCGGAAGCAGGTCGGTGTCGCCACGCGACTCGACCCGCAGGCGCTTCATCATCTGGCGCGCCACCAACTCGATATGCTTGTCGTTGATGTCAACCCCCTGGCGGCGGTAGACATCCTGAACCTCACTGACCAGGTACAGCTCGGTGGCGGTGTCGCCGCGCACAGTAATCAGGTCGCCGGGGTAAAGCGAGCCTTCCGATAACTGCATTCCCTGCTCGATTTTGTCGCCGTCCTTGACAAACAGGCGTGTGTGCCGGGGGAAACTGTAACTCTTTTCCTCCCCCTTGGCGCCCTGGATGACAACCTTGAGACTCTTGTCGGTGTCTACGATCTCCACCTTGCCGCCGATCTCGGCGATCTTCGCCTGCCCCTTGGGCTTGCGCGCCTCGAACAGCTCAACCACGCGGGGCAAGCCGTGGGTGATGTCCTCGCCGGCAATGCCGCCCCGGTGGAAGGTGCGCATCGTCAGCTGCGTGCCCGGCTCGCCAATCGACTGGGCGGCGATAATGCCGACCGCATCTCCCAGTTCGGCCATCTCGCCGGAGGCGAGGTTACGGCCATAGCAGGCGGCGCAGACCCCGACTTCGGATTGGCACTTTAGCACGGAGCGGACCGGCACCATGAACCCGGGCTTGGACCCGTGCACCGCGTCAATGTCGGCAATGACGTCGTCAGTAAGATGGGTTCCTTTTTCAGCGACTACCTGCGGCTTACGCCTCCCCGGCACGGCCCGCGCCAGCACCCGGCCAACAAGGCTGTCGTTAAGTTTTGTGCTTTTGCTCTTCTTGTCCGGCATCCGAAGGGGAAGCTCCAGGTAATCCTCGGCGCCGCAGTCTTCTTCGCGGATGATGACATCCTGGGCGACGTCCACCAGCCTGCGGGTAAGATAGCCGGAGTCCGCGGTCCGGAGCGCCGTGTCGGCCAGGCCCTTGCGGGAGCCGTGCGTGGAGATGAAGAATTCCAGCACGCTCATTCCTTCCATCAGGCTGGACTTGACCGGACGCTCAATCGTGTCACCTTTCGGATTGAGCATCAACCCGCGCATGCCGGCCAGCTGATGCATCTGGTCAGGGTTGCCGCGGGCGCCTGAATTAGCCATCATGAACAGTGGATTCAGCTCAAACAGGTTGTTGTCCATCGCCCGCGCGACCTCTTCCGTAGCCTCCCGCCACTTGTCAATCACCATTTCGCTGCGCTCGCTGTCGGTGATAAACCCGCGGTCATACTGCTTGTGAATTTCCTCAACCTCGGATTCGTAGCGGTCAAGAATGCTGCCCTTTTCCGGCGGCACGACAATATCATTCTTGCCCACGGTCACGCCGGAGAGAGTGGCATGCTCAAAACCAAGCCGCTTGATAACGTCCAGCACGCTGGCTACGGTGACGGCTCCGTACTGGTTAATCAGACCGGCGATCAGGTTTTTCATCCTCGCCTTATCAAGCGTCTCATTGAAAAACGGCCGCTTGGCCGGATCATATTCATCGCCCAGGTGCTCCGACAGCGCGGCGTCAATCTCATCGTTGAAAATGGCCCTCCCGGCGGTTGTCAATATCCTGGAGCCGTCGCGGCGGCGAAAGCGGATTACCTGCTGCAGGCCGACGCTTTTATGGTCCACTGCCCGCGCCACATCGTCGGTGGAACCAAACGCCGGCGGCGCCGGCTTCATCTTTTCAGGATCGAGATCGTTAACATTGACCTCACAATATGTAAGCCAGTAAGTGCCCAGCACCATGTCCTGCGAAGGGACGGCCAGCGGCCGGCCATGCGCCGGCGACAGGATGTTATTAGCGGACAGCATCAGGATGCGTGCTTCCGCCTGCGCCTCCACAGAGAGGGGAACGTGCACCGCCATCTGGTCGCCGTCGAAATCAGCGTTGAAGGCGGCGCAGACCAGCGGGTGGATCTGGATTGCCTTGCCCTCCACCAGGATCGGTTCGAATGCCTGGATGCCGAGCCGGTGCAGCGTCGGGGCGCGGTTGAGCATCACCGGATGCTCGGAGATGACCCCTTCCAGTACATCCCAGACTTCCGGAACCATGCTCTCCACCATTTTTTTAGCAGCCTTAATGTTCTGCACCCGGTCGCGCTCAACCAGGCGGCTCATGATAAACGGCTTGAACAGCTCCAGCGCCATCAGTTTGGGGACGCCGCACTGATGCAGCTTCAACTTCGGGCCGGCAACAATCACGGAGCGGCCGGAATAGTCAACACGTTTGCCAAGCAGGTTCTGGCGGAAGCGTCCCTGCTTGCCCTTGAGCATGTCGGAGAGCGATTTTAGGGGGCGGTTGCCCGGACCGGTAACGGCGCGGCCGCGACGGCCATTGTCAAAGAGCGCGTCCACCGCCTCCTGCAACATCCGTTTTTCGTTGTTGACAATAATCTCAGGTGCGCCCAGGTCGAGCAGCCGTTTGAGACGGTTGTTGCGGTTGATGACGCGCCGGTAAAGATCGTTAAGATCGCTGGTGGCAAAGCGGCCGCCGTCCAATTGGACCATCGGCCGCAACTCTGGCGGGATCACCGGCACCGATTCCAGGATCATCCACTCGGGACGGTTGCCCGATCGAAGGAAAGCGTCCATTACCTTCAGCCGCTTCAGCGCCCGCTGCAGCTTCTGACCCTTGGAGTTGACGACGTCCTCATTCAGCGCCTCAACCTCTTTTTCCAGGTCAACCTGCTCCAGCAGCTCGCGCACGGCTTCGGCGCCCATGCCGCCCCGGAAATAATTGCCAAAGCCAAAGGGGCTGCCGAAACGGTCCTTCAGGTCGCGGAACAGCTGCTCGTCGCCGATAATCTGCTTGACCTCGAGCTTCTGGAACTCTTCCCACAGTTTGGTCAGCCGCTCCGCCTGCTCTTCCGCATACTGCTCGTTGTCGGCGATCTCGTCGGCGATTTCCTTCTCCAGCTGAGCTTTGCGCTCGGCAGTTTCCTTCTTGGTCAGCTTGCGCAGCTTTGCCTCGGTGCCGCCATAAATGGCAAGCGATTCCGTTTCGATCTCTTCCGGTGTTGCCTCGCCGTCAAGGACGCGCAGCCGCCGCTCGCGGGCTCCCTCCAGCTCCCTGATCCGCTCCTGCTTGTCAGCGTGCAGCTGATCAATGGCGGCATTGACCCTCTCCTGCAGCATCTCAGTGTCGGCCGCGCGTTTCTCAAAATCGATGAAAGTAACGATTGAGCCGGCGAAGTAGAGCACTTTTTCCAATTCCTTGGGCGCAATGTCAAGCATGTATCCCATCCGCGATGGCACTCCCTTGAAAAACCAAATGTGGGACACCGGCGCCGCCAGATCGATGTGGCCCATGCGCTCGCGCCGCACCTTGGAGCGAGTCACCTCAACGCCGCAGCGCTCGCAGATGATGCCCTTGTAACGGACGCGCTTGTACTTGCCGCAGTAGCATTCCCAATCCTTGGTGGGCCCGAAAATGCGTTCACAGAAAAGGCCGTCCTTCTCGGGCTTGAGAGTGCGGTAATTGATTGTCTCGGGTTTGGTGACCTCGCCCGACGACCAGGCCCGGATCTTCTCCGAAGACGCCAAGCCGATCCTGATAGCATCAAAGTTATTGATGTCTAGCAAGTGATCCTCCTAGATAAGCAGATGGTGGATAAACTCATACTAGAGCCACCCGTAAATAATTCATTCAATCTCGATGCCTTCTTCTTCCGCTTCTTCAGCAATTTCAACGGCCTCGCCGGCCGCCATCAGCTCGGCCTTGGCCGGTTCTTCCCCTTCCTCCCCTTCGTCTTTTTTCAAGCCTGCGGAAAGGTCAATGCCAAGCTCCTCGGCGGCGCGTCTGAGCTCGTCGTCTTCTTCGAGCATCTCGACGCTCTCGCCTTCCTCGGAGAGGATGCCGACGTCCAGCCCCAGGCTCTGCATCTCCTTCAGCAGCACCTTGAATGACTCGGGGATGTTGGGCTCGGGAATGTTTTCCCCCTTGACGATGGCTTCATAGGCCTTGACGCGGCCGATGGTGTCGTCGGATTTGATCGTCAGCATTTCCTGGAGCGTATGGGCAGCTCCGTACGCTTCCAGGGCCCAGACTTCCATCTCGCCGAAACGCTGGCCGCCAAACTGGGCCTTGCCGCCCAGCGGCTGCTGCGTCACCAGCGAGTAGGGGCCGGTAGACCTGGCATGAATCTTGTCGTCAACAAGATGAAGCAGCTTCATGATGTACATGTAGCCGACTGTAACCTTGTCGCCGTACGGCTCGCCCGTGAGGCCATTGAACAGCTTGACTTTGCCGGAAGCAGGGTTGGGTTCGTCGCCGTTAAAGGTGTAGGTAATCTTCTTCTCCGGATCGTGCTCATAGCACTTCACCAGCGCCTTTTCCACCTCCGCCACCGTGGCGCCGTCAAAAACCGGCGTGGCGACGTGCACTGGCGAGGCGAAGCCGCTGCCGTCATTCCAGCCCCGCGCAGCCGCCCAGCCCAGGTGCGTCTCCAGAATCTGGCCGATGTTCATTCGCGAGGGAACGCCCAGCGGATTAAGAATGATGTCAATGGGAGTGCCGTCTTCAAGAAAAGGCATGTCTTCCTCAGGGACAATCTTGGAGATGACGCCCTTGTTGCCGTGGCGCCCGGCGAGCTTGTCGCCCTCGGCAATCTTGCGCTTCTTGGCCACGTAAACTCGAACGAGCTTGTTGACCCCCGGGGAGAGGTCGTCGCCTTTCTGACGGGAAAATATTTTTACGTCGATAACACGTCCGCCTTCCCCGTGAGGAACCTTCAGGGAGGTGTCCCTTACCTCGCGCGCCTTCTCCTTGAAAATCGCCCGGATCAGCTTTTCCTCTGCGGTCAACTCCGTCTCGCCCTTGGGCGTCACTTTGCCCACCAGCAGGTCGCCGGAGTTGACCTCGGCGCCGATGCGGATGATGCCGTCCTCGTCCAGGTCCGCCAGCGACTCCTCGCTACGGTTGGGGATGTCGCGCGTAATCTCCTCATCGCCCAGCTTGGTGGTGCGCGCCTCGACCTCATACTCCTCGATGTGGATCGAGGAGAGCACGTCATCCTTGACGATGCGCTCGCTGAGGATAATGGCGTCCTCAAAATTGTAGCCTTCCCAGCTCATGAAGGCGACAAGCAGGTTCTTGCCCAGGGCCATCTCGCCCATGTCGGTGGAGGCGCCGTCAGCAAGCACCGTGCCCTTTTTCACCCGGTCGCCCTCAACCACCAGCGGTTTCTGGTGGATAATCGTGCCCTGGTTGGAGCGGGTGAACTTGTTCAAAACGTACACATCTTCCTCACCCTTGGCCGCTTCAACAACAATCTGCTCGGCATCAACCTGATTCACTTTCCCGGCCCGGCGCGCCAGGACGACGTCGCCGGTATCAATGGCGGCGCGGAACTCGATGCCGGTCCCGATCAGGGGCGCCTCCGCCTTCAGCAGCGGCACCGCCTGGCGTTGCATGTTGGAGCCCATCAGGGCGCGGTTGGCGTCATTATGCTCCAGAAAAGGGATAAGCGCGGTGGTGACGGAGACGATCTGCTGCGGCGAAACGTCCATGAAATCAACTTCCTTGGGCTCGACGGTAACAACCTCGCCGTCGCGCGCCCGCGCCAGGATGTGTTTGTCGCGGAACTTGCCCGTGGCTGAATTGAAATTGGCGTTGGCCTGTGCAATGACATACTTGTCTTCCTCGCTGGCGTCGAGGTAGACGATCTCGTTTGTAACCTTGCCCTTCTCCACTCTGCGGTAAGGCGTCTGGATAAAGCCGAACTTGTTTACCGTGGCATAGGACGACAGCGTGCCAATCAGGCCGATATTCGGACCCTCCGGCGTCTCGATTGGGCACATGCGGCCGTAGTGGGTCGGGTGCACGTCGCGCACTTCGATCGGGGCCCGCTCCCTGGTCAGGCCCCCGGCGCCAAGGGCGCTTAAGCGACGGCGGTGCGTCAGCCCCGACAACGTATTGGTCTGGTCCATGAATTGCGAAAGTTGCGAGGAGCCGAAGAACTCTTTCAGCGCCGCCACCACCGGCCGAATGTTGATAATATGCTGAGGAGTGATTGCATCGACATCCTCGGTTGTCATCCGCTCCTTGACCACGCGCTCCATCCGGTAAAGGCCGATGCGGAAGGCCTCCTGGACCAGTTCCCCAACCGTGCGCAGGCGGCGGTTGCCGAAATGCTCGTACTCGTCCAGGTCATGGGCGATTTCCTCGCGCGGCAGGCTGATCGCCTCAGCGGCGTAATCAGCCGCATCCTCAGGGACGCCCAGCTTGTCCGGCAGGGCAACCAGCACCTTGATCAGGGCGATGATGTCGTCGTTGGTGAGAACGCGCATCTCCGGGTCCACGCTCAGGCCCAGGCGGCTGTTTAGTTTGTAGCGGCCCACCCAGGTCAGGTCGTAACGCTTGGGATCGAAAAACAGCGCCCTCAGCAGCGAGCGCGCGCTCTCCAGGCTGGGGGGCTCGCCCGGCCTCTGCTTCTTGAAAAGCTCGATCAGGGCTTCTTCCTCGGTGGCGGCAGTGTCTTTCTCCAGCGTGTTGCGGATATAGACCGAGTTGTCAAACAGCTTCAATATTTCTTCGCTGCTGCCATAACCGAGGGCGCGCAGGAGTACCGTCACCAGCAGCTTGCGCTTGCGGTCGATGCGCACATTGACGAGGCCCTTCTTGTCAATCTCAAGCTCCAGCCAGGAACCGCGCGCCGGCATTAGGTTGGCGATAAACACCTGTTTGGCCGGATCCTTTGGCTCCATCACGTAGGCGCCCGGGGAGCGGACCAGTTGCGTCACAACCACGCGCTCGGTGCCGTTGATGATAAACGTGCCCCAGTCAGTCATCATGGGAAAGTCACCCATGAAGACCTTCTGCTGGCGGATCTCGCCCGTCTCCTTATTGACAAAACTGACGTCCATGAACAAGGGGGCGGAATAGTTGCCGTCCTTGTCGCGGCACTCATCAATCGTACTGGTGGCCGGTTCGAATTCGTGCACGCCAAATTCGACCGCCAGGGTGCCGGTGTAGTCTTCAATTGGCGAAATGTCGGCTACCGTCTCCCGGATGCCGTCGCTGAGAAACCATTCATATGACTTTTTCTGAATATCGATGAGGTTGGGGACCTCAAGAATCTTGTCGAGCTTGGAGAAAGACCTCCGTGTTCGGGGACTGATGGCGAAGCTGGAAAGTTGCTCCAAAAGGCTCACCCCTCCTGGGAAGAAAAATTGCAGGGAAACAGGGACGTGCCGGGGCACGAACAATGAAATATAACATACCGGTTTATGGGAATCAAGAGGACCGGCAACCCGAACCGCCCGACCCGGTTATTTACACAACCTTATCTTATTCCCGCGGGACGTCCTTCAAAACGCTTGCCAGGGTTAATTAATTGAATCTGGACAGGGACGGCTCGGCCGCCCGGCGGCACTCGCCAGCTTTGTCAATGGTAATCCCCGAAGGACAAAATTATTTGGCGCCGTGCCAGTATAAAAAGAGCCTAACGCATTCTACGGGTACGTGTAAGTAGCCCCCATGACGTCCTGGGCGCTCGCAGTCAGGGCCGCGGTCCAGGAACTGACGCCGGCCGGCACGCTGTATTTGAGCGTAACCGACGCGGATGAACCGGCCGCGATGTCGCCGCTGCCCAATGTCGCAGGCAAGGTCGTCTGCCGGGAGACGCCATTGGTGTCGCTACCAGCCGTAAGCTTCACAAGAAACGCGCTGGTGTTTCCGTTGTTGCTGACCGTCCAGGTAACTGAAAGCCGGCCGGCTTGGAAATCCGACAACGAAGCCCAGAATGAAACGGGCAAATCGAGGCTCAATGCGGGTTTCCCTGTTCCAGCCGGCGCCGTCAACGGCAGGTTGTCCTGACCGCCAAAGTCGAAGATGTAAGGAGAATCGCAGAAGCCGTCGTTATTGGCGTCGGCACAGCCCTGCGCAGCTGTGTGAAAATCATCCCAGTAGTTGCCACCCGTCGGAGCGGGCAGGTTGAAGAGGTTGCCGCTACCGCCGTTGATATAAGCCTGCGCCCACAGACTGCCCAGGATATTGTTGTGGTAGAACTGATTGTAGTCGGAACCGCCCATATAGATGGCATAGCTGTTGGTCGAAAAGGTGTTGCCAAAGACAATGTTGTTATTGGCGCCGGTCAGAAGAATTCCGTCTCCCCAGAAATTATCGTTGGCTGTATTCCCGGATATTGTGTTTCCGTTGGAAGAGGAGCCAAGATCAATCCCGTAGGTATTATTTGAAGCGGTATTGCCCGAGACAGTGTTACTGCTGGAAGCGCTGAGGTCGATTCCGATTCCGCCATTGATGCTGTTCTCACAGACATTGTCTGAAATAGTATTATCGTCTGAAGAGTTAAGGCCAATCCCTTCCCAAAAGCCTTTTGTCGTCAAGTTCTTTATCGTTACGCCGGTTACGTCCGCAAGATAAACACCGTGCGTGTACTGCGGCGTCGTTGAGGAAGCGCTGTCTCCCATGAGCGTGTGGCCGTTGCCGTTGAGGGTGACGCCGCTGCTTTTAACGTCAATCCCGTCCGAATATGTTGTGAAAGTTACATCGGATGTCAACGTGCAGGTCCCTGTGGAAGAATTCCAGACCCCCCAGCCATTGGCGGGAACGGCGCAGTCACCGCCGGTGCTGGTGATGGTGTAGGCCGAGTACGATGCGGTGGCGGCGCTAGCCGGCTGGCCTCCTGCCGCCAGCGTCAGTATCAGAAACACAAGAAGAATAAAAACAAAGCCTGCAGAAAATGCCAGAGTCCTCTTGCATGAAAGCCTTGCCTTAACTCCCATATACCCTTGACCTTTCTTTTTGCGAATTTGCGCCGCCGGAGCCGGCATGAACAAACCTGCGGGGCGCTTCGGTATTTCTTCGTTCGCCAGAAAAAAAGCGGCCCGGCGAGCCCGGCCGTTGCTTGTTCCATTCAACCGTTTTTTTATTGAATGATATTTATACGATAATGTAAATCAGGGATTTCCCTGATATTCTCGAGGGCGGCCGGCGCAAGCGCCGGCCGCCCTCTCTCTATTCCTCTTCCAATTAGAAGACTTTAGTTTGCCTTTTTCCGGATGGGTCCATCCAGCATCCAACCCACCATCCGGTTTTTTACTTCACCTCGACCGTGGCCCCGACCTCTTCCAGCTTTGCCTTGATATCGTCAGCTTCATCCTTGGCCACTTTCTCCTTGACCGGCTTGGGGGCGCTGTCGACGACTTCCTTTGCCTCCTTCAGGCCCAGCCCGGTAACGGCGCGGACAACCTTGATCACCTGGATTTTCTTGTCGCCAACCGCGGCAAGCACCACGTCGAACTCGGTCTTCTCCTCCTCGGCCGCCGCCGCTTCGCCGGCCGCCGCCGGGGCCGCCGCCACCGCGACCGGCGCCGCGGCGCTGACGCCGAACTCCTCTTCAAGCGCCTTCACCAACTCGGCCAACTCGGTCACATTCAATTTCTTGATTTCTTCTATCAGTGTGTCAACTGCCATCTTTCCCTCCTGATCCATTGTTTCAGGGGCGCACGGCGTGCGCCCTTCGACCACAATGCTGGAATCAAGCCGCTTCCTTCTGCTCCTGAATCCTGGCAAGCGCAGTCACCAGGCCTCTGATCGGGCCGGCGCAGACGGTAGCCAAGCCTCGTATTGGTCCCATCATCACGCCAAGTAGTTGCGCCTGCAGCACATCCACTGGCGGCAGCGACGCCAGGAATTTAATTTTCTCGATGTCAATGGCAGCGCCGTCAAGGACGCCACCCTTCAATTCCAGCGGTTTGAATTCCTTGGCGTATCTGACCAGCACTTTCGCCGGCCCGACAGCTTCCTCCTCGCAAAAGGCTATCGCCGTTGGGCCGCCCAGGAACTGCTTGACATCGGCCAGGCCGGCAGCATCGGCTGCCCGCTCCGTCAGCGTATTCTTAACTACTTTAAAACTGGCGCAACCGGCCTGTCGCAACTGCTGGCGCAATTCCCGCGATTGGGCCACAGTCAACCCGCGATAATCGGCCACGAGCATTGCGCTGCTTGATTTCATTTTTTCGACCAGCTCGCCCACCCGGGCCGCTTTCTCTTCTTTATTCATGTATCACCTCCAAATAAAAATCTACCTCCGCAGAGGTAGACAAAAGAGAAATGCGTCATATTCTGTCACCTCGGCGGGCGGGCCGCCTTTCGGCCCATTATGCTCAGTTCGTGAAGCACCAGCTGTCTTCGGTTCAATAGTTCCGAGTTCCAAGTTCAAAGTCATTTTGAACCTGAATTTGGAAACTTTCTATTCTTCTGTCATAAAATCCCTTGTTACGGTGGAGTCAACCGGAACACCCGGCCCCATACTGGTTGCCATAACAACGCTTTTCATGTAGCGCCCTTTGGCGGCCGCCGGCTTGGCCCGGATAAGCTCATCAATCACAGCGCCATAATTTTCCAACAGATCTGCTTCCGTAAACGAAACCTTACCGATGGCAAGGTGGACTATGCCGGTGCGGTCGGTGCGAAACTCTATCTTGCCCGCCTTGGCATCCTTCACCGCCATGCCAATGTCAAAAGTTACCGTGCCGGCCTTAGGATTAGGCATCAGGCCGCGCGGGCCCAGCGCCCTGCCCAGCCGGCCGACCACCCGCATCAGGTCGGGAGTGGCAATGGCTACATCGAAATCAAACCAGCCGCTTTCGATTTTCTTGGCCAATTCTTCGCCGCCAACGAAATCGGCGCCGGCGTCCTTGGCCTCTTTTTCTTTCTCACCTTCAGCAAAGACGGCTACCCGCACTTCCTTGCCTGTTCCCTTGGGTAGCATCAGCGTTCCCCGGATCATTTGATCAGCCTTGCGCGGGTCAACACCAAGCCGGAAATGAACCTCGACCGTCTCATCAAAATTGGCAGGCTTGAGCGCCTTTAGCAAACACACTGCCTCCAGTGGCGAATACTGCCTGGCGCGATCGATTTGGCCCTTGTTCTCGACGGCCCTTCTGCTTATCCTCGTGGCCATCACTCCACCTCTATGCCCATACTCCGCGCCGTGCCGGCAATAATCTTGATGGCGGCTTCAACATCGTTGGCGTTCAGATCTTTCATTTTCAATTCTGCGATTTCCCTCACCCTGGCGGCGGGAACGGCGGCAACCTTGTCCCTATTTGGCTCCCCGGAGCCTTTCTCGATGCCGGCCGCTTTTTTCAGCAGCACGGCCGCCGGCGGTGTCTTGGTAATGAAGGTAAATGAGCGGTCCTCAAACACTGTAATCTCGACAGGAATAATCGTGTCGCCTTCCTGCTGGGTCTGGGCGTTAAAGGCCTTGCAAAAATCCATGATGTTGACCCCGTGCTGACCAAGGGCTGGACCGACCGGCGGCGCCGGATTTGCCTGGCCCGCAGGGATTTGCAGCTTGATGATTGTCATTACTTTTTTAGCCATATCAAAAAACAGTTTCTGGTTTCGAGTTTAATTTTCAGCCAGTGAACTCCGAAAGCGAAGGATACAGCAAAAAGAGACTGCGCCGCAACCTTTTAGACCTTTTTCACCTGCTCGAAGCTCAGCTCGACCGGCGTCTCGCGGCCAAAGATATTTACTAACACTTTCAGCTTGCTCTGGTCTTCGCTGATCTCTGCGATCTCGCCGTTGAAGTCTGACAGCGGGCCGGACATCACCCTGACCGTCTCTCCAACGCTGAACTGGGCAATCGCTTTTGGCTTCTCTACTGTGGAGGTGTGCAAAATGCGGTCCACCTCCGGCGGGCTAAGCGGCACCGGTTTGTTGGCCGAGCCGACAAATCCCGTCACGCCGGGCGTATTCTTCACCAGCGCCCAGGAGTCGTCGGTCATATTCATGTTCACCAGCACATATCCGGGAAAAACCCGTTTTTCCGTCTGCACCTTATGGCCGTTCTTGGTCTCCACGACCTGCTCCGTCGGCACGACGATATCCTTGACGCTGTGCTCCTGGTTCATCGATTTGATTCGCTGCGTCAAATTGAGCCGGACTTTGTTCTCGTGCCCGGAATATGTGTTTATGACATACCAGTTAAATGACATTTAAGTTCTTTTTACCCCGCGAACAGGCTTATTACCTTTGAGAAGACCGCGTCCCATATGGCAATGAACGTTCCTGCGATGGTAACAGCAATCACCACGACAATCGTTGATTGAATCAACTCCTCGCGCGACGGCCAGGTGACCTTGGACAGTTCCACTCTGACTTCGCGGAAGAACTTGACGAACTTGCGCTCTTTCAGGGATTTAGGCTTGCCCGGCTTTGCCTTGACTGGTTGCGCCCTCGCCGCCAGCTTGCCCCGCAACCCGCCGGTCCTGGCTTTGCCTTTCGGCGCAGGCTTTTCTTTTTTCTTCGCCGCAGCCTTTCCGCTTTTCGCGGAAAGAGCTTCTGCTTCCTTTTTCTTTTTTAGTTTAGCCGACCTGGCCATAGAAAGTTCAAAGTCAGACTTCAGTTGTCGCCAACTAACTCCATCATAAAACGTTTTTTCGCTCTGCGCTCTGAGTCATGAGAAACACTCTTTGAGTTCTAGAGCGAGAGGCATGCTTTTTTGGCAGGGCAGGAGGGACTCGAACCCCCAACATCCGGTTTTGGAGACCGGCGCTCTACCAGTTGGAGCTACTGCCCTGCAGGTAGTCCACCGGCCACTCGAATTATACCCGCGCCTTACGACCTTAGCAATTAAGCCAGATCAGCGCGTCTCCCGGTGCGAGGTATGCTTCCGGCACCAGGGGCAATATTTTTTCAGCTCCAGTCTGTCCCGGTTGTTGACCTTGTTCTTGGTTGTGTTGTAATTCCGCCGTTTGCACTCGGTGCAAGCCAGCGTGACCATCGGTCTTTTATCAGACGCCATCGTTGTCCCGTTTTCAAAGCAATAAAAAGACGGCCAAGCCGTCAGTCAAGAACCTATAGTAATGTACCAGAGTTGCCAGCAAGCGGCAAGGCGCCAAGCCGAACCCTGTTTTTTGGCTTCACCGGGAAGAATCCGAAAACGCCAGAAACGGTTTGAGCTGCACCAACTAGTTAATCATGCAGTTTTGTCTGCCAGTCGAACCGCGCAAACTCGGATGCGCAAAAAGCAGCCAGTAAAATCAGGCTGCCGACAAACGCGATGCCCCGTTTTTTATTCAATCCCTACACCCCTGGCGAACTAATTAATTAACCGCTTCTTAATTGTACGCTCCTGATTCATTGATTTCTCTCAGGGAATTCCCTGAATTATTCAACGATTCTGAAACGGGATGGGGAGGGCTGGTGGCCCACTTATTACGTTATTCGAACAGCTATAAAAATGAGATTTACCTGCTAAACAGGCTGAAACAGCACCTGGAAGAGATGTATGCGTAACATAATCAATAACATCATTCATGCTGAGCGGCCTTCCAAATGGCGTCACGCAGCCCGTCGTAAGCGACCGGCTCGTCATGCAGGTCCCGAAGTGATTTAAGAGAGATCGAATGTTGACTGCGTTCTCGGCGATTTAGCAGAACAGTTGGAACTACATAGAATTCCCATTGCGGAACGTCGAGCGGATCGAGCGCCGTCTGATCTTTACATGCGAGTAGCGCGAAGACGTAAACCTTAGCTTGGCGTCGCTTTTCAGTACCCAATCGATTCGTCTCCGGATCCCATGCGAGCGTTTTCGGACAGTTGAATATGATCGAGGAAAGCCTTTCTTGCTTCCAGCTTTGAATATATGCCGCTGATTTGACCTCAATGGATATTCCGCGTGGATCCTCAAGGTCATAAGGCGCCCACTCGTCGCGAACACCATCGGCAGCACCGATGGCGTTTGCAATCAGGTGCTCCGCCAAGACACCACGAGTCGCGTTACTTACAATATCAGAAGCACTCCAACGCCAGAAGCTGAGAATGTCGAAGTCGAGTTCACGATTACCACTGTGAAATAGCTCGCTCCCGGTTTTCCTCTCCGGATGTATTCGCCCAAGATCAGTCACTTGCAATCCCCGCCACTACCCAAAGAAGTAACAATACGGATCATTGTCAACCTCTTCTACCAGCTCTTTGAGGTCCCGGCTGGACGGCGATAGGTCATAGCAATGCCATTTTAGATCTCGACGTTGCCAGTAAAGTCTCCACTCATTTTTCGTTCGCACGTATTTGAGCTTGGCCACCGGAATTTCGATAGTTATGCGAGGGTCTTGCCAATCAGGGCGCTTCTCGAGAATCGTCACATCATGCCCTTTAACCCGATAAATCAATTCGAGTTCATTCCTGATATGAGCAGGGATGCGCTCCTGGCACATACCGCCAACCAGTTTATCGATCTTTTTGAGTTCTAATTCGCTGAATGCCATTCGACTATTCCTCCTGGTTGCATCATATATTTATCTATGACGATTTTTCCCAGGACTCTGACTTGCGTCTTTCAATATTGACAGGATAAATTCTCCAAATGGTAGGATGCCTTCTTCCAGCTGGGCCTTCGCCAATGCTTCGAAATACTCGCCCCGCTGTTCATTCTTGATGGTCACCCAGGAATAACCTGCAGATATCAGGAAGTAATTCATTAGTAGCCTTCCTGTCCTGCCATTCCCGTCCAGATAGGGATGAATCGTGACAAAGAAGTAGTGCGCCAGGATCGCTCTCACAACTGGATTCTTGACGTCATTTACAATCTTCACGAAGCTCGCCATAAGCTCTGGTAGCTTTTCGTATGAAGGCGGCGCATAACGCGTTCCCCGAATATAGACAGGCATACTCCGATATGTTGTCAGGCTGTAGTAATCAACTAAACCTGCATCAGTTGAAGGCTTGAAAAGATTGGAATAGGTATCTTTGATGTGATTTTCAGTCAGGTGAGGCCTTTCGAAATCTTTCTTCGCCCTGGCCAATATGAAATCAAATGCTTCCGAATAGCCAACGATCGCCATCCGATTTTTAAGCTGCTCAATATCATCGGCGCCTTCGCCTTTTTCATCCTTGGGAGTACGGCCTGAAAGGAGTACATCAACATCTCCCGGTGTGATTCTGTATCCCTCCAGAGATGTGGAATGATATGTGTCATATTTCTTGTGATCTCTGGCTTGTTTTAGAAGCTCGGAAAGCGGATGCTTTTCTATTCGCGCGATCTTCGCCTTCAGCCCTTTGTTGAGAGCATCTTCAAGCTCTTTTGCCTCCTGCTCTTGCCTGATGACCCACGGCGGTGACAACACCGAAGGTTTTTCAGGTGCAGCCTTGGCTTCTTTTTTTTGTTTTTTGACAACCTGATAATGTGTGTATTCTTTAATTATTTCTTTCAGGTTTTCTGCCAGGTCTGGCCGTTTGGCCTGCACGGCTAGCTCGATAAGCCGTTTGAAAATAATCGGCTTGGGACTGGTGGCATATATCGCTGCCAGCATTCTTCTGTCAAAATCGGTGCCGGCAATAAAACTGCTAACTTCCTTCAGTGGAAATTTATTGACATCGACCAGCACCAGTTCAGGAACAGCGACCGGAATCTGCCGACCAGCTATATCCTGTCTTCTAATCAGTCGATCATCGAAATGAGGATCGTGCCTGAGCTCGATCTCAAAATCCAATGGCAGGGAAATTGTTCTGTTGGTTTTATCTTTTGTCTTCACGGTCAGTCGTTTCTGAGCTGCCTGGTTCCCGACATATACCGAAAGGGCGGACTCTCCCCGCAGTGACCACTTGTGACGCGCAAGGATTTGTTCTATCGACTGCCAGTAAAGCAGCGGAAACACTTCCTCGATTTCATCTTCGGGCTTCTTAAGTATCCAGCAACCCCGCGACACCTTGAATAGCAGCCTCCGCTTCCTGAGATAATCGCGTTGCCTTTGGTCCGGGATCTCTCCAGAAGAAACCACGTATTTATGTTGCTTTGTCTTTTCGGCCCACCATTTCATGGCCTTTTCCTGCAAAGTCATTTCAAATATTCCTAGCGAATAAATTTCAATATTTTATAGCGGAAAATGTTCAATAATTCTTAGCGGTAACTATACAATATTTTATAGCGTGAAAAAATATTTGCAAGTGTTTTTTCTGTGGAAAAATGAAAGGAGGGTGTTCCTATAAAAATAGATCGATCGGTCTAAAAATATAGGAATAGCGACAGAATTCTAAGGTGAAAAGCGGATAGTGAAAAAGAGTCGTTTTGCAGGCAATTTGTGCTCAGAGGTTCGAGTCCTGTCAGGGGGTTACGATATTGGCAAACAAAAAATGCCTTCATAGCAGGCATTTTTGAAGTTCAAATCTTGGTAGCGGTGGCAGGACTCGAACCTGCGACACGCGGATTATGATTCCGCTGCTCTGACCAACTGAGCTACACCGCCGCAAAACGGATACCGGATGCTGGATCCTGGACTCTGAAAAAAATCCAACATAATCTTCGCTGCCACTTCAAGCCCAGTCCATCATCCCCACCAAATATGGAGCCCGGTTACGGACTTGAACCGTAGACCCCCTCCTTACCATGGAGGTGCTCTACCAGCTGAGCTAACCGGGCATAAAACAGATGGTGGATGTTGGATTATTGACGGTGGACAAAAGCGTTAAAACACCAAATAACTGCTCATTCCTCATCATTAACCACGATTTTCATGTCTACCATCTGCCATCCACCATCTACTATCTGTTGGTGGAGGAGGCTGGATTCGAACCAGCGTAGGCTTCGCCAACGGATTTACAGTCCGCCCCCTTTAACCACTCGGGCACTCCTCCATTAACTGCTGCCGGATTCTGGATACTTGACGCTGGATAAAACAACGCCAGCAAGCAAAGCCCGACAGGCTGACCGGCTTGGTCTTGAAATACGGGCAATTGCCTGAAAGTGCCCGTGGGGAAAAAATTATAACAAAAATGTTGGATTGCGGCGTTCCAATAGGATATATCTTTGAAAACGCAACGAATCGGAGGCGATGTGACTGCGGACCTTGACATCCGTGACTGGCAAGAGCTGCTGGCGGTCGCAGCTGCTGTCGAGCTCGGCATTTTCAAGGAACTGGGCCGGCGGCCTGTCAGCGCGCCGGAGCTGTCCCAGCGACTGGGATACGACACGCGTGCGACCGGAAACTTGCTGGCAGCGCTGGAAGACCTGGGTCATCTTGAACGCAACGGCGACATTTACAGCGTTTCCGGAAACACGAAAGCCCTTGTTGCCTGTGAAACCAGTAACAATTATGGATCATATCGAATTCTACATCAACGCAACCTTATTGAGCGTTGGCTGACGATTCCCGAGGTTGTCCGGAGCGGCAAGCAGGTGGCAAGACCATATACGCGCGAGCGGCGCGAGGTCTTTATTCGCTCCCTGGACGAGGTCGCAAGGGGGTCGGCAAAAAAAATCGCCGACCGGTGCCTCAAGCGTGCCCCAAACGCACAAAATATAATTGACATCGGCGGCGGTCCGGGAACTTACGCACGGGAGTTTGCGCGGCACTGCTTAAGGGTCACAATTTTCGACTGCCCCGAAGTCGGCGAGATCATGAGCCCGCAGCTTGACCACATCAAGGAAATTGAATTTATCAGCGGCGATTTTACGCGCGGGATCCCGCCTGGCCCTTTTGATCTGGCATTTATGGGAAACATCTTTCATATCTACGGGCCCGAGGAAAACCTGACGTTGCTGCGCCGGGTGCGCCGGTCCCTTCGCCCTGGTGGTGTGGCTGCCATCCTTGATATGGTGCGGGGGTTAAGCGCGCGCGCTCCTCTTTTTGCGGTTACGATGATGGTGAACACCGATACCGGCGGCACCTGGACTGAATCTGACTACCGGAGTTGGCTGGCCGACGCCGGCTTTGAAAATATCTCGATCGAGAACGTGCCTGAGCGGGGAAGCCAGCTTATCCTTGCGAACAGAAGCTAAGCTTTTTCAAAAAGCCGCACTCCTCCCCCTGCATGGGCGCCCCCGCAATGCCTTTTAAGAAATAGCCCTAACCTAGTACAATTTGTTTATGATAATCATAATCCTTCTATGCTTGGGGGCAGCCGTCATCAATCTGCCGTTTGGGTATTACCGGGGCGGTGTGCCAAAGTTCTCGGTCAGATGGTTCCTGGCGGTGCACATGCCTGTTCCGCTCATTATCTTGATGCGGATTGGCAGTGGGCAGGGATGGACGCTCGTGCCGGCCATGTTTGCTTTTGATGTGCTGGGACAACTTATGGGAGGCCGGCTGCGCCCTGTTTTGAGGCTCGAGAATAACCGGAACAAATAAAAATCAAAGAAGATGAACATTAAAATCACAAACAAGCTGCGGCGTCTCTTCGGCGGCAAACCGATTCCGCTTTGTCCTTCATGCATGTACGACTGGCGCTCTGCCTGCCACAATCTCGACAGGCCCCGCGTCATCGAATGCGAGGAGTACAAAAAACGGTATTAAAATCATCGGGAAAGTCAAAAATTGTCTTTTGCCCAAAATGATACTTTCGCAGATGCAAAATACAACCAAAGTCTGATTTTCAGATTTTTTTCAAGCTGATAATATAAATTTTGGGGGCCCCCGAGGCGCCATATTTGATGTGCTTTACGATTTATGATAGAACTTAACTGCGCTTATTGCCAATGGCCGCCGCCTACCGGGGTTTCTTAGGATTAAACTGCTCTCTTTGGCCCGTATCCGCCGCCTCCCGGAGTTTCAATCGTGACGACATCCCCCGCTGAGAGCGTCATGGATGTTTTTGCCGCAACTTCTTCGCCGTTCACGAGGTTTTTCCCGGGGAGTCCGGAAGCGCCGCCCGCCGCTCCCAACGGCCCGCGGCGGCGGCGATCGCCAAGCAGCGACAGCCGGGCCGGCTTAAGAACCCTTAGCGACCTGATCACGCCTTCGCCGCCGCGGTGCTTTCCTGCACCGCCGGAGCCGCGGCGAAGTTCATAACGCTCGATCCGGAAAGGAAAAGTCAGCTCCAGCGCCTCAACCGGCGTATTGAGCGTATTTGTCATGCCGATATGTATGCCGCTGGCGCCGTCTGCTTCCCGGCATCCACCGGCGCCGCCGCCGATTGTCTCGTAATAGTTAAAGACAGCCTCTGCTTCCTCGCTGCCAAGGACAACATTGTTCATCGTCCCCTGACCTTGGGCCGGGAGTGGCAGCACCTTTGCGAAAGCCAGCGCAACCGCATCCGCGATTCGCTGCGACGTTTCAACGTTTCCCGCCGCCACGGCCGCCGGAGGCCGGGCATTTACCAGTGAACCAGCCGGCGCGGTTACGTGAACAGGTTTAAGCGCACCGGCGTTCGGCGGGATGTCCGGATCAGTGACAGCCCTTAAAACAAAATAACAGGCCGAGCGTGTCACCGCCATCGGGCAGTTGAGGTTTCCTTCTTCTTGTGGCGAGGTGCCTTTGAAATCGATCAGGATTTCCTCGCCGTTAATAACCAAGGCGACGGAAATTTTCAGATCGGCGCTGTCCCGCTCGAGGAAGTCCTTGGCCCGGTAAACCCCATCCGGCAGGGCTGCAATCGCCGCCCGCATTCGCCGCTCGGAGTAAGCAGTTGCAGCTGTCATCGCTGCCAGGACCATATCGACACCCTTCCGGTCGATCAACTCCCGCAGCCTTCGTCCCGCTATCCGGCAGGCTCCCATTTGCGCCATTAGATCACCGCGGCGCTCTTGGGGCCGCCGCATGCCGCTCAGCAACGAGCCAAGCAGGTCTTCCCGCAACCGGCCGGCCGCCGCCAGCCGCAAAGGCGGAATTACCACCCCTTCCTCAGAAAGGCGGACCGAAGCGGCCGGCATGCTGCCTGGCTCAATCCCGCCGACGTCGGCATGGTGAGCGCGGTTGGCAATGTAGGCAATTATTCTTCCGCCGGCCGCGACGGGAGCCACCATTGTGATATCAGGCAAATGCGTGCCGCCGCGGAAGGGATCATTAAGAATAAAGACATCGCCCGCGGCCGGCTTCTCCGGAAGCACTGCCGCAACCGCATCCGGCATTGCGCCCAGATGCACAGGAATATGCTCTGCCTGGGCGATCATTTCTCCCTGTGCGTCAAAGAGAGCCGCGGAGCAATCGCGTCTCTCCTTGATATTGGTTGAATAAGAAGCGCGGATGAGAGCGGCTCCCATCTCCTCGCAGATCGAGCGGAAGGCTGCGCTTACAACCTGCAGTGAGATCTGGTCAATCAAGGCTCAATTCCAGGGCGTAACGCGACTTCGGACCTCGAAAGCCACATCGGGCCAATGGCCGGTTCCATTTCAGCAAGCCTCCAGCCACAAATTATAAGCGTTATCAATAAACGCAGCCCAGCGGGGGGGTACCACCGTAGTTGCCTCATCTTCCTCGATCACCGCCGGGCCGGGGATGCGCCGCTCGCCGATCCTGTCCCGCCGCCAGACCTGCGCCGTCTGCCAGCTGCCATCAAAAAACGCGAGCCGCTCGCCCGCAGGCACTGATCGCACGTGCGCGGCTGTCTTTTTCCGGCGTGTCCCGGCCGTATTTCCGCGCAGGCTGTCCATTGCAATGATCGCCGCCAGGCGCACGTTTACAAGCTCCGCCGCCCTCCCCGGGAAACTGAAGCCGTAGGCATTTTCATGCGCCCGCTCAAACGCAGCGTAAAGGCGGGCGGCGTTGTAAGGCAGATCTACCTTGACCGTCAGCTCGTGTGACTGGCCTTTGTATCTCAAATCAGCGTGCCTCACAAAATAGGCACCGACCATATAAGCAGCAGCCGCGTCTTCTTCAAGCTTCGCAAATGCTTCCTTCAGCGTCTGCTCACTCCAGCCTCTGGGGTCAAGGACAGTCAGCACCCAGTTGCGCCGCCGGTCGCCGGCAACCATGCCCAGCGCGGAAAGGACGCCACAGCTTGCGGGCACTAGCACTTTGCTCATCCCCAACTCCGCAGCCAGACTGGCGCCGTGCATCGGGCCCGCGCCGCCGAAGGCCACGAGGACAAACCGGCGGGGGTCATGGCCCCGCTCGACGCTGATTACCCTGAGAGCCTTGACCATCTCGGCGTCCGCCACTTTCTTCATCCCCAGAGCGGCTTCTTCCAATCCGGCTCCAATCTCGGATGCGAGCCGTTTAATAGCGCTTGCCGCCAGGCCACGATCGAGACGGACTCCGCCGCTGCCGCCAAGGGTATCGCCCAGATAGCCAAGGTAAAGATTGGCGTCCGTGGCAGTTGCGCTGGTGCCGCCGCGGCCATAGCAGGCAGGCCCGGGATGGGCGCCCGCGCTCTCGGGGCCAACCACAAGGGCGCCGCCGGCGTCGACCCGGCCAATCGAGCCGCCGCCGGCGCCGATCGTGTGGACATCCACCATTGGGAGCGCCACCGGAAAGCCGCCAACCTGGCGTCCGTCAGTCAGGTCTGCCGACCCGTGACGGATGAGCGTCACATCCGTGCTGGTGCCTCCCATATCAAAAGCAATCACATTGTCAACAGAGCTCTTGGCGGCGGCAAAAACCGCTCCCACCACCCCTGCCGCCGGCCCCGAGAGCAAAAGCGGGGCGGCGCTGCCGGAGGCCTCACGGAGAGGAAGCACGCCGCCGCTCGACTGCATGATGGCCGGCTCAGGCAGGCCGGCCTTTTTGCTTCGCCGGGCCAGCTTCTTCAGATAGCGGCCAACCACCGGCGTTAAATACGCGTCCACCGCGGTCGTGCTGAACCGCTCGTATTCCCGGAACTTGGGCAGAATCCGGCTGGAAAGGGAGACATGCGCCCCGGGCAACTCCCGCCTGAGCAGACTGCCCAAGGCCTGCTCATGGGACGGATCCAGAAAGGAGAAAAGCAGGCAGACAGCAACGGCCTCGGGCTTAAGTTTTTTAAGCTCGGCTGCCACCTGCTCCATTTCCTGCCGCGAGAGCGGCATTTCAACGCCATCCGGCCCCACCCGCTCGTCGACTGTCAATCGCATCTCTCTGTCTACAAGCGGCGGCGGCCGCCGGGGGCAGAGGTCATACAGGCGGGGGCGGTTCTGGCGGCCGATCTCGAGAATGTCGCGAAAACCGGCTGTGGCTACCGCTGCCGTGCGCGCTCCTCTACGCTCAAGCAGGGCATTGGTGGCAATGGTCATGCCGTGCGCAAACCAGTCAACTTTGCCCGCAGCGGCGCCGGCCTGCTCAAGCACCAAACGGGTGGCGGCAATCACGCCTTCCGACTGATCCGCGGTGGTTGGAAGCTTGGCGCGAAAAATCCGGCCGCCGGTCAGCAGGACCGCGTCAGTGAAGGTGCCGCCAACATCAACGCCAAGCAGGACCGCAGCGGCGGATTTCGCATGCGACTTTTCATTCCGGCATTTCCCATTGCCCCACCCCAAGTTACCTGTTCCTGATGTACGCGAGGAAATTAAGCGATTCCCACAGGATCATCCATACTAGCATCAGCTCCGAAAAGAACTGCGCCCGCTCGCGCCTGAGCAGCCTGTCGATGCCAAACATCAACAGGAACGCGCCCGCCGGCAGCAATGGATAAAGGTAACGGCCGGGGACGCCACCAATACCGGAGCCGAAAGGCATCAGCAGAATGGCCGCCACTCCCACGACGAATGCGACCAGCACGAACATGACACGGATCTGCACATCCTTGACCTGGCCGTGGCGGCCCTGGGTGAGGTAAAAGAGCAGGCCCGCCACCGCCACTACCATGCCCGGCAGGACCGCAATCCAGGCATTGGTCCAGAAAGCAAACGGAAAGATGGGCTCCCCGAACCAGTAAGTTGGCAGGAGTTCATTAAGACGCAGGGTTTGGAGGGAGACAAGCGGCGAGGCAAAAAAAGCCGACATGAGCGGCCGGGCGGCGCTGGCTCCGGTGGCGTCTCCATAAAGGGCGATGTTGCGCAGCGTCCACGGAGCCAGCATAACCGCCACGGGAGCAAGGAGGACAGCGCCGTGAAGCAGCGCCCGCTTTAACGGCTCGCGCCGGTAAATAACAAGCAAAGCCAGGGCAGCCAATGCCACTGGCAGTAAAAACAGCGACGTCAGCTTGGCCAACAGAGCGGCGCCGATGACGGCGCCGGCGAGGGCGCTCCGCTTCCAGGAAAGGCCCCTGCCCACCATCCTTAAAAGCAGCAGCAGCGCCGCCGCTCCCAGGGGGACAGCCAGGGCGTCATTGCTGATCTGCGACATGTTCAAGGCGTAGCCTTGCGTCAGCAGCATGACCACCGGGGCGCCCAGCATCACCAGGCGGCTGTCGGGAAACGCTTCGCGGGCGGTCAGATAAGTGAGGGGAAGCATCGTCGAAGCCATCAGCGCCGCCAGCAGCCGCAGGCCGTAAAGCTTAATGAATGGATCGGAAGGCAGCGCCGCGTAAACGGGCGCGTTGACTACATAGTATAATGGTGGTTGCATGGCTTCATAATTGAAATGCCATAGATTTCGCTGCACCCATTTGTCCTGATTCCTGCTGTCGAGCCCGGCGGGAACCGTCGACCACCGGGATGGATCAAGCTCTGCTGGTGTTGACATAGTTCCCGCCGGAGTCCAGCCCCACTGGTTGGCCTGGACAGACATCCAGACCACTGTCGGCGAGATGAAGCTCTTGCCCTCAACCGGCAGCGATCCCTTCTCGGCCAGTGCCTGGACAAAATCAAAATGCTGCGCCTCGTCGACACGGCTCCAGACTGGCTGGATCAGCGCAAACGCGGCAGTCTCGGCCAGAAGCGCCAGCCACAGCGCCATTACGGCAAGGCGGGTGCTTCTGCGCCGCCGGGAAACCGGGTCGGGTTTTGAAGCCGCGCGGGCTTCAGTTGCGACTTCTGCCAGGCTGGCGTTGCTCATGCTATCCACCTGCCGGCGGCAAACGCGGCGGTGGAGACCGCCAGCAGTATGAGCAGACAGGCTGAGATTGCCCAATAAACCGGTTTGTGCCTGGAGATGATCGCCAGAACAATAAAAACCGGGAAGACCACCAGCATGTACCGGCTCATGGATTTCATCGTTCCTCCCGCCAACGGAAAAAGCAGACTCACAAGCGTGTAAAGAGTATATGAAAACGGCAGTTTCTTGAAACCGAGGAGGATGGATACGGCCATCAGCAGGGTGGCGGCCGCGTCCCAGATCACCCAAAGCTCGCCCTGGCCGAACAGGTAGTGAAAGTCCTGCCCAAAGCTATGCCAGATTGGCGTAATAACGTGCCCCCATCCGCTCGCCTGGGTTTCGGCAAACGCAAACGGCTGGCCGAAGCCGGTGTACAGGTAAGCCGAATAAACAGCGGCGCCGGCCGGCACCAGCGCAAGCCAAAGCAGCGCCGGCCGCAGGCTCCTTCGGGGTGAGAAATTTCGCTGCGACAGAAACTCAAAGGCAAGCGGCACCAGCAGCAAGAGCCCGGAGATCCGCGTTAGCGAGGCCAGCAGCCCCCACGCGCCGGCTGCCGCCCATCGCCCCCTGCGGCCATAGTAAAAACAGGCGACGCTGGTCAGGAGAAATAGCGATTCCGTAAAAATAGCATTAAAGAAGAAGGAGGTGGGAAAGATGGCGAGCAGCCAGATTGTCCGCCTGGCGATGGATTCATTAAAGTCGGAACGGACAAGGCGGTAAAGAAATAAAAAACCGCTGACGAGGCAGAACAGTGAAACCAGCATGCCCGCCAGCAGGTAGTTGCCTGTCAGAATCCAGCCAAGGACATGCATCAGCCAGGGATAAAGAGGAAAGAAAGCCACGTTGGACTGCTGACCGGCCACCCACCCATAGCCGTGCTGAGCGATGGACATGTACCAGTTGGCGTCCCAGTGATACCAGGCTGACAGAAACCAGGGAACCGTCGAGGACAAGGGCACAGACATGCCCTCGTGAATCTGAGGGAAAAAGAAATAGCCAACAGCCGCAAAACTGACAATCAACGCCCGGCTGAGGGTTAAGGACCGCGCCACGGAGCGAAGCATAAATTACCTCTGGGACAAACCCGGGATAAGCCAAACAAACGGCTCAAGAAAAAAATACTAGAAGCAGGCGGAAGCTTTGTCAATCAGCCCAGAGCCTGTCCCGGCAGGTAATTCGCGGCGAGGCCGAGCGAAAAGGCCATCGCGGACAAGATCCAGCATCTGCGTTTATGGCTTTTCAGCCGGCCGCAGCGCGATACACCTGCCGGGATAGGCTCTAAACCGGCGCCGGGCCGCTCGGGATGGCGGCGCTGCTATAATTTAATTTCCGTTTATTGGCGAGCGGCGACTTGTCAGGAACCCGGCCGGTCCTGGCCCGCCGGCCTGAACACAAAGAGCCTGTCTCAGAAGGTGATTCGCGGCGAGGCCGCAGCAGGATGCACTGCCGGGATAGGCTCAAAGCAGATAAATGCTGCCGCGGGAATACGACATCCTCTATAGACTCGAGAATTCATACTGGTGGTTCACCGGCATGAAATTGATCATGGAGAAGGTCCTTGGCGCAACCATCGCACCTTCCTCAAGGCTGCTTGACGTCGGCTGCGGCACCGGCGGCCGCCTCCTGTTGCTGAGCCGGAGCTGCCAGACATGGGGCGTTGACTTGAGTCCGAGCGCAGTCGCTTACTGCCGCCAGCGGGGCCTGAAAAATATAATCCAGGCAGACGCTGCCAGCCTTCCTTACCCGGATCAGATGTTTACACACGCGACCTGTTGCGATGTCCTGCAAAACCTGGAGGATGACACCGCCGCCATCGAAGAAGCCTTCCGCGTGCTCAAACCGGGCGGGCTCTATTACATTTCCGAACAGGCTTACCCTCTGCTGCGCAGCCAGCACGACATCTCCCAGGAAGCTGTCCGCCGCTACCAGCGGCGGCGCCTGCGAAAGTTGTTGACAAACTCTGGATTTGAGGTACAAAGAATGACCGGTGCCAACAGCATTCTTTTCCCGGCGCTGGCGGCCTACCGGCTGGCAAGCAGAACGACGCACCCGATTGCGTCAGTCAAGCGTGAGCAGGCCCGCTCACATATATTTGCGCTTCCGCGGGCTCTTAACTCGGCGCTGCTGCAAGTGCTTAAGCTGGAGGGAGCGTGGATAGGCTCGGGCAGAAACATGCCCTGGGGCTTAAGCATCATCACGCTGGCAAAAAAGCCGGGACGGGACCATATTTAAACCCCGGAACCGCAAGGGGGCAGCCATGGCCTGCGCAGCCGACAGCAGCAGGATGCACCTAATGGGATAGGCTCTTAGGAGCCCGTCGGCAGTATCTTCTCCTCGTGGTACTCGCGGGCGCGGTTGACATCAAAGACGCTCTGCCGCGTTTCCCCCAGCAGGTTGCGCGCCGCCAGCATGCCGGTCTTGATGGAATGGTCCATGTTGTTGTACTTGTAAGTCCCGTAGCGGCCGACAGTCTCCAGATTGCTGAAGCTGCCGACGTAATCAACGACTTTGCGGAGCAGCTCCTCATATCCCAGCTCGTACATGGGATAAGCCTTGGCGGTCCTGATCACGAACGCATCGATGACATCATCCTTCTTAAGAAACCCAAGGCGCCGGTCCAGATCCTCAATAGTCAGGTCGATTAGCGCCTGATCGTCCATGTTCCAGATCTCGCCGCCCTGAAAACAAAAATATTCCACCACAAGCGAGGTTTTGCCGGCAGGGACCATCTCCGCGCTCCAGTTGCGCGGCTCATGAATGCGGCCCAGGGTGATGGTCGGATCGTGGATGTAGATCCAGGTGTCGTCGGTCACGCGCGGT
Source organism: Actinomycetes bacterium (assembly GCA_021787475.1). Lineage (GTDB taxonomy): Bacteria > Actinomycetota > Thermoleophilia > BMS3ABIN01 > BMS3ABIN01 > JACWAD01. The sequence continues at coordinate 51,989 of JAJYLW010000008.1, forward strand.
CTGTTGATCATCAGGTTGACCGTGATTAAATCGCGGTAGCGGAGCGAGCGGGCCGCCGTGGCCACTTCCGCCGGAGCCTCGGGCCTCATCGCCAGCGCCAGTTCTGTGAGAGGCATGCTGGAGCAGAGGCGCTTCAGCGGCAGGGCATAGCGTCCCTCGGGCCCCTCTACCTCAACAGACGTCACGACGCTTCCCTCATGGTTGACGGCAGTGACCCGCGAGCCAAGCCGAACCTCGCCCCCCAGCGCCGTCACGCTCTCGGCCAGGCGCTCGCTGATGCGGCCGATGCCCAGGCGCGGATACATAAACTTGTCAATCAAAGTCGTGACCTTGCCATTCCGGGAAGGAAACAACGCCTCCTTGACAGCCACCCGCAGCGACAACCCCTTGATCCGCTGGGCGGCCCACTCGGCGCAGATGCGGCTGCAATCGATGCCCCAGACCTTCTCGGTATAGTTCTTGAAAAAAAGCTTGAACAACTCGTGCCCGAACTCGTTGCTGACCCAGTCCTCCAGGGAAACAATCTCGCGGTGATGGAAGAGATTCTTTACTTTCAGGGAGCCGTAATCAAGCAGGCACCTGGCGGTTGTGCCGATGCCCATGCCAAACAAGGCATTTGCCGGTTTCAAGGGATAATCGAAATACCTGTTCCGGTAGAAGATCCTGCTGGTGCGGTTGACCCAGATGATCTCGTCACCCAGCAGGTCACGGAAGAACCGGTCAACCTCATCATCCTTGGTAAAAAAGCGGTGGCCGCCAATGTCGAAGCGAAAGCCGTCCCAGACCACTGTGCGGGAAATGCCGCCCACCTGCCCGCCCAATTCCAGCACGGCGGTATTAACACTGCTCTGGCATAAAATGTAGGCGGCGCTCAGGCCGGCGGGGCCGGCGCCGACCACGCACACGTCAACGGCGCTCTTGCTCACCCTGTCTCCAGTCGTTTCATCGGCAAAAGCCGCAGACGCGCGTTGCCATCTTAAAAAATGCGAATGGGAATGTCGCAGGCGGCTGCAGCGGAAATATTGTAACTTGATTATAACTTTCGGCGGGCCGGGGCAACAAGAAGGAACGTATCAATTGCCGCCCGCCGTGACCGGTCCGGCGGAGACTGCAGCCGCCACGGGTGTTTCTTGCCTGAACATTTATGAAGCGGCAGAAAAAGTTGAGCCCGCAGGTGGGGGGAGGCTAAACTCACAACCCGCGGGCTCCTTTTAGGGCGGAGGCCAAGCCTCACTCCCTGTGTAATGGTGATTCAAAAATATTATCGACCCGGCAGGTCATTCCTTTAGAAATACGGTACTAAAACCCATATTTGAAAAACCCATTAGAACGCTGCAAAAAGAAGATTTAATCCCGAAAACCCTGTAGGATGGCGTAAGACGAATGACAACTGGAGCAAGTCCTGACAAGGTCAAAAAATGTTTATTTGAGCAATCAATTATTTGCCATGCTACGACCGAGGGAGGGAAAAAATGAATCAGAAGCGGGAGGAAAGCGATGCGCCGGCCCCGGGGCCCCAGGTAAAAGTGCAGGTTCCACCCGAGGTGCAGCGCGGAGTTTACGCCAACATGGCGCGGGTCAATCATTCACAGTTTGAGTTCTCGATTGATTTTGCCAATGCTGATTTTGCCGGCCATGACAACGCCGGAAATATTCCTGCGATCGTGGTCGCCCGGGTGATGGTCAGCCACGAGTTTATGCCGCATTTGCTGGAGGCCCTGAAGGAAAATTACAGTCGTTTTCTCACCCGCCGCGACATTGACGGCCTGCCGGAGACCGAGGAGCCGAAATAAACCACCTTCTGAGCCGCGACTTCCCCGGACGCAAAACACCCAAAGACATATCCCGGCAGGCAATTCGTGGCGAGGCCGCAGCAGGATACACCTGCTGGGATAGGCTCTAGGCGGCCTTGACGCCTGCCGGCATCTTCCATTCCAGCGCCAGGTACGGCGGCGGCGCCGTCTGCCTGCGAATGAAGTCGATGCCTGAGAGGTTAAGGAGTTCTTCCCGCATCCAGACGTCATACGGGTGGCTCGATCTGGCGAACCGCGCAATTGACGACGCCGGTTCGTTTCCCTCGGCATACATGATGATCATATCGCCCTCGGGCGAATGTTTGAGGAAAAAACGTTCGCCGGTCAGCCCGAAGCGCTGCTGGTATTCCCTGTACTCTGCCACCCGGGTTACTGTCGCCGTGTGCAGCCACTGGCGAAAATCATCAAGCTTGCCGGTAAGAACGGGAAAAACAGTGGCCACCGAGTCCGCCGGTTTTGTTCCTGCCTCCGGCGACTCGTACAACAATTCAGCCGGCTTGATCTGGCGGTAATCGCAAAGATCGTAGCCGGTAAGCGCAAATATTTTCTCCCGGAACCAGATATCGTGCAGGTTGTCTGATTCACCAATAATCATCATTGACCGGTCAAGGTCACCGCCCTCAAAATAAAAAATCAGCAAATCGCCCGCGTTGGTCACCTCTATCCATGCCCGCTCATGCGTGATGCCAAGGCCACGACGTGAAGCCTCATGCTCCCCAAGTCGTTTCCCTTGGATTTCTTTGGCAAATTCGATCACCTCTGGCGTCATGCCCGGTGCGATATGAAATACGGCGGCAGTTGTTTTCATTATTTCGTTCATTCCGATCACCTTCCCAAAAAAGCGGAGGCGGGCGCGCCGACGCTGTTTGTCAGTTCTCTTCTTAGATTCCCGCTGGCGCGGCGCGCGAAACCGGGAGCCGCAGAAACCCGGTTCCACGCGCAAACCGGTTGGCGTCGTCGGTCCGTAAAAAAAGGGACCGGGCAAGCCCGGTCCCACTTGTTTCCTTTCCTCGCCAGCAGCCTTATTGGCCAGGGCCGCCCGGCGCCGCGCCGGTCACGGTCGGCAGGCTGTTTTTATCAGTGGCCGTGAACTTGCGGCCAACGGTGTTGTTCCAGGTGGCAATGTCAAAACCGAGCGCCCCGGTATTTGACTTCTGCTGGCTGATGCCCAGCAGGTTCAGCCCGATGGCCACGTACTCCTCCAAGTCGTGCCGGTCGCCGGTGACAAGGATCTGCTTGGAACGGTCTATCTTTGCCAGGTTCGGATAGGTGTCTCCCACTTTCTTGAATAGATCCTGGTATGGCAGGTTAATTGCTCCCGGCAGATGCCCCTTGGCGTAATCGGAGGCGCTTCGAATGTCAATAATAGTGTAACTTGACAATGGCTTCTTGTTGACTGTCTGGTCAGCGCCAACGTTTAGCCGGCCCGGCATGCTGGGAAGCACTTTCTGTGCCTCCGCAATCAGGTCGCCGCTGACGGCTGGCAGCGGGAAGCTGCTCGTTTGCTCGTTAGAAGCCGTTTGCAAAGGATTGGTGTTGTTATAGGTAGGCGGCTTCTCAACAGTGTTGTAGCCGAGCATGCCCCAGTCCAGCCCTTCAATTTTGGGCGCCGGCGTTCCCAGCTTGCCGCTCTTGGCCAGATCGTAAAGGACAGGCGTGGCAATGCTCTGGGTGTGCGCTGTATAGCAGTGAACCACGATCGTCTTGTTTGTATGCTTTGCCAGCTCCGCGTTGATCTTGGCGATGCTGTCAGGGTTGGCAATCGTTTTATAGGGAATGTTAATTGCTCCCGGGATATGGCCGGGTGACGAGCTTGAAGCTTGCGCGTAGTCCTGAGCGCTGCGTACGTCGATTACCAACGGAGCATCAGCAGGCTTGCCGCTCGTTAGAAGCTTGTTGAGATCAGTTGCAGAAATGGTTTGTTGAGCGGCGGGCGAATTCAGGAATTGATTCAACAGGCTTGCCGTTTTGTCAAAATTGGTAACCGGCCCCGCCGCAGTCGCGGGGCTACTGGTCGTGCCACCACCGCACCCCGCTGCCAGCGCAACAATGACTAGTAGCAGCGCTGCCGAAACTGCGAACAGGCCCTTCAGCTTTCGATTTTCTCTCATTTCCCCTCTCCCTTCATTCAGATAGATTGTTATTAGACACTGAAGACAAAAAATTTCGTTCCTGCGGCCCAGCCTGCCGGCCAAGCTTATCATATTTTTAAAAATCTTTTAACATTCTCAATGCCTTGATTTTCCTGAAACTGGAAGGCTTCATCTAATCTGCCAGCATCGGCATAAGCGAGTCTGGAATAGGGAAAAACAGAGGATGACAAACAGCTCAGCAACCGGCGTTTGAGGAATATGCGAGAAAAATTGCCCAAGAATACGAGGAAACTTACTTTAACCTTCAATTGTTACAATTATTACATTCTGGCGCGGCGAAGTCAAATACCTAGCCACGTTCCAAAAAAATCATCGTCCTTATGCCTGCGCCCCTGTCCCCAGGGAAGGTCCGCCATTATACTCGGATTCCAATTTCTTTATCGCGGCGGCGCTATAATAACAATAAAAAGCTCCATCATCAAGCGTGCTATCGGCGGCTGAGACCGCCTTTCCCCAATAGCTGCCCTTCCCCGGCTTGTTCCAAAAGATGATGACGACGCGATAACTGCCGTGGGCATTTTGTATCTCCTGGGCAACGTCACTGACTGTCTTAACCCGATAGACTTTCTTCATCGTCAAGGAAACAGGCTGGGGCGGATGATAAGGAACCTCCATGTCCGGCGAAAAAACCACATCATCAGCCACCGTATGTTTATTTGTAACATCAGCAACATGATACCAAAAGGTATTCTTTGGGTTAAAAAAGTGATCGTATTCGGGGCTGGCCTGGGCAATGGAAAAGCCGGCCAGGATAAAAGCGCCAATGATGGCGGTAAACATATACTTGAAAGAGCCGGCCTCTTTTTTTGACCTGACCGCCATCACCAGGGACACCGGAATCAATACAAAGGGAACGGTGGCAAAGGGAACGGATAGTTTGAGCACCGAAAAACTGTGAACAGCGGAGTGGTTTAAAAAAGCTAATATCTGCAGGATGCACGGCACTGTAATAATGAACGAAAGGCGCGCAATCGATTGAATTGCGGGCGCCACAGCCCGTTTCTGCCGTTTCCTCCAATTGACAAAAAAGTATATTCCAATGGAAAACAAAACAGTGATGGCAATGACGGCCAATCCGAAGAGGCCATAGCCTTCTTTCGCCCACCTGGCGATATGGTGGAGATAGCCGCCGCTTCCGGCACCAAGCTCGCTGGTGGAACCGTTCAGTCCGGACCGCACGACATATTTGTGCTTTATCCACTCGGCAGCATTCTCAAGGTCTCCCCACATCATCGCGGTTACTTGGATCAAAAATACAAATATGGCGGCCAGCGGCGGCGTCGCGAACTTAAGACTGTCTTTGAAAAAATCTTTCCTGGGACGGAAGCGGATCTCTCCGAAGAATAACCTGTCTAAATAAAAAATGAAGGCGATAAAAACAAAAAACCAATCGGTAAAGGTCCCGTAGAAAAAGACAAGGGCCTGAAGCAAATCAACGATTGACCGGAAGCGGCCCCGGCGGCCTTCCCTGACCACTTCCAGAAACACCACCAAGACAAAAGGCAAGATCACGGCCTGGTCCGTAAAAAAGGAATTCTGAAAATAATAAAAGGGCTCGGGTAAAAAAAGTTCCAGCAAGATAGGAATCAAGGCAAACAGGAATGCATGGTTTGCACGAAGCTGCAAACGTCTCAGAAAAAAGAAAACGGTCAAAGAGAGAAAGAGCGTGACCAGGAAGCCGTTAACAAGATCATAAGACATAACCAAACCGACCGAGGGCGCGTGATTCATTATTTCGCTGATCAGAAAAACCGGAATTACAGCCCCGGACGGATATGAAAGGTACGGCATGCGGCTAAATTGTGTTGACAGTTCTGGGGATTTAGGCAGTTCGTAAAGGCCAAACCTGAGGTGCCAAATTCCTTCTCTATACCAGTTATCTGTAAATATTACAGTGCTGGCGGTTAGCCAGTCATGATTCTGGCCGGAATAAAACCCGAACCACGGCCGCCGCAGCTCAACGGCAAGAAAAAAAGTGAAGCAGTTATTACAATCAAACCCAGGCAGGCAATGGTCTTGGATTTTTCGGTAACAAATGTCATCATTTTGAAACAATAATAGCAAAGCTGATACGTGTCAAGGTGGAGCGCCGGCACCCTGAAAAAAGGGCGGCCCGGAAAAAGCCGCCCTTCACTTTCAATTCGATTCTCCGAGCCCCCTGGGATAAGCTCTTTCTTCGTTTTTACGGATAAGTGTTTACGGATAAGTGTAGGTCGTTCCGCAGTTATCCTGGGCCGCAGCATGCATCGATGTCAGGAATGAGCCGACCCCGGTCGGGACATTGTAGATTAGCGTCACAGGTGCGGAACTGCCGGCGCTGATATTGCCGACGCTGGCTGGAACGGCAGAGAGCATGGACACGCCATTGGAGCCGGACGCGCTCATGATCTGGACACTATCAGCATCATTGCCCCCAGCATTACCAATCACAAACGTGACCGACAGGCGCCCGGCTGAATAATCGCTTAAAGAGGCCCAAGAAGCCTGGTATGACTGAATATCCAGGCTAGGCTTGCCGCCATTGCAAGCAGTGTAAGCATAAACGCCGCCGCCGTACGTGCCGGCAAAAACAGTGTTTTGGGCGTTGGCGTTTTGGGAGGCGGCCAGCGCGTTGATAGTGGTATTGCCAAGGCCGCTGTTTACTGCGTCCCAGTTGCCGCCGCCGTCAACTGACTGAAAGACGCCGCCGCCGTAAGTGCCGGCAAAGATGGCGCCGTCTTTGGCAAAGTTTGCGGAGATCGCCAGCGACGTCACCTCAAGGTTGGCGATCCCGGCGCTGGCGCTGCTCCAGATGCCGCCGCCATCGGTTGATTTAAAGACGCCGCCCCCCCAGGTGCCGGCGAAGACAGTTCCGTCAGCGGAAAAGCCCGGCGAGAGGGCAAGTGCATAAATATTCGTGCCCGAAAGCCCGGTATTCACAGGAGCCCAGTTGCCGCCCCCGTTTGTGGATTTAACGACGCCGCCCCCGTTGGTGCCGGCAAAAATGGTATGGTCCGCGCTAAAGTTCGGCGAAATTGCCAAAGCGGAAATGGCGTAGCCGCCGCTCGGGTAAACCCGGGCCCAGCTTGTTCCTCCATTGGTTGTCAGGTAAACGCCATCGACGCTGCCGGCAAATGCCGTGTTGTCCGCTGCGAAGTCCGGAGAAAGCGCCAGCGCCACAATATACATGTTTGCGAAACCGGTGCTGGCGGGACTCCAGCTGCCGCCCCTGTTGGTCGATTTATAGACGCCTTTTCCGTACGCGCCGGCAAAGACGGTGCCGTCGGCCGCAAAGTTGGGCGATACTGCCAGCGCATCGAAATATGCGTTCGCGGGAAGCCCGCCGTTTTCAGCGTTCCAGCTACTGCCGCCGTCAATCGATTTAAAGATGCCAGCCCCGTTGGGGGCGGAAAAAACCGTGCTGTCGGTGAGAAAATTCGGCGAAACCGTCAAGGAGTAGACATATGTATTGTTGATGCCGACGCTGGCCGCACTCCAACCGGCGCCGCCGTTTGTTGTCTTGAAGACGCCGCCGCCGCGGCTGCCGGCAAACAAAGTCTGGTCGGCGCCAAAGTTTGGCGATGGCGCCAGCGCAAGGATAAAAGTGTTGCTGAGGCCGCTGTTTACCGCACTCCAGTCAGAACCGCCGTCGGCCGATTTATAAATGCCGGAATTGGTGGCAACTGCGAAGACAACGTTATCGCTGGCAAAGTTGGGTGAGACCGCCAGCGAGACAATGTTTGCGGGCAGCCCATTGTTCGCCGCGCTCCAACCGCCGCCGCCGTTTATTGTCTTAAAGACGCCGCCGCCCCAGGTGCCGGCAAACAATGTTTTGTCAGTAGCAAACCCAGGCGATATGGACAACCACGTTATATTCTGGTTGACAAGGCCGGAGTTTTCGGCGTTCCAGTTGGCGCCGCCATCAGTTGATGCGTAGACGCCGCCGCCGTAAGTGCCGGCGAAGACAGTATGGTCGGAACTAAAGCCAGGTGAGAACGCAAGCCCGAAGATATCCATGTTTGCCGGCAGCCCGCCGCCGACAGCGTTCCAGCTTGCGCCCCCATCGGTCGACTCAAAGAGGCCGGCGGCAGTGCCGGCAAAGACAGTGTGATCAGAGCTGAATCCCGGCGAGACGGCCAGCGAATCAACGCTGCTGTTTGAAAGGCCGCTGCTGGCCGCGGCCCAGTTTGATCCGCCATCGACAGATTTGAAAATTCCGCCGCCGGAACCGGCAAAGATAGTTTTGTCTGCGGGAAAGTCGGGCGAGGCGGCCAGAGAAGTGAAATTCGCGCCAGCCGGCAGTCCGCTGCCGGCAGCCGCCCAACTGGCGCCGGCGTCAGTCGACTTGTAAATCTGACTGGCTGTGGCAACGAACAGGCTGTTGTCGGTGGCAAACCCTGGCGAAACTGCGACGGCCTTAATAGTGCCGCCAAAAGGACCGTTGGTTGTCCATTGATTTATTCCTGCCAGGCCCGTCTGGGGCGAGCCGGAAACCGCCATGAAGACGAGCATAAAAAAACCGGCAAGAACCCTGAATGTCCACGAATCGCCGACATGTCTCCCCCCGTCCCGCCGGGCATTTTTTTTCTCGATCGACTGCGCACAGCCGCCAATTCTTTTAATTACCCTCATTCCCCATCCCCTCAGTGGTTGTAATTGAAAAAATTGCAGGAATTTTATTGTACAACAATATAAATGTATGTCAATCGCAAAACGTTTATTGGAAGACGGCAGGATGCGCTGTTCTGCGGGTTTTCCCGGCATTATCCAGATGAAACCGACCGTCCTGGTCTGTCCGTTGACATGGAAATCACACGCATATATCTCCGGCCCAGATCGGCATATGATTTTGACCTCAATGCCTCGATATTCTCCCGGGGCGATTCCCGCATTCAGGCTTCAGGGATCATTGACATTTTTAATCTTTTCTGCCGTGACGTCCAGCCGGAAGCGGAAGAAAGAGTGAATTGTCTGGCCGGAACCGTTGACCCCCGCCACGCCCATTGGTGCCAGAACAGCGAGCTGCTTCCCTGCTACCGAGCGGAATGCTCCAGCAGCGTGGACTTGCATGTGGCCGCTCTTCCTGTGATGAAGATGTTGGCGCCGGAGCCCTTCATCATTTCGAGAACCCAGGTGGCTGTCAAAATGGCTGTCAAATTGAGAAAAAGCTGCTTTTTTCGAGCAGTCAATTTCCCTGAAATAATCAGATTTGCAGGATATCTGACTGGAGCCGACGTGCGGAATCGAACCGCAGACCTGCTCATTACGAGTGAGCTGCTCTACCAGCTGAGCTACGTCGGCAAAAAAGCGGATGGCAGATGGTGGATATTGGATGGTGGATTAAGCCATCCAATTTAGAGCCATTATGATGATTTATTATAACGGACCGGCAGACAGCGTTGAAATTTATGTTATGAACACCACTTTGCTCAAATCCAGGTTCAATCTACCATCAACAATCCACCGTCAGCCCGTTGCCAACTCGCGGTAGAGGTCAAGGGTTTTTGCGGCGGCGGTCTCCCAGGAGAACATCGCCGTCCGGGCCAGCCCCCGTTTGCGCAGGCGCTGGCGAAGGTTGTCATTGGTCAGCACTTCCGTGATGGCGGCGCTGATCGCCGCTGAACGGGGCGCAACCAGCAAGCCGCCGTCGCCCACCACCTCTGGCAGCGAGGACGAATTTGAGCAGATTACCGGCGTGCCACAAGCCATTGCCTCGAGGGGCGGCAGGCCGAAGCCCTCATACAATGAGGGGAAACAAAACAGGGAAGCCGCCGTATAGAGCGCCGGCAGATCCGGCTCCTCGATAAACCCGGTGAATTGAACCAGTTCGCCCACACCGCGGCGGACCGCTTCCTTTTGGACATCAGCCCAGTCGCCGCTTTTCTCGCCAGCCAGCACCAGCCTGTAATGTGATCTGATCTTGGCCGACAAGGCGGAGTAGGCGCTCACCAGAGTGGCCGGATTCTTGTGCGCGATAAACTCTCCCAGCCAGAGGATATGCGGCCGGCCGATTCCGTATTTCGCGCAAACCGCCGCCACCTCTTCCTCGCTGCGGGGGCCGAACTCGTGCCCGACGCCATCGAGGATGACCGAGACCTTCCCCAGTGACAAGCCGAAATGCGCCAGCAGATAGGATTGGGATACAGTTGACACCGTGATAATATGATCCGCTTTGCCAATGGCGTCGGCAAGCAGCCCTTTGTAGGTGCGCCGGGTCCAAAAGCTGGGGATGCTCTTGGGGAACAGCAGCGGGATAATGTCATGGGCGGTGACCAGCAGCGGGCAGTTCAGGTTGCTGGGCGCGACCACGTATGGAGTGTGAAAGAGCTGGCAGCCGGTTTTATTTACAATTTGACCGATCTTTGCTAAGTTACGGGGAGAGAAAATTTCCTCGTTTAAGGCAACCTTGATGAAGTTGTCAGCGGCAGGAATGCGGTCAACGGTGTCATCGTTGTAAAAACAGATTACCTGCAAGTCGGGGACCTGGGCAAACTGCTTGAGCATGTTGCGAGAGTAGGTCCCGATCCCCCGCCAGGCAATCATGCGCGCGTCAAAACCGACTCTCAAACGATCCCTCCCGTAATTTGAAATGGCAGGCTGAGCGGATCCAGTTACCGGAAACCTGGCAACCAACTCAAAATCATATTCGTGGCAGCCGGCTGAAAACAGTCAATCGCGAACAATTCTTTTAGGTCAGTTGCCAAATGAGGAGTTCTGCCATTCCCTCATTAACCCTTCCCGGCCGGCAGCGCCTCCGAGATAAAAGCGCGAATCTGATCCACCCGGAAAGGTTTGGCTATTACTGTATCAATTTTGCATGCCTTTATCCTGGCCGGATCGAGCTGGTCTCCCCAGCCGGTGACGAGCACCACCGGCGTGGCGGGACTTATACCCTTGATCCTCTCGGCAACTTCCCAGCCGGACATTCCCGGCATGCCCATGTCAGTGAAAACGAGATCGAAAGCCGGCGGCGATGAGGAGCAGGCATTGGCAAACATTTCCACCCCCGCCTGACCGTTATCAACGGCCTCCACGTCATGGTTCATCCCTTTAAGGATGTCAACGAGGAGGTCGCGGATCATGACAGCGTCGTCGATTACCAGCAGCCGCGCCGGGCGTGTCGCGCCTGATGTTTCTGCCGGCTGCAACCCCCGCTCTTCGCTTCCCGCAGCCAAAGCCGGCAGCCGCACCATAAAAACTGTGCCAATGCCGCGGCTGCTTTCAACGCTGATCTCGCCATGGTGGCGGTTGACAATACCATAGGCGACGCTGAGCCCCAGACCACTGCCAGCAGCTCCCTTGGTGGTGAAAAAAGGTTCAAAAATCCGGCGGCGGACATCATCGTTCATGCCGCGACCGTTGTCGGCCACCAGCACTTCGACCCGGCCGCCGCTGGTTCGGGTTGTGATCGAGATCTCGCCGCCGCCGGCAAGCGCATCGGCAGCGTTCAGGAGCAGGTTGACAAACACTTCACCCAGCTCTGCCTCATTTCCTTTGACAAGAGGAACATCAGCGATATCAAGTCCGAGCTCGACGGGGGCGCTGCGCGCGTCGGCTTCGCCTTTCCAGCGGGGGCGGGCAACTTCGATCGAGTTTCTTACAACCTCATTTATATCAACGGCGGTAAAGTGGTGTGATGTTCTCACCCGGGTAAATTCCTGAATCCGCCGCACCGTTTCCGCCGCGTCATTGGCCACCCGCTCGATTGTCCGCAGCAGCTCGCGATCATCAGCACCCGCGTTGGCGCCTGACAAAAGGAGTTGTGTATTGCCAAGGATAACGGTGAGGAAATTATTGAAATCGTGAGCGACACCGCCCGCCATCTCTCCCAGGGCCGTCAGCTTTTCTTTCTGGCTGACCTGTTCCTGCAGCCGTTCCTGCTCGGTGATGTCGCGCACCCCGTGCACTACCGCCAGTATCTCGCCGCCGTCGCCGACGATCGGATCGGCTGAGATTCTGAGCGTCCTGCCCAGTGAGGGTTCCTCGATAATCCTGGTAACGCTCTCGCGCGTCGCGACCGCCTCCCGCATCGGACAATCATCAATTGGCGCGGCGCAGCCATGAACGGCCTGAAAGCATTTTTTTCCTACCAGTTCCCGGCTGCTTGGGCCAAGCAGCCCCGCCAGCGCCTGGTTGGCGCGCAGGATTGTAAAATCGGGAGCGTGAATCGAAATGCCATCGGCCATGGCGTCGAAGGTGGCCTCCCATTCGGTTTTGGCGCTGGCAACATCGTTGAACAGGCGCGTATTGTCAACAGCTACGGCGATGGTCTTCCCCACGGCCTCCAGCAATTCCATGTCATGCCGGTTAAAATCATGCGGCTCCGCGGTCACAGTGAGCATCACCCCCAGCAGGCGGCCCTTCGAAAGAAGCGGAATCCCTGCCAGAGCCGCCAACGCCGGTGCGCCGGAGGCGCCGCCCTTGAGGCCGCCGCTTGCCGCATATTGAGTAAACATCGCTTTCCGGTTTTTTGCTATCAGGAGGACGTATCTGTCCTGTATCTGTCTCAATATCTTTTCCGGAACGCTGTCGGCGGCGCCAAGGCTGAATTCGCGGCAGTCGTCATCGCAGAGGAAGATGACGCCGCCATCGTAGTTCATTGATTCAACCACAGAAGCAATCATTGATTGCAAAATATGCTTCAGGTCAAGCGACTTCGCGGCGTTGGCGGCGAGGGCGTTAAGAACGGCCAACTCCCGGTTGCGGCGCATGATTTCCTGTGACATTCTCTGTTCCGTGGAGACATCGCGGGCAATTGCAACTAGTGCCGCCGGCCTGCCGTCCTCTTCATTAACCTGGCTGAAAGATACAAAGACCGGGAAGCTGGCGCCGTCTGACCGGCGCCCCAGCAACTGCCCCTGCCAGCCTTCCGCTGATGACAACCGAAAAACCGGCCCCAGCAGGTCGTGATGATTTGCGCCTGACAAAAGGTCTCTGATGTTCCGGCCCGCCAGCTCCCGGCGCCGGTAACCGAAATAACCGGCGCCGGCTTTATTGATTGAGATAATTTCGCCATCAAGGCCGGAAACGATCACGCACTCGCGGCTGCTCTCAACAGCAGCCGCCAGCAGCCTGATCTGCCGCTGCGCCTGCTTCTTGCTGGTGATGTCACGGGCGACAAACCGCCATCTGGCTATCTTTCCAGAATCGTCATATACAGGGCTGGCATGCACCTCGGTAGCAATCCCGGCGCCGGCGGCCGAGACGAAATTACGTTCACGGGTCTGGTTCTTGCCGCCGGCTTCCGGCCAGCGCAAGGCGGTGTCATCGCCCTTTTTTGTCTTTAACTCGAAATCGTGAATGTTGCCGCCGACCAGAACCCACTTGGGATAACCGAGCGCCGCCGCCATTGTCCGGTTGCATTCGGTAATCACGCCGCCGGCGTCAGTTGAATATATCCAGTCCGCCGCCCTGTCATAAAGCTCGCGGTAGCACTCCCGGGACTCAGCCAGCTGTTGATAGGCTCTGGACGTGCCGGCAATTGAGGCGGCCTGAGCAGCCAGCAGCCTCAGAAATTCAAACTCGTCGGGATCAAACTCATGCGAGGACGGTGCGCAGGCAACAAAGACGCCGAGGCGCTCTCCCCAATATTCCATCGGGGTGGCCACCGCCAGGCCTGCATTCTGCCCGGCCCCCCGGTCACAGAAAAATGTGCTCAGAAGTGGACCGAAAACCGGCTCCGGGACGGTTGTCTGGCTTCCTTCAACAAAAGCGCGCGCAACCGGCGTGGCCTTGAACTCCTGATCACCAAGATCAAATTGCGCCGGCACGCCATTGCCCGGCTGAGCTCCACTTATGGCAACAATTGATAACGCGGCAGCGTCAGGATGATGGAGGAGGACTGAGCAGCTTGAATAACCGAAACCGCGGGCAACCTCGTCAACAAGCACCTTAAGCGCCCGGCCGCTGGCAAGGCTCGATATGCTTCTGGCAGTCAGCGACTGCAGCAGCTTAAGACGCCGGTTCCGTTCCTGGAGATCTTGCTCCAGTTTGCCCCTCTTTGCGGTTCCCATTTTTTTCCGGTCAGATCTTGCCAATGATGTTTCTTACCGGGCGAGGAAGGGCCAATATGGCTTGCTCATCCTCGAAAACAGCAGTCAATTGAGGGTCGTCACTTGCGAGTCGGGAAGGAAGATGCATTTCCAATTTCCCAAATCCGGGAATTCCCAAACACTTTGCGCCCGTGATGGCGACGTCCGTATCCATATTATAATATCCTATTAGCTCGATAAACTTTACGGCGGCGCGGCGGCGAATATGGTTGCATAATTGTGCAAGTTGGGAACCGGCACCTTGCGGGCAGGAGGGAACCGGCCGCGCGGCCACGTGTAAGCCGGCAAAGCCGCGGGTATATTTTTGGTTAAGTGGTCAAAATGGGGATTGCCGCCAGTATTAAATGCTATCTTGACGAACAGGGGCTTCCATACGAAACCGTCAGGCACCGGCGGGTGCTCACCGGCGGCGATGAGGCCCGGGCTCTGGGGGTGGCGCCGGCGCAGGTGGCCAAGACGCTGCTGGTCAGATCACGGGGAGCCGATGCGCTCGTGGTTCTGCCGGCCTCGGTGCGGGTAGACATGCACAAATTGCGCGACGTCCTCGGCGACAACCATGCCCGCCTGGCCAGCGAAGGTGAGATGCAGGCGGAGATGGCCGGGTTTGAGCTGGGCGCGGTGCCGCCGCTGGGTGAGCTGATCGGCGCCCGCGTTTACCTGGACGAGAAACTCGAGCAGATGGACGAGGTTGTCTTCTCAGGCGGCACGCACCAGGATTCGGTGAAGATGTCCGGGCAAGATTTCATCAAGCTCATTCATCCGCGGGTGGCCGACCTGGCCCTGGAACCCGGGGCGGAGCTGCTGTATTAGGGCTGGAAGCCGGCGGCACAGATCGCTGTTTTATTGGGGCCGCCGGCGCACCACTTACAGCGGTAGGCGTCAAATTTCGGCAGCGGCGGGAAATCTTTCTTTGACATGCCGCCGATCAGTGCTTGGAGTTCGGTTTCCAGAGTTGCTGCCTGCCGGAAGGAATATTCCTGTTCGACCTGCTCGGGATCTTCGCCGCCGAGGTAAAGCAGGACGACCCTGACCGGGCCGCGGTTTAGGCGGGCGGCGGCAAGGGCGTAGGCAGCCGCCTGGTAACGGTAGCCGCCCGGACCGGCGGCTTCATGGCTACCGTCCCTGGCGCTGGTCTTGTAGTCAACTACCAGCGTGCTGGCGCCGCCTTTATTCTTCCCGCCAGGGCTCGGCGGGCAGACGGCGTCCATCTGCCCGCTTAGAATCGTCGTCTGCCCGATCAGGGTCGAGAAGGAGACCTCTGTTTTAAGCCGCGTTTTAAGCCGCGCTGAAGCAGCGGCGGCAATCAGCTCACCGGCGACCGGCGCCCGCAGGAAATTTGACAGCAGTTGCTGTACCCTTTCATGATCGGCGGGCGTCAGCTCAGCGCCGGGACCGAGCGCCTGCGCCGCGCGCTCGGCCAGCAATCCTTCCGGAAAAGGTCCGGCCTTGAGAAGCAGCAGGTCCTGCTCCAGCACCTTGTGAATCAGCGACCCAATTTCAGTATTTGAAAGCCGCTCTTTTGCCTCTGCCGCTGCGGCCGGTGTCTCCGGGAAGAGTTCCCCTGCCCGCAGAACGTTTTCCAACCAGTAGCGGCGCGGGCAGGCGGCATAGGCGTCCAGGGCGGTGGGAGTGATCGCCGGTGGAACGTGGACGGCGGGCCCGGGCATCCTGTTGATCTCTTCCCTGATTTCGGGAATCCTGGCGCCGCCGGCGGCCGCATCGCCGGCCTGGGGGCTGCGCGCGGCTGCGCCCTCGGGGTCGGCGCAGATCCGCAGCCTTGTTTTTGCGTCGCCAAAAGTTTTGTAATAGCACCCGTCTTCAGAAATTTCCGCAACGCCCCAAGGCATGCCCAGCCGGCAGCGCAGCCAGCTGAAGGGATTTTTCTGCATGTCTCCCTTTTTGCCTGCCGGAGCCACGCCGGAGACAATCAGCAGCCGCTCGGCCCGGGTCATGGCCACGTAGAGGAGGCGCTTTCTCTCTTCGATCTCGCGATCGTCTTGCTCTATTTTGAGTTCATCGTAATCAAAGGCAGAGTCGCCGCCGGCGCCGCCGGTCTTGTACTGCAGGCCGATGCGGCTTCCGCGCCCGCGGTCGACAAGCAGCACCGATGAATCCCGCTTCCCCCCTGAGCTTCCATTCCCCAAGTCAGGCAACACAACCAGCGGAAACTCAAGCCCCTTGGCGCTGTGCATGGTCATGATGCGAACGGCGTCCACGCCCTCCGCCTCCGTGGGAGCCTCGACCTCGCGGGCCCCGGCCTCCTTCTGGCGCTCCAGAAATTCAGCGAACTCCGCCACGCCGCTGCCCCAGGAGTCTTCAAAATCGTCAGCCATGTCAAGCAGCTTCATCAGGTTGGCGAAGTCCTGCCTGCCCTTTTCTCCTGCCAGGACCATGGCGGCGTAATCGCCGCTGTTTATCGCCCTGGCCGCCAGCGCCCGCAGCGTCTCTCGCCCGGCCGCCAGCCGCATCTGCTTGAGCCGCTCGCTGAAAACAAGCAGCTTTTCCCGGTCGGCCAGTTCGAGGCGGTCGAGCCTCCCTGTTTGCTTCAGGCTCGGCCAGATCGGTGTTTCCGTCATGTCTTCATCGGCCAACGGCTGGCGCAGCCAGAAGAGGGCCTCGTCGCTCAAACCGACGTATGGCGAGCGCAGGACGGAGAGCATGGCCAGGTCGTCAAGGGGATTGACAATTAGCTTGAACATGCTGACGACATCGCGCAGCTCCAGCTTTTCGTGATAGCCGCTGCCGGCGGCAAGGTAGCTCTCGATGCCCGCCTGCGTGAGCGCGTCGCAGTAGAAATCAACGCTGGCTCTGGTCCGCAGCAGGATGGCTGCATCACCGGCGCAAAAGCCGCTTTCGGGATCGTTGAACAACCGGCGCAGGCGGGCGGCGATCTCCCCGGCCTCAGCCGCCCTTGTAATTCCTCCCTTGGCCGTGACCGTCTTTGACGGATCGTCAGGGCTCGGCACGCTGTTGTTAACCAGGATGACCTCGACGCGGCAGTTCTCCCTGCAGCCGTCGGGCTTGGCGCCCGGCTGCAGCTTAAGGTAGCCGGGCGAGAGCATGCCCGCGCTATTGAAAACGTGATCGGCAAAATCAAGGACCTGGGGGTGGCTGCGAAAGTTCTTTTTCAGCTCGATCAGCCAGCCCCCCCGGCGGGCCCTCTCCCGCTGCTGCCGAAACAGCGAGACGTCAGCGTCGCGGAAACCATAGATTGACTGGTTCTCGTCGCCAACGACCATGAGGTTTTCAAGATTTTCACCTGATATCAAGCGAATCATCTCGTCCTGCAGCGGATTGGTGTCCTGGTACTCGTCCACCATCACCAGCCTGAAGCTGGAGGCTGTCTTCTGCTTTATGTCCTCATTCTGCAGCAGCAGCTCCCTGGCCTTGAGCGTGAGGTCGGCAAAGTCAAGGAGCCCCAGCTCCTCTTTTTTCCTTGAATATTCTTGGTGGAAGGTCTCCAGCAGTTCGCGGAAGAAATCGAGGGCGCCGGCGGCGGCGTGCGAGCAGAGGGCTGTCAGGTAGATCCGACGGCATTCTTTGACCGGTTCAATTGCCGGCTTCATCTTCCCCAAATTTCCAGGGTTGATCGGACTATCTTTAACCGCTTCTTCTGCTTTGACAGGCTCGGCTTGCTCCAGTGCGGCCGCCAAATTTGATAGCTGCTCGCTACATTTTTTAAGATTGGAGCCAGGCTTGTCTATCTTGTTTATTGCCTCTTGAGCATCCCTGATCGCCCCGGAAAGCTCCAGTTTTGCCGCCTCCACATCCGGCAACTGCGGCTGCGGCAGGGTTGCCGCCTTGCCCTGGCTGCGCAGCTTTTCATAGACGCTTTTAACAATCTTGAACAATTTTCCATTGACGTCGGGGTCGTACGCCGTAATAAAACCGATGACGGCGGCTTTGTCCCTGTTTTGCCACCGCGCCACCAGCTCTTTCAGGGCAGCGTCAAAAGCCTCCTCCTGGAGCATGACGGCGCGGGACTCGTCAGCGGCGGCGAAGCCGGGGTCGATGCCAGCGGCGAGGGCATTGGCCCTAAGCAGAGAGGCGCAGAAGCTATCAATGGTGCTGATCCGGGCGCTCTCGATCTTCCGGTAGGCTTCAAGCATTCTCTCCTCCTGCGCGCCGTCGCCGCTTGCGTCGACGGTCTCGCCCTTGCGCAGGTAGCAGCGGATGCGCTCCATCATTTCAGCCGCCGCCTTTCTGGTGAAGGTGATGGTGAGGATCTCGTCAACGCTGGCAAAGCCACTGGCGACCGCTTGCACAAAGCGGCGCGTGACGACGGCGGTCTTGCCGGAGCCAGCGCCGGCGGCGATAAACAGCGGTCCCTCAAAGGTCCTGATGGCGCGCAGTTGGGCGGCCGTCAGTTTTTTGATTTCGTCACTCATCCGTATCATCAAATTCCGGGGACTGCCTGCGGCAGACGCCCTCCAGCTTGCACCAGCCGCAATCATTGACATCATTGATGGAAAAATCCCCGCCCCGGATGCCCGCCACCGCCTCCCGGGCCAGCGCTTCGGCGGCCTTGAGGCACTCCTGGAAAGTTCCGGCGTCAACTATGTCATCATCCTTGATCTGGCCGGAGGCCACACCAGCTAAATCCTCGAAGCCCTCCATATAAACGCCGCGCCGCTCCTCCTTCCTGAACGAGAAATACTCACCGCCGATGGCCGTCATCCCCATCAGCTCCAGCGCCTTGATGTAAACCGGGATCTGGATCTCTTTCTTATCTTTGAATTTTTTCCAGCCCTGGGTTATGGCGCCAAACTTGTAGTCAACCACCAGCGCGTGGTTATTGATCAGGCCGTCGTCGTCGGCGTCACCCCAGTCGATGCGGTCAAGGCGGCCGGTGAGGCTGAAATCACCCATTGAGAGGGCGGCGGCGGTGCTGTTCCTGCCGCCGCAGCCTCCCCTCTTCTCGCCAAAGCCGAGCTCGAAATCGTAATTTTGCAGCCGTCGCCGGCTTTCCCGCTCCCGCTCGATGTAACGATCCAGTCGTAATGACAGCTCGGTCCTCATTATCTCCGTCTCCAGGTCCGAGCCGGCGCCGGCAAATTCCCTGGCGACGATGTCCGCCATCTGCTGCTTCAGCTGCTGCGCCAGTCCCTGGTCGACGCCGGTGCCGCCCAGATGAATTCCCGACCTTTTCAGCTGCTCGCCGAACCGGCAGAGGATCCGGTGCAGCCGGCTTCCCCGGTCAAGCTGACGGGCCGGGGGATCCATGCGGGCCGGCTTCAGGACCTCCTCCACAAAATAACGGAACGGACACTGGAGGTATTTCTGCAACCTGGAGACGGAAAAGCTCTGCCGCTCCCCGAGCCGGGAGACGATGGCCTGCTCGCTGACGCCGCCCGCCCGGGCCGCGCCGGCGCCGAACACATCCTTAAGGCGGGCACCCAGCCCTGCCGGGTCGGCCTTGATCAGCGCAAGTCGCGACTCCGGCCGGGTCCGCGCCCATTCCGCCAGCGAGCGGACTGTCTCGCCGGCGGTGAGGGCCTCCCCCGGGCCGGGAGCAAGCATGCTGATAGGCCGCTCGCGGTTATCAATAGTGTCCTTGTTAAAAAGATCGCGGACGTCATTGATGAAGAGCGAAGGGATGGTCGGCTTGCCCTCAGCGTCACACGACTGATGGCACAGATAAACAAGCTTGTCGGCGCGGCTGAGGACACGCATGAACAGGAAACGCTCCTCCTCCAGGCGCTGTCCACGCGGCCTGAGTTCAAGGCCGCCCTCTCGCAGTTCCTCGCGGCCGGAAGCGGAAAAGAAAAGGTCCTCGCGGCCGGCGGCGGGAAACTCTTTCTCCAGCAGGCCGCAGACAAACACGGTGTTGAAGCGCCGGTTGAGGGCGCGGTGAGGGTCGAGCAGGCGCACGCAGCCGCGGCGATCCCCGGCCAGGGGCCGGAAGGTGGCCCGCCTCACGGCGCGGATGAGCATCTGCGCCGCATCATTTCCCCGGATGCGCTTACCGCCCGGCGCCAGCTCGCCGGCCGCCTCCTCCGCGCGCGCCGCCCCGCGGCAGAGTGCTTCCAGACACCTTATCGCCGGGATGTCACCGCCGAGCGTGCCGGCAGTAGAACCGGCTGCAAAAACTTTTCCCGTCAACAGAGACCTGATCAGCCGGTCCAGCTCATTGCCCAGGGCCCTCAGCCCCCCCGCGGCCGCCGCTTCCAGACGCTTTAGCTCCTCCAGCGCCTGCCTGCCGCCGGTTTTTTTCTGCCAGGCGGCCAGAAGCGCGGGCGCGTCCCGGACGCCGCTCAGGCGGCACTCGCGGTCAAACTCGTCAATCGTGTCAACGGAGATTGTCAGGAGCGGGCTGCGCAAGAAGGCAAAAAAGCTTTCCCTTGAGCGGCTGCCGGCGGCAAATTCGAGGGCGGCAATGACCGTCCTGCCGACGGCGGTGAAGGCCAGCGGCACCGGCGCCGCCAGATCGAAGGGGACGCCGTACTCCTCCAGAGCCGCTGCGACAGCAAACATGTCCTGGCCCAGACTGCGACAGACCACGGCAATCGTGTCAAGCGGCTGTTTCTCCCGGAAGAGCCTCAGGATCTCATCCGCTATCATCTCCGCCTGCCCGCGCCGGCCGGCGCCGGCAAGCGTGCGGACGACGCCGCCGGCACCCGCCTTTCCCGCCCCCGGCTCAAAAATGTTATCGGTCAGATGAACGAGCGCCGCCGGCCGCTCATCGCTCCCCGTCAGAACAACCTCAACCGCGCATTCCGGCACGCTGCTTAGCCTATCAAAGTGCGCCGCAACTGCCCGGCAGGACTCGCGGCCCTCTACGTAGGGAAGCGTCACCAGCAGCTTTCGCTCTGAGGCGGCCAGCGTCGCGATAAACTCATGCTGAAAGGGCGTAAAATCCCAGAAGCCGTCAACTATGACCGTCTGCGCCGGAAGGGCCGCGCCGTCTTCCTGCAGCATCGCCAGCGCCCGGCGTTGCCCCAATTCCTCATCCATGAGTCCCTGCGCTTCAAGCACGGTCCTGTAGCGTTCCAGAAGCAGACAAAGGGCGCTACTCAGATTGCTCCGCCTGCGGCTGCCCCTGGCCCACGGCTCAAGCAGCCTGCACAGCATAAGGGCGTCAACGCCCAGCAGCTCCAGCTCGGCAAAAAGGTCCGCCAGGGCGGCGGTGAAGCCGTCAGACAGCGAGACAGGATAAAGGTGTTCGAGACCGGAGACGGCGACTATCGCTTTCAGAATCAGCAGGCGCTCGCCAGAGTCGATGACATGATCGTCCGGTCCGGGCCCGCCGGTGAGCTCATGGCAGAGACCGTCAAAAGTAGTCACTCTCCCTCCGGTCAGCACCCCCGGGGAGTGCGCGCCGCCGGCGGTTGCTCCGGCGGCGCGAATTAGTTCGCGCTGAAAATGGCGGGCGTCCGGCTCGCTGGGGGCAATGAACAGCGGATTGCCCCCGGAGCCAAGCGCGGCCAGGAAGGCCTCGATTGCCCGCGTGGTCTTGCCCGAGCCGGTAGAACCACAAATTATCTTAAAAGCCAAAAGCCGGCCTCCGCAAGCCGAAGCGGGCGGCAAGCGCGGCCGCGAGCCGGCCGGCAGAGATGTAATTGTTCCCGCCCGCTACCACTTGAACATCTTCCTGACAACCTTACGGCCGATGTATTTGTTGCGGGCGCGCCGCGCCATCTTTTCCGGATTGCCCGAGGCAATCACCTCCGCGTCGCGGGAAAGGCGCGCCATGCGGTAGAGAAAGCTGGTCAGTTTCATGCCTGCCTCCTTTTGCGTAACGGTTGCGGGGTTAAAATTATACGCCTCACCTCCCCGCAAGCGAAGCTGGAAATAAGAGCTTAACCCAGTAGGTTTTTCGTAGTGAGGACGAGCAAAAAGCCATGGGCAAGGACTTCACCGGCTGCCCGCCTCACAGTCTGCCGGGCCAGAATCATCGAATTCGCTCGCTGGCCTCGTCAGCCACAGCCAGCGGATGGTCCCCAGGGCGGCGGCCCCCAGACAGGCCATCCCGAAAACCAGCCATAAATCAGAATACATTTCTGCGCTCATCGCTTCCCCGATCATTCCGTTAGGATTACAATCTGGAGACAATCATAACCACCGGTCCGGACAGAAAAATTGGACGCCAGCTGGAAACGGGAAATGGGCGGCCTGAACGGGAGGAACGGGACATTCCCTCTGACAAAAACAAACTGATCCGGCAACTGTCCCTGGTTGCCTATCTAATGTCCGTCGCCGGCAGAAAGGCGACCACCTGGGATATCCGCCGCAGCGTCGAAGACTATGACGGCATGAAGGACGATGCCTTCAACCGCCGCTTTTTTGCCGACCGGCAGGACCTCTCAAGGCTGGGTATCGGGATTCTCAGCGATGGCGACGGCGGCGGCTCTACGGAAGCTGCGCTTTACTGGCTGCCGCCGGAAAATTACCGCCTGCCGCCGATTGATTTCTCACCCGGCGAACTGGCCGCCTTAAACTCCTGCCTCTGGCTGCTCGAGGGCCAGTTTGCCTACAGCGATGTGCTCAGGCTGGCGCTGCAGGCGCTGTCGCTGGCGGCGGGAAGATCCATCGAAGGACATGGGCCGGATTACATCAGCCTGAACCTTTTGCCCACGGCTGCTCATCGAGCCGCCGCCGCCCGCATGCCCAAGATAGAACACGCCATCGCCCATAACAAAAGCATCCTTTTTAATTACCGGCCGGCGGCAGGGGACGGCGCCGGACAGCGGCGGATCGACCCTTACGCTCTGATGACAACCAGGGGAAACTGGTACATGATCGGATATTCACATGAACGCGACGGCATCAGGATTTTCAGACTTGACCGCATCGAGGGCAAGATTCGCAACGCCACCAAAAAAGCGCATGATTTCAAACGGCCTGCTGATTTTGACGTCCATGACTATCTGAATCTGGAACCGTGGCAACTGGGGCCCGCGAAGGGAACGGCTCAAATCAGCCTCTCGCCCCGTATCGGCTGGCAGGTCGAGCGGGAACTCGCCCATTGCGGCAGCTTTCAGCCGGGCAGGAAGGGCGAAACGCTTTTTAGCACGGCATACGCCGACGAAAAACTGGTCTGCGCGCTTGTTTTGGGAATGGAGACCGACGCAACTCTTTTGGGGCCAGAATCGCTCAGGCGGATGATGGGGAATCTTCTGGAGGCGATTGCAGCGGTGCACAGCGGCGAGCCGGCGCCAGTTGAATGGCCGGCTGTCAGCCGGCAGCCGCGCGGGAGCGGGGTCGCCCTGTCCCGCCAGGTCAAACCCGAGCGCTTCACGAGGCTTTCCACCCTGAGCGCCTACCTTACCGAGAGCCTCGGCGGCGAAGAAACCGTGTCGCTTGCCGCCGCTGATGTCGCCGGCAAGTTCGGTTACGAAAACATCGGCGAGCTTAAGGAGGACATCGATCTGTTGCAGCTGGTGTGCATTGACGCCGGCGGCTACCTGGTCGAGGCCTTCATCAATGGCGGCTCGCTACGCGTGGAGCGTTCCGTCTACGGGCACCTGTTCCGGCGGCCTCCCCGCCTGTCGCCACTGGAGGCGCGGGCGCTGCTCCTGGCGATTGACTTGGTGGGAGAAGATTCACTATCACAAAACGGCAATTCGCTCAAGGCAGCCCGTGGCAAGATTATTGCGGCCGCCGGGGGCGACGGCGCCGGGCAGGCAATTGTTGTTCAGGAATCCGGGCGCGATGACAGGATCGGGAACGTCATTGCCACGGGGATCAGGGAGAGGCGGCTTGTTGAGATTGATTTTCTGTCCGAGAAGAGCGACCGGCCCCAGACCCGCCGAATTGAGCCGTACCTGATTGTCGGCGGCAGCGGCGAACGATATGTCGTTTCCTATTGCCGTCTGCGCCAAGCCGTGCGCACTTTCCGTTCCCGAATGATCAGACGCGCTTCCTTGCTTGAAGAGCGCTTTCAGCCTCGGGAAATTGACCTGGACCGCTACCGCGGCGCCCGGCTTCCCTTCGGCGGCGAGGCGCCGCTGATTGCGCGCGTGCGCTTCTCAGCAGCAACCGCCCGCTTTGTCAATGAGAAGCTGCCCGGCGCAGTCATGCTTGCGGACGGCAGCCTTGCCGATGATATTCGCTACTTTAATGTCAAGTGGCTGATCCGGGAGGTCCTCAAATATGGCGGCGAGGCGACAGTGCTGGCGCCGGAGGAGCCCCGCCGCCTGGTGGCTGCTGCTGCAAAAGAACTGGCGCAAAAGTATTGTTGACATTTTGCAAACAATGAATATGCCTATTTACGTTTTTTCTGGAAACCGGTACAATTAATTAAAATACCAGGCGGTCTTGTCGGCTCCGCTGGAAGCGACATTTACGTTTCGTCTGCGGGGTCAACGATCATCATGCGCATCCTTTATAAATCAATTGTTTGTGCGGCGGTTTTTCTGCTCATGTTCGTGGGCGCCCAGGGTGGGGCCGCTGCGGTCACTCCTATCCAGGTTTCAAGCGGCTATCATCAGGGCCGCCCGGCTGTCAGCTGCAGCCTCGTCACCTGGAAAAGGGACCTCCCCGCACCCACGGATTACGAGATTTACGCAAACAACCTAACCGATCTTTCCAGTCCGGGCGAACAGGATATCACTGAAAGTGAAGATGGCAACCAGATAAATCCTGCCACAAACGGCAGCGACACCTTCTGGGAAGACTGGAGCACCGGCAACGCCAATATTTATATGAATCACCTTGGCGTCAACGAGCCGCTTGTGACCGGTCCGGGAAACAAGGGGATCCTGGCGGTCAGCGGCAGCACCGTGGCCTATGTTTACAATCCCAGCACCGGTTCGGCGCCGATGACCGGTCCCGGCAACCAGGTTTATTATATTGACATTTCCGGCGGCCTTGCCCGGCCGGTTGACCCGACGAGCGCCGCCCAGTGGGCGCCGCGCATCAGCGGCAGCAAAGTGGTGTGGATGGACTACCGCAACGGTTACTGGGACATCTTCGAGAAAGACCTAAGCGGCGGCCTGGAGCGGCAGCTTACAACAGATCCCGGCGACAGCGAGTACCCGGACATCAGCGGCAATATTGTCATCTGGCGCTCGTATGAGAACGGCGAATGGAACATGCACTGGATGAACCTCACCGACGGCATTGACCACTTGCTTACTGATAACGCTGCCTACAAGCAGTCCGTCCGCATCAGCGGCAGCCTGGCTGTCTGGATGGACGGCAGCAATGACCCAGATCCCGCCAGCCCCTCGGCTTATGACCTTTTCATGGAAGATCTCAACACGGGCGTTACGAGCACGCTGGCTTCACGGAGCACCAACCCCGCCTATCCCGCGGTTGACAACGGTACCGCCGTCTGGGAAGACGACCCCTCCGGCAGCTGGGCCGGCTACGACATCATGGCGGCTTACGTTCCCATGGCGAAGCTGTCGCTCCAGCTCCTGTCCCAGAGCGCCTTCTGGGGCTCCTATCAGGATTACCAAAACGGCCTGCTATCAGTGAAGTACACGATCGGCGCGCCGGCTGATGCGGCGATCGCTTATGGGGCGCAGATCCTGGCCTCGCCCGCGACCTCAGGGGTGATGCTGGGCAGCCCGACGCCCGTGGCAGTCGGCGACATCCAGCCGGGAGGGCACGCCAGCGCCACCTTAAAGTATCAAGTTCCTGTGGGAGTCGCGGGGTTCAGGACAACAATTTACGCGAGCGCCCATGACGCCATTGGCGATATTGCCTACTTCCCCGGGCCTCCGCCCGGCAACTGACCCGGAGGTGATGTTATTACACGGCGCCCAGCCGCATGCTCAGCCTGAGGGTCCACTTTAGCAGCAAGCGGCTTCCGGAAAACAGCCGCCGGCGCCAGTGCGGCTGCGGCGCAGGGCTGCCAGCCTTCGCGAGACGCCTTCCAACCAACGCGAGCAGCCTGCCCCCCGCCATATAAAGCCGCCTCCGCAAATTCACCTTTCGCCCACGACTTATAACTGAGATAACCAAACCAATTATCTTATCCGCGATCAACGGCGGATCGGTTGCGACAGAATTGTCGCCCATCGTGATTACGGCCGGCTCGCCTCCGGCCAGGGTGCGGCCAATCACCCTGTGGACGATGACCAGGCCGTGCGAGCTTGCCATGACAATGTCGCCCGGCCTCAGCCTGTCAAACTCAAACGATTCCACCAGCACCGGTTCGCCCGACCGGATCGTCGGAGCCATGCTGGCGCCGGTTGCCTGAAACGAGAAGCCGCCGCCCTTTGAGAAAACTTCTCTGGCAATGGAGGCCAGATCAGGGCCGGCAGGGCGGGCCGCCGGCCGCGCCGCCGACATCGTTGGCCTATGGTATATTTATGACATATTCAACCGCGGCCGGTTCGGACCTGAATCCAAGCCCGTAGCCGGGCACGGCCAGCGCTATCTCGGCTGCCAGGCCGGCGCTGAACTGCATGCCATCCCCGTTCCAGAATGTCGGAAAACAGGTGGCCAAGATGCGCGAGGCGATTTGACCCGGGTCCAGCCGCGTGTGGCTGTCGGCGCTGGCATGTTTTATAAAGAAAACTTTTTAGCGGGGCGCCGGCTGCTGCTGCCAGGCCAGCCTCACCGTGCCAGGGCGTGCCGTGGATGTAAAAGCCGCCATTTCTCCTGGCGATGATAAGCAGTCATCGCTGAGGACTTGAGCGCCCTCTTTCTGCCAGAGTTTTGACAGCGTGCTCTTGCCGGCGCCCGATGCGCCTAAAAACAATATACCGGCACCATTGTCATCGATGCCGGCGGCGTGCACCTCAAGGCCGTGACCTAGCGCCAGACGGTTGACAACCACGACTTTGTCCAAGGGATAACTGAATGGAAAAAAGTGAGGTATGCTGTCTTCAATTTCCGGCCGGAAAAAGGACTGGCCCCGGCTAAAATTTTCATCCAGGAAAGCAATCTGATACGCGTCCCTTGGGTCCCGGCTTCGGGCCAGATTGTGGAGCGTAATCAGGTACTGCCCGCCGCTGCGCTAAAGTCGCCAGGGGCCTTGCGAATCAAAGAGAAGGTCTCCCTCCCGGGCGGGTATGCCATCGCAATGGGATTCGAGCAGGAAATCGGCGCCGGGGCTTTCTACAAGGAAGGGAAGATAGGGCGGCGACAACTCAAAATCGCTACATCCGTCAACAGCGCTTACCTCAAGGGCAAAGCCGCCTATCAGGAATTTGGCGTTCCTCAAATCAATTCAGACTAGCTGCCCACAGCCGAGCAGCTCACATCATAGGTGCCGCTGTACCAGCCTGTCAGCGGGCCGTTGCTGAAATTAGCCACACATTTGCAATGGCTAAGAACTGCCTCTTTAGCAACTAGCGGCACCCGCTCGATCTGTGGCGCCCGGTACAGCCTTCTTCCACTATCTTTCATTAAAGTTCCCTAGCCCCATTCGATATTAAACCTATTTGTCTTAATACAATCCAGACGCAAATTCAATAAGGTTCTAGCCCGAATCATGGGCAGATATCTGATCGCCGTAGGCGGCGTTGCGCAGGTACGCCAGGCGGCAGAGGAAGTCCGAAGGCTTTTCGCCGCTGCCGGTTTCAATCTCGCTCCAGCCGGGGCAATGAACGCAGCTGAGGTTGCAGCGGGAAGTCAGATCGATGCTGCCGCCGGCCGGGATGCGCTTCTCGGTCACCATCCGGTGCAGACGGGCGCTAAAGCCGCCGTAGTTGACATCGGGAATGATGCTTGAGCAATCAACGACAAGCCTCGCCGCCGGATAATTCAGGCGGCCTTGCGGACGGCCGCGATCGCCAATAACTGGTCCAGGTAGCGCCGCACGTCTTCTTCGGCCCTGTCCGGTTCAACCTCGTACTCCGCCACCAGCCGCTTCCAAATGTCTGCGACCGACAGGTTGCCGTCAATCTGGGACCAGATAAAGTCGGCAGTCTCGTTCAGCGTATAGACGCTGTCAAGTTCGCCGACCTCGCGGTGAACGAGGACGAGGACGATACCTTCCCCGATCTGCCGCCAGACCATGTTTTCATCTTTCTTGTAAATAATGTCCGGTTCCATCGCTACCGTGGCTGGGGCCGATAACAGATTTTTAAAGAAGTGTATCATCCAAGTGCAACAACTTACATCACTTCATCAAGAAAAGTTGAAATGGCGGCGGCGGGCATGAATGACGCCGGGCGCCGTCGCATACCTACAATTCCCCTCCAATCCTTGTTAAAATATGTTGGTTTTGCCGGGCGCGCCCGCGTCCGCTGACGCAAAATTGGTTATTTCTAGGCAGACTCACCCCGGCAAGCCGCCGGGGATGAATTTTTTATTGTTTGAGGAGGCAGAATGCAACAGGTAACTGAGATCCGCTGGCATGCCCGCGGCGGCCAGGGGGCGGTGACCGCCGCCAAGATGACGGCGGAGGTGGCTCTGAGCCAGGACAAGTATTTCCAGGCCTTTCCGGAATACGGCCCCGAGCGCTCGGGGGCGCCGATTGTCGCCTTCACCCGCATCTCGGACGAGCCGATCCAGATATACAGCGCCATCGAGCACCCGGACTATGTCCTCGTGCTCGATCCCACCCTCCTGGACACGGTCGACGTGACCGCCGGCACCGGCGAGGGGGCGGTGGTTATCATCAATTCGGAGGAAAAGGCGGCGGCGCTGGCGGCGCGGCCGGAGATGGCCGGCAAGAGCGTCTATACCGTTCCGGCAACCAGGATCGCCCTGGAGACGATCAAGCGCGCCATTCCCAACACGCCACTGATCGGCGCGCTTGCCAAGGTCAGCGGCATCTTTCCGCTGGAAGGCGTCCTGGATGAAGTCAAAACCTCGCTGGGCAAAAAGTTCAGCGACGAGGTGGTGAACGCCAACCTGGACGCGGTCCGGCGCGGTTTCGAGGAGGTCTCGGGGCAATGAGCAAAAAGTGGAAGTACAAGGACATCGACAAATGGGGCCCCGGCAGGCATGAGCCCGGCGGCACGATACCCGAGTCCGGCACCGCCGAAGATTACAAGACCGGCGGCTGGCGCACCGAGCGGCCCGTTCGCGACCAGGAGAAATGCAACGACTGCATGATCTGCTTCTTTGCCTGCCCGGACTCCGCCATCCGCGTCGAGAACGGCAAGCTGGTCGATATTGACCTGGGGCACTGCAAGGGCTGCGGCATCTGCGCCCAGGTCTGTCCCCGCGACGCCATCAAGATGGAGGACGAGACCCGGGCCCGGAAAGAGGAGGAAAAGGTATGAGCCGCAAAGCCATGACCGGAAACGGCGCCATCGCCATCGCCCTGAAGCAGGTGGAGCCGGATGTGATGTCCGCCTATCCCATTACCCCTCAGACGGAGATCGCCCAGAATTACGCCCAATTTGTCGCCGACGGCGCCGTGAAAACCGAGTACATCGCCGTCGAGAGCGAGCACAGCGCCATGAGCGCCGCCATCGGCTCGGCGGCAGCCGGCGCCCGCACTATTACCGCAACTTCCTCCCAGGGATTCGCGCTGATGTGGGAGATGCTGTTTATCGCCGCCAGCTTAAGGCTGCCGATCACGATGCCCGTGATCACGCGGGCTCTTTCCGGGCCGATCAACATCCACTGCGACCACTCCGACTCGATGGGCGGCCGCGATTGCGGCTGGGTGCAACTTTACGGCGAGGACGCCCAGGAGGGTTATGACAACGCCATCCAGGCCTTCCGCATTGCCGAGCACATGGACGTGCGCCTGCCGGTGATGACGATGATCGACGGGTTCATCATTAGCGGCGCTATCGGGCCGCTGGATGTGCTTGAGGATGAGCAGGTGAAGCAGTTTGTCGGCCCGTACAAGGCCATCCATCCGCTTCTGGACGTTGATAACCCGGTCACAGTTGGCGCTTTTGACAGCCTCGGCGGCTGGTACTTTGAGCACAAGGTCACCCAGAACATGGCGATGGCCAAGGCCATGGATGTGATCGGAGGTGTCGGCCGCGAGTACGGCCAGCTGACCGGCAGGGAGTATTCACATTTCAAGACGCACCACATCGAAGACGCTGAGATCGTCTTGGTGGCGATCGGCTCCGCCGCCGGCAACGTCAAAACAATGGTTGACAAGCTGCGCGATCATGACGTGAAAGTGGGGATGATGAAGGTGCGCACGTTCCGGCCCTTCCCGGCGGCGCAGATTGCCGCGGCGCTCTCGGGCGCCAAGATAATCGGCGTCATGGATCGCTCCGATTCGTTTGGCGCCCTGGGGGGCCCGCTGTTTATGGAGATCCGCTCGGCGATGTTCGAGCTGGGCGCACGGCCGCAAATCTACAATTTCATCTACGGCCTCGGCGGCCGCGACATCTTTCCGGACGACATCGAGGGCGCCGTCCGGCTGCTGGAAAAAGCGGCCGCCGGTGAGAAAATAACGCAAAAAAGATATTACCTCAATGTGAGGGAGGTGAGCCTAGATGGCCAGGCCTAAGGAGATTGCCAGCAGGCCGGAGCGCCTCACCGGGGGCCACCGGCTTTGCGCCGGTTGCGGCGCCCCCATCAACGTGCGCCAGATCATGAGCGTCTGCCCCGGGCCGGCGGTGGTGTCGGTGGCTACCGGCTGCCTGGAGGTTTCGACGACAATTTATCCCTATACAGCGTGGAAGGACTCGATGATCCACTCCGCGTTCGAGAACGCCGCCGCCACTATCTGTGGCGTTGAGACCGCCTACCGCTCGCTCCGGAAGCAGGGCAGGATCGACAAGGACATGTACTTCGTCGCCTTCGGCGGCGACGGCGGCACCTATGACATCGGCCTGCAGGCGCTGTCGGGGGCCGTTGAGCGCGGCCACAACTTCGTCTACGTCTGCTACGACAACGGCGCCTATATGAACACCGGCTTCCAGCGCTCCGGCGCCACGCCCTGCGGCGCCTGGACCACCACCAGCCCGGTGGGCAAGGAGTCGTACGGCAAGACCCAGAACCGCAAGGACCTGGCCGAGATCCTGGTGGCTCACGACATCCCCTATGTGGCCACGGCTTCGCCCCACAATTTCAAGGACCTGATGAACAAGGCGGAGAAGGCGTTTAATATGCCCGGGCCGGCATTCCTGAATGTCATCTCCCCCTGCCCGCGCGGCTGGCGCACTCCCGGCGACCAGACCATCGCCCTGGCCAAGGAAGCAGTGCAGTCGTGCTACTGGCCGCTTTACGAGGTCGAGTATGGCAAATACAAGATTAATTATAAACCGCGGCCGGAGAAGAAAACGCCGGTGGCCGACTGGATGAAGAAGCAGGGACGCTTCGCCCACCTGTTCAAACCCGGCAACGAGCAGGTGCTGGAAGATATCCAGGCATATATCGATCGCAAGTGGGAGGAACTGCTGAAGAAAGAAGAGTGCCTGTAAAGCGGATTATAGATTTTGGCCGCCGGATGCTGGATAAAACCAACTCCAGTAGCGGGCTACCCGGCAGATTGCGCCTACAGGTAGCGGGCAGTCACAACCAGTGCAGGTGCGCGGCCTCAGCGTGCTCAGCACGCTGAGGCCTGCATGCTGCGCCCCTACGCGTTTGCTATTTGAGCAGGCTCATGGGGTGCGGCGCCTTCGGCGCCGCGCCCTTTTCCGCTTGGAAAAACATTTCTCCAATTTGCTAAAATCGCACCATGCCAATAATTGTCCAGAAATACGGCGGCACGTCAGTGGGGGATACGGAGCGCATCAAGAACGTGGCCGAGCGGATTGTGGCGGCGCAGGATGCCGGCGACCAGGTGGTGGCTGTGGTGAGCGCCATGGGCGACTCCACCGACGCGCTACTTAAAATGGCGCAGGAGATCTCCGACGATCCGCCGGAGCGGGAGCTCGACATGCTGCTTTCCACCGGCGAGCGCGTCAGCGTGGCGCTCCTGGCGATGGCGATCGATGAGCTCGGCCATTCGGCCATCTCCCTCTCCGGAAACCAGGCAGGCATCCAGACAAACACCGTTCACACCAAGGCGCGCATCACTGGCGTTGAAACCGGCCGTTTAATCGAAGAGCTTGAAAGTGGTAAGATTGTCCTCGTCGCTGGTTTCCAGGGCGTCTCGCCGGAGGAAGACGTCACCACCCTGGGGCGGGGCGGCTCCGACACCACCGCTGTGGCGCTGGCGGCAGCGTTGGGCGCTAAAGAGTGTGAGATCTACACCGACGTGGACGGCGTCTACACGGCCGATCCGGGAATCGTCCCGGGCGCACGCAGGCTGGCGGCTGCCTCTTACGGCGAGATGCTGGAGATGGCCGCGACCGGCGCCGAGGTGCTGATGCTCCGCTCGGTGGAGTACGCCCAGAAGTACGGCGTGCCGCTGCACGTGCGTAGCAGCTTTACCGGCGATCCCGGCACCTGGGTCAGGGAGGAAGATGAAAAAATGGAAAAAGCGGTTGTCAGCGCTGTAACACATACAAATGACGAGTCAAAACTGACGCTGCTGCGCGTACCCGACCGGCCCGGTGTCGCCGCGACCGTGTTCGGCGCCCTGGCCAAAGCCGATGTCAATGTTGACACAATCATTCAGAACGTCAGTGAACAGGGAACGACTGATATATCTTTTACGGTCAATCAGTCAGATCTGCCGGAGGTGCAAAAGGCGCTGCAGGTTATCGCCGGCGACCTTGGCGTCGCCTTCCTGATCGATGACGACATGGGCAAGGTCTCCATCGTCGGCGCCGGTATGAAAAGCTATCCCGGCGTCGCCGCCAAAATGTTCCGGACACTGGCGGACGCCGGCATCAATATCGAGATGATCAGCACTTCCTCCATCAAGATTTCCTGCGTCATCAAGCGGGCCAAAGTTGAAGAGGCGGTGCGGGCGCTGCACAAGGCGTTTAATCTGGGCACCTGAGCGGCACTGTGGCACTGTCATCCTGAGCCGCGCCGGATAGCGGGTTTAAGCCTGCCCTGAGCGGAGCCGACGTGGCTCCTCAGCGTGACGGATGCGACTGTTGAAGAATAATTTTGCCCGACGCATATAACATAGCCGTAATAGGAGCAACCGGCGCCGTCGGCGGCGTCATGCTGAAGCTGATGGAGGAGCGGAAGTTTCCGGTGGCGGAGGTCAGGCCGCTGGCGTCAGCCCGCTCCGCCGGGCAGGCCGTTCAGTTCGCGGGCGATGATGTCCAGGTGCAGGAGCTAACCACTGGCAGCTTCGCCGGCATTGACATCGCCCTGTTTTCGGCTGGCGCCGCCCGCAGCAGAGAGTTTGCCCCGGCGGCAGTCGAGGCGGGCGCTGTGGTGATCGACAACTCGAGCGCCTTTCGCATGGAGCCGAATGTGCCGCTGGTCGTGCCCGAGGTCAACCCGGAAGACATCAAGTGGCATGAAGGCATCATCGCCAACCCCAACTGCTCAACCATCCAGATGGTGGTGGCGCTAAAGCCGATCTATGACGCCGCCGGCATTGACCGCATTATTGTGACAACATTCCAGTCAGTCTCCGGAACGGGCAAGCAGGCGATGGAGGAGCTTTTCAGCCAGTCCGAGGCGGTGTTGGAATCAGGCGAGGTGCGGTGCAACGTCTACCCCTACCAGATCGCTTTTAACATACTGCCTCATATCGAGCGCTTCCATGAAAACGGTTACACCAACGAGGAAGTAAAAATGATGGCCGAGACGCGCAAGATCTTC
Source organism: Actinomycetes bacterium (assembly GCA_021787475.1). Classification (GTDB taxonomy): domain Bacteria; phylum Actinomycetota; class Thermoleophilia; order BMS3ABIN01; family BMS3ABIN01; genus JACWAD01. The sequence goes on from JAJYLW010000008.1 coordinate 85,481, forward strand.
AGCGACCCCGATCTGCGCGTCACCGCCACCTGCGCCCGCGTGCCGGTCTTTACCGGCCATAGCGAGTCGGTTAACGTGAAGACCTCGAGGCCGGTCAGCGTCGAGGAAGTGCGGCGGCTGATGCTGAACACGCCGGGCGTGGCGATCGTTGACGATCCCGTCAACCTTGAATATCCCATGCCCGTCAGCGCCGCCGGCCGTGACGAGGTAATGGTGGGCCGCATCCGCGCTGACGAATCGGAAGAAAACTCGCTTAACCTGTGGGTTGTCAGCGACAACCTCCGCAAAGGGGCCGCCACTAACGCGGTGCAGATCGCGGAGTTGCTGGTAACGACCGGGGTGCTGGAATAGGACAGGTCTTACCGCAGGAATCCGACCGTGGCGGGATGCGAAGGTTATGCAGCAAATCGGGCGCCGAGACCAATTGGCGCGTTACTGTAGTTTACCGCCCATCGCCCACTGATCCCGGGGCACGTCGCGGAAGACAATCCAGACATGTTCTTTCGGCGTGCCGGCTATCTCCACAAATGCTTCGGTAATTTTGTCAATGAGCTGCTGCTTCTGCTCCTGGCTGCGCCCTTCGTAGAGTTTAACCTCGACGAACGGCATCAGGAGCCAAGCCAGGGCGACAGCTCTTCCAGCAGCTTTTTCTTGGGAACAGCGCCGACAAACCTTTTTTTGGCTTCGCCGCCTTCAAACAGGAAAAGCGTGGGAATGCTTAAAACTTCATACCTGGCGGCAGTCGCCTGGTTGTCATCCACATTCAACTTTAGCACTTTGAGATTGCCGTGCTCGTCGGCGATTTCCTCCAGGATGGGAGCCATCGTCCGGCAGGGTCCGCACCAGGGAGCCCAGAAGTCCACCAGCACCGGCGCGGCAGACTGCATCACTTCGGCATCCCAACTGGCGTCAACCACATCGTTGATGTTTCCAGCCACGCTTCCTCCTTTAATGAGGCCCCATTATTTTCAGGAGTTATTATAAAAGGAAAACCAGGTCTAGTCGAAATTTTCTTCGATGTATTTTTCCGCTTCCACGGCCGCCAGCGCTCCCTCGCCGACGGCAACCGCCACCTGCTTCAGCAGGTTGGCGCGGCAATCGCCGCATGCGAACACGCCGGGGACATTGGCTCGCATTGCTTCATCGGTGAGGATGAACTCGCGCCCGTCCAGCTCGACAAGCCCTTCGCAGAATTCGGTGTTGGGAACTGAACCGATGTAAAAAAAGACGCCGTCCACCTGGTAGCCGGTGCGGTCACGAGTGTTCTTGTTCTCCACCACCATTTCCTCGACCCTGCCGTTGCCGAGGATCTTTCTCAGATGCGAATCCCAGATGACCTCGATCTTGTCATTTGACTGGAGCCGTTCCTGCAGGATTTTATCAGCCCGTAGCTCGTCACGGCGGTGGACGATATATACCTTGCTGGCAAACTTCGTTAAAAAGAGCGCCTCCTCCGCCGCCGAGTTGCCGCCGCCTATGACCGCGACCACCTTATCTCGGTAAAACGCGCCGTCGCAGGTGGCGCAGTATGAAACCCCCTTGCCCCGAAACTCGGCGACTCCGGGTATGTCCAGGGTCTTGGGCTCGGCGCCGGTGGCGATAATGACAGATTTTGCCTTGATGCCAATATCATCGACCTTGACCAGTTTCATGCCATCCTCCAGCTCCAGGCCACCAACTTCCTTGATCTCCTGGATCTCGGCGCCAAAATGGGCTGCCTGCTGTTTCATTTTCTCTGTCAGCTCGTAGCCGCCGATCCCTTCTGGGAAGCCGGGATAATTTTCAATCATGTCAGTGGTCGCGGCCTGGCCGCCCGCTGTCGCTTTCTCCAGCAGCAGCGTCTTCATGCGGGCGCGGCCGCAGTAAAGCGCTGCCGTGAGGCCCGCGGGACCGCCGCCGATGATGATTACGTCATATATTTCCGTCATTCTCCAGCCCTCCAGTTCCGCAAATTCAGAATATGGCAAATTTTATCAAACTTGCTCAAAAAAAGTAGACGCCGGGATTTCAACCCGGTTTCAAAATATTCTTCCCTGGCAGGAAAATGGTTTAGTCAGTAACCAGGCGGCGGGGTACTAGAGACTATCGCAAACGGGTCTTCGCAGCAAGGCTGAGCAAAAGTAGCAAACGACAACAGAAATGCCTTTTGGGATAGCCCAAAGAAAAGGCGGCCCGAAGGGCCGCCCGGCAAGTGCCCGCCCAGATTGACCCAGACCGATTGGTTCAATCAGGAGTGGCAGAGACATTCTAGCACAAAAAAATAAAAATACAAACAAAGAATACCTGATTAGTCAAGTTGGCTATGAAATCTTTTTTGGGGAATCCGGCAGAAATGCTTTGCCGTCCGGTGTTATTGTGGCGGGGACGCGGCCGGCATGGCCGCGTCCCCGCCCCATCGTTGTGCCTCGTTGCCGGAACCCTAGGATGGCGCCGGCGGCACCGTTACGCTGCACTGCCAGTTGGCGCACTCACGGGTGAGATCCTTCAGGTTCGCAAGCGCCACCAGCTGAGGCTTCACGTAACTGTCTTTTTCAGCCGATTTCATCTGCTTGCCTCCTTATGGCTTCGGGCCCGGATAATTGTAGACACCGTACCAGGCATTGCTGGCTCCGTACGTAGCAGCCGGGTCAGGCGTGTCGGTGGCCGTCGCGAACAGGTTGGTGACGAAGTATGTCACGCCTGTGGGAACGTTGAATTTGAGGGTAACGTCTCCCGTTGCGCCGGTGTTTATGGTTCCCGCGCCGACAGTGGCCGGCAATGTGGTCGCCACAGTCACGCCGCTGGTCGATGGAGCCTCAACGATCTGGCTGTTGTAAGCCGGTCCCCACTGGTTCTGGTATACCTGCTCGCAGGAGCCTGCCGGAGGCGGCGCGCCGCCGCAGGCAGACGGGTAATTCAGCGAATCCGGGGGTGCCGGTGCGTTGTTTGTCATGCCGAATGTCACCGACAACAGCCCGGCGCTGTAGTCTGACAGGCTGGCCCACGAGGCGCTGACTTCGCTCGGGCTAAGCTGAAAGTCGCCCGCGCCCATGCCATCCATCCATTCCGGCTTGACGGCCACATGCGGCTCGGTGCCGTCCCAGTACGGCGTGTAGCCGGCATTGGTCAGGCGGGTGGTGTCATACTCCCACGGATGCGACAGGGTCGTCGTCTTGGCACGGGCATTGGGGCCGGCCACGTTCTGCGGTTCGCCGCCCTTGGTATTGTCGGTGGCGCAATCGCCCGGCGTCGGGTCGGTCGACAGGTTGAGGCAGTTGTCCGTCGTCGGGTTATTGTAGTCGTACAGCGTTTGCGGCCAGTAGTCGTCCTCCCAGGCAAGCATGCCGCCATATAGAACCTCGGCGTCGGTAAAGCCAAGGGTGGTTGCCTCCGCCGCCGCCCAGGAAGCCCGGTAGCCAGTTTCGCAGACAAAGATCAGCTTGTCGTTTTTCTTGATTGAGCCATCGGCCACGAGCGCATTTAGATATTGCCCGTAATTGGGGTTCTCTTCCATGCGCAGATTGAACGGAGACCCCCCCGGCGTGCCGATCGGGGAACCGGCCCAGTAGAAACCGATCCAGTAGCCATCGGAGTAGGCTTCTTCATGTGTCCCGTCGGGCCAGTTCCAGACCGGATGGCCAACATCAGTGACGGTATAGAGAGGCAGCCCGAGGGCAATCTGCATCGGGCAGACATCATTTATGTACTCGAACGAAGAGCGGACGTCAATCAGGTGCACGTTGGGCGTTGTGCCCGTATTGCCGTGGTTGGCGTTATTTGCTAGCAGGGCGTCAACGTCTGCAGTGGTGTCGATCTGCGCGAATGCCGGTGGAGTCGGAGCCGCCCAAAAGCCTGGCACAGGCGGCGGAATCGACGGCAACGACGTATACGCCCACGACGCGGCGCCAGTGGAGATCGGGCCGCTTGCGGCCACGAAGAGCGCTATCATCAGGACCAGCGGCGCCAGCACCAGCAGATTCCTGGGCCGCCAGGCCTTTTTCAGGCAAACCTTCATCCCCATCCTCCTAGTAGATTTGTGATAAAAAAGCGCCGCCAAAAGGCCGTCCATGCGGCGCCGTTTCGCCGGCATCAATTTTTTTTCACCTCCTCAGATAAGGCCGGCATTAATATATGTTTATACAATAATATGGTTGAAATAAATTATTACAATAATGCAATTGTCATAAATATATAATTCGAATGCATCAATTTTCTCTTGGATCGGACCATGTTCGAGTGCATAATTGAACAATATCTGCATTTGTAATAATATGTGGAGTAAGTTGGTCAGGTTTACCATGGCAGGTTTTCTGCCGATCAAGGCTGAAAAGAGGCAATATGGACCCCCGCGTAAGAGACGATATTTACAGGATGCACGCGCAGATCTGCAAGGCGCTCGCGGACGCGAAGCGCCTTCTCATCCTGAACGAACTGCGCACAGGAGAAACTACAGTGGGAGCGCTGGCCGCCGCTCTGGAGCTGCCCCAGGCAACCGTCTCGCAGCACCTCGCCATTCTGCGGCAACGGCAAATGGTTTATTCACGAAGGCATGGAGTAAATGTTTTCTACCGCATTGCCAACAATAAGATAATTCAGGCTTTTGACCTCTTGCGGGAAGTGATGTCCGAGCAGTTGGAAAAGGAAAACGAGCTGCACGTCGCCTACAAGGAAGCGTCTGCGGAGTCTAAGAGCCCATCACAGTAGATAGTTCGTGGTGAGGCCAAAGGTAAGGCTATGGGTAAGGACGCAGGCGGGGAAAGCCTAAAAACCAGACTTTGGACGTTTAATCAACCAGATCGGTAAGATCCGGTATCTGCTTTTTTGGCCTTTGCAGCCGGCCCCAGCAGGATACACCTGCCGGGACAGGCTCTAAGTAGTAGGCTGATGAAGCTCCGGCCGCGAAATCGTCCCGCTGCAGCTGCCGGTTTTTATAACTCCTCCTGTAGCGCAACGATTTCCCCATCTTCCAGGATATGCGTCTCCGCAAATATTTCCCGTGCCGCCAGCAGCATGCCGCTGTGATAATCGTCGCTTCGCAGCGGATTTAAATGGCAGAGCACCAATTGTACTACCTCCGCCGCCGCCGCCAGCGCCGCAGCCTGCCGGGCAGAAGTGTGGCCGGTGTAGGCTTCCCGGGCTATCTGCCTGGTTGCCGGGTCGCTCTCTTCCTCGCCGTTGATCCAGGCTTCGTGGACTAGCAGGCGCGTCCCGCAGGCGAACGCCGCTGACTTCTGGTCGGCGGCGGTGTCGGTGCAGAAAGCCATCAGGTCGCCGACGCGCCAGGCCGCCGAGGGATCCGGGTGAATCTGCCTTCTGGCCCGGACCTCCACGCCGGCGATGCTGTGGCCGCCCTCGCCCAAAGGCTCAATCCTGATATCGACGGGCATTCCCGCCAGACCGGTCGGGTTAAAGGGCTTGCGCACCAGGGAGTCGAGAGTTTCCCAAGGATCCACCCCCGTGATCTCCGCCGCCGGCGGATGCACAAAAACAGTTCTCCCCTTGAGGATGCCCGGCAGGTAGACAAGTCCGGCAACATGATCAAGGTGATAGTGGCTGAGAAACAGGTGAATTTCCCGCTCGCCCTCAAGCTCCGTCTGAAACCTGGCCTCCAGCAGCCGCGCCAGGCCAGTGCCGGCGTCGAAAATAAAAAGAGCCCCCGGCAGGCTGAGCAGGGCGCAGGTGGTTTCCCGGCGAACGGTCGGAATCCAGCCGCCGCCGCCAAGCAATGAAAAACTGGCCGACATGATGTACCTCCGATCTGGCTTTTCTTGTGGCGGGCGCGAAATTATCTGTCTGCTCCGCGCCCTATGATTTAGCTATGATATAGAATAGTTCCCTGTGAAGCAGCCGGATCTTGCAAGGAGTCTAACCATGGGAGCAGCCATGAAAACCATGATAAGGCAGTTGTCGGCAGGCGATGAGGTCGTTGACTTTTTCGTCTGCGCCAGAAAGGCAGTCAAGGTTGACAGGCGGGGCAATACGTACCTGGATTTGCGCTTAAGCGACGCCAGCGGCCAGATTCCGGCGAAGAAATGGGACGCCGCCCCTGCTGATATCGAAGCATTCGGCGCCCATGATGTCATCAAGGTCAAGGCAGTTGTCACCAGCGACAATTATGGCATGCAGCTCAGGCTGGAAAAAATCAGGATGGCAAAGCCGGAGGACGACGTTGACCTGGCCAGCCTGCTCCCGGCCAGCAGCCGCAGCCTGGTGGAAATGGAAGCGGAGCTAAACGAAATCAGGGCCGCCGTCGAAAACCCAAGCATGACGGCGCTTCTTGACGGAATTTTTGCCGACGAGGCCATGTACCGCGCGTTCTGCGAATCGCCTGCGGCCAAGGGCTTCCACCACAATTACATTCACGGCCTGCTGGAGCACAGCATCTCCGTGTCCCGTGTCGCCTCGGCAATCGCCGGCCAGTACGGCGCCGATGTAAACCGGGACCTTTTGTTGACGGGAGCCATCTTGCATGATATTGGCAAGACAGCAGAGTTTGAATATGAAGCGGTGATCGACTATTCCGATAGCGGCCGCCTCCTGGGCCACATCGTTCTGGGAGAGCAGATCGTGGCCGCCGCACTGGAGCGGCTGGAATCCTTTCCGGAGGAGATCGCCCTGCAGCTTCAGCACCTGATTCTCTCGCACCACGGTGAAAGGGAGTTCGGCTCGCCCGTCCGCCCTAAAACTCTGGAGGCGTTCATTCTCCACCACGCCGACGACATTGACGCGAAGGCTAACGTTTTCCAGCGCCTCCGGGAAGAGAAAGCGGAAACCGGAGAAGCGTGGAGCGAATACAACCGGGTGCTGGAGCGTTTCCTTTATCTGAAAAAGGCTGAGGCCGAAACAGAATGAGGCAGGCATGCGGAAGCTGACCCGCCTGCCGGAATCTTGGCGCCAGGCCGGTTTTATCTTCCTTCTTTCCCGCGGCGCCCTCTTTCTGCTGGCGCCGCTTGCTTACCTGACCATGCCCCGGGTAGACCCGGCCCAGCTCGCCGTAACTCCAAACGTCAATGACCAACTCACCAAGACTTTCACCGGCCTCGGACACTACATTTTTGACATCTGGGCCCACTGGGACGCCGTCTGGTACCTCCAGATTGCCCACTTCGGCTATTCGGCCGCCGACAGCTCCACGGCCTTCTTCCCTCTCTACCCGCTGCTGGTGGCTCTGCTGGGGCCTGCCTTTGGCGGCAACTTTGTTGTTGCCGGA
>JAJYLW010000032.1 GCA_021787475.1 Actinomycetes bacterium
GGCAAAATCAGAAAGGTTTTATGGGGCGGCGCCATTTTGCTTGTGGTACTGGCATTGTTGGTGACTTATGGGAAGGGACCGTGGATAACAGCGTCGATGCTCTCTGTTGCGGGATTGGCGTGGCTGGGATGGCGTCGACCTGGCTATGCCAGGTCATTGCTCATGCTTCTCGCAATTATTATTGCTTGCCTGGGAGTTTTTTCTTTTTCTTTTTTCAACAACGTCGTGTCAGGAACAATTTCCAAGGCGCGCACCAGCGAGAGCATAAAGCCGCGCGAGTATATGTGGTCTCGCGTACCGAGCACATTTATGGCCAGTCCCTGGGTCGGATCAGGCCTATATCAGGGAAATAAAGCAGTATTTTTTGTCAATCCTGCTCCGGAGTACAATAACCGGCCTCGCTCAATTGATAATATGTATCTTACGGCCCTTGTAGAGGAAGGATTGGTTGGAGCGACATTAATATCTGTTACATTGGTATTAATTGGCAGGCAGGGTTGGAAAGCACTCAGTCATAATGGTTACGCTGTCCACTGGGGGTGGCCTTTGGTAGTTAGCATGGCCGCGGTGATGATAGCCGGATTTAGCGCAAATGATTTAATGGAATGGCCCAATATGGTGGTTTTCTGGTTAACTGCGGGCTTGTTGAGAGCGCTGGTGAAAAAGTCAGAGCCAGGAACTCAGGAGCTGCCTTTGGCCTGATTTTTTATAATGATGGAAAATCACATCATTTTAAAAGAGGGGATTGCAAGGTGATTAATCTATGAAAATAGCAATGTTGGGAACCCGGGGTATTCCCGGCAGCCATGGTGGCTTTGAGACTTGCGTGGAGCAATTGAGCACGCGGCTGGTTGAGCGCGGCCACGAGGTAACAGTCTACTGCAGGCCTCATATGATTGATTTTGATGATTCTGAATACAAAGGCGTCAAGTTGATAAAGATACCAACCGTTGCTAGTAAACATCTTGACACCTTTGTCCATACCGCCCTTAGCACTTTTCATGTAGTGACCAAGGGAAGATGCGATGTAGTTCTTTACTTCGTTGCCGGCAACAGTCCTTTCTGCCTTCTGCCCCGTTTGATAGGGATACCGACTGCGATCAACGTTGACGGCATGGATTCAAAACGCGCCAAGTGGAATCGCACCGCCAAGGTATACTTGAGATTTGCCGAATGGCTGGCCCCGCATGCCGCCAGCGAGACCATCACCGATTCGCGCTTTATTCAGCAACATTACAAGGAGCATTTTAAAGCGGAGAGCGTTTATATTCCTTATGGGGCAGTGATGGAGCCTGCGCCAGGCACTGAGTGGCTGGATAAATTCGGTCTCAAATCTAGAGAATATGTGCTTTTTGTTGGCCGTCTGGTGCCGGAGAATTGCGCCCATGTACTGATCGAGGCATTCCGCGGTTTGGAAACGGACAAGAAACTTGTGATTGTTGGTGACGCGCCTTACGCAGATGAGTATATCAAGAGGTTGAAATCCGATGCCGGTCAGAACGTCATTTTTACAGGTTACCTTTTTGGAGAAGGTTACCGGCAGCTGAGTCAGAATGCTTATGTGGCAGTAGCCCCTTCAATAGCTGGCGGAACTCACCCTGTTATCGTCGAGTCGCTGGCGGCCGGCAACTGCGTGGTTGTTAGTGATCATCCTCCCAACCTCGAGGTCATCGGCGACGCCGGCGTCAGTTTCTCACGTGGCAACGGCTCTGCAGATTTGCGGGCCAAGCTGCAAATGCTCCTGGATGATCCCCAAACGGTTGCCGGCTACCGCGAAAAAGCGCGGCGCCGGGCTGATGAGCATTACAGTTGGGATGCAGTTACCGACGAGTATGAAAATCTGTGCCGCAGGCTGGCAGGCAAGTGATGCGCCATGGCGTTTCCGGCAAATGCGCTGGCCTGTCCGGTTTGCCGTAAGTTGCTGGCCGAGTCCGGCGGCGGCCTTAAGTGTGGGGCCTGCGGCTGCGTCTTCCGGCAGGACAGCCACGGCTATGTCGAATTTGCTATCAAAGCGGATCTTTACGAGGTGGACTCAACTAGCGACGAACTTGCCGAGTTACAGGTAAACAGCGGCGCCGTCCGGCTGGACGAGGAGTATATTCTTCCTTTTATTAAAAAGGAGCCGACTAACCGTGTGCTCGATGCCGGTTGCGGCATCGGCCGCACAGTAAGCAGGCTGTTGGAGGAGGGGTTTGACGCCTACGGTGTTGATCTGCCCTGCCTGGCCAGGTTCTGGCGGAAAAGTGGTTTGAGTCCGGACCGCTTTCTCATCAGCGACGCTGCCAGTCTTCCCTTTGTTGACAACTACTTTGATACGGTCATCTCCCTGGGAGTCATCGAGCACATCGGCACACTTGACGGGGATTTCACCCTGGCGGAAGATTACCGCCGCACCCGCCAGGCATATGCCGATGAACTGTTGCGAGTCACTAGGCCGGGAGGGCGTATCCTGGTGGCGTGCCCAAACAAGCGCTTTCCGGTGGACCCCCAGCATACGGTCATCGACAACCGCAGCCCGGGTACTTTGACAAACTGGCTGAGGAATGTCATTTATCAACGGACGCATCTGAATATTCACAGGGTCTGGGGCAAATATCATCTGCTGTCTTACGATGAAGTGCGGCAGCTGTTTTGCGGGCAGGGGAGCAGGAACGAGTTCACGCCGCTGCCGGTGCGGGGCTATTTCGCCCTTGATATGTTCAAGTCGGGTTTCCTGAAATCGTTTGGCGGGCTGGCCGATATCTGGATAAACCACATTCCGGACCGCCTGCTTGCAAGCTGCGTCAATCCTTATTTGATCGCCCAGATCAGGAAAAGATGAAGATAATCCAGATGCCAGCCAACGCCGGTTATGGCGGCATGCCGCTGCACGTGCTGGCGCTGGCGCGGGGCCTGGTTAAGCGTGGTCACGAAGTTGAAATCCTTAGCATGAGCGATGGCCCGATGATCGAAAGGTATGAGGCAGTAGGCCTGCCGGTCAGTGTGGTGCCGGCGCTTGGGCGAAAGATGAGCACGAATCCGTTGACATGGTTTCGGGTCGTGCGGTTCCTAAGGGATACGATCTCCGTCAGCCGGCCGGACATCGTCCACAGTCATGGCCCCCGGGCGCACATTTTCGCAGGGCTGGCGCTGCGCGGCGCCGGGGGCGTTCCGCTGGTGGCCACCGCCCATGGGTCCTTCACCCAGTTTGCCCTGGGGCACGAGCAGGAGTTCAGCCTCTTCAGGAGCCGCCTGCGCAAGCTTGAGTACAGGGGCGCCGACTGGCTGACCGGCCGTCTCGCGGACCGCTTCGTGGCCGTGTCCGAGGCCAACCGCCACGATCTGGTAGAGGGGGCGGGCGCTCCTCCCCGCAAGGTGGTGGTGGTCCACAACGGCATCGAGGAGCAACGGGTCGATGAGGCGCAGTGGCTGCAGATCCGGCGCGAGTTTGACTGCGACCCTTCGGACAAGCTGGTTGTCTTCGTAGGAAGGCTTGCCTTCCACAAAGGCGTGAGTTATTTGATGGAAGCGGCCACGGTGGTGGCAGGCAGTATGCCTGATGCCCGCTTCGTTGTGGTTGGCGAGGGCCCCATGGAGGCCGAGCTCAGGCGCATGGCCGGCCGGTCTCCTTTGGCGGGCAGACTCTTTTTCGCGGGCAGGCGAAGCGACGCCGTTGATATCATCGCCGCCGCCGACCTGTTCGTGCTGCCCTCGCTGTCGGAGGGCCTGCCGCTCACCCTGTTGGAGGCGGCGATGTGCGGCCGGTCCATGGTCGCAACCGATGTGGGCGGCGCCGCCGACGTGGTGCGGGAAAACGAGACCGGAGTGCTGGTGCCGCCCCGTGACGCGGCGGCGCTGGCGGCGGCCATGGAGCAACTGCTCGCAGACACAGCCGGGCGCGAGGGAATGGGCACGGCGGCCAGGCGGCTGTGGCAGCGTGAGTTCACCGCGGAATTAATGGTCAACAAGATGGAGAAGATATACTCATCACTTTCCAGCCGGAATCAGCGCACTCATTGAGGCGACAACGTACGAGTTGTCCCCCGCCTGGATAATAACTTCATTGTGAGCATTTTGCGTTGTAAAGAATTCAGCGTTCTTTCCATGAGAGCACACGCGCCCCATCTTTTTAGATGACCGCTGTTGCGTGTTTCAGTGATCCCAGACCAAGTATAATAGCGGTGGTCGGGTTTTTTTGACAGAAAAAGGAGCTTTATAAGTGATAAGCTGCTCCATTGTCATGCTGCTTCCTGCACAGAAAGCGCCGCCCGGTAGACTAAGTCCGGGGTTTTTCTTCCTAGGC
>JAJYLW010000033.1 GCA_021787475.1 Actinomycetes bacterium
GCAGCAGTTTAAAAGAAGAATCAGTGCAGGGACAGCTGGAGGAAGGCCCAGCTGTCCCTGCTCTACTTTAGCCGGCGCAAAGGCCGAGGGCTGTGCCTGGGATTGTTCAATACCCGCCGCTTAAGCGCTGTCTTTTTTCTGTTTGCGGGGCAAGCTGTTCATCCTTCCGGAAAAATACAGAATCGCGACCGCAAACGAGGCTGCCACCGATGGCAGCGCCCAGTATGTGAGAAAGTCAACGTTTTGAAAGACGATTGCGCCGAGCAGGTAAGGATAGATGCTGCTGCTGGTAACGGCGCCGCCGCCGATGCTCAAAAGGATTGCGAGGATCTTTCCCGGCCAGCCCCAGCCAATAATCCAGATTCCCAGATTGAATCCCCATTCACCAAACACGGTCCAGACAACCGGCAGGAACAGGAGCGACAAAAACAGCCGGGACAGCCGGGTGCGTTTTTGCGCCTTCCACAGGGCCAGGGTCAGCACCATGTACTGGATGGCGATGGCAACTCCGAGGTACTGGCGCCACAGGTTCATTTGATTTGTCTGGTATGCAGCGCTTCCTCCCCGGTTGGCCAGGATGGCGCAGCCTGATATAGCCAGAGTTACACCACCTGCCGGCATCAGCGCCGGCAAGACCTTCAAAAGGCGGTTAACACTCATCTGGCTTATCTTTCCCCGGAAGCAGCCGGCCTGAACCGCTTCTTGCGATACTGGCGGTAAATGAAGGAGCGCCCGTAGCCGTCGAAAATACCGATGAGGACAGCCGTGTCAACCGTCAGTTCATGAAGGAGCTCGGCGTTCGTTCGCTTCTGTCCATCCCCTTGATGGTCAGGGGGAACGGCCGTTTGGCGCCATTGATTTCTTTTATCTGGACCGGCCGAAGGGGTTCGAGCGTTCCTACATCAATTTTGTCAATAAGCTGGCTGCGGCGGTGTCGCTGGCGATGGAGAACTCCAGGCTCTACCAGATCTGCCAGGACGCCGGCCTGATCGAAACCGGGGAAAAACCATAAAAAAGTTTCTGGTTTCTGGCTACCGAGCTTTTGAAACCGGAAACCGGCAACTGGCAACGCGAAACTTTAGTCCGCCGGCGGCAGTTGGACAACGAGCAGGCAGATATCGTCATTAAGATTTGACTGCGAGTAAACGTCTACCCGGTGGGACAGGGCGTTAACCAGTTGCTGTGGGGTGAGGCAGCTCCGGCTGGAAGCGGCCGTTAGGAGGCGCTCATGTCCAAACGGGTCGCCACCGGGCGGCCTGGCCTCGATCAATCCATCTGTATAAAGAGTCAAGGAGCAGGCGCCGCTGAGGCTGATTGACTTTATGGTATATTTGTAATTATCCACGACGCCGATCGGGATCGTCCGGGCAAACTCGACCAGCGATGCCTTGGGGCTGCGGACCAGCAGGGCCGGCGGATGCCCGGCGCTGGCGTAATCGGCTTGCTGCCGCGCCGGATCGATCACCGCCAGACTCATCGTCACGAATTTGTCCAGGGACAGCTGGTTCATCACTGCCTGGTTTAGCTTGGTCAGGCACAGGCCGGGATCGGGGTCAGTTTGCAGGTAGGCTCTGACGGTGTATTTCATCATCGCGGTGGCAGTCGCCGCTTCCAGGCCCTGGCCGCAGACATCTCCCACCAGCACCGCCAGGCGGCCGTCCGGCAGATCAATCAGGTCGTAAAAATCGCCGCCCAGCCTGCTGACGCCGCTGGCAGACCGGTAATAGATGCCAAAATTAATGTCGTCGCGGTCTGGCATTTCCGGCAGCATGGCATCCTGGAGCGTGGAAGCCACCACATGCTCGCGCTCGAAGTTCTCCAGGCTGATGAGCGCCACGGAAGCCTGCGACGCCAGCAGGGAGGCAATCTCTTCGTCTCTAGCGGAGAAAGAGTCAGCATGAACTTTCTGGCTTAAAACAAAATAACCGCGTTTTTTTCCTTGCGTATCACGAAGGACTCCGATCAGCAATCCGCCGGGCGATGATGCATCGGGAGCAAACTTAAGGCATGAGGACAGGAGGCCGCCGGCGCGCAGCGCGCCGGCCTTATTCTTGCCAAGCAGCCGGGAAACCTGTCTGTGAAAGTCCTCGATTTTCGGAGCTTCGCCGCAGCGTTCTTTGAACCAGGGCGCGTAATAGGTCGAGACAAGCTTGGCAGATCCCGTGCCGGTCAATGCCAGTGCGCCCAACCCCGCTCCCGTCAGTCCTGCGGTAGCTGAAAGCACGCTGTCCAGCAGCTTGTGTTTATCGGTTTCACGGTTCAAGAAAAGGCTGATCCGGTGCACCATCGCCAGCTGGGACGCGTATCTCTCAATGCTGGCCCGCAGTTCCTGCTCGTTCTCATAAAGACGCGAGTTTTCAATTGCCATGGAGAATACGGCGGCCAATTTTTCCATGAAATCGAGTCGCGCGGGGCTGTATTCGACGGGACCTGAGCGATATCCAAATGCAAGCACACCAAAAATATGGCCTTTGATCTCCAGCGGCGCCGCCAGCAGCGCCCGAAGTCCCAGATTATCGAAGAAGGCATGGTTCGCACGATCATCATGCCGGTAGTCGGAGATCGCCACCAGCCCGCCCATTTCTTGCACAAGCGACCGGAGAAAAGGTTTGTCTTTCGGGAATGGGAGGGCGTCTTCGTCTAACGCCTTTGTATAAATGTAAGGGGGTTCTCTGTCGATGATGGCGATAACCGAGCTGTCGGCGCCGAGGATTAACTCGGCCAGGTCCATGGCCTGATTGATTATTTGCCTGAAGTTTAGCGAAGACGCCAGCATCTCGTTGATTTCATTCATTGACTCGCTAAACTTCCGGGTGTTAACTTTATCAGTCACATCAATCAGGGAAACGACAAGCGTTTGCACCCGGCCGGCCACATCCTTGACCGGCGTCAGTGTCCAGTCCCAGTAAGTGACGCCGCGCCCGGGCATATCCGGGAATTCAAACGGCTTTTCCTTGAACTTGACAGCATTGCCGCTTTCGACTGCCTGACGGAAGATGGCCTCGTTTTCCGCATGCGGGTAGAGGTCGAAATGATTTTTTCCGGGGAAGAAATCCTTCGGCCGCTGGCAGGACCGGGCATAGGCTTCGTTGACCATGATAAAATTAAAGTCGCGGTCGAGCAGCACCAGATTGGCCTCGGGGGAATTCTCCATGAGGATGTCGAGGCGATCGCGCTCGGCCTGCAGTGCTTTTTCGGCTTCCTTGCGATCGGTGATGTCGCGCGCCAAGCCTGTTATCCCTGTAACCTCCTCGTTTTCATAAACCAGGCGGCTGCTGACCTCAAGTGTGATACGGCGTCCCCCTTTGGTTCTGATTTCCAGTTCGTACAGGGATTCCTCCTGTTCGCCCCGCGGTTTGAGTTGGATTTTGTCGTTCGTGAATGAAACCGTGTCCGGTGAGAGATATCGCGTCAGAGAATTGCCGAGCAGCTCCGCCGGGGCGTAACCGGCAATCCGCTCGACCGCTTTGTTAATCGATGTAATATTGCCGTCCAGATCAAGCGTAAATAGGATGTCGTTCGCGTTATCAAACAGCTCGCGGTATTTTTCCTCGCTCTGGCGGAGAGTTTCCTCGGCCCGCTTGCGCTCTATCGCATACCGGATGCTGCGCGCCAGCAGCCCGGGACTGATTTCCCCCTTGACGAGATAATCCTGGGCTCCCTGCTGCAGGGCCTCCCTGGCGGTGGTTTCATCAGCCAGGCTCGTCTTGACGATGATCGCCGTACCGTGAGAAGCTTCTTTTACCTTGTCAAGCGTTCCCAGGCCAAAGCTGTCCGGCAGGTGCAGATCAAGTAGGACGGCGTCAAACTTTTCCGCCGCCATCATCTCGATACCGTCATTTACCCTGCTTGCCGAGCTGACCTCAAAAGCCGATCCCGCTGCTTCGGCGAGCAGTTCCCGTGCCACGCGCTCATCGCCGGGATTGTCCTCGATCAAAAGGATTTTCAGCGCCGGCGAAG
>JAJYLW010000025.1 GCA_021787475.1 Actinomycetes bacterium
ATACATTGGTGAAAAAGGCAGGAAAATGAAGGAGCCGGAATACACCGATCTCTTCCATGAAATCTTTTCAGGCGATGGTTTGAATAAGTCAAACCTGGTCGGGACGGCCGGATTTGAACCGGCGACCTCTTGCTCCCAAAGCAAGCGCGCTACCAAGCTGCGCCACGCCCCGAACCGCGACTCTAGCCAACCTGAAGTCGGAGGCAGACCTTAACGGCGACATGTCTGCTACTCACCGCTAGATTATAACAAAGCTGCCGCGAGGCGCCCGCCGCCGATCGCCAACACCGGAATAGGCGGGGCGCACTGCGTGCGCCCCGCCGAATGCCCCTTTTTTCACGTCAGTGCCCGGCGCCTACTGTCCCCAAACCTCGTTGAAGTAACCGTTCCAGGTAATGATAGGCTCGCTCGTTGATGTGCCCTGTTTGACCGCCGCCGCGTGGACCGGCCCTCCCATCTTGCCTGGGAAAGTCCCGTACCAGCGGCCGCTCGGGGCAATGTTCTGGGACGCGGTCTGGGCAACACCGCTGCCCTGATCGGTGGAGGTGACGGTAGCCGTGATTGTATCCGTGGCCGAGGGATTGGTCACCAGCACCCAGTTTCTGGCGCCGGCCGACTGCTGGTCATACCAGTTCCAGTCGACATAGCTATGGAGATTCGTCTTGTCTTTACCGGGGACTTCTTCAAATGAAGGGCCGAAGACTGACCTCTGGCTGGCGATACACTTTGCTGCAGTGGAATGTCCGCTGTTCGAAAAGCACTTGACCTCCACCGGCCCATCCATGGCTCCCGGGAACTTAGGTGTCACGTTCCGTCCGGCGGCAATGGGATGGCCACCATCGCTGGCCACCTCGTGGCCGCCAATCCAGATCTCGTAATAAATAGGAGGACTGGGATGATTGCTGGAATCGGTAGGCGGGTTGGCGATTAGCACCCGGGCCAGTACATGCGCGAGTCAAGCCCGGATAAGTTGGTCTCCGGCACTTCCTCAAGAGAGCTGCCTCCCTTGGGCCAGAGGATGCGCTGGCTGGTCACTGCCGCCGGGGATTCAAACCCCACATTGGCGCTGACCGGCCCAGCCATCACCCCGGCGAACTTGCTATAGATAATGCCCCGGGCTGAACGAAACCGGGGCCGCCACTGGGCAAGCTGCTCCCGAGAGTTTTGGGCGCGCCGCCAATGTTCAGGCTGAATTTGAAGCCGAACGGACTATCGCCAGGGCTCGTCGGCCGGTCCCCCAGCAGCACCCAGTCATCCCCACCAATGTTGTCGTACCAGGTCCAGTCATCCCGGGCATCCATGCTTCTTAGCACCAGAGGCTGCTGGTCCTGACCACCGGTGAAATTGTAATAAGTATCACAAACTTGGTCAAAAGGGGCGGTGTTGACGCAGCCCTGACTCCTGGTATGCCAATTATCCCAATAATTCAATCGAAAGCCATTGCCAGTGCTAGCGCCAACGACCGCGGCCTGGCTGGAATTACTGATGAAGTCGTTTTCTCCCACGGTATTGCTGTTGGAATTATTGATGTCGACGCCAATGTTATTACCCTGAAATGTGTTTGTCGCAACTATGTTGCCAGCAGTGTGCCGTTGTCCAGGTAGAGAGCGGCAGCTGGGCAACCGGTTACGTTGTTGCCGTATAAGACGGCTCCATTAGTATTTTCGAGATCGATTCCCACATTAAAATTTCTGATGTTGAGGTTCCTGACGCTTAGCTTGTAATACGCGGAACCCGTAAGGCCGTTCATATCAACGCCGGTTCCATAAGAGGCGCCCGCCAGGGTATGCCCGGCCCCTCCAGGGTGACATCATCACCGGTGATATTGATGCCGCCGCCGCCAACAACATTGAGGTCGCGGTTAAGCGTGCAGGTTTTTGTGGAAGCGTCCCACGTGCCGATAGCAGCGCAGCCACTGCCGTCGCCAGCGATGGTGTAGAGGAACGCCGACGCCTGGGCGGCCGAAGCGAGCATTAAGGCCACTGCCATCGCCGCCAGAAAAGAGAGGGAAAACATGATTGATTGTGGTTTGATGCGATTCATTTTTGAACTACACCTGGCCTTTCCGAAAGCGCTGGGGGCTGGGTGGAATAATTCAAATACAAGTTAGGATAATAGTCAAGCCAATCCGGCAGGGGAATGATTGCCTCCCGCTGGGCCGCCTGTCCGCCAGCCCCAGGCCCGGAGGCTAAGCTCACCAAGGATCATCTCTCAACGCAAGCGCTATCTCTGCGGCCGACGCCGCTATCGCGCCAGCCTCTGCTCCGCAACCAGCCGACGGTAGCCGCACAGGAACTCTGCCGCGCCCATGCGACGCTTCCCCTCGGGCTGTAGCTCCATGAGCTCCAGGGTGCCAGTGCCGCAGGCAACCAGTAGGCGGTCCTTCTTGACAATCACCTGTCCCGGCCGCCCGCCGCCCTCGGCCACGTGCGCCTTCCAGACCTTGAGACGCCGCCCTCCGGCGCGCGTGAAGGCTCCAATGTGCGGCGACAGAGCCCTTACCAAGCAGGCCACCTTCCAGGCCGGCTGGCGCCAGTCGATCTCCATGTCGGCGGCGGTGATCTTCTCGGCGCAAGTGGCGGCGGCGTCATCCTGGGGTTGAGGTTCCATGCCGCCGGCCTCAAGCGCATCCAGCACCTCCGCCAGCGCCTCTCCCCCGGTCCGGCCAAGCTTCTCGTACATGCTGCCGGCATCGTCCTCCTTGCCGATGACTACCGCCTTCTGCAGGTATATGGGGCCGGTGTCCAGCTTCGGCTTCACCTCCATGATGGTGACGCCGGTGACCCCTTCGCCGGCCATGATGGCTCTCTCGATGGGGGCCGCTCCCCGGTAGCGGGGCAGCAGTGAGGCATGAACATTGAGGCAGGGTATGCCTCCCAGCAGCGGGGCTTTGAGGACCTGCCCGAAGGCGGCGATCGCCAGCGCCCGGGCGCCCAGTTCTTTCAGCAGCGCCAGCATCTCGGGGGAACTGGCTTTCTCCGGCTGTTCCACCCGCAGCCGCTCCACCAGCGCCAACTCCTTCACGGCAGAGGTGCGGGTCCGCCGGCCCCGGCCGGCCGGGCGGTCGGGCTGGGTGAAAATAATGCTGATTTCATGCCCGGAACGGAGAAGGCTCTCAAGCACGAGGGCGCCGAAGCGGGGTGTGCCGGCAAAGGCAATTTTCATGACCAGTCAGTCGCTGTTGATTATGCCAAAATGGTGGTATTGGGACGCATCGGCCGAAAAACCAACCAAGCCTATTCGCCCGGCAGCCTGACCTGCCTCAGACGCGCCATCAGGTCCTTGCGCTGCTCCCTGCTGGTGCGGCTGTTTATCATGATGCCGTTTAAGTGGTCAATCTCATGCTGGAGGATGCGCGCCTGAATTCCCTCAAACTCATACTCACAGGCATTGCCGTCAAGGTCCTGCCCCTTCACCTTCACGTTGACAGCGCGGGGGACATCGACGGCAAGGTTGGCAAGGCTGAGGCAGCCTTCAGCATGAATTTCACTTTCTTCGGAACGCCAGACAATTTCCGGGTTGAGCAGCACTTGCGGCTCATCCTTCCCGAAACGGAAAACAATTATCTTTTGCAGAATGCCGATTTGCGGAGCCGCCAGGCCAACGCCGTCGGCGGCGAACATAATCCTGATCATCCGCTCCGCCAGGATGCGCATCTCTCCGCCCGGGATGGCCAGCCGCGATTCTTCCCTCAGCACCGGATCGCCAAACTGCCGGATCTGCCGCCAGGCCACCGCCTTCTCTTTCTCATCGATTCCCATTCTTGTTAACAAAACCTCTCATTATTTTCCGTTTTTTATTCCGCATCCAAAATCCGCACTCCGCATTTGGATCATTCCGCATTCCAAAATCCGTAATCCACATTACGCGATCCACTGGGGATCAACATCGACAACAATTCTCACTCCCTTGGCTGAAAACGGTTGCCTGAATTTCTCGAGCACCGGCCTGAACGCAGCCAGGCATTTTCGGCTATCGCGAGTCTTTACCAAAATCTGGCTGCGGGACCAGCCCTGCAGGCGAAACAGGTCAGCCGGGCCCAGCAATGTTTCCCCATTTGCGGCAACGGCAAGCTTTTGCTTGAGAAAATCAGCCGCCTGCCGTGGCCGCTCGCTGTCGCGTGACAGGCAAACAATGTTTATCAGGCTGGCGAAGGGCGGATAGCCCAGCCGGCGGCGGCGCTCAAGCTCCGTTTGATAAAACTCATCAACTGACTGGTCCCGGGCCATTTTAATACAATCAATGTCTGCGTTCCACGTCTGGAGCAGAACTTTTCCCTGCTTGCGGGCGCGGCCGCTTCGGCCTGCGAGCTGCATTAAAATGGCAAAAGTCTGCTCTTCGGCCCGAAACTCGGGGAACTGAAGTGCCAGATCAGCGTTGATGACCGCCGCCAAAGTGACGTCGGGAAAATGATGCCCTTTGGCCACCATTTGCGTGCCAAGCAGCACGGCGGAGCCGGGGCTGCCGAACTTTTCCAGAATGCGTGGGCCCTCGCCATATCCTTTTGAAGTGTCCGCATCCAGGCGGTAGAGGGGAGCGCCGGGAAAGCGGCGCTTCAGCTCGCCCTCAAGCCGCTCGGTGCCCACGCCCCAGCGCTGCAGCCCCGTCGAGGCGCAGGCAGGGCATATTTGGGGCAGCGGTTCGCCAGCGCCGCAATGATGACAAAGAAGCCGGTTGATCCGCGCGTGAACCGTAAGCGAAACGTCGCAGTTGCCACACTCCCAGACATGGCCGCAATGGCTGCATTGCAGGTAACGGGCATAGCCGCGGCGATTAAGCAGCAGGATCGCCTTTTCGCCCGCATTCAGCACCGAGTTTATTTCATCCATCAGCCTGCCGCTGAAAACGATGTCACTTTCATTACGCATGTCAACGATTTCCACACTGGGCATCGGCGCTCCTGTTGCGCGCTCCGGCAGGTCGAAACGGTCGCGAACGCGAAAATAACTTTCAAGGCTGGGGGTGGCGCTGCCGTAGACCAATGCGGCGCCCTCCATCCGGGCCCGCTCGAGCGCCGCCCGGCGGGCGTCGTAGCGCGGGTCGTTTTCTTGTTTGAAGGAGCTGTCGTTCTCTTCATCAATAATTATCAGCTTCAGGTTCGGCAGGGGCGCAAACAGCGCCGAGCGGGGGCCAACGACCACGTCAACTTCGCCAGCGCGGATACGCTCGTATTCATCAAATCGTTCGCCGGCGCTGAGACCGCTGTGATACACTCCAGTCCGCTTGCCAAAATGCCTTTGTACTCGTTTGATTACCTGGTGCGTAAGTGATATTTCCGGAACCAGCAGAATCGCAGACCCCCCGCGCTGTGTGGCGGCGCGAATGGCGCGAATGTAAACCTCGGTCTTGCCGGCGCCGGCAACGCCCATAAGCAGCAGCGGCCGGCTCCGCTTGCCGGCCTCCGCCTCCTCCAGGCGTGCGGCAATGGCTGCCAGGGCCTCCCGCTGCGGCCGGTTCAGCCTCAGCGACGGCCGGCACTTGCCTCCCCCGCTGGCGGGCGGCGCCGGCCCGTAATAATGTGACCAGCTGCGGTTGATTTTCTTGTCAAAGATCTCGACCAGGCCCCGGCGGGCCAGCGTCTTTACTGGCGAGGCGCTTACCTGCGCCCGGCGGCAGATCTCCGCCAGCGGCATTTCGCCGGCCCCGGCAATGACATCCAGGACACGAGCTTGCGAGCCGCCCTTTGCCTCCCCGCCGACGGAACCCGTCAAGCGGACATACAAAGCCTTCTTTGACCTGACCGGCGCAGCATTAACAGCGTAGCCGCCATTATTTGTGCGCTTTAGGGCGGGCAACCCTCCCGGCGGCAAGACAAGCCCCAGGGCGGCGGCGGGCGGGCAATAGTAGTAGTCCGAAATCCAGAGGGCCAAATCAATCAAAGGCTCCGGAACGGCCGGATAATCAACAACTGACACGATGTCAACAAGCCTGGAGGCGGCATCGTCCGGCGGAGGGTCCAGCATGGACACGATTCCCAGCGTGCGCCGGCGGCCAAACGTTACTAGCACAACGGAACCTTTCCTCAAAGAATCTCCGAGATGCGGCGGGACGCGGTAATGAAACGGCCTGTCAAGAGAACGGGCTTTGACCTGGATGTAAATGGCGGCGGTTTTGGGGGAAGAATCCACGCCACCATTATAACTGGCGGCGCAGACGCAGCACTGAAACAGATTCTGGATGCTGAATTATGGATGTTGGATGCGGAACGACGCCAAACCCCGTCATACAAACGGGAATCGCTTACGGGGATTTTTTATTATGGAGTTTGAGACTCTTCGCCGCTAAAGCAGCTCAGAACGACAAATGCGGTTTCCGGTATCCGGTTTATCCACCATCCACCATCCACCCTCCACCCTCCGGTTATCTATTCCACCGCCCGGAGAGAGGCGTCTTTTTCCTTTGGCTTTTCGGTCTTGGTCAGCCCGGCGTCAGCGCGAAGGGCCTCGGCTTTGTCGGTGCGTTCCCAGGTGAAATCGTGGTCATGGCGGCCGAAGTGGCCGTAGGCGGCAGTCTTTTGATAGATGGGCCGCCGCAGGTCGAGGTCGCGCAGGATTGCGGCCGGCCTGAGATCAAAATGCTTTTTGATCAGGTTCGTGATCCTTTCCAGCGAAATCTTTTCGGTGCCAAAGCACTCCAGCATAATTGATACCGGGTGAGCAACGCCGATGGCGTAAGCCACCTGGACCTCGCACTTTTCCGCCAGGCCAGCCGCCACCACATTTTTGGCCACGTAACGGCAGGCGTAGGCAGCGGAGCGGTCCACCTTGGTTGGATCCTTGCCCGAGAACGCCCCGCCCCCGTGGCGGGCGGCGCCGCCATAGGTGTCAACGATGATTTTGCGCCCGGTAAGGCCGCAGTCGCCCATCGGCCCGCCGATGACAAATTTGCCGGTGGGATTGACAAGAATCTGAATCAGTTTGGGGTCGTACATGGACTCCGGCAGGACCGGCGTGATTACGTGCTCGATCAGGTCGGGCCTGATCATCGTTTCGATGTCGATATTGGGCTTGTGCTGCGTCGAGATGACCACTGTCTGGATCTCCACCGGCCTGTCGCTTTCATAGCGGACGGTAACCTGCGTCTTGCCGTCGGGGCGGAGGTAGGGCAGCACTCCGCTTTTGCGCACCTCGGCCAGCCGCTTGCCAAGCTGGTGGGCCAGCAGGATCGGCATCGGCATCAGTTCCGAGGTCTCATTGCAGGCGTAGCCGAACATCATGCCCTGATCGCCGGCGCCCTGAAGATCGAGCGGATCCTCGTCGTCGGCGTCCGTCCGCACCTCAAAAGCCTGGTTGACACCTTGGGCAATATCTGGCGACTGCTCG
Source organism: Actinomycetes bacterium (assembly GCA_021787475.1). GTDB lineage: Bacteria > Actinomycetota > Thermoleophilia > BMS3ABIN01 > BMS3ABIN01 > JACWAD01. The sequence continues at coordinate 7,323 of JAJYLW010000025.1, forward strand.
TCGAGGGCGACAATGACGCCGCAGGTGTCTCCGTCGAAGCCGTACTTGGCGCGCGTGTAGCCGATCTCAAGAATTATCTCGCGCACCAGCCTGGGGATGTCAACATAGGTCTCGGTCGTGACCTCACCGCCAACAACAACAAGCCCGGTCGTGACCAGTGTCTCGCAGGCGACGCGGCCGAACGGGTCATCCTTGAGAACCGCATCGAGAACGCCGTCAGATATCTGATCGGCGATTTTATCGGGATGCCCCTCAGTCACTGATTCCGAAGTGAAAAGGTAATCTTTTTCCGCCATGGCTGCCTCCAGACAATGCGCCATCAATGACTAAGAAATTAACCGCGCTTGCAAATTACAGGTTCGTTAAAGTTTAACAGCATGCCGTTTTAAAAACCAAAAAAACAGATTTTTGATTTTCGGATGTTGGAAGTCGGGTAAACCTAAAAGTGGATAGCAGCGCTGATCGGGATTGCCTGCAGACCAACGATAACTACGACACTGCAAAACAGGTATAAGCCCTTCCCCCGGGCTTTGCTGAACTGTTTAACAAAACTCTTTAAATTCCCCATCTTCACCCAACCCATCTTTCCCTGCGGAAGGCCAGATTTTCAGTAAAGCAAAATTTAGACTTTGCTTCTTATTTGGCGTCTAACAATATCTTTTTTCAAAGATGCGGTATTTACTTATTTACTTATATTTACTTTACCCCTGCCTATGACTTTCAATCAAGCAGGCCGCTTGCATCATTTTTAATACGGCACAAAGTTGCTCGAATAAAAAAGGAGCCCTACCTTGATCTATGTCAGCCGCATCGGTATCCCGGCGGCCGCCATGTGCTCCTTGGCCTGGGTGATGGAATAAGTGCCGTAATGAAAAATACTGGCCGCCAGCACTGCGTCAGCATTTGCTTTTTTAACTACCTCGACCAAATGGTCAAGGTTACCGGCGCCCCCGGAGGCAATCACCGGCACGCTGACGGCCGCGGTTATCGCCCGTGTCAGATCAATATCGTAGCCCTTCCTGGTGCCATCCGTGTCCATGCCGGTAAGCAGGATTTCGCCGGCGCCGCGCTCGACTGCCTCTACCGCCCACTGGACGGCATCGCGGCCCGTGGCAACGCGGCCGCCGTGCACGAACGCCTCCCATTTCTTTTCCGGCTCTTTCTGAACCAGTTTGGCATCAATCGCAACCACTATGCACTGCGCCCCGAAACGTTTTGAGCAACGGCCGAGAACGCCGGGATTCTCGAGGGCAGCCGAATTTATGGCAATCTTGTCGGCGCCCGCCTTGAGCACCTTGCGGATGTCGGACTCGTCGCGCATGCCGCCGCCAATGGTGAAGGGGATAAACAACTCCTCGGCGCAACGGCGCGCCAGCTCAACGACTGTTTCGCGCCGCTCATGAGAAGCGGTAATGTCAAGAAAGACCAGCTCATCAGCGCCTTCGTGGTCATAGGCCGAAGCCATCTCGACCGGATCGCCGGCATCGCGGATGTCCACAAAGCGGATGCCCTTGACAACCCGCCCGTTACGAACATCAAGACAAGGAATAATGCGTTTGCTTAACATAACGAATCCTGCTTGTTCTTGTTTTCATGCTGCGCATATAACTTTGAAAGGCCGAGCTGGCCATACTCGTTACGAAACCGCCCGGCAGCTGATGGGCGCATTGGGGAGCTTGGCATTTACCTGGCTCCAGTTGGCGCCGCCATCTTTTGATTTGAAGATAATACCGCTCAAAGTACCGGCAAAAATGCTCTGTCACTAGCAAACCCCGGGGAGATTGCCACCGATTGAAAAGCCTCGTCATTTTTCCCCATGTTTAACTGGCTCCAGTTGGCGCCCGCGTCTTCTGATCTATAGACACCGGCTGCAGCAGAAAAACAGTTTTGTCGCTGCCGAATGCCGGAGACACTGCCAGCTGAATATAAGAACGAAAAACGAGCCGCGCTGTTTCCTGCATGATGCCGCGCTCATACAATCCTCCATTCTTTACTTAGAGACATGAAATATCATGCAACACGGGACGTTTAACGTGAAACTCAGTCCAGTATTTCCCGCGCCTGGGCGACGGTAAAACTTGCCTCATAAAGGGCGCGGCCCACGATCACTCCGGAGATGTTGGCCAGCGCCAGCGCTTTCAGGCGCCGCAGGTCATCAAGACTGGAGATGCCGCCGGAGGCAATTATGTCAATATTCACCTGTTCTGCCAGGTCCCGCACTGCCCCTAGGTTCATTCCCGCCATCATGCCATCCCGGTCAATATCAGTATAAAGAATGTGGGCAACGCCTTCCGATTGGAGGTAGCCGGCAAACCGGACGGCGCTGACCATGCTGCGCTCCTGCCAGCCGTGGGTGGCCACCATCCCCTCCTCGGCGTCTATGCTGATGACGAGGCGCTCGCCCATCACTTTGACCGCATCCATCAGGAAAACCTGGTCGGTGACGGCGGCCGTGCCGATGACAATGCGGTTGATGGCGGTATCCCCCATTCTCTTCAAATCAGCCGCCATGCGGATGCCGCCGCCGTACTGGACCGGAATTGATATCGCCGCCGCAATTTTCTCAATCAGGTCCAGGTTGACCGGCCTGCCCAAACGGGCGCCGTCGAGATCAACCACGTGCAGGGCCTGCGCACCCTGCTCTTCCCACATCCCGGCCATAGCTACAGGGTCATCGCTAAAGACGGTGGAATCGGCAAAATCACCGCGCCGCAGGCGCACGCAGCAGCCGCCCTGGATATCAATCGCCGGATAAAGAATCATGTGATAAAGTTCTTAAGCATCCTTAAACCGAGAGAACTGCTTTTCTCCGGATGAAACTGCACGGCGGCGATATTCTCCCGCTCGACGCCAGACACGAACTCGCAGCCGTATTCAGTGCGGCAGAGCACGTCCGAGTCAAGCCGGGGAACAACCTCGTAAGAATGGACAAAGTAAAAATACGAACCATTCGGCACTCCGTCAAACAGCCGCGAATCCTTTTGCGCCGCAACGCGGTTCCAGCCAATATGAGGTATCTTGAGGTGGGTGGGCAGCAGCTCAACCCGCCCCGGCAACAGGCCAAGGCCCGCATGGACGCCATGTTCGTCGCTTTCCTCAAACAGAAGCGCCAGTCCAAGGCAGATACCGAGAAACTGCTTGCCCGCCGCCACTGCTTCCTTGATGGCGGCGTCCAGGCCGCGCTTCTTAAGGCGCTCCATGGCGTCGCCAAAAGCGCCCACCCCGGGAAGGACGATTGACCCGGCGGCGCGCACCTCAGCCGGATCGTTGCTGACCTTGACTTTCCCGCCCGCTTTATCCAGGGCTTTCTCCACGCTGCGAAGATTGCCCATGCCGTAATCAACTATAACAATCAACTTAAAAAACCGTTCTTATTAATTCCAAGTTTCACGCCAAAGTTCAAAGTTGTTTAGTCTTAGAAAGTTTTGGTTTCCAAGGGCTGAAGTTTTTTAAGATAGTTAACTTTGAGCTTGCGACTTTGGGTTCAGATGACGCCCTTGGTGGAGTGGATTCCGGTGATGCGCGGATCCAGTGCCGTCGCTTGGTCCATTGCCTTGCCAAATCCCTTGAAAACAGCCTCGATGATATGGTGCGGATTTGTGCCTGCCTGCATGCGCACATGCATGGTGACGGCGGCGTTGTTGACAAACGCCTGGAAGAACTCATGTGCCAAATCGGTGTCAAACCCGCCGATATGCGACGCGGACAAATCCAGGTTATAGGCCAGCAATGGGCGGCCGCTGATGTCAATGCTGACAGTCGCCAGAGCTTCATCCATCGGCAGGATGACAAAACCGTAGCGGCCGATCCCCTGCCGATCTGCCAGGGCCTTGTCAAAAGCCTGCCCAAGGCAAATGCCTACGTCTTCCACGGTATGATGGCCGTCAACTTCGAGATCGCCCCTGGCCTGCACCTCCAAGTCAAACAAACCATGCTTGGCAAACAAGGTTAACATGTGATCGAAAAAACCAACGCCCGTATGGACGACGGCATTGCCGGCGCCATCGACTGCCAGCTTGATGTTGATCTCTGTCTCTGATGTGGTGCGTCCGACGGTTGCGCTTCTTGCCATTTCTCTACCTCCCGGCTGCCCTGTCGCCGTCCTCGTCAGCGCCAAACTCCTTCTCCCTTAGCTCCGCCGCCCGCGCATGCGCCGCCAGGCCCTCCGCTTTGGCGATCTCCATCAGTGCCGGCGTCAGCCGGGAGATAGTCTCCGGCGTCAAGGATACCACAGCCACCTTGCGCAGGAAATTTTCCACCGACAGCGCCGAGGCAAACCGGGCGGCGCCGGCAGTCGGGAGGACGTGGTTAGATCCGATCACGTAGTCGCCAAAAGCGGTGCAGACGTCCTCGCCTAAAAAAACGGCGCCGGCGCAGGTTATCTCACTGAGAACCTGTTCTGGCTGGCTGGTGTGAATCTGCAGGTGTTCGGGAGCATACAGGTTGCTAAAATTAATGGCCGCTTCAAGGGCCGCGTCCGGCTTGTGCTCGTCAACTGGAACTGGCGGCAGCCGATTAAAATCAACCATAACAAATGTGATCCGGTTAAGCAGTTCAGCAGGGATGGAAAGCTCTGCTGCCAGCGTCAGAATTTCCGCTTCAACGCGATTCGCCAGCTCATCCGACCAGCAGACAAGCACCGCCAGGGCGCCGCTGTCATGCTCTACCTGCGCCGCTAGGTCAGCGGCGATCAGCTCCGGCCTGGCAACATTGTCGGCTATTATAAGAACCTCGCTGGGGCCGGCGAGGCTGTCGATGCCGGCCAACCCGAAAACCTGACGCTTGGCCTCGGCAACATAGGCGTTCCCGGGGCCGCAGATAACATCGGCCGGCCTGATGGTGGCGGTTCCGTGCGCCATTGCCGCAATTGCCTGCGCGCCGCCGGCGGCATAAACTTCGCCTATCCCCAACATGCCGGCGGCAGCCAGCACCGCGCCGTTAACCTTGCCGTCGCGGCCGGGGGGGCTGCAAATAAAAATCTCGTCAACGCCGGCAACCTGGGCGGGCACCACGGTCATAACCACCGTCGAAGGATAGCTTGCCGCTCCACCCGGTACATAAAGCCCGGCCCGGTCCACCGGTATCATGCGCTGGCCGAGCATCTGGTTTTGGCGCATCGACGCTGTCCAGCTGCCCCTCATCTCATGCTGATGAAACAGGCGGACGTTTTCCGCCGCCAGCCGCAGCGATTCCATCAGAGGCGAAGGCGCCGACTGCACTGCAGCTTCAATTTCAGCCTGAGGCACCCTCAGCTTCTCCCGGCTGAAATCCTCAAAGTCAAATTTTTGCGTGTACTCAACCAGCGCCTCGTCGCCCCGCCTGCCCACTTCTGCGATAATCTCCCCCACCTGTCTCCGCAACGTCTCATCCCTGCCGGAGACCTGACGCAGCAGGGCTACGGTAGCTCGCGCATTTTTAATTGTGAGGCTTAACCGCTTGAACTTCATTTAATTTTAGCGTGCGGCCGGGCGCGCTTCTCGAATCGGGTCTTCCCGGCTGAGTCTATAAGCATGCCTTTGGGGTGTAAACAAGCCGCATCTTTCTTTCCGCTTCAAGACCAGACATTGTCCGTTAATTAACCTCCCCCCAGCTCCCGATGTTAATTATAGGCGGCGGCGCCAATGTGGATAGCAGAAAGACGGTCGGCATTGACAGGCGCACGCAGGCAGTGAAATAACGGGGGGCGCAGCCGCCTACTTCTTTCTCATCGCAATTCCTTTGAGCATTCAGGTTTTTCGGCGCCGGCTGAAAAAAGAACTACCGACGGTTTTACTTGCTCCCGGCACGGGCAAGATTTAGTTGCAGCCAGCCAAAATCAAGGATATCGCCGAGACAGCGTTAACGTTCATTTTGTCTAATTTCGCATTTGAAAATCCGCATTCGCCATTAACAAGGCCCGGACTTAGCCGAGCCTTTAGAGATGTTATCTGATTTATAATCATCTCTCCGATTAAATTATACCCTGCCGGGCAGCGGTAAAACAGGGTCCGGCGGCCGGAGCGGCAACGCGAAAATAAATTGAAAACAACAGATAAAACCCATGCCCTGCTGGTTGCCCACAGTCAGAAAGTGCTTCTGGCGGTGCATGCCTTGAAAAGCGCAGCCGAGGCGTGGCAGCGCGGTGACCGCGAGCCGACGGAGCATTTCATCGCCGAGGTCGCCAATCTGGAAAAAGAAGCGGACTCGATCAGGAGAAGCGTCACGCAGGAGCTGTCCCGCTCCCAACTGGCCCACTCGTTCACAGAGCTTTATCGGCGCCTGGTGCATCAAACCGATGATGTCGCCGACACCGCCAATCACGCCGGCCAGTACCTCCTTATCATCAAAGACCTGCTTCTGCCACCGGAGTTTAAAAGTGATGTAGTAAAAATGGCATCATTATCGCAGGAGGCGATGGCCAACCTGGCCGAGGCTATCAGCAGCCTCGGTGAGCCATCCGAGCGCCGCATCGAGCTTGCTGGCCGGATTAGCGACCTGGAAGAAGCAATCGATGATATCGAGTTTAAAGTCCAGCAGGAAGCATCCGGCCTCAGGCTGGACACCTGGAGCGCAATCATCTTCTGGCGCCTGATCATGACCACTGGCCGTATCGCCGACTGCGTCGAGGACGCAGCCGACGAGCTGCTTGCCTACCAGGAAAGAGAGCTCTGATTGTTAGGTGGAGGGGAATAATTCCTCCATTTTCGCCAGTTGCGCCCTTGCCGTTCCCAGGTACGGCAGGGCGATGCCAATGGCGTCAAGCTCCATTCGCACCAGCTCCTCCATCAGCTTTGGCGTCTGGGCGATATCGCCGGTGGCGGCGATCAACGTCTTACCTCTGGCTTTCTCGGTAAATTCCTCCAAAAGCCTGATCACAGCGGCGCTTGCTGGATCAAAGTAATCGGCAACCCGCTCGCTGTCCCGGTCCACGCCGAGGCAACACATAGTCAGGTCATTAACGCCCACGCTCAGAAAATCAACCCCGGCAGCAAGGATCTCTTCCAGCGTCAGCACCGCTGCCGGCGTCTCGATTGAGGCGCCAAAGGCCACATTCTCATGCGGTTTCAAACCTGCATCCTCAGCAACCTGGCGCGCCCACTCGTATTCCTCGGCGCGGCGCACAAATGGAACCTTGATGCCCAGGTTATCGCAACCCTCTTCGACGGCAAGCCGCACCGCCTCATATTCGGCTTTAAGCAACGCCGGATCATCCAGCTCACGGCGAATGCCACGCCATCCCAGCAGCGGGTTGCGCTCGAGCGGCTCATCCTCTCCCCCGCGCAGCCGCCTGAATTCGTCAGTGGGCGCATCAAGCGTCTTGTACCAGACAGACTTCCCGCGAAATGCCCGCGAGACAATCCTGAGCGCTTCAAAAACCGAGCGGGAAAGAATCCCGGACCGGCCGCTTTTAAGCAACCGGGAGGGATGTACGCCTCCCATAAGCAACAAGTAGTCATTCCTGAAAGAAATAACGCCATCGGCGATCAGGGCTGCCTTTTCGGCCGTCTCCGGCACGTTGATCGTCGTCATCAGCTTCGTTCTTGTTCGAACGAGGGTCTCCGGCCCTGATTCCGCTTCTTTTACCCGGGGGCCGGCGCCGTCGAGGACCAGCCCCCTCCAGCCATCCACGGTCACAATGTCGCCGTCATGAAGAACGGAGCTGCCATACCTGGCGCCAACTACGCAAGGGGCCTGAAACTCGCGCAGGATATTGGCCCCATGGCTGGTGGCGCCGCCTTCGTCGGCAAGCACCGCCGCCGCTTCCTTAAGATGGGGGGCGAGATCCTGGGTGAGGCGCCTGACTACCACCACCCGGTTCTTAAATCTCTTGGTATCAACTTTTTTCCCCAGGTCAACAATTGCCGCCTCGCCCCACGCCACCCCGGGGCTGGCGCCAACGCCGCGCACGATTACAACTTCCGGCCGTGTGTATTTCTGCCGCCGCAGCGACAATTTCAGGTTTCCCGTCACCGGCCGCGTCTGCAGTAGCACCAGCCCCTCCCGGCTTTTGCACCATTCGATGTCCTGGGACGCGCCCAGGTTTTTCTCCACCTTGAGCCCATAGGATAAAAGCGCGCTGACCTCCTCAGGGCTCAGCTTCCGGCCTTTCCGGCGAGCGGCCTCTATCTCATGGCGGCTGCCGTCGGCAGCATAGTAAAACTGTTGCGGCCGCGCATCCCATTGGATGACCGCCTTTGTTTTTTTGTCAATACGGTAGAGGTCGGGTGTAATCTCGCCGGAAACAACGCCGGGGCCATAGCCAAATGCAGCTTCCAGCACCGCCACGCCCCGATCGCCGGTTGCCGGATCGACCGTAAACAGAACGCCCGAACTCTGCGCCGGCACCATCTGCTGCAGGATGACGGCCACGGCGATAGCGCCGGCATCAAGCCCCATGCGGGCCAGATATTTAAGACTGCGGGAGTTAAAACCGGAGCTCCAGCACTTCCTCACCGCAGCCAGCGCTTCTTCCTCACTGCCGACGCCAAGCACACTAGACAACATGCCGGAAAATGATGCTTTGGGGCTGTCTTCGCTGACGCCGGAGCTGCGCACCGCCAGCTCTTTTTTTCCATTTTCAGAAAGCTCACGGAAGGCGCCGGCAATTTGAGCGGTAATCAGTTGCGGCATTTGCGCTTCGAGGATCAGCGCGCGGGCGCGGCAGCCCGGATCCTTCACCGGCGCTGCCGGCTGCTTCAGCGGAGCCAGGGCCTTTCGCAAGCCCCTTTCGATGCCGGACTGCCTGAGAAAATAGCGCCAGGCGTCCGTTGTCAGAACGACGGCGGCAGGCGTGGGCAAGCCCAGCCGCGCCAGCCGCGCCAGATTGGCCGCCTTGCCGCCTGCGAGAGGCTCACTGGCGGCCAAGGCCTGGACAGGATCACGCAGGTCCAGAAGGAGCTGCGGCCGGCTTGAAGGGAAAGATGATTGTTTTACACCCGGATTTCTCGCCATGGCACCTTGTTCGTGGAAGTGTAGATCGTGAGGCAGGACGTAACCTGACCAGCCAGATTATTCCCGTCGGATGGCGACGACTAACTCGAGCGCCAGGGGCGGGACGCTTGGCGCGAAAGCGCGATAATGTCAAAAATCAAGAGGAAAGACAACGGTCAGCGGACTGATTTTCGCGGAGCTGAAAAATTCTGAAAAACTAATAGCCTAAACCGGCAGGTAATTCGTTGCCAGGCCGGAGCAGGATAGCCTGCCGGGATTGGCATTAAATGGGAGTAGTGACCTTGCGGCGGTCATTGCCTATAAACGGACGCTGGCTCCTGCGGCGGTCGACGATGACCTCAAATTCATCATTATAATCCGCCACCGTTTCGGCATAATTTTCCTTGAGATTGACAAGCTGGCGGTCGATCACCAGATACTTGTGACCGTCCTCTTCCGATATGGCAAAGCAGAATTTGCAATGCGGGCAGGGTGAGAAAGCCCTCGGCGAAGAGCTATAGCTGACCTTGTGGCAATGCGGGCAAACCAAGCCTTCCATAACAACCCCGATCCCCGGAAACAAAAAAGCCTGCGGGAAGCTCTGTCTGCCTCCCAACAGGGTAAATAAAGCGTACCATACGAGCCTTTTTATTGCTATACCTCCGGGGTAACTCGCCATCAGGCATTAAATTTATTATTCTTACCCTTAACTGCGATTCCTGCGCCGAAGTGGCGGAACTGGCAGACGCGCCGGACTCAAAATCCGGTGGGGCTCACCCCCCGTGTGGGTTCGATTCCCACCTTCGGCACCATTTTGCCACTACTGCGGCTTGCTCACCTTTTTGCTCACCTTTTCATCTATGCCCGCATTTGATCCCGTTTATCACACCTGATTGTAAAAAAGAACTCCACAAATCAAACCCAACAAATCAGGTTTTAAATATCAGGGAATTCCCCTATACCTAAACCCGACCAAAGGACTTATCATTAGGCGGTTAATTTTAAAACAGGGACTGGAGACGAAAGGGTGTTAAATGGGAGATTCAAACGGGTTTAAGGGAAAGAAACTCTTTGGTTTTTCAGCAAGTCTGGCTTTTTCCCTCCTCGCGGTTTTAACCCTGGCGCTCATGTCAGGCGGCGCTCCGGCCGCCGCTTCTGCGGCTTACAGCGCCTACTCGCACCAGATAACCATTAACAGCACCGGCGACGAGTGCAGCTCAGTGGGAACCTGGGACCAGTACCAGGAAAGCTGCACATTAAATACCGACATTACTGACACCACCGTCTGGATTACCAGCTCCGACGTCACCTTGAACGGCAACTCTCATCTTGTCAGCAGTGGCGCGGATGTGCACTACGGAGTCATCATTGGCGACAATACATCCGGAATAACGATAGAGAACTTAAGCGCCAGCGGGTTTGTGCAGTCCGGCCGGTACTCGAACGACGATTACGGCGGGTATGGCATTTATATAAAACCGTCAAGCTCAGGAAACACGCTTTCCTCTGACACTGTGACAACCTGCAACAACGGCATCGGCGTCGACGGCTCCAACAACAGGCTCGCAGGCAATACTGCCAATGCGAACAACTTCTATGGAATCATCCTCAATGGATCCGGCAACAGCCTCTCCAGCAACACTGCCAGTTCAAACAAGGGTCCGCAATTTGGCGTTGGGATAGTCGTTAACGGCTCCGGAAGCACTCTCTCGGCAAACACCGTGAGCTCCAACCCCGGGAGTGGGATCACCGTCAATTCCTCCGGCGACGCCATTTCGGGAAACACCGTGGACTCAAACGGCCTTGGCCCAGACACGAACCCCGCAAGCGGCATCCAGATGTGGGGCAACAATGACATCGCCGAGAATAACACGGCGGAATATAACTTTTCGGGAATTTTTGCCACCGGCGGCGGGGACTCCATCACCGGCAACACAGCGAGCTCCAACAGCTGGGGCGGAATCACATCTGCCGGGGACAGCCTTAATAACAGCACGATTTCCGGAAACACAGCCAGCTCCAATGGCTCCAATGGCATATCTCTTTATAGCGGCAGCGACGATACCGTCTCGAACAACAACACCAGCTCAAACAATGTCGATGGTTATTTCGATCACCCCGGAATGTCTCTTGCCGGCATCAGCAACAGCACGATTTCCGGCAACGTCAGCAACTTAAATGGCACGGGCATCAGTATCGACAACGGTTATGGCTGCAACGCCAGCGACCTGGTCGAAAATAACACCACTGACATGAATGACACGGGAATCCGGATTGATAACTCTGGCTGCAGCAGCAGCCAAAACCTCGCCATCTCCGGCAACACTGCCAGCTCCAACAGCGGTCACGCCTACAACGATGGCTTTTACTTTAGCAGTATCAGCAGCAGTGTCATTTCCGGCAACATGCTCGATTCAAATGGAAACAATGGCATCAGGATCGATGGTGGCAACGCCGGCAACGCCATCATCGGCAATACTATAAGTTCCAACAAAGGCGGCGGACTCTTCTTTGGATACCCGTCTGAGCTCGGAGTCCCGGGCACCAGCATCTATCACAATAACTTCATAGATAACTCGAACTATCAAACGGCAAATGATGGCAGCGGCGCCGTTACCCTGTCGTTCAATTTGGCCGCTCACATCGGCGGCAACTACTGGAGCGACTTTAGCACTCCCGCCCAAGGCTGCACTGACGCCAATGGCGACGGGTTTTGCGATTCTCCTTATAATAACACCCAGGCATCCCCGGACAACCTGCCCCTGACACATCCTGTTGCCGGCGGCAAACCACCGCTTACCCTGGACCTTCCCAGCCCTTCCTGGGCCTCGCTGTCTGATTACCAGGCCGGGATACTCTCCGTGACCTGGACTGTAAATAACGCCGGCGTTGCCGAAGCCTGGTCGGCTCAGCTTACAGGAAGCGTCAATACAAACGGCGTAACGCTTGCCTCAACGCTCCCGGCAACTATCGGCACCGGCGACATCCTGCCGGGTGCTTCCGGATCCGTCACCTTAAAGTACAACGTCCCTGCCGGCGTCGGCTCCTGGATCTCAACCCTTACCGGCAGCGCCAATGACGGTGCGGGGACTACTTATACCTATCCCTAGGAAAGACAACCGCAAGGGGGCGCAGCGTGCCGCGCCCCCTTGCCACCATTGCATCTGAAAGGAGCAAGAGTCCGTGAGCAAAGCAAAAGACAATTTAAAGACCTACGCCAAGCCCCTCCTGGTAAAACACGATAACGTGAAGGACCTGACCCGCGAGTGCGC
>JAJYLW010000034.1 GCA_021787475.1 Actinomycetes bacterium
TGAGTGCGGGCGACTCCCTGGCGAATTTCATCGGTCCCCTCGGCCTGCCGAGCGAGATCGAAAAATTTGGCACCGTTGTCATGGCCGGCGGCGGCGTCGGCGTCGCGCCAATTTATCCGATTGCCCGAGAGTTAAAAGAAGCAGGCAACAAGGTGATTTCCATTGTCGCCGCGCGGACCAAGCATCTTTTGCTTTGGGAAGACAAGATGCGAGACGTAAGCGATGAAGTAATTGTCACCACCGACGACGGAAGCTTCGGCCGCAAGTGTCTGGTGACGGAGCCGCTGAAGGAACTCTGCGAGGCGGGTGGCGTCGATCTTGTCTACGCCATCGGCCCGGGGATCATGATGAAATTCTGCTGCAAGACAACGGAGCCGCTGGGCGTCAGGACGCTGGTGAGCCTGAACTCAATTATGGTTGATGGCACCGGCATGTGCGGCGCCTGCCGCGTCAGCGTTGGCGGCGAGACCAAGTTCGTCTGTGTCGAAGGACCGGAATTTGACGGACACCAGGTTGACTTCGACGAGTTGATGGCCAGGCAGCGTCAGTACCTGGAACAGGAGAAAATTGCCAATGATCTTTACCTGGAATGCAGGGGTGATGCCCAGTGCCTGGCGTAGACAAGCATAATGAAAAGACAAAACCGCGGAAAACCTCGATCCCGCGGACGCCTATTCCGGAGCAGGACGCCAAGGAGCGGGCAAAGAATTTCAACGAGGTTGCGCTTGGCTACAGCCGCGATCAGGCCCTGATTGAAGCCAGCCGCTGTCTCCAGTGCAAAAAGCCAAAATGCGTCGCCGGCTGCCCGGTAAATATTGACATTCCCCAGTTCGTCAAGGCGCTGGAAGAGGATGACCCGGCGGCGGCGATTGCAATCCTAAAGCAGAAGACAAGCTTCCCGGCCGTCTGCGGGCGCGTCTGCCCGCAGGAAGATCAGTGTGAGAAGCTCTGCATTCTGGGCCGCAAGCACGAGCCGGTGGCAATTGGCCGCCTGGAACGCTTCGCCGCCGATTGGGAGGCCGCTCAGGGAGAAGCCGCCAAGCCCGAGATGGCTCCCGCCAAAGGCAAGAAGGTTGGCATTGTCGGCTCCGGCCCTGCCGGCCTCACCTGCGCCGGTGAGCTGGCCAAGCAGGGCTACGATGTCGTCATTTATGAGGCCCTGCACAAGCCCGGCGGCGTGCTGGTCTACGGGATCCCCGAGTTCCGGCTCCCCAAGGAGATCGTTCAGCGCGAGTGCGACTACGTCGAAAGCCTCGGGGCCGAGATCAGGCTGGATCATGTCATCGGCCGCACAATGACCGTTGACGAGCTGCTCGAAAATGGCCATGACGCTGTTTTTATCGCTAACGGCGCCGGCCTGCCCGTCTTCATGAACATCCCGGGGGAGAACTTTAACGGCGTTTACTCCGCCAATGAGTTTCTCACCCGCGCAAACCTGATGAAGTCATACCGCTTCCCCGATTACGACACCCCCATTAAGATTGGCAAGCGGGTGGCCGTCATCGGCGGCGGCAACGTCGCCATGGACGCCGCCCGCACGGCGCTGAGGCTGGGGGCGGAGGTCCACCTGATTTACCGCCGCTCCATGGACGAGCTGCCGGCGCGGCGCGAAGAAGTTCATCATGCCCAGGAAGAGGGGATAGAGTTCCACCTGCTCACCAATCCGGTGCGGATCGTTGACGACCAGCAAGGCTGGGTCGAGGAGATTGAGGTGATCAAGATGGAGCTGGGCGAGCCGGACGCCGACGGCCGCCGCCGCCCGGTGCCGGTGGAAGGCTCCGAGACGAGAATACTGGTCGATGTTGTCATCATGGCCATTGGCACCAGGGCCAATCCGCTTTTGACGCAGACGACAAAGAACCTGGATCTTAATAAATGGGGCAACATCGTCGCCGATGAACACACCCTAGCCACCAGTAAGGAGGGGGTTTTTGCCGGCGGCGATATCGTTACCGGCGCCGCCACGGTAATCCTGGCCATGGGGGCCGGCAAGCTCGCCGCCCGCTCGATCGACCGCTACCTGCAGGGCCAGCCGCTGCTGACGGCGGATGAAGAAGCGGAAATTAAGGCGGCATCGGAAAAAGCGGCGGCCGTGAGCAGATGAATTTGGGGGGGCGGCCCTCCGGGCCGCCCCCCATAGTGGACCGCAAGAACAATTCCGGTATCCAAACAGGCAGAAGGTGGCAGGAGCCGCGTTCGATCACAGCATATTGGCGGCATAATTGAAAATCCCCACGTTATTTCCAGATTTCACTTTATATCGCCATAAAGTTGACTAAATCTATCATCTAATTGATATATCTGTAAATTTGGTGTATAAAAGAAAAATGACTGATTATGAACAGGGTCGAGTTCTCCCGGACGGCCTCCGATATGGCTATCCAAAGGAATCTCTTCGGGAGACAGGATCAGTGAACTCGCCGCCGGATAAAACAACGACAGCCCAGCCGCAGGAATTGTCCGGCGCCTGGCAATTTCTTCCTTACGATGAAGGGGAAGAGATACCGCGGCGGGAAGTTCAGGTGCTGAGGATCCTGCGCGCCGGCTTTGTTCCCCTTGTTGACACACTTTCTTTATTTGTAACTGTAATAGGCGCTTACTTTATTACAGCCTCGCTGATAAGTGGCAGCGATCTGGGTTTTCTCGGGGATAACGTCGGCAGCGCCAGGACGGGCATGCTGTGGACGGGCCTGGTTGCGATTCCCTTCTGGCTGCTGCTGTTTTACTATTTCGGCGTCTACAAAAGGCAGGCACGGCGCCTGACCGTGTCAACGTTCGATGAGATGCCGCAGACTGTCGGCATCATATCCCTGGGCACCTGGTTGCTGTTTTCATTTCTGGTTATCACAGGTCAGGGCGGGCGTCCGGGCGGCGCCGCTTGGGTATTTGCGGCGCTCACATGGTTGCTGCTTCTGATAGTGTTGCCGGCATCACGCGCAGCGGCGCGCATTAGCCTCTCTTTTTACAATCCGTTTCGCACCAGCACCCTCGTTGTCGGAGCAGGCGAGATCGGGAAAAGCCTGGTGGGCAGGCTTTCCCGGCACAGGGAGTACGGTCTTCGCGTGGTTGGTTTTCTGGACACAAAGGAATTTGATGAAAACGATCGTTCAGGCAGCCAGGTGAAGTTACTGGGAAGACCTTCCGAGCTCAGGGCGATTGCAGACCGTTACGGCATCAGCAGGGTAATCATTGCCTTCTCGCGCACGCCACATCCGCTGATGCTGGGGATTATCCACCAGTGCCAGGAGATGAAGGTGGATGTCAGCATCGTTCCCCGTTTTTTTGAAGCGCTTTCGCATCGTGTCGAGATGGAGGATATAGAAGGATTGTCCATCCTCAGCCTGCCGCGCTATACCCATCATGGCTTCTTTGCCAGGACTTGTAAAAGGCTCATTGACCTGATTGGCGCTTCGCTGGCGTTGATTGTTCTTTCCCCGCTGTTTTTACTCGTGGGTGCCATGATCAAGATTGATTCACCGGGCCCCGTTTTTTATACCCATGAAAGGATGGGCAAGAACCACAAAAGATTCATGATGATCAAGTTCAGGTCCATGTACATTGGTGCTGACAGTAAAAAAGGAGACCTTGTTGACAGGAACGAGATGACCGGACCCATTTTCAAGATCCGGGATGACCCGCGCATAACCCGGGTCGGCCGCGTCATCAGGCGGTGGAGTATTGATGAGCTGCCTCAGTTAATTAATGTTTTACGAGGCGACATGAGCCTTGTCGGACCTCGCCCGTTGGTTTTGGAGGAAGCCAAACAATGCCTGGGGTCAGCAGACATGCGGCATCTGGTCCAACCGGGCATCACCGGGCTGTGGCAGATTCTGGGGCGGAGCGAAGTGCCGTTCCAGGAAATGCTGCAACTTGATTACCTTTACGTTACCAACTGGTCCGTGAGCTGGGATATAAAAAT
>JAJYLW010000009.1 GCA_021787475.1 Actinomycetes bacterium
GGCTTTAAACGCCGCGGAGTGGTTCCTTCTGGGTCTTCTGGTCATTGTTGCTGCTCCTTTCCTCCATGCTATTTTAGAGCAGCTTTATCACTCATAGGAGTGTCTAAATTTTCCCGACCCCCGCTGTGAGTGACAAGATGATAGCAACCAGCAAGGACTGAAGAGCCAGCAGCAATTTAATGTCTACTGCGTTTGAAGCTTCAATCGCCGTATTTTGCCCAAAAACTCTTCTTCCGGGCATGCGCCTTAAGCAGGCCGGCTTTGTAGAAATCGTGCGGCGCCAGATTCCGCCAATCGCTCACTTCGGGCGCCAGGTCGTCCAGCTTCTTTAGGTATCGCGTGCCGTGGTGATAATACTTGGAGAGCGCCCGCGCCAGTATCGATTCCAGTAGTGCCCGGTAAAGCGCCGTAGCGCCCAGCAAACGCCCGGCCTGTTCCATGCTTTTTGCCAGAGGCAATAGCAACTGGTAAAGGTCGCCGTTCAGTTGACTTGCGCGATCAAGAATGTAAATCTCCGCCTCATCAGTCTTGTCCATATCGATGAGAAAGCGGGCAGAGGCATAATCAAGCCGCGCAGCAGAATGGACCTCCTGCACCTGCTGGTCAATAATCCACTGGCGCTTTTCCTCACCTACCACGATCAGAAGAGCATCCAGGCTGGCGGCGCCGCGCTGCCGGCGGAAAATGCGCCAAGCGGTTTCCGCCGCCTTTTCGTTGTTACCCAGCTTCTTGTAAGCAGTAAGCAGCAGCACGTCCCTGTCGTTCTCGAAATGGGGATTGTCTTTCGGCGCATCCTTCAGTATAGAAAGCGCCCGCGCGGCGTTGCCGCTTTCGAGGTACACTTTGGCCATGTCAATGCAGACGGCCAAAGGCTTCTCCGGCGCTGAGGTTAGTGCAGCTTTCTCAAACAGGGGAGCGTCTTTTAGCTGACGTGCCAAAGTCTTGACCCCATAAAGCCATTGGTTGAAATGCCAGGAATCGGTCACGATTTCGTGTTCCTGTTCGGCCCGATTCCACATGACCGCCGCCAGATTTCGCAGCGAATCAGCAGGCAGGAATTCAGACGCAGATTCAAGTAGCTCTCCTCTGACGCCGTAATCATCATGCTCGTAGAGCTTTAGCAAAAGCTGGCTAAGCCATGCCTTGTCGTCAACCTGCGAGGCGTAGTGGATAAATAATTGGCGGGCATCAAACCGGAAGACATCGCCGATGGTGCCGTTGGAATCGTCACATCGCTCAAAAACTGAGCTGTCGCACTCGAAGAAAGCCGCGACCAGCTCAACTCCGGTTTGAGAATGTGGGACGCCGGCGCGCAGATCAGCCAGCAGCTCTTCCAGATTGCTTGCAAAATCGGCCGCGCCCCGCCAATCGATGAATTTCCGCTGCCGCTTAAGACCGGCCAGTTTTGATTTGAAGCGTTTCTGGTTTTCATTCGGAGAGGATGTCATTCGCTCCACCACTGCCGCTGCATCCTCGCTGCGCGAGCTGAGGCCGAGCAGAGCGTCTGCCAGGGTTTCAGAGCCGAGATTGATTAATTTATTTCGTAGGTCATCGTCGTTCATGAGTTAAAACTGTGCTGACCGATGGGCTGCCCCACGTAATCGCCGTAGCTCATCCCGTCGTCGCGGAGGACGCTGCAGTAGCTCCAGAGTTTTTGGACGATGGAGGCGGGGTCCCATACGTTACCTATTTTCATGGCTCATTGCGAATTTCAAGCAGTTCGCAAAGAACAACTCTGGTTAATCCGAGAATTCTTAAAACCTCATTTTTGTCTGTTGGCGTATGAGTAGAAACATTTGTTCGTGTGTACACAAATCGAACAAAAGTACCGAGCATTTCATCAATGGTATTTGTTGCAGCAACTGCAGATCCAGATGCTGCTTTTGGAACACCCCTATTCTTCAAAATAAATTGAACCTTTTGTTTCATCGTAGGCCCAGAAATATCCTTATCCTGCTTGTAATCTGCCATTGACTTGACCTCATTATCAGGAGCTAAATGATCCAAAACTTCTCTTAAAGCCTCGCGAAGGTCAGTTGCTGGACCCCTCCACGAAAGCCGATCATCTGATCGAAGATCATTTATTGCTTGATGAAAGGACAGGGCTGCTGAGGGAATCATTGCTTGAATGGTATTAATGATCTGTGAATCAACCGAATCCAGTTTGCCGGAATTGGTTTGCAATGAAAAGGAAGATATGATCTGGCTATCAACGAGGATGAGAAGATTCTTGACTTCTGTTAAAAGCTGCTTATATCGCTTTATGCTTCCTCGCTTGTGGCATAACACGAGCATTTCTTGCATATCGCTGTCAGCTTTACGCATTTCCTCATTTTGCTCTCTATTACTGATCACCGCTGGGCGAACATCATTGAAATATTTCTCGACTAATTCCCTGAGACCATCTCTAGCTTTTTTAGAATGTAGTTGTTTGCCCTTAAAGCGATTTAAATCCTTGCGAGCATTGTCGATTTCTGAGATATAGGAGATAAGAATACGCGACATGCAATCAGGTTCCCTTCTTGCTCGGAAGCCCATGTACCACAAGGTTATAACCGACGGGTGCAAGTTTGTATTGCGCTCTGCCTACTGATTCAAAATAACCCGAGTTTTTTGCATCTACTAAAACCTGGTTTAATTTCTTGGGGAGTTTGTAACCAGCTTGTTTGAAGTATTTCTCTACGTCTTTTGTTGATATTGTTTCCTTACGTTCGCTCTGAGCAACATGTTCTTGAAGATAGTACGCGACGACGCAAGCCATTTGTAGCGCCGTTTTTGGTTTTTTATCTTCTTTCAGAGATCTAATATCGATTTTTTTTCGCTGTTGAGTCTCAGCTACCTCAACTGCAGGCTTTACGCGCGTCTCTTGTGTTTCTTCATAAGATGTAGCTGCTGCCTGAACCTCAATTGGACCTAATGTAATGCCTAGATGCGAGCAAACGGCGCTCAGCGCTGTTTTTTGGGCATTTTCGTCAAGGTTTTCTAGGGCTGTTATTATGTTGTCTATTGCTTGCCCTAAAGATAGTTTCTTGTCTGTCATAATGAATATCCCTTCTATTTGAAATCTGTTTCCATCTTTACGGTTTCACTTCTTCAAAAAACGGCTTAGCTCGGGAAAAACCTTTGTTAACCGATCTGGTGGTGCAAAAATTTCCGCACGATTCACTTGATCACCCCTTGTTCCTCTTCAAATTTAACCAATTTTCAATTAGCAAAAGTTAGCCTAAATGCTTTTGAGAGAATCGCTTGTCTATATCGATTGCTACGCAGTTGATTTGTTTCAACTATCTTATGTGACTCCGTTATCGAAGAAAAATAAGGGTCGAGCACGGCGACAATTTGAATTTGTTCATCAAGAGGAGGTAATGGGACCGGGAGATTGCTGACTTTGGAAATACTTAGCGTATAAAGCCCAGACGTGGAGCTTGCAACTTCATCAACAAATCTGCGGCCCGGTGAAGATAAGAGCCACCATAGAACGTATTGCGCCATTTGTTCGATGTAAAATCTGACCTTAATTAGATGGTTCTGATGTACACATGGATCAATTGTGCCATCCCAAATTGCCACGCGCCCGATTTGCTCTTTGCTCCCATTACCTTCCACAATCAGCAGGTCATTTTTTCGGAGCAGAGCCTTATCAATCTCTGAATCAAATAAGCCGATTTTGCTGACTTTGCCTAAACGCAGTTCATTGGCGTATACGTTTGCGACACGTAGATAAGTTATTTTGATTTCGTACGTTTCTCGTTTCCGATTTTTTGTGATCCCGCCGATGACATCGCTAATCTGACCCAGACGGCACCAAATCCATTTTTTTGGAAGCATTGGAAAGCCATTATCAATTCCGTTGAGTTCTTGATACCTTTCTTTCCATCGATCATCTTTTGGTTCTTTACCCTTTGCGCTCATTTTGGCAAGCTCGATTTCTTCCCAATTTCGGCGGCGTTCGGCGAGGATGCGTTTTAGGAGTTCGGCGGCGGGTTCGACGTTGGGGTTTTGTTTGCGCCACTCTTCGGTCAGTTTGCCTTCGACGGCGGCTTTGAGGACGGCGGCTTTGTAGCGTTTAAGGTTGGCTTTGGCTCTCTTTAGGCTGGTGACGGCTTCGTCGAGGCGGGAGAACTGTTTTTCGATTTCTTCGACGATACCTTCCTGTTGCTCTTTTGGCGCTACGGGGACTGGAATTTCTTTAGCCCTTGATAACGGAAGCGACGGAAGTGTTGTTGCATGTGCTAAAGAGTTAAAGTCGATCAATTTCATCCAGTAATACAGCCATTTGCTCGTTATTGATTCCTTGGGAATTGCGCCCGCAATGTGGCTCACGACATACATGTCGCTTCCCAGAATGGCTCTTTGATTCAACAACGTTGACGCACCGCTTTTTGTGAACAAAATACTGCCTGACGGAAATAATCGTAGCTTCTTAATGGCTTTATCGTTAACCAAATCGTGCGTTTCTGTCATGTGAACTTTTGCGCCGAGGCGGCCCATATCCTGAACGCGGACGAATGGATATGAACCGTTCTTGAAATATTCTTTACCTTGTGGTGCTGGATTTCCGGCAATCACATCTGAAACTTCTCCCAAGGTTGACCAATACCAATCTTCAGGTATATTTTGTTCTGTAATTTTCGTAATTGCCATTTGTATCACGCCACCAACACCTCACCCAACTCATCAATAATCCCATCCAGCTCATCACCAAATACCTCATAAACCTGCCCGAGGCCACCCTGCTGGATGAACGGAACATCCTCGAAGTCGTCGCGTGTGATGCTCAGGTTGGCGGCGATATGATCCCTGATCATTTCCAGCCAGCGCCGCTGCTCAGCGGTGAATTTGCGGCCACCCTTCTCCTGGCTGGCTAGCCAGGTATTAAAATTGGCATTCACGCGCTCGGGAAACGGGACCAGTTCGTTATCCTGCTGAATGGCGAAGCGGACTAGCGACACCAGGTCGGTGAGAATCCGCTTGCCGCTGGCGCCTTTCACCTTCGATTTATCCAGCGCGGCGTATGCCTGCCAGAGCTGGGATTCACTCCACAAATATGGCGGTTGCTCAATGGCGTTGGCCAGAGCCCGTACATCCTCGAATTTAAGCCGCGTCCGGTAGGGCTTGCTGTATAAGATTTGCAAGGCCGTGATTTCGTCCCGGTTGTCCTCGATAAATTTCTCGAAAGAATCGACGACGACGCGGGCGCGGTCCAGGGCGTCCAGGCTGAAGCCTGCCTCGATGACCTGGTCCTGGCTTACATGGTCGATGGTGATCTCGTTCTTCTCCTTTATCTCCACCAGCAGGCTGCGCAGGGCCGGGTCGTGCAGCGGCGCCACCGCCTCCCCGATCATTTTCTTCGCCGCTGCCTGCATAGCCTCGTCGCTGACCGGTTCCTCTGAATCGGGAGCCAGGCCACAGTCAGCCCGCGCCTGCTCCAGATGCCGGTCGGGGTTTACTGCCTCTACAAGCCTGTGGCTGATGTCTCTTACTGTCAGCCCGCCGCTCACTTCATGGATGCGGCGCTCGTCCTCCTCGCTCAGCCGATGCTCCATCCGGGCGAGGCGGCCGGCAACGGTGGTGATTACGTCTTCCTCGATGTTTCCGAAAGCGATTGCCTGCAGCAGGCTTTCGAAGGCAACGCTGGGCTTTTTCTCCATGGGGCGCGAGTCGGTCTTGTCCTGCTCGCAGACGCCCACGGCGTCCACGATCACGAAGTGGTCCTTGAGAACAGCATCAGGCGTGACGGCTTGCAGATCGTCTGGCCTGATTACCCGCACGCCGCGGCCTTTCATCTGCTCAAAGAACGACCGGGACTTGACCGCGCGCATGAAAAATACTATTTCCACCGGCTTGATGTCGGTGCCGGTGGCGACCATGTCCACGGTGACGGCGATGCGCGGGTTGTAGCTGTTGCGGAATGCCTTGATCAGATCCTTGGGGTTGGCGCCTGTCGTGCGGTAAGTGATCTTCTGGGCGAAGTCGTTGCCCTTGCCGAACTCCTCGCGGATGATCGCGACGATGGTCTCGGCGTGGTTGTCATCCTTTGCGAAAATTAGTGTTTTTGGCACTTCGGTGCGGCCGGGGAAAATCTCGTTAAACAGCTTGTCGCGGAAGGTCTGCACGATGGTGCGTATCTGGTCGGGGGCGACCACATCGCAGTCCAGCTGGTTGGGGTCATACAGGAAGTCTTCATCCAGCTCCTCCCACCGGGTCTGGCGGGTCTCGCGGTCGCGTTTCTCCACATAGTAGCCGGCATCAACCCGGGAGCCGGCCTCGGTGATGTTGGTGCGGATGCGGTAGACGTCGTAGTTGACATTAACACCGTCGGCAACAGCGGCTTCGTGCGGGTATTCCATCACCAGATTCTGGTTGAAATAGCCGAACGCTTGCTTGTTCGGCGTGGCGGTCAGCCCGATCAGCCTGGCGTCGAAGTATTCCAGCACCTGCGCCCAGAGATTATAGATGGAGCGGTGGCATTCATCGGTGATGATGACGTCGAAGGCCTCGATGGGGATAGCCGGGTTGTAACCGATCAGCTCAGGCTCCCTCAAGAGTGGGGCCATGTCGTCGATCGGGATTTCCTCGTCTTCCTCAGCCAGCTCCCGCCCCTTGAGCATGGAGTACATGCGCTGCAGCGTGCAGATGCAGACGCGGGTGGTGGTGTTGTGTTGCTGGCCAGGCGCTGGATGATGTACTCCTCGCTGAACTTGAAGTTGTTGTACGGCGAGACGAACTGCTGGAACTCCTTCAGCGTCTGGTCGGCGAGGTTGCCGCGGTCCACCAGGAAGAGGACGCGGCGGGCGCCGGCGAATTTGATGAGCCTATATATAGATGTGATGGCGGTGAAGGTTTTGCCCGAGCCGGTCGCCATCTGGATGAGGGAGCGGGGGCGGTTGTCGGCGAGGGAGCGTTCCAGATTCTGGATGGCGGTGATTTGGGCGCGCCAGAGGCCTGCCTCTTCTAGGGGCGGCAGATAGCGGAGGCGGTGCAGAAGGGTGTTGCCGGAGGCGAGATACGTGACGTTGGTTTCGGCAGCCCTGCTCTCGCCTGCATCAGTCTGGTTTGCGCCAGCGCTTATTGCTGGATCGGCAGCCTCTGCCAGAATGACCGCCAGACTTTCGGGCCGGTGGAAAGCAAATACCTGCCGTGAGCGCGCATCTGGCTCCAGGCCGTTCGTGAACCTGGTTTCCGTTCCAGTTGACTCGTAAGAAAAAGGAAGGATCGCGGCCCAGGTTGGCAGAGTGTCTGGCAAACCTCTTGTATATTTATCCGACTGGATTTCAACACCGGTGAGGGTCCAGCCCTTCGGCTTGGCCTCGATCACCCCGGCGGCTTTGCCATCGATATAGAAAAGATAATCAACGGCCCCGTAACCTGTCTTAAGCGGAAATTCGCGGATGACAACACCCTGGCCGGCCTGAATATTAACTTCGTCCCGGCTTTGGACAATCCAGCCGGCCTTTTCAAGCAACTGGTCAATTTTCTTTCTGGCTTTTTGCTCGGGTGTTAGCGGCACAGTAGCTACCTGGTTTGACATTGGTAGCTAATTCTACAGCTTTGGGGGGGAATTTGAAAAAAGAAAAATCAGGCACCGGGGTCCAACATCACGTCGGGTGAAAAACCTCAAGCTTTACCGCCGCCGACAGGCGGGTCCCCGTTTGCCGAGACGAGAGGCATCTTCCTCCCATGCGCTTGCGAGTTGAAGTTCCCCTTGCTGCGCTTGATGTTCTGCGACCATGCCGCGGGACGCGTATGCAGCCATTCTGACAGCCGGCACAGTCGCGTTTTCGTCCGCGTGGTTCGGCGCTAGCAGATCTCAGGAAATATACTTCCCGATTATATCCTTAAGCTTCGCCTTGGTCGCCGCCGGGATCGCCTCCGGCGCCGTCATCACCCCATACTGCATGGCGTCCTTGCAGCCGCAGTCGCGGCTTTCGGGAATGCGCGGCACCGCCATTTCAATGATTTTCTTCGCCATGTCAACGTTCCTGTTCATGGTCTCGATCACCTGGGCGATGGTCACATCTTCTTCGCCCTCGTACCAGCAATCATAGTCAGTGGCAAGCGCCATCGTCGCGTAGCAGATCTCGGCTTCACGCGCCAGCTTGGCTTCCTGCAGGTTTGTCATGCCAATCACGTCCACGCCCCAGCTGCGGTACAGCCGGGCCTCGGCCCGGGTGGAAAACTGCGGCCCTTCCATGCAGAGGTAGGTTCCTCCTTCATGAATAGTGGCGCCGGCGTCGCGGCCGGCCTGGACCAGGAGCGGCGAAAGATCGGGACAGACAGGATCGGCAAAGGCAATATGGGCCACGCAACCAGCGCCAAAAAAAGTCGAGCGCCGCTGCCGGGTGCGGTCGATGAACTGGTCGGGAATGACGATGTCTCCCGGCCTGATCTCCTCCTTCATGCTGCCGACGGCGCTGGCGGAGATGATCCATTCCACGCCCAGTTGCTTCAGCGCCAGGATGTTGGCCTGAAACGGCAGGTCGGTGGGCATGATCCGGTGGCCCTTGCCGTGCCGGGGCAGGAAGCAGACCTCGCGCGCGGCGATCTTGCCGATCGCGATGGCGTCGCTGGGGTCGCCAAATGGCGTGGTTACCTTTTCCTCCTGCGGGTTTTCCAGCAGTTCGTAAAAGCCCGAGCCGCCGATGACTCCGATTCTGCCGACCATGGGAACTCCTGAAATAGGTTGATCAGACAGCGTGAAAGTATATCAAAACCCGGACTTTGGATATTGAACTTTGGATTTTGGAAAGACTTAAAAAGGTTTGGATTTCTTCAATGGACGCATTTGTTAAGTCGAATCTAAATATTGCCATTGCTTGGGAGGGTTCTTGAAGGGATGGCGGCCGCTTCGGCCAACTTTTTCTGGATTCGGTTTTGTTTTGCCCGTTCTTTTTCTGCTTTTTTTCGCGGACGCGTGCGGAAGCCGCCCTGCAGCTGAAGTAAAAACCGGCGCCGGCACATCGACTGCCGGCTTTCACAGCGTCGTCATCGAAGATCATACTCTCACCTTGCCTGACGGCTTTACCATCTCCCGCTGGGTGAGCGGCCGTGGCGGTTTGCGGATGATGGCTGTCACCGGCGACGGCTACCTGTTGGTGACCGAGATGGATAAAGGGAACGTGCTTGCCTTCCGCCTTGCCGACAGGCAGCCGGAGGCCGTGACGGTCGTCAGCGGCCTCGAGAATCCCTCGGGAATCGCCGTACAGGCAGGCTTCGTTTACGTAGCCGAGACCTCAAAAATTACACGTTATCAATATTTTGGCAACGGAAAAATCGGCGCCGGCGAGGTGATCGTCCCCGATCTGCCCGCCGACGGCGAACATATCACCCGCACCATCGGCGTCGGTCCCGATAACCGGCTGTATGTGACAGTTGGCAGCAGCTGCAACGTTTGCAAGGAAGATGACCCGCGGCGGGCGGCGATGTCGCGCTACAACCTCGACGGCAGCGGCGGCCGGGTCATTGCCACCGGCCTGCGCAATACGGTTGGCTTCACCTGGCAGCCCGGGTCCGGTCAGATCTGGGGGGTTGACAACGGCCGCGACAACCTGGGCGACAACCTGGCGCCGGACGAGGTTAACGTAATTCAGCCGGGCCGGAATTACGGCTGGCCTTACTGCTTCGGCGACCGCGTTGCCGACCCGGCGTTCTCCGGCAAGGAAGGTTTTTGCCGGGCGAGCGAGCCGCCAGTCCTGGAGCTGCAGGCCCATTCGGCGCCCCTTGGCCTGCGTTTCCTCGCTGACCCGTCCTGGCCGCTGGCCTGGCAGGGCAACCTGTTTATCGCCTTCCATGGGTCCTGGAACAAGACCGTTCCCACCGGTTACAAGGTGGTACGGGTGGACGACGCGCACAGAGTGAGCGATTTTATTACCGGCTGGCTGGACGAGTCGACAGGCCAGGCTTGGGGCCGTCCTGTTGATATAATATTTGCTACAGGTAAAATGTATATCTCCGACGATTCGAGCGGTTCGATATACGAAGTGCGAAAGATCGGCGCCTGAATTTTGACCGTTGCGCCAAATACTCCGGGTGCGGAAGGAGGCTAATCTATGAATGAAGAGAAGGAGGCCCCCCCAGGCGATGTGGAGGATGCCGGTGCTGATGACCTGTCAGGCCTGTCTGAGGAGGAGCTGCGCCAGAAGATCGAGGAGCAGATCCGCAAACAGTCGGTTGCCGATGTGCTGGTGCAGTTTATGGCAAGCCTCAGCAATCTTGCCTACTTAAAGATGGGCCTGACCGACGACACGAAAGACATCAAGGACATCGGTCAGGCGCGCCTGGCGATTGACAGCTTTAAGGCGCTGCTGGACGCCGCCGGCGGACGCATGGCCGAACAGGACAGAAACGCGCTTTCCGGCGCCCTTGCCAGCATGCAGCTGACTTTTGTCAAGCTGCTCCCGGCTGAGGAGAAAAAAAAGCAAGAGGAAGGAAAAAAATAGCCGCCCATGGCCGAACCGCTTGACAGGGACCTTCCCCCTCTTTCCGAGGGAGCATGCCGGTATCTTTTCAAGGACAAGGCCCGGTACCGGACCGCCCGCGAGATCTGGCTTTGCATCAAGGACGAGCGCTTCTCCGAGGTGTCGCGCCAGAAGGGAAAGAAATGCCTTCAAGGCAAGTGGTGCCAGAGATAATGACGAGTGTCGAGTGTCGAATTAAAATCTTGATCAATTCCCGTTTGCATTCGATTGCTTGATGGTTTCATTCGACATCCGGCATTCGGCATACGAAGCTTTTTTATCTAAAGTCCAGAATCCAGGATCCAATAGCCGGTTTTAGACATACCTGCTCGTGCTCGGCCTGCTGCTGGGGGCGGGTGCGTTGCTTTCCGGCGTTGCTCACCGCAGCATCCTGTCGCTGGCCATCTTCTTCCTGTTCGCAGGCCTGATTCTGGAAAGCCAAGGATTCGGCGTGATCTCGCTTTAGCCCCGTTCAGAGTTCGTGCAACGGGTGACCGAGCTTACCCTGATTGTCGTTCTCTTCGTTGACGGCCTCGATGTGGAGGAGGCGGCGCTCAGGCGCACTGGCATGTGCCATTCCGGTCGCTGGTGATCGCGATGCGCACCGCCTGGCTGATCGCGGCCGCTTCTTTCTTGCTGCTGGGGCTCTCCTGGACGCAGGCATTTTTACTGGGCGCCCTGCTCAGCCCGACCGACCCGGTGCTGACATCCTCAGTCGTGAGCTACCGCAAGATTCCTCTAAGGATCAGGAGCAGCCTCAACCTGGAGTCGGGTTTTAACGACGGGCTGGCGCCGCCGGCCGTGCTGATATTTGCCACTGCCCTTCAGGCAGGCGGCAGGGTCTGGTGGCATTCATGGCCCAGGATCTGGGCATTGGCGTCGCCGTTGGCCTAGCCAGCGCTTTCCTGGCTGTCAGGATTGTGGGGCTGTTCCGGTGGCGGTTGACGCTCGCGCCGCGTTACCAGACGCTTTATGCCTTTTCTGTTGCCCTTTCCCTTTACGGGGTTGCGAAGCTGCTCGGAGGCAACGGCTTCATTAGCGTTTACATCGCCGGCATCCTGATGGCCGGCCTCGCTCCGCGGCAGGCGGAGACTTTTTCCCGCTTCAGCCGCGACGCCTCTGAAATCCTTAAGTTGTCTACTTTTGTTATTTTTGGCAGCTTGCTGCTCTTCGGCCAGCTGTTTGCCGGCGGCGTCCGCTGGCTGCTGCTCGCGGCTTTTGTCATCTTTCTGGCGCGCACGCTGGCGCTGCTGCCGTCGCTGGCCGACACAAGGCTGGAGTGGCCGGAGCGGTTTTTCGTGGCCTGGTTCGGCCCAAGGGAGTCGCATGCATTGCCTACTCGCTGCTGGTGCTGAGCATGAACATCAATGACGGCAAGACAGTGTTCCGGTTGACGGCTTTGGTTGTGTTTGCCTCAATCATCCTGCACAGCGCGTCGGACACCCCGCTGGCAAATCTTTTCGGATCACGCCACGAGCGGCAAGTCAGGGCTTCCCATCCTGCATCATCGCCGCAAACTCACTGACTATTGCCGGATCCCATTGCCGGCCGGCCTCGTGCTCAAGCGTGCCGAGAGCCTGGCTTCGCGACATTGGCGGCCGGTAAGGACGGGGCGAGGTCATGGCGTCGTAAGCGTCGACGACCGAAATCACCCGCGCCTCGACGGGAATCTCACTGCCGACCAGGTGGTCGGGATAGCCTTTGCCGTCGAAGCGCTCCTGATGATGGCGGATGACGGTCAAGAGAAGATTGGCCGACCGGAGCGGCCGCACTATCTTTTCGCCGATGGCGGGATGATCCTGAACGACGACCAGTTCCTTCGTTGACAAAGGGCCCGGTTTTTGCAGAATGGATTCGCTGATGCCGATCTTGCCAATGTCGTGAAGGATGCCGGCATTGCGGATGACATCTTGCTGTTCGGGCGACAGATTCAGCCTTTTTGCCAGCCTGACGCCGTACTCGGAAACACGCTCGGAATGGCCGCGCGTGTAGGGATCGCTGGCCTCGATTGCCAGGGCGAGAGAATAGATGACGTCGCGGGCGCTCTCCAGATCTTCATTTAAATGCTTCGTTCGCAGCAATGATTTTACCCTTATCAAAAGCTCCATCTTGTCAATGGGTTTGGAAAGAAACTCATCCGCGCCGGCTTCGAACCCCTTCACTTTGTCATCAATTTCCTGAAGCGCCGTCAACAACATGACAGGGATGCGGCGGGTCTCGTCGCCGGCCTTGATCTTGCGGCAGGCCTGGTAGCCGTTTACACCGGGCATCATCACATCGAGAATAACCAGGTCGGGAAGCCCGGCGCCGGAATCCTTGCTGTCCAGAATCTCAAGCGCCTCAGTGCCGCCATAGGCACTGATTACCTTGTAGCCGGCCCCGGCAAGGTAGGCTTCCAGCAGCTGCACATTGGGCACGTTATCGTCGACAATTAATATTCTGTCCTGGTCGTTGGTCGTCATCTGCCTTCCCCGGCTGCTGCGCCGCCCGGACCTTTCTGCCGCGCCTGATGAAGCGAATGGCTCTCCAGCCGGCAAATCAGATCCTGTTTTGACACCGGCTTGACAAAATAATCGAAAGCGCCCATATCCATGCCGCGGCGGCTCCTTTCAAGTATTGTAATAATAATAACGGGAATTGCGCTGGTCCCGGGATCGGTCTTTAGCTGCCTGAGCGCTTCCCAGCCGTCTATCCGGGGCAGCAGAATATCAAGCGTGATCGCGTACGGACTCAGCTCGCGGGCCAGCGCGAGCGCCTGCGCGCCGTCGAAGGCGCGCGCAACCCGGAAACCTGCCTCGCCGAGCCAGAGGCCAATCAGCTCGCTGGTTTGGGGGTCATCCTCGGCGACCAGCACCAGCCGCTGGCCGGGAGCCTCCTCTGGCCCGATCTCGGGCTCGAGAATGCCGGCGGCCGCGGGCTGGTCTGACGCCCGCCGCTTGCCTGGCGTCAGCGGCAGCGTAAAGGAAAACCGGCTTCCCTGGCCCAGCTTGCTCTCAACGCGAATGGCGCCGCCATGCAGCTCGACCAGTTTCTTTGTCAGCGCCAGCCCTACCCCGGTTCCCTCGAAACGGCGGGCATGATCACTTTCCAGCTGCTTGAACTCGCTGAATATTTTTTTCTGGTCCTCAGAGCTGATGCCGATGCCGGTGTCAGCGACCCAGATCTCGATCATGCCGCCGCGGGCCCCGGCGCCAATGGTGACGCGCCCCCCCGCCGGCGTAAATTTGATCGCGTTGCTGACAAGATTATACAGGATGCGTTTGACTTTGGCGGCGTCGGCCCGCACCAGCGGCAGTGCCTCGGGGGCCTTGACTTCCAGCCAGATGCTCTGCCGGGCGGCAAACGGGTGTCCCAGCTTGCGCACGTCCTCCATTAACTGGGGAACGGAGAGGTCTTCTTTGACCAAGTCCGGGTTGTCGGAGCCAACGGCGGCCAGGTCGAGAATGTTGTTGACCAATTGCAATAAATGATGGCCACTGGTCTCAATATTGGTCAGATATTTCTGCTGGTCTTCACGCCCGTCTCCGGCTTGTTCCCGGAGCAACTCCGAAAAGCCGATGATGGCGTTAAGCGGCGTGCGCAACTCGTGGCTCATTACCGACAGGAATTCTGATTTGAGCCGGTTGGCCTCCTGCAGGTTCAGGTTGACTTGCTGCAGGTTCCGTTGGGATTCTTCCAGATTGTCCGCCATTTTATTGAAACTGGTTGCCAGGCCGCCAATCTCATCACGGGAGCTGACATTCACGCGCCGGCTCAGGTCGCCGCCGGACATTTTGCCGATGGTGGCGACCACCTTTTTCAGAGGCTTGATGACGGTCATGTGCAGCGAGACGCCCAAAACCAGCAGCAGCGCCGCCAGCCCCGGAATAAAGAAGCCGACCATTCGCAGCACGTCGCTCCTGATTGCCTCGTGGACGTCCGCCATTGAGGTTGACACGAGTACGGCGCCGCGAAGCGGGCTTGAGGAGCCGTGGCATTTCTGGCAGGTAGGCGCGTTTGGCAGCGGCGTCACGTTGACAAGGTACCGCTGACCGCCGCGCTCTTGATAAAACTGGGAGCGGCTGCCGGAGCCGAGCACGTCAAGGACCTGCTCTACCGGCCGGGCGCCGGTGTCGTCGGAGCCGGCAAAGACTTCCTTGCCCTGGGTCGAGAAAATCTGGATGCGGTCCACGGCCGGGGCGCGTCTCAGGTTTTCGAGGTCTGTCGTCACACCGGGGCCTTCGCCTGCCAGCATTGCGTTCTGGATTGCGCTGACAACCTGTGAGGTGAGGCTGGCGGTGTGTTCTTCTTTTTGCGCAGTCAGGTCATTTGCGTGAGCACGGATGTCAAAAAAAGTAAAGATGATGGATCCTATCAAGATGACCGACATGGTCAGCCCCAGGATCTTGACTTCCAGGCTCTCCCGGAACCAGCTGATGAAGCCGGGCGGCTTCATCTGGAACGGGAGAAAACGGACGGCATAGAGAGGCCGAAAACAGGCCGGCCGCGGAGGACGGCGGCCGGAAATTCCTCTTGAGATGGCCTCTTTACCGCAGTTGCCATTGCTGCCCCCAAAATGGGGAATAACAATATCACAATCAGCAGAATCAGGCGGGCTTGTTTTTGCGGCCCCCCGGGCCCCGTGTTAGACTTTGTCATTTGCGGGACAGAAAAAGTATAGCACACAGGAATTAATACAATCTCCGAGCGTGGTACTTCTAAGAGCCTGTCCCAGTAGGCAATTCGTAGCGAGGCTTTTGCGGCCGCCTCCGCCTGACAGCAGACGGGAATTTGCGAAATTGTTTGTTTTCTGACAAGGAAATAAATGTGAGGCCGTTTATCAATGGCGGTGGCAATGAGTTCCCGGCGCTGATACGCAACTCGATAGCAAAAAAACAGTTCAACTGGCGGGCGCATCAGCCCGGCCGCCGCTATATGTCCCAAATCGGGGGATAAGGGCAGGGGCACAGCATGCCGTGCCCCTGCCCTTCGTTGCACGTTTAACGTTTCATGTTTAACGTGGGGAAAAGCCATCTTCTCAATCCTTGAAACATTAAACACAAAACGTGAAACTTTAAAATGCAGATGATGCGCTCCGCCGGGAAAAAAAGTTTATATACGGTTGTGGGGTCGGATGAGAATGTCTGACACAGAGAAACACGTCCGCCAGCTCCGCCGGCAGATCGAGCGCCATAATTATCTTTATTATGTGCTTGATCAGCCTGAAATCAGCGACGCCGAGTATGACCGGCTCTTCAGCGAACTGAAACTGCTGGAAGAGAAACACCCTGAGCTAAGTACGCCTGACTCTCCCACCCAGCGCGTCGGCGCCGAGCCGCTGAAGCAGTTCGTCCAGGTGCGGCACCCTCTGCCCCTGTTTTCTCTCGCCAATGCCCGCAACGAGGAAGAGCTTCGCGCCTGGTATGTGCGCATCCGGAAGCTGCTAGCCGACCGGGGCCCCGGCGCGGCTGAAATCGCTCTCGTCAGCGAGCCCAAGATTGACGGGCTTGCCGTCTCCCTGGTTTATGAACATGGGCGGCTCAGCCGCGGCGCCACCAGAGGCAACGGCGAGATCGGCGAAGACGTGACCATGAACCTCCGCACGATCCGCGCCATCCCGCTGGTCATGAAACTGCAGGCCGACGAGCAGGCGCCGGCGGTCGTGGAGGTGCGTGGCGAAGTCTACCTGCCCCTGGAGGCCTTTGAGAAGCTGAATCTGGAACGGGCGGCGGCCGCCAAACCTGTTTTTACCAATCCCCGCAACGCAGCCGCCGGCTCGGTGCGCCAGCTTGATCCAAAAGTGGCGGCGGCGCGCCCGTTAAATATCTGGTGTTACCAGATCGGCTACGCCGAGGGTCTTGAGATCGGCGCTCACTGGCAGGCGATTCAGTGGCTGAAAGAACATGGCTTCCGGATCAATCCCCACATCAAAAGGCACACAAGCTTCGACGAGGCGCTGGAGGCGTGCCGGGCCTGGGAGCGCCGCCGCCCGGAGCTGAACTATGACATCGACGGTGCCGTGGTCAAGGTGGATGACTTTGAAATGCAGGCGAAGCTGGGAATCGTAGGCCGCGATCCCCGCTGGGCGATCGCCTTCAAGTTTGCCCCCGGCACCGCCATCACCAGGCTGCAAAAAATCGGTATCAATGTCGGGCGCACGGGAGCGCTTAACCCCTACGCCATCATGGAGCCGGTGGAAGTCGGCGGCGTCACCATCAGTCAGGCAACCATGCACAACGAGGACGACATCCGCCGCAAGGACATCCGCGAGGGCGACTGGGTTGTTGTCGAGCGGGCCGGCGACGTCATTCCCCAGGTTGTCGGCCCGGTTATCCAGAAACGGAGCGGCAGGGAGAAGCCCTTCCGGATGCCGAAGCGGTGCCCGTCCTGCGGGTCGCACACCGTCAGGCCCGAGGGCGAGGTTGTCGTCCGCTGCCCCAACAAGTCCTGTCCATCACAGATAGTAGAAAGTATCAAACATTTTGTCAGCAAGGGGGCGATGGACATTGACGGCGTCGGCGAAAAACTGGTGGGGCGGCTCTTCAGTCTGGGGCTGATCAGGAACATGGCCGACCTCTACTATCTGAAGCAGGAAGATCTGGTCGGCTTGGCGACTTCCAGTTCAGTCAACAAACAGGGGAAAGAGGTTGTGCACCGGCTGCAGGAGGCCAGCGTCGCCAACATGATGCGCGCCCTTGATGATTCCCGCAAGCGCCCCTTCCACCGGGTGCTGTTCGCTCTTGGCATCCGTCATGTGGGTTCGATAAATGCCCGGTTGCTTGCCTCCCGGTTCCGTAACATCGGTGAGCTGATGGCGGCAAGCGAGGATGAGATCTCCGGAGTGGAAGGCATCGGGCTGGTGATTGCCGAAGCGGTGCGCGAATTCTTTGGCGAGCCTCATAACCTGGAGACGATCAAGCGCCTGCGCCAAGCCGGCCTCAGCTTTTCCCAGGCTCCCGCCGAGCGGCGGGCTGGCCCGCTCGCTGGCAAGAGCTTCGTCCTTACCGGCACCCTCGCGTCCCTGACCAGAGCCGAGGCGAAGGAGAAAATCGAGGCCCTGGGGGGCAAGGTTGCCGGGTCGGTGGGAAAATCGACTGACCTTGTCGTCGCCGGAGCCAGCCCGGGATCAAAGGCAAAAAAAGCCCGGGAGTTGGGGAAAATGATTATCGACGAGAAGGAATTCCTCAGGCTGCTTGGTTAGAAGACAAGACCGCCTCACTTGACCGGGGGCGTCGGGGTGCCCTCTCCGTACTTGCTGTATTTGTCGTCGATCTTTTGCCTGATGTCCTTGATTGGTATTCCCTGTGAGTTCCACCGGAGCACGTCCAGTGCGATATTCACACAAATGTCTCAGCCGGCCCCGTGATTGTCAAAAATCACGTTCTGGCCGTTTCGCGACTTAACGAAACAATCAAGGTTGTTCCTGTGCCCGGCCTCCTGGCCGCAGCCGCAGTAACACGGCACCTGGCTGAGCAGATCCGGGCGCTCCAGCGCAAACCGGTAGGCC
Organism: Actinomycetes bacterium; assembly: GCA_021787475.1. Lineage (GTDB taxonomy): Bacteria > Actinomycetota > Thermoleophilia > BMS3ABIN01 > BMS3ABIN01 > JACWAD01. Next base: position 17,944 of record JAJYLW010000009.1, read on the forward strand.
GTGGCCGCATCCTTTGGCGCCGTGGGGTCATAAACAAAGGCCGGCAACTGAATCGCCGCCGCGGTGGCGGACCACTTCACATTCGGGAGGGCGGAGCTGCCGTTGCCGCCGCATGAGACCAGCACTGCCGCCGCTGCGGCGGCCAGGCCGGCGCCCAGCGCAGCGAGCAGGATTTTTCTTCCGTTCAAATTCACCACCTTCCCGCAACTTGCAGGCGCAAACCGAGCCTTTTACTACAAACAATAGTATAACAATTGAAAAGCGCCCCGGCAAAGCCGGGGCGCTGGCTTAATGATCGTGGCAGGCTCTCAAGCCGTCAATATATAGTCACCGTGACCGTCCTGGTGCCCCAGGCGTAGGCTTGAGAGCAGGGAAGCCAAACATCAATGCGGTTGCCGACGATGGCGCCGCCTGTATCGGCGGCGATGGCGTCGCCGTATCCAGAGACATGCACGCGTGAGCCAAGGGGAATGACATTAGGGTCAACGGCGATAATTCCCGGGCCGGCCGGCATGCCGGTGGCGGTGCTGCCGGCCATGCAGTAGGCGGTGGCGACAACGGTGATGCTCGCCCCTGTCGCCGGTGGCGGCGAATAATTCCCGGCCGCGCTGCCGCCATCGCCGGCGGCATTGCCGGCGGCATTGCTGGCAGCGGCGGCGGCCTGGGCCTGCTGCTGGCTCATTTTGGCCTCGATGCTGGCAGCCTGTGACTGCAACTGAGCAAGCTGGGCGTCATTTGCCTGCTTCCGGCCCTGAATGGTGTCAACGACGCTCTGTTGCTGCTGGCGGGCGGTCACAAGGCCTTGCCGGGCGCTGCTCAAGTTCTGAACCAGGCTGTTTAATTCCTGCTCGTTTGCCGACAGGCTGCCGAGGTTGTCCTCGACCGATTTTTTTGCATCATTGATGGAATTGATCAGCTGCTGGTCGCTTTCGGCAATCTTGTTGATTGCATCAACGCGGTTGAGGAATTCCGAAAAATTCTCGGAGTCCATTACTACGCCAAGGTAATTGCTGTTGTCACTTTTGTACGTTCCCCGGAGGCGCTGGGCCAGCACCGCCTGGCGATCGGCCAACTCCTGCTTGACCTGGGCAAGGCGGCTTTGCTGCGCCTGAACTTCCGCCTCGACCTGGACCTGCCGCTGCTGGACGCTGCCTATCTCGCTGCTATAGTGGTTCACCTTGCTGTCCACCGACACCAGGTCGGTGAGCGCCTGACGGTAATTTTGATCCAACTGCTGCGACTGGTTCTCAAGGCCGCCAATTTGCTGGTTGGTTGAGTCCAGCTCGTCAGAAGCCGCCGGGGAAGAAGGAATTATAAAGAATGAGAGGGAAAGAGTGAGAAAAAAAAGTATCGAAACTGGCAGTGAGCATCTTTGTTTAACGAATTTGTTTAAAAAACCGGCAGAAATAATGTCCTCCAGATGCCGTTTACAGAACAGGGAGGGAACTGCATTTCCCCACTCCCAGGCAAAAAACACCGGGAAAAAGGATAACAATTTCCAAAAAATGCCGCAATTTGCTTGATTGCCCCCACTTTCATGACCAAGCCGGCCTAAAAGCCAGCGAAGTGTGGACTATAGCATCCTCAAATCAATGATGCAAGCCCCTTTGTGCCGTATGTCTCTTGGCTTGAAATTGCAAAGCCTGGAATTATCTCTGTGTTTTGAAAACTGCACTTTCGGATAAAAAAGATTTGTTGTCAAACCCCCTTCACTTTGGGGGGGAGGGGTGAGAGGAAGCCCCCTTGAACTGGAAGCTTCTGATAACCGCCTTTATCACCCTGGTCGTTATTATTGACCCGGTCGGAAACGCGCCCGTTTACCTGGTGCTGACACGTGACAGCAGCGGCGCAGCGCGCCGCCGGTTTGCCAACCAGGCGGTGCTGGCGGCGGCGGCGGTTATCTTCGCGTTCGCCTTCTTTGGTCATTACGTTCTGGACTACCTGGGCGTTTCTCTTGAAAGCCTGATGGTTGCCGGCGGCGTGCTGCTGGGGATAGTGGCGCTTGACATGATGAAAGGTAAAGTTACTCCTGGAGAGCCGCGAGGCGCCAATGTCGCCCTGGTGCCACTGGGGACGCCACTTCTAGCCGGCCCCGGCGCCATCGTGGCCGCCATGCTGCTGATGGGAAGGTCAGGCGCCACCGACAAGGCAGTGGCCGCTGCCGGAATCCTGGCGGCTCTGGCCGTCGTCTGGGCGGCGCTGAGGCTGGCTGGCCCTCTGATTAAGCTGCTAAAGGCCACCAGCGTGGACCTGCTGACGCGGGTGATGGGAATCCTGCTGGCGGCCATCGCGGTGGAGTTCATTCATCAGGCCGTGGCCAGTTGGGCGTCGCGTTAAGACTGACGGAAAACAGAGGCGCCTATGGCGCCTCTGTTTTCCTTGATACAGGCGTGTGCCTGACGTTTTACTGCCGTTTCACCTCTTTGGCGCAGCTGGGGCAGAACCTGGCGTCCGCCGGCAGCGGATGACCGCAGTGAACGCAGAACCTGGGCATTTCCTCAGCCTCCCCTTCAGGCTGTGCGCCAGTTTCTGCTGCCGCAGCCTCGGCCGGCTCGGGAACCGCCGCCAGGTTTGCCTTGCTCACTTCCTCCGTTGGCGCCTCAACTTCCTTGGGCGCAACCGATCCGGCGATGAAGGCCGGCTTCCCTTCCGCAGGCGCATCTGGCGCCCGGGTTTCCGAAGAACCACCGGCAGAAGGGCCGGCTTCGGGTATCGGCCCGGTTCCCTCGCCTGTCATTCCCGGAGCAGCGGCCGCTTCCGGAACCACCTTGAACGGCCCTGAAGGAGCCGGCCTGGCTTCGGTCTGCGGCTCGGCCTTGGCTGTGACGCCGCCTGCCGGAGCAACAGGGCCTGACTGCGATGAACCCGCGTTCGGAGCCGTGGGCGCATGCGTTGCCGCCGTTGCTCCGGTGCCGCCTCCCAGTCTCGACTTGACCAGGAAGAATCCGCTGGCGCCGATGGTGCCTAGGGCGCACAGGCCCAGCGCGATCATCAGGTACATCGGATACGGGAACACAGGCTCGTCCTGGCCGGCGCTGATCTTGGCCGTCGTGTCCGAGATCATGCCGGCAACGTACGGGAAGGCCGGATTAGCGTCGGCGATCTGCTTCAGCTTGTCCTTGGCGGCGCTGTAGTGATGCAGCGCATACAGGTCAACCGCCTCGTGGTACGTCTTGGTGAGTTCCCCTTGGGTCGGCTTGACGTTGGTCTGTGAGAGGAACTCGTTGATAACGGTGGTGGGGACGGCGAAGTTAAATCCCTGCACCGCCTGGGGAGTGCCGCCGGGACTGTTTGCGGCATCATTTACACTGCCAAAGGTAGTGATGCCAATTACCTGGCCCTGGCTATTGAACAGCGGCCCGCCGCTGTTGCCGTTCGAGATGGCGGCGTCTGTCTGCAGCACTTCCCAGCCCTCCGGCATTGTCTTGCGGCCGCTGATGCTGCCCACCGTCAGTGACGGTTTTACGTTTTCATCAGATTGCTTGAGCGCGGGATTGAACGTTGCCGCCGCCGGATAGCCCAGGGCGATAGCCTGCTGGCCGTCCTGGACGGCCTTGTCATCGCCAAACGAGACCGTCGGCAGGTTGGTGGCATCCACCTTGAGTACGGCGACGTCCTTGCCGGGGATGGCGTCGCCGGCCTTGATTATCTGCAACGGCGTCCCTTTCTGCTCCGTCGTGCCACCCGGAGCCGCCACGCCCATGTACATCACGCTTTGCGAGGAAGGATTCTGCACGGTCATGTTCCGGGCATAGACGGTGGCGATCGCCGCCGAGAGTTTCTGCGTCTGATCGCTGGTGAGCGTCACGTTGTAGCCTTCAGAGTTGAGACCCTGGGTGAAGCCGGTGACAAATTTATTGACAAGGTCGCTTAATCCTACCTGGGCCAGCATCTGCTTCAGTTCAGCGTCAGTCTTTTTGACCACGTGTGCATTTGTGACCATGTATCCATCAGGAGTGACAATGATGCCGGAACCGGACTCGGCCGCCTGTACTGGAACGGACGTGCTGCCTGCGCCGGGAACAATATAGTCCTGCGGATTGGTGAGGACTTCGTTGATGGCTGCCTGCACTGCATCATTCTCGTTGGCGATGGCGCCGGTCTGCACCATCGGCAGCAGCTTGTTGACCAGCTTCTGCTCGTCAAGGGCCAGATTGGGGACGGTAATGTTTGCTTTCCAGGTTGTCTCGATGTACGTCGTCCCCGGTTTGTTGTAATCAGCCACCTTGGGAGGATCCATTGCCGTGGTGCGCCCGGCGCTGTGCAGCCCCAGCAAAAGCAGCACGGCAAATGCCAGCGTAAACGCAACCGCCGCTCCTCTGATTGACAACATCACCCATTTCTTCATCTTCGCTCCTTCGATTGAAAATTAGCCCTTAATTTTTTAAGCGCCTTTAAAGTTTTTTTCGGCGGGAAAATGGGGATCAATAGGATTTTTCACCGCAACTTTTAATTGGAGGTTAAGCCCTTCCCTTAAAATTCTTTCGTCAAAAAGAGCTGCCTTTGGAGGGTTTTCAAATAAGAGGCTTGATTAACAACGTGCCGGAACTGGCATGATTTCCTGTCTTCTCAGAATGGTTCTGCCACGGGGAGGGGCGGCGTAGCCTCCTCCTTGGCAGCCGCGCCGGCAATGCGGCCGTGCTCGAGGCGGATAATGCGGCCTACGGCCTCGCCAACGCCGGGATCATGGGTGACGATAATCAGGGTTATCCCATGCTCGTGAAGCTTTTTAAACAGCTGCATTACCGCCAGTTCGTTTTCCTCATCTAGGTTGCCGGCGGGCTCGTCCGCCAGCAGGATCCTGGGCTCGTTGATTAGCGCCCGGGCAATACAGACGCGCTGCTGCTCGCCGCCTGACAGCTGCGCGGGCAGATGGTCGAGACAGTGGCCCAGGCCGAAACGTTCAAGGGCGTCCCGCGCCTCGCCGGCGTCCGGCATGCTGTGAAAGTACTGCGACAGCATGACATTCTCGACCGCGCTCAGGTAAGGGATCAGGTGAAATTGCTGAAAGACCAGGCCCACCGCCTCCCGGCGGTACTTGGCCAGCTGCGACTCGGAAAGGCCGGCCAGTTCCAGTCCATCGACTGTCACCGAACCGGAGGTGGGGGAGTCCAGTCCGCAGATGACGTTAAGCAGCGTCGATTTGCCTGAACCGGAGGGGCCCATAATAGACATCCACTCACTATCGAGATAGGCAGATTAATACCTTGGCAAAAATAAGAGCAATCTAATAAACAGGATATGTCAATACTATGAATTTGGATGCGGGTGAAATTCCTGGTGAAATTGTCACTTAAGAAGAACGAGGAGGAACGGGAGTGATTCGTAAAAAAGCGCGCCCGACGGCGCGCTTTTGGTCAAAAAGGAATAGTTAAGTGGTGTTACTGTACTTTGGCTTCCACCGGCTCCGGCACGGTAATGGCGCTGAAGACGAGGTGATCGTCCCCTGCATCCACCTCAACGGTCTGCCCTTCGCGAAACTCGCCTTTAAGCAGCCTGAGCGCCAGCACGTCCTGGATCTGCTTCTGGATCAGGCGTTTTAAGGGCCTGGCGCCGTAAGCCGGATCATAGCCCTCGCGGGCTAGGTAATCCTTGGCTGAATCAGTCAGCACGATGCCGATTCCCCGGTCTGACAGCAGCCGGCCCATGTCGCGCACCTGGATGTCAACAATCCAGCGCAATTGCTCCTCGTCAAGGCGGTGGAAAATGATGATGTCGTCCACCCGGTTGAGAAACTCCGGTTTGAAGTGGGCCTTCATCGCTTCCTCGACCCGCCGCTTCATCTCATCCTCGCCGCCGGCTCCCAACTCGGTGATGAACTGGCTGCCGATATTTGACGTCATGATGATGACGGCGTTCTTGAAATCAACCGTGCGCCCGTGGCCGTCAGTGAGCCGGCCTTCATCCATGATCTGCAACAGGACATTGAAAACCTCCGGGTGCGCCTTCTCGATCTCGTCCAGCAGCAGCACAGTGTAGGGGCGGCGCCGGACCGCCTCGGTCAAATATCCGCCCTCTTCATAACCGACGTAACCAGGCGGGGCGCCGATCAGCCTGGAGACGGTATGCTTCTCCTGAAACTCCGACATATCGATGCGGACCATCGCTTTTTCGTCGTCGAACATGAACTCTGCCAGCGCCTTGGCCAGCTCGGTCTTGCCGACTCCGGTTGGCCCCAGGAAGATGAAAGATCCGTAGGGACGGTTGGGGGCGCTTAAGCCCGCGCGCGCGCGACGCATGGCGTTGGAGACGGCAGCGATGGCCTCGTCCTGGCCGACCACGCGCTCGTGCAGCCTGTCCTCCATGTAGATCAGTTTCTCGACTTCGCCTTCCATCAGCTTTGAAACGGGAACGCCGGTCCACTTGCTGACAACCTCGGCAACGTCCTCTTCATCTACCTCTTCCTTTAGCATCTTGGTGTCTTTTTGCAGCTCGGCCAGGTGCTCGTTCTCAGCGGCAATCTCCTTGGTCAACTCGCCTGTCTTGCCGTAGCGCAGCTCCGCCGCCCGGGTAAGGTCGCCTTCGCGCTCGGCGCGCTCGGCATCGGTCTTTGCCTGCTCCAGATCCTCCTTCAGGGCGCGGATCTTCTGGATCGACTCCTTCTCGTTTGTCCAGTGCGCCTTCATCCGGCCTGACTTTTCCTTTAGCTCAGCCAGTTCTTCCTTCACCCGGGAGCGGCGCTCCCGGGAAGCCTTGTCTTTTTCCTTCTTCAGCGCCCGGTCCTCGATCTCAAGCTTCTTGATGCGGCGCTCAACGACGTCGATCTCGGTGGGCATGCTGTCAATCTCAATCCGCAGGCGGGAACTGGCCTCGTCGATTAGGTCAATTGCCTTGTCGGGCAGGAAGCGGTCAGAGATATAGCGGTGGGAGAGCATTGCCGCCGCCACCAGGGCCGCATCCTGGATGCGGACACCGTGATGAACTTCGTAGCGCTCCTTCAGGCCGCGCAGGATCGCGATGGTATCCTGCACGCTCGGCTCGCCCACAAACACCGGCTGGAAGCGGCGCTCCAGGGCGGCGTCTTTTTCCACATATTTGCGGTACTCATCAAGGGTGGTCGCACCGACGGCCCTGAGCTCGCCCCGGGCCAGCATCGGCTTTAGCATGTTTGATGCGTCAATCGATCCCTCGGCGGCGCCGGCGCCAACAAGGGTATGCATTTCATCAATGAAGAGGATGACCCTGCCTTCCGACTCCTGGATCTCCTTCAGCACCGCCTTGAGCCGGTCCTCAAATTCGCCCCGGTATTTGGAGCCGGCCACCAGCGAGCCGACATCGAGGGCCACTACCCGTTTGTCCTTCAGGCTTTCCGGCACATCTCCATCGACGATCCGCTGCGCCAGGCCCTCAACCAGCGCCGTTTTGCCCACACCGGGATCCCCGATCAGGACCGGATTGTTTTTGGTCCGGCGCGACAGCACCTGGATCACGCGGCGGATTTCATCGTCGCGGCCAATGACGGGATCCAGCTTGCCGCAGCGCGCCTGCTCAGTAAGATCGCGCCCGTACTGCTCCAGCGGCTGGAACTTTGCTTCCGGATTTGGGTCGGTGACGCGCTGGCTGCCACGGATCTCCTGCAGCGCCGCCATCAGCCTCTCTTTGCTGACGCCCAACTGTCCTAGAACCCGGGCGGCAGCGCCGTCAGTTTCTACCGCCGCCAGCAGCAGATGCTCAGTACTGACATAATCATCTTTCAGCTGTCTCGCCAGCGCCTCGGCGCGATCAAGCAACTGGCCCAAGGCGCGGCTTACATAGGCCTGCTGCCCGGCGGGGCCGCTCACCTTTGGCATACTATTGATTGCTGCCTCGAGTCCGGCGGCGATGGCCTCCGGGCTCGCGCCCAGCTTCTGAAGCACCGGTACGACGATGCCTTCGCTTTTCCGAACCAGCGCCAATAGCAAATGCTCCGGCTCAATCTGCTGCTGGCCGCCTGACTGCGCCAGCTTCTGTGCGTCCGCCAGAGCTTCCTGTGATTTAATTGTCAGTTTTTCCGGTTGCATAATAAAAAAAATTCAAGAGGATATTTCCGGCCGGTACCGGTCAACCATCTCTTATCCTCTCACAGCTCTTGACGGCTGCAGATCTTGATGTGACCGGAAGGAGCCTCGCAAACAATCAGCCGGTAAAGCTTCCTCAAGCTTCTTATCCCGGCTCACTGTTTGCAAAGCCAACCTGAACCTATCCTCCTGAATATCACATCCACCTTGGTCATTTACATCGCCTCTTCGACTCGCCCACTCGCCCTTTTTCCTTCTATATATTAGACATATTTTCCTGGGAAAGGGTTCCAATCGTCAAAGACAAATTACCTGCAAAATGACACAATTACAAGTTGACTTAGTTATGACAGCCCTCATTCTACAGCCTCGGTCATAATCTATCAAACCATAAGTAAAGAAATCTTATAACCTAAGACTCAAATAATTGGCAAAAGTTTCAGATTAGTAGCGCAGCCGGGCGGCTATTTTTTCCGCCTGCGCTAGTGAGGCATTTCCGGGAGGGACTTCAATAACGACCGCATCCTGGCGAACGGCCAGCTCCTCTGCTTCTTCAACAATATCGTTAACGGCCTGCATTTTGGTTCGGCACGAAGGACAGCTCTCTTCCCCGAATTCGATTGTGTTGCAGCCGGGGCAGCGCCGCCCCGGTTTCGCATAGCCGCTTTCAACAATGAGCAGGTCAACCCGCCGCTCGTTCAGCGCCGCCAGAACATCGTCGAGACCGCCAACATAGGTTTTGCCCGCCGCCAGCTCTGGCCCCAGCGAAGCAAGCAGGGCTTCCTGCTCCCGGGCCCGGATTCCCTCTTCGATGGCCTCGACCTTTCCCCGGATCTCGTTTGCGTCCGCGCTGATGTCGATATTAAACCTGCCGGCGAGCCTTTCTTTTAAATAGGGGTGGAGAACTTTTTCCAATTCTGGCCACAAATCTTCAGATATGCCAACAACGAGCAGGTCCAGCGATTTCTCCTGGAAGAAAGCAAGCGCTGCGTCTCCCGCTTTCTTGAGATGGTTGCGCACCTGGAGTTGGTGACGCCGCTGCAGCTTGGCCTGTTCCCAGCCTCCCTGCGAATGGTGCTTGAGAACCATATCGAATATCTCGCTGTTCTCGGAGATCTCGCCGGCGTAATGCTCCAGCAGCCGGGCCGTTTCCTTGCTCGCCAGAAGCACGCCAAAGCGGCGATGACGCGAGAGCATCCGGGCCAGCGGCGCCAAGCGCGGCTTCAGGTCAACGAAGAGGCGGTTTTTTACCGGGACTTTCAGCGGCTGCACCTGCCACAACCCCCGGGTGCGGCATGAAAAGATTATCAGCCCGCGGGCCCCTTCCCGCCTAAACTCTAGGGCCAGGAACTCCCCCACCGCCTGCAGGTCGGCGTCCATCTCTTCAAGCTGGTCCTTGCTGAAGCCCGGATTCTCGGCCGCCGTTCTCCGGGCTTCGTGCACCATGAAGCCGTACTCGGCTTCGTAGTCCCCCCTGCGGGCATAGCGGGATCCATCCACATTAAGATAGAGGCTCACCACCGGATGCCCGCCGGCGGCATTATCAAACTGCGGGTACTGGATAACTGATTTTGGATATTGGATGAATCTCACCCCCGCTGAAAGCCGGTTTACGAACCCAGGACGCATTACTTTACTCACATTATTGCCGCGGGAAGGCTTTTTTAGCCCTGAACCGGCCCAGAAGCTTCAAGACCTTCCTTTTTAAGCAGCTCGCGCAGGGCGGCGAGGCCGACTTCAAGTTGGTCTTCTGTTGGCTCGCGGGTAGTGATGAAGGATTGCAGGCCCCCGCCTGCCGATGTCAGCAGTTTCGCCCAGACATTTCCGGGGTTGCGGCCGGCCCAATGAATCATCTCCATTGCGCCTGAGAAGCTAAGGATGCCGACTCCAAGCCGGGCGGCCTGGCTCTGCCTGCCAAGGAACCGCCGGGCGATGGCGTTGCCGACGGTCATCAGCGCCAGCGCCGGCCCGATAATGTTTGAGCCGCAGCGGACATGCTCGGACCTTGCCTTCAGGGCGGTTTGCTCGTCAAGTGAGCCTGATTTTTCATAGGCGTTTATTGACTTATGTTCTGCCGCGTGGTACTGTATGGCGCGCGAGCGGCGCAGCGCCACCAGGGACGGCAGCATCGCCAGCATCGCCATTGCCGTTTCTTCCAGCAGCGGCGGCAGGCTTTTCTTGGAATTTTTTAACGCCATTGTTCCCAGGGCGCTGACAGACAGGGACGCCATTAGCAGTGGCGAACGGAATAGTGCCGGCAGCTGTCCACCGTGGGCGTGGGCGTCGGGAAGAATTGTGACGGCGTCAGTCAGGCTCGCCAGCCCGCGCAGCAGCGGCACTTTCTTCAGTATGTCGGAACGGGCCAGCCCTTTTTTCTCTCCCGAGGAAACATTAATGCTGCCATCCTCGTTGCGGATCGCCATCGACCAGAAGCGGGGCGTCTGGAAGAGGACACCGTTTTCCATAGCCATGCCGCCGATGCGGATTTTTTTTCCGGCTCGATCATTGTTTGTCATGCGGCCACCTCAGTTCACGAAAATAAGTTCCCGCATGTGTGCGGGTTTACACCTCATCACCAAAGCCGGAACCAATATATAATATTTTCATGCGCACTGACGAGCGACGAACACCACTTGAGCAGGAAGCGCTTGAGCGCCACCGTGAGTGGCGCGGCAAGCTTTCGATTGACAGCAAGGTGCCAGTATCAGACCAGCATGCGCTTGCAATCGCATACACCCCCGGTGTGGCCGCGCCCTGCCGCCAGATCGCCGCAGATCCGCGGCTGATTGACGAGTATACCGGCCGCTGGAACACGGTTGCCGTCGTCAGCGACGGCTCGGCCGTGCTCGGACTGGGGAATATCGGCGCCCGGGCCTCACTGCCGGTAATGGAGGGCAAGGCCGTCCTCTTTAAAACGTTCGGTGGCGTGGACGCTTTTCCGGTCTGCATTGACAGCCAGAAGATTGATGACATCGTCCGGACCGTGCGGCTGCTGGAGCCGAGTTTTGGCGGCGTCAACCTGGAGGATATCGCGGCGCCCAACTGCTTCGAGATCGAGCGGCGCCTTTCCAAGACCTGCGATATTCCCATTTTTCATGACGATCAGCATGGGACCGCCGTGGTCGTACTGGCGGCGGCAATCAATGCCTGCCGCGTCACGGGGCGCCGGATTGAGGATTTGAGAATAGTTATCAACGGCGCCGGCGCCGCCGGCATCACAATTGCGAGGATATTCCGCGCCGCCGGAGTTGCCGAGATTCTGCTCTGCGATTCAAACGGGATTATCGGAATGCACCGTAATGACCTCAACGCCGCTAAGCAGGAGCTGGCAGGCTGGACAAATCCGGACAGGAAAGAGGGCGGGCTGGCCGAAGCAATGCGGGGCGCCAGCCTTTTTGTCGGCGTTTCCGTGGCGGGGATGGTTAGCACCGCCATGGTGGCTTCCATGGCCAAGCGCCCGCTCGTGTTCGCGATGGCCAATCCCGATCCGGAAATCCTGCCGGAGGCGGCGCTGGCGGCCGGCGCGGCCGTAGTGGCGACCGGGCGCAGCGATTTTCCCAACCAGGTAAACAACGTGCTCGGCTTTCCGGGCATCTTCCGCGGCGCCTTGGACGTGCGCGCCGGCGCCATCAACCTGGAGATGAAGCTGGCCGCCGCCGGCGCGCTCGCCGAACTGGTCGGTGATAATCTCAGCGAGGATTACATTATTCCGAGGCCGTTTGACCTACGAGTCGCGCCGGCCGTGGCGGCGGCTGTGGCCGGTGCGGCGGTAAAAAGCGGCGTTGCCCGCCGGCCTCGCCGCCCTGAAGAAGTGGCTGCGGGCGCCCGCAGCCTCCTCGGCCTGAAGGACTGAAACGTGCGGGAAATCAACACGGCAGCCGTGACCGGCCTTGTGTCCAGCCTGTACCAGGAGGCAAATTTCTCCCTCCCGGCTGATGTCCTTGCTGCTTTCCGGAACGCCACCCAGTTGGAAAAATCGGAGCGGGGGCGCAAGGTACTGGAAAGCCTGCTTGAAAACGCGGACATTGCCGCCAGAGGCCGCGTTCCCCTCTGCCAGGACACAGGACTGGCCGTTGTTTTTGTCCGCATCGGTCAGGACGTCCATCTGAGCGGCAGGCCGCTTGCGGAAGCGGTGAATGAGGGTGTTGCCCGGGCGCAAAAGGAAGGCTGCCTGCGCGCCTCGGTAGTTAACAGCCCCTGCCTGCGAAGGGAAAATACAGGTGACAACACACCGGCAGTCATTCACGAGGAGATTGTCCCCGGCGAAGCCTTTGATATTGCCGTGCTTCCCAAAGGGGCGGGCAGCGAGAACATGAGCCGCCTGCGAATGCTAAGGCCCGCGGATGGTTTAACAGGGGTTATTAACTTTGCGGTTGAAACGGTGGAAGCCGCCGGCGCCCAGCCCTGCCCCCCCGTTTTCCTGGGCGTTGGCGTGGGCGGGACAATGGACCGGGCCGCGGGCCTCAGCAAGCAGGCGTTGCTGCGGCCGGCGGGCAAGGCCCATACCGACCCGGAGCTGGCGGCAGTGGAGCAAGAGATCCTTGAGCGTGTCAATGCCGTTGGCATCGGACCCGCCGGCCTGGGCGGCACGGTCACCTGTCTTGGCGTGGCGCTGGAAGAAGTTCCATGCCATATTGCTTCTTTGCCGGTGGCGGTCAACATCCAATGCAATTGTGCCCGCCGGGCAAGCGGCAGTTTATAAGGTGATGTTTTATGGCAGTTAAGTTAAAACCACCGCTATTGGTTGGCGATGTTACAAGCCTCCGCGCCGGCGATGAAGTCCTGATAACGGGGGTCATTTACACTGCCCGGGATGCCGCCCACCGGAGACTGGCGGAGTTAATCGAACACCGGCGGGACTTGCCGCTGGAGCTGGAGGGCCAAGTGATCTATTATACGGGGCCGACGCCGCCATCGCCCGGGCGCCCCACCGGCTCGGCAGGCCCCACGACCAGTTCGCGCATGGACCCCTTTACACCTGCGATTCTGTCGCGTGGCGTCAGGGCGCTTATCGGCAAGGGCGAGCGCAGCCAAACGGTGGTTGAAGCCCTGCAAAGCCACGGCGCCGTTTATCTGGCAGCAGTCGGAGGAGCGGGGGCGCTCTTGGCGGAAACGGTTATCGCCGCCGAGCCCGTCGCCTACCGGGAACTGGGGCCGGAGGCCATTTACCGTTTTCGGGTAAAGGATTTCCCCGCTGTTGTGGTAAATGACGCCCACGGCGGCGATCTGTTCCGGTCCGGTCGTGATCGCTACCGGCGCCGGTCTTGATTTCGGGCATCCGGCCCGAGCTGATCGGCACAATCTTCCGGCTAGGCAACTTTCCCCAGTTTGCTTGGTGAATTATTCTCAAATTTGAACTGACAAATCCTGACTATTTTTGTATACTAATAGTGTTCCATTAGGTCTCAATTAAATGCCATCGGGTGCGATAACTCTCTTATCCCGGAAATTGCCTTAACAGCAGACAGAATGGTGACCAGCAAGAATCTGCGAATCGAGTAATAGATGCCCGACAAGACAATCCTGATAGCAGACGGAAGACCGGACGCGCTCCAGTTTGCGAAAGAATGCTTTATTGAAGCCGGCTACCGTGTGCTTACCGCTGCCGATGGCGCCGCTGTCAGGCAAATTGCCCACGAAGAGCGCCCGGATGCAATCATGATTGACTTCGATATCGATGGGTGTGACATCTGCAAGGGCCTCAAAAATGATAAAGGCTTCAAATACGTTCCGGTGATTCTCACAAACGATAAATCTTCCCCCGAAGACGCTGTGGCCGGTTTTGAGGCCGGCGCCCATGATTATTTGATAAAGCCGTTTGAGAACAAAGACGAGACGCTCGCCAGGCTGGGAGCAGCGGTCCGGATCAAGCTGACTTATGATCACCTGCTTAACAAGAACAGGAAGCTGGAGGCGCTGGCAAAGCATATTCGCGCCGCGATGCAGCGCTACCAGCAGCCGGGCGCGCCGGCGGCCAACGGTTACACGGATGAAGAGGACCTAAACGACGGCGACGGGATGGCGCGGCTGACCCGTCGCGAGATGGAGATTCTTGCGCTGCTGGCCCGAGGCCTGAGCAACGAAGTTATCTCGAAACAGCTCTATATCAGCCCTACGACGACGCGCAATCATATCCAGAACATTCTTGGCAAGCTTGGAGTGCACAGCAAGCTCGAAGCCGTCGCCAGCGCCGTCCGGGCGGGATATATTGATTTTGCCGGCTAGATCCTGGCATCGCTTCAAACAAGAAAGCTATCTCCGCAGAACAGTCCTGAGCATCAATTGGCGTTTGAGTAGAGGCGCAACAAAAGGGGCACGGCATGCCGTGCCCCTTCCTTTTTCTAACGATATGTCTTTGCCTCACGCAGCGCGGCGGTACGTCCGCTGCGGCTCGGCCTCCTCCTCTTGACTGCCACGCCTCATGCTCATCCTTGCGTTAAGCGACGTCGCTCCAATCCAGCCGCCCAGGACGGCGGTGACAAGGCTGGCGATAGCGCCCGCCAGGAACCAGCCGTTCATGGTGCTGGCCATGGTCCCGGCCAGAGTTACATCCGGCGGAGTGATGGCCGTGGCATTAGGCACGTATGCCTTCAGCAGGGATGTGGCATTAATGCCAAAGCCCAGGGTTCCACTGAATCCAAAGATCCCCAGAGTGATGCCGGCGACAATTACCAGCCCCCAGGTGGTCATTCCCTGCCAGAGACCGTTGAGGGATACCGGCGTCTTCTCCAGCCCGGCGGCCATCAGCGCACCGATGAAGGTCGCGACGGCGGCGCTTGCCGCAACCCAGACCCCCACTGAATTGATGATGCCGTTCAGGCCGGCCAGTGAGGCCTTGGATGAGGCGCCCACGCCCAGAAAGCCACCAAATGCAACAAACAACAACTGCAGGGCCAGGGCCACCAGCACACCTGCGACAATTGCTCCGCCGCTGATGTGTTTGCGAAACACCCCAACGGCGCTTGCCAGCGGCTCATTGTATTCTTGATACCAGCCGGGACGGTTTTCACTGACCGCTTCTTGTTTTCTGCTTGCTTCCATTTTTTGCCTCCCTTCTGTCTTTTAAATAGTTTCCTATAGCTCAAATGCTGACCATTTTTTCGATGGTTAAACCACCAATTTGATTTTTTCACTATTTTTTAGGAAAAAAGCCGCCGTTGTCGGCCTGCCGGTGCAAGCAGCGCAAGACCTGGCTATAACGAGCATAGGCATTGGAGGTATAATAAATAATGTAAAGTACAGAATCCGTTTGGGGGCGACCTGGTTTCGACGGGGTCTATCTGGACGGGAGCAGCAAGCCGAGCTTCCGGCGGGCTCGTAAAACTGCCGGAAACCTAAAGTAAACGCAGACAATAATCTAGCGTTAGCCGCTTAATTTAAGCGGCTCATCGCCCCCGGCTGACCGCGGCCGGGACCAGCGGTGTCAGATAGCGGCCTATGCCGCCGCAGCCGCCTCTCGCCGCGGCGTGCGAAGCTTTAGAGAGGCTGGCAGACCGGATCCGGTCTTCGCGGAGCCGGCGCGCGAGACTTAAAAAGCGAAGACTAAGCTTGTAGCGGCTCCCCTTCGGGTGGCTTCGGACGCGGGTTCGATTCCCGCCGCCTCCACCATCATTCGCACCTCTGAAAATGCCGGGGTATAGGGATGTGCAAAGCGTGGACCACCTGTGACAAATGATACTATGTGTGCTGAACCCCTGCTCTTGCGAGGTCTTTTGATTCACCAGTAGGTCTATGTTATGGTGGCGGATGGTTGACTTGCGGCTTGCTAGTTGATACATAAAGATGTAAGTGCTAGTTTGGTAAGTCAGTGGGGTGAGTGGTGTTCTGGTCGCAACCGCAGGATATCGGGACTGGTTCAACTTCGCCTGCCACCAAGCAAGGCCCGCAGGTAGCCCGGTCTCTTCGGGTGCAGAAGCTTCGAGAAGTAGGGATTAGGTTGGCCGGGATAGCATTGGGCTGGTAGGCAATGCGTAGGACCAGTCTTGACCCCATTGGAGCCACCCCGTTCATGTCCAGGACGTTGCAGCTAGTCTTGTTTGACATCATTACATTTTGTAAGGTGATTGGAGCTACCCGCTCACGACCAGGATCCAAACCGCAATTTACTGTCCCAGGAAACCCGACCACATCTTTCCTCTATTTATTGAGGATCAAACAATAATCTTCCCACTTAAGATCCAGAAGAAATTGATATTTCTCTTCTAATTCTCTTGTACGTCCTTGAAAATATATTTCCCTAATATCATTGTCTGATAAATTCCTGAAATCGTTACAAATCGACTGGTAATAAAGCTTCGATATTTCGTATTTATTGTCAGCTGGTTGAACAAAAAGAAGATTTTTAAAATCTAATATTAAAATCCAATAATCTATGAATCTTTCACCCGTTGCTTGGCTTAAAACAGAGATCAAAAGGTCTTTAATAAGACGTGACCAAGTGCATTTCCCCACAATGCAAACAACATAATGACCGACGGGTATTTCATCCCTTGTGGCAATTTGAAGTTCACCATATTTTAAGCCCCGTGATTTCAACAGCTAAGATAAAGAAATCAAGCGCTGAACTAAAATAGGAGTGATAAGTCCCTCGATGAGACCTGCAATTATAAAAAGGAAAATTATTAAAGGAAATACTTTCAGGCTATGGTTATAAATTTCTTTTATCTTCTCTTTGAATGCTACGTTATTCCTTTTCATCAAAATTGTCGGCGCTCTAAGGGTTAAACTTGTTGTCAGTATAATTGCTGGTACTTCAAATAATAGATGAGGCAAAGCTAATGGAAACAGATAACCATGAACACCAACACCCGAAATTAATCCCCAATTTACCCCCAGATCAAAGCCAATAATACTTGCTTTAAATAAACCCACTAAGGCAGTAATTGGAATTGGTGAAGTCAACACTAAGAAAAAACTTGTTCCGACATTCTTAGAAATCGTCATATATGTTTGGGGCTGTTTATCCCAAGAATCATAAAAGCTACTAAGAATATTTCTGGTATCTTCCCTGGTTTGGTTTTGTTTATTATCAATATCATATGGAATATTGCCGGGCGTGTTAATTAAATTAATTGCTTCTTTTTGATTATTAATATTACTTATTCTGGCTTGAAGCTGACCGCTTAAGTATCCAAGAAATATGGTAACGAAAAATAAGATCCCAGCAATTATGATTAATATTCTATCTTGTTTGATAGCATGAATCATTGTTAACTTCTAATTATTACGAGAGTGAACTCAATAAATATTCTATCTGACTAGGGAGATCTCTTAATTCTTGCTGTACGGCTTTTTTATCCGCGTCAGGCAAAGCGCCGTAAGTATAATCATATATATCTTTTCCAATCTTATAAGAATTTTGAAGAGCATCCGGATTTGGGTAACATTGTTCTTCTTGTTCGGCGCATGCGGCCCTGTAATAATTTTCCTCCGGGAGGCATAACGGCGATTCTTCGCCTTCATTCGTCGGATTTTGACTCTGTTGATTCACAGACCACTTCTAAGTCTATGATTCTACGAACTTAAGAACTAATAAAACCTGGCAAGCCATGGACTCAGAACATGAATGTGGTGGTGCTTAAACTAGCATTCCCGGTCAGCCGATGACAACTGCGGTAAGGGCCTTCCGCAGCTTGTTCACTGTGGCTGCCCCAGGCTCAACTTTACCTGCCAGAAAACGCAGCACGGTACTGTGTGAAAGTCCTGCCGCCCGGGCCACTCTCCGCACTCCGTGCTTCCTGCAGACAATCGCCACCCGCTCTTGTAGCTCAGTGAGACTGCCGCCCGCTGCCCCGTACCTGATCTGCGCCTCTGGGTCCTCGCCGGTCAGTGAGCGTTCCTCCCAGCGATTGGCTTCCTTACCAATATATTGAATGCCGTTTACGTCCGGCACCCGAATATGACGGCGGCGAAGCAAACCCGCCTCTGTGTAATCGCCGCCAATAAACTTCGTCTCCGGGTGCAGGTGGTAACGGACAAGAGCCTGTAGGTAAGTCTTGAGAAGCTCAGGAGTGACAGTCTCGCCAGTGTCCCGGTCAAAGCAATGCCTCACTGCAACTGCCGGGTCGGGATCAAAAGGTGAGACAGCCCGGGGCGATTGGGCCGTTTGCTGCCGCTTGTGCTTGCCGCCTCGGGAATCGAGTTCTACACAATTAAGCTGGGCGGCACTCCTGGCCTGATAGGCATTAAGAAAACCGAACGGGCGCACCTGCTGAGCATATGGCTTGCCCTTGTTGAAAGTGTCAAACCAGTGAAGAAGCCTCGGGCAGGTGGCCGCATAACGGCTAAGCGCTACCGCGTCAAAGCCTGGCAGGCAGTCCAATTCGACTATCTGAAGGTGACCGGCAAGCGCTGCTTGGACAATTAGATACCAGAGATCATACTGCCAGCGCTGAGTGCCAATCTCTAAGAGCGCCAGCCGGGGGGCTGGGACCCGGTCCGGCGCTTTCGCTTCCGGGTAGGGCGGCTGCAGGTGACCGAGGCCGTGGGCCGATGCCTTGCGCAGGACGGGCCTGCCGTCCGCGCCGATGTTAAAGAGAGCGTACCGCTTATCAGAGACTGCAAAGCAGTAAAGCGCTTCCGGCAGCCGGCCATCGAGGCTATAGTTCGCATCTTCCAGCTTGAACAGCTCGTCACCTGAGGTGTAGGGGTTAAGCTGTTCAAACCAGCCGCGTACGCGCTTAGTCCGCTTGTAAAACTCCTCCTCAGGCATACCCTGCGGGCAGGCCAGGGCCATGCTGTCGGTATCGCAAAAAGCCCAGCCGAGGCCCTCCTGCTCGGCCAAGGCCTCAACGACTCCCAGCATCAGCCGCGCCGCTCCCGTGGTCAGGGTGGCGAGCAATGGGTGAAAGTAACGGCCCGGCTCCTCAATGCTCGCCAGCTTCGCGGTACGCGGAGTCTCATCGCCGCCAAAGTAGACCTGTTCTTTCTGGCGGGCATAATCTTGCACATTCAGCTCGACGAAGATACCGTAGCAGCTGGAGTTGGCAACGATCTTCATCGCCAGCTGTTCGCTCGCCAGTCGTTCACGTTCTGATTCATTATTGCAGCTGCGCATCTGCTGCTTGACGCTGGAGCGCAGCTCAATCAATTTGAGGTAAAAATCATCCTTAGCGGGATCGATGCGGTAGTCAGGATTTCCCAAGATGTCAATCAGCTTTAGGCCCGGCTGCTGGCCCCGGGGGGTAAAGGCCAGCGCCCTGAGAATCTTCGGCGTCTTCCCAGTAAGCAGCTTGGAAACAAAAACGTCGGCCAGGGTGAACCAGAGCGGCTCTTTACTGGTCAGGTAATTAAGGCCGATCGAGTAGGCGGGGCTGCTATCGTCGTAGGCGCTACGCACCGGCAGGAGGTCAGCGTCTGCTTCGACCCGGGCGAGCACAGCCAGCTTGGCCCACGTCTCGGGGCGGGCCAGGTCGCTGAGCTTAAGGTTATCAACTATTGCTT
This sequence comes from Actinomycetes bacterium, assembly GCA_021787475.1. Lineage (GTDB taxonomy): Bacteria > Actinomycetota > Thermoleophilia > BMS3ABIN01 > BMS3ABIN01 > JACWAD01. Next base: position 37,383 of record JAJYLW010000009.1, read on the forward strand.
GGGTCTCGGCGGTTGCTTCTCTCCAGTGGGCGCCGGTGGCGGTGACAAAGCGCCAGAGCCCCATGAGAACCGAGACAGTCGGGTACATCGAGAGAAAGTCGCAGTAGGCAACCTGAGAGACAACCCGCCTGAGGTGCACTTCGGAGCGGCCGCCAAAGTAGCTTGCCATGATGATGCCTATAAGTTCGGGTGGTACGTCGGGCTGCAACTCGCGCCATGGTTTGACCCCCATCTCGCGCAGGCAGGCCTTGCCAATCGACGCCTCGCTCAGGATTGCCGAGACCGGTGTGGCGGCAAGCTTGAAACCCTCGTAACGGGCGGCGAGGAGCTGGGAGCACTCGAAGGTCACCTCAACGTCATTGCGCAGGTAGCCGAGGTAATTAGCGGTTAGCTCCCGGCCGTGTTCGGCCTCGGTCTTTTGATGTTTTGTGCCCAGCAAACGGGCCAGTGAGGCCAGCGAATGCGAGCTGCCGGTCAGGGCAGCCGCCAGCGAGCGCACATCTGAAAAGAAGCCGCGCCTGGGGGGCCGCCGGTGGCGACGCCGTCTCATGGAGCGGGCACTCCGCTGGCCGCCTGGGGCGGCGAAGTCGATCAGAGATGCGGTCCGCGACAGATGCTTGATGCGAACAGGCGGCCAGTTCTCGCTTAATGTCAGGGAGAAACCACCGCCCATCTTTTTACCCTTGGCTGGTCCATGCTTTATTGCCAGCCGGGAGAGGTCAAAAGGGAGATTGAAGCCGATAATCAGCGCATTTAACAGGTATGCCTGGCGGTAAAATATCGCCTCAATGAACTCGCTGACTGTTCTTAGCTTGAGGTCGTGGCGGCGGGCATAGCCCAGCAGGCGCCGGCGCTCTTTACTATTCAAGGCTTTTGGGTCAAAAAAGAGACCTTCCTCAACTAGTTCTTTCTTTTTGCGCAACTGGTAGCAACCTACCCGCAGCCGCTGCTCGGCGGTAGTCGTTGTCTCAGTATCGAATATGAGTGAGTAATCAGAAGGACCCAAGGGGGCGCTTCCCTCGTTGTTTGTAGTGGTCATTTGACTGCCATTTCCGGTTTGTGGCACTGCGTAGGCACGCAGGGCGATTGGCTGCTCTATAGGTGCTGGCACTTTCATAGTTCGGCCCCCCGGCCAGTGAGCATGTTGGGAAGGCCCAGCGCCTCCCACCAGCGCGGCCCGTGCCGCTTGCGCATGCACTTTTCGAGTGCCTCAAGCCAGGCAATCACCGGAGCAAGAAGACGCTCGGCGATCATCACCAGCCAGTCGCGGGCGCTGCGCAGGTTGGCGGCGGCCCGGAGCGCTGGACTACCCTCGGGGTTTCGGCGCGTCTCTTCGGGCCAGTCAACCTTGTAGTCATCCATAACGCGGTGGTCATTCGCGGCCATCGTAACCTCCATCTTTGGATTGTTTTTACGGCCGGCGGGGTGGTGGCGCTCTACAGTGGAGCGCCCCTGCTGAGCGCACCTGTGCTCATAGCACTTGATATTGAGGTACGCGCCGGTCAGAGCCCGCCAATCACTCTCGCCGCAGCCGGGCACACTGCAGTGTGGACTCCGGGTGCCGAGGCGCTCGAAGGCATCTTCGGCGCGGGCCTCGGCGTTTGAGGGAAGTAACCTCTTTGTCATCGCTATCTCCTTTTTGTTGTTAAGCTACGATTTTGTAGACGTCCTGGAAGGATTCTGTCTGGGTTTCGGTAAGCCGGTAAAGGACGTTTTCGCGTGTCTCAAAAGGGTGGAACTGGCCGCCGGCGTCCATCACCCCCTGGCCGGCGAACTCTTTCAGGGGAGCGGGGTCGTTACTGTCGAGAAACTGTCCCACTGCCGCCATATAGCGGCCTGCTAGTTGGGCCGAGTCGTAGTCGGGCAGAATGACGATCAGTTCACGCCCACGCGAGTAGATAAGCATCTGGCGCCGGCGAGCATCGGGGCCGACCTTCCAGCGGGCTTGCTCCTTGCGCCCTACGCCGGTGCGCACCAGGTAAGAGCGCAGTCGCTCAGGGGCGACGTGCAGGCGCCTGGCGGCGGCTGAAAGCGACTCGTCCTCGCGCACCTGCTTAAGCCCTTCTTCAAGCTCAGGGTCCCACGGGCGCGCTTTGATGATCTGGGACGTGTAGGGTTCGTGATGACGAGGATGACCGCGGGCCTGGGAGCGCGAGAGTCCCTTCGCTTGCCCGCGTTTGATCCGGCGGGCATACTCGCCTTTGTAGTCGCGCTTGCGGCGGGCCATCAGGACTCACCGCCCGCACCTTGCGTTGACAAGCACTGACCATTGCGATAGTAGTTACTCAAGACGAACCTCCCGCTTATAGGTGGTGGAGTTTGTCGATTGGGCCTGTGCGGAGGTGGTGCTCCGCACGGGCCGTTTTTTATTGCTCGGGCTGCCTCGCTGGCTGGCCTGCCCGCCGCGCTTGGGATGAGGCTGTGGTTGCCGTGAAAGTCGCCAGCGCCAGCTAGGATCGAGCACGTAGGCGTAGCGGTGTTTGGGCGGGCTTTTGCGCGCGACGATGGCCAAACCGGTGCGCCTAAGGTGAGCGACCGAGCCCGTGCCGAACCTGCCGGAAGCACTGCGGGGATGGATGCGAACGCCGTTAAGCTCGAAGTAGCGCTCCGGCTCGGTGGCACCGAGGTAAAGCCAGCCCGCGGCCTGGTAGATTGTCCCCACATGACCGGCGGCCGGGTCGGCGAAGCTCACGAGCAGCTTGTAGCTGCCCTCTCGGCGCAGCTTGCGCAGGATCAGTGAGAGCACCCGGCTTTCGTTATTGGGCGGCAGACCGTCGGCCATCCAGAAGCGGGCCAGGGTAGCGACGTCGGCGGGACGTGCCCCGGCCAGCAGGTGGTGGGCCTGGCGGGCACCGGCCGTGAAGACGCAGGCGCCCACCAGCTCGGAGCCGAGGTTCACGGTGTAGCAGCAGCGAACGACACCCGGCATTGAGTGCAGGTAGTGACACTTAACGACGAGGCTGCGCACGGCTGCGGCAGGCACGCGCTTAACCCGCAGGCTGCGTAATATGGAGCGGCCGGTCGGGACTCGAACCCGCGCCTCCTCGCTGGTGGGGCGAGGCGTCCTGCCATTAGACGACGGCCGCAGGGGATGCGCTGGGGGTGCAGGCTTCACGCCTCGGTCACCTCACAGCCGAGTTCTTCGGCCACGGCCAAAACGTTGCGCGATCTGGTGGCAAGACGCTCTGCCAGCTCGGCGGCTTCTTTGCCTCCGAACACAGCTCTTAAGGCCTCGGCTGCAGTGGAAGCGGTTTCCCAGCCCTCGAAGCTCTCGCCGTCATCCAGGGCTACGGCAAGGCGCTTAAAGTAGTGCGCCAGGCGGCGCTGCTCGCGGCGCTCTTTGGCCGTAAACAAACGGTCAACAAGGCTCTCCTGCTCGGCGGGTAGCTCACCGCGCGGGCGAGCAGACGGCGGCGTAAAGGCAACACCGCTGCGACTGACGCGCTGCTCGGTTACCGGGATTGTTGCCTTGACTTCCAGTTCTTGCCGCAAACCTGCCACGGTCGTCGGCGAGAGGGCCGTTAGCCGGGCAACCTCCAGATTGGAGACGGCGGCGTTGTCCTTAAGCAGGCGCTCGGCTTCGCCGCGCCGATCGGCGAGCGTCAGCGGCCGGCCGTGAACGGTATTGAGGGCAAAGGCCAAAGCTCGCAGGTCGTCGCCTGCGGGTAGTTCGTGAACCGCGACAGGGACTTTTTCGAGGCTGAGGTTTTGCGCGGCTGCGTACCGGTGGAAGCCATCGACAAGCACATAACCGCCACGCTTAACGACGATAAGAGGCGGCCAAGCCTTGGGGTTTTCCTCAAGGGCTTGGACGTGACCATAGTCCAGTCCTGCGATGCGTGGCTGGAGGGTGGGATCGACGAGAATGCGCCCCAGGGGCAGGTCAATGGTAGTGGCAATCTGTGTCTGCATATCATTCACACCTCTTCTGCAATTGGGTTGTATTTCAATTTTCATGGCTATGTTTTGCCATACCGGCGAGCGAATGCCTAGAGTCCCGAAGAAGTCGATACGGTTCGCGATAGGGTGTAAAATGAATCAATAATGAATGAATACGTGACAGATGAGGATGGTCATACAAAAAGGGAGCTGCTTGAACTGGGCCGCCAGCTTGGGGCCAGCGAGAAGCAGTTCGACCGTTGGCGTCGCGCACAGCTCCTACCGCCCCCAATCAGTCATCGCTCGCTTGGCCGCGGCAAGGGGTCCGTGTCGATCTATCCGCCTGGCACGTCAAAGCAACTACGTCGCCTGTGCGAGCTTCACTGCGCGCCGTCGCTAATCAAGAAGGAGCGGCGTCTCCTGTTCCTTGCCTGGAAGCTCTGGTGGGAGGGTTACGATATTCCGGCTTTGCGCGTGCGCGAGTTTCTTGCCAAGCACGTCGTGAACAGCTTCGACAGCGACGTAGAAGCAGCCCGCGCGATGAGCCCCGAGCAACGCCAGGTGACCGTTCACGAGTTGGCAACTAAACCGCTCGGCCGGCATCCGGGGCCGCTTGGCAAGGCACGCGGCCATTTACGGGGCAACATGCGCGACTTCCTCGCACTCCTCTTCACGATGGTCGATGGGAACGTAATCACCAGCGACCCAGAGAGCTTGCGGTTGCTGGAAAAGGCGAGCGGCTTGGAACGGGGACGCACAGATACCTGGTGTGGTCAGCCTTTGCTCACCGATGAGAAGAATCACATCCCAGACACGATCGTTGCTGCTCTAATGCCCCTGCTGGATGGATCGTTGACACAACGTGTCGAGCAGATGAGCGATGCCGAGCTTTGCGAGGCACGCCAAACCGCGCAGCGATGGTGGAATGGTGTCACCGTGATGGCTCGCTTTGGCCGAGACGCGAGGGGCAAGGGCGGGTTTGGTCTGGGCGACTTTCTCTACGCGCCTAGCAATCCTCGCGAACAGGCAGCTTGGTGCCTCATGTTCGGCATGTTAAACGAAGCCGCGACCAACAACAGCGCGGTGGCGGACATCTTTCGCACCTTCTTCACCGCGCTTGAGACTTTTGCCGCGAACTATCCATTGGTGGAGGCGGGCCGCGAGGTCGAGCCGTTCCGTGAACTGCTCAGCCCTGCGCGAATCGAACAGGTGACTGCCGATCCCGACAAGATGCCTGAACATCTCCGCGAAATTCGCCGGACAAGGTTCCACAAGCCGGATGCAGCAGAGGCATTTACAAGAGCGATAGTGGCAGCCCAGAAGCGGCTGGATGATAAGACGAAGGGGAACTTCTAACAACAACAAACGCCCCCGCGACGCAGCCACGTCCGGGGGCATGGCACACGGAGGTAAGTCCGCATGCAGAAACATGATACACCCACCGCCGAACGTCTCGACGGCCGCCGCAGCGTCGAACGCGATCCCCGCATCTGTCAGAACTGCGGTTGTGAGTTTATCCCCAAGCGTCAGACCAAAGGACTCTTCTGTTCTGTCCGTTGCTACCGCCTCTGGTGGGGTCAAAACGGTCAGGCAGAAGCGTCAAAGAAGGGACTCGCCAAGCTAGAAGAGCTGCAAGCGGCCGGTAAAGACCCCCGTGCCAGCCAGCAAGCAACCTGGAAGCGGCGCATGGCTTTTCGCAACTCGGCCCTGACGATGGCTGAAGATGAACACGAAACCGACGATTTCCTGTGGGCTGAGCGAGGCCAATACTGGCAAGAACAGGTTGAACCCAAAGCTAAGAAAGTAATTTCGTACCGTCGCCATGAGCGAAAGCCCCTCATTCTTAACGGCCACGGCCTGCGAATGCATGTAAATTATGGCAGCCTCGTTGTCAGGCACGGCTTTACACACTACCCGCAGGCAGCGCGTGAGCAGAGGTTCTTTCCAGGCGATCCCAAACTTCCGAGCCGCATCATTCTTCTTTCTACAAATGGATCACTCTCGCTTGACGTGGTCCGCTGGCTTTCCGAGCAGCGCGTGTCACTTGTGATGCTGGACTACCGGGGGCGGGTTGTAAGCGTCCTTGGTACTGAGACTACGTCTGCCGATCTTGCCCTACGGCGGGCACAGATCGAAGCTATAACCAACGGACGCGGGCTTGTGCTTGCTCGCTCGCTGATTGAGCAAAAACTTGCGGCTTCGATTACAACCCTGGAGACTCTGCCAGCATCGGAAGTAAAGGAATCCGCGATTAAACGCATTACGGCTTTGCTTAAACAGCTACAGGCAAAACCGCCCCAATCAATCGATGACCTGCGTCATCTTGAAGCTTGGGCAGCGATCCCTTATTTTGGTGCATGGCGGGCGGTTGAGCTTCGTTGGAAGGGCACGGCAAGGAAACCGATCCCTCCAGAATGGAGACGCATTGGCGTGCGCCAAGACTTCCTCCGGCGGACGAACCGTCATGCGCACCACCCGGTAAACACATTGCTTAACTATGGCTACGCCTTGCTCGAAAGTCAGGTGCGCATTGCGCTTGCTGAGGTCGGCCTCGATCCAACGATCGGCTACCTGCATGTCTGTCAGGCGGGGCGGGATTCTTTTATCTACGATCTTATGGAGCCCTATCGGCCGGTAGTGGACCGCGACGTGCTTGGGTTTGTCAGGTCGCAGACCTTTACGCCCAGGGACTTCGTGATCGATAAAAAGGGGGTGTGCCGGCTTCATCCAGAGCTGGCACGGCTGGTGGCGTCGCTCGCCTCTGAAGCGGTCGCTTCGCTGCAGCTTGAGATAGGCACGTTGAGGGAATAGCAGCTTGCAACTCGCACTGCAGCCCAAAGAGATCTGCAATCCTAACTTGATGAGTGCTGCTACCGGGTTCAACCCGCGAAAACAAAGAATCGATCTCTTCATCAGGGTTTGAACCGTTGCGCCCGTTTCACAGAGCCGTTAACATATGCACAATTAACTGTTTCCTAATGGAATTGGATGATCAGTTAAACAATTTATCAAGAATTGTTTTTAATTGGCAGTGATATATTTGCAGGTAAGCGACTCCCGGCTCCAATGATGTGAAGTCCGTCAAACTCGAATGAGAGAACTAGATGGCCAAAACAAAAAGAAGACTCTTCCTCGCCAGCGCTACAATTCTTGGCGTGGGCGTTGGAGCCGTGTTCGGGTCCATCGCCTTCTCCGCCCATCATGATGCTGGGAAAGGTCCAGTCATCTCTGACCAAACCGACATGCTTAGCACTAAAATAACGCCAGCGAGCGCCACTGGCTACCTGACAAGTGTGGCAGGTAAATCCTGGGTCATATTCCTGGACCCCGCTGGCGGAACCGTTGACGCCACCAGTTACTCTAACGCCGACACACTTGGCAACGGTGGAGAGGTAAAGGTGAACGTCGAACATGGAACTGTCTCCGGCTACGGCGAGACAGTTGATTTCATTGGTATCAACGTGGCAGGGCTTAATTCCTGCCCATGTCGAGCGCTCACCGACGGATCAAACTTGCAAATCCTGATTCCAACCAAAAACGAACTGCTGGAGACGCTCACTTTCTACCCGTCAAGCGTCGCCGCTTACAACAGCGCAGTCTCAGGGTTGAACGCGAGAGCTGCACGGGTCAACCAAGACCGCCAGCATGGAGCCAATGATTAACAAAATCATTATATGAGGGAGTTTCACTCTCATGATTTCAACCTCTATTCTTTAGTGTCAGCTATTCAGGCTAGAACAAGGTATATACATATCCGGAGCTAGTTGATATTATCTTTATTCGTTTTTTTTGTCTAGTGCCGGGCGGTGATTACATGGATCATCAGTTGCTTGCCGGTTGCCTTCAGCCAATGCATAACTCTCAACTTATCTTTATTCCTTTCCGCGGAGGTTTCAGCCAAAATGTCTATTTTTGATGGATTTCGTGGAGCGGATTATTGGATTAAGAGGGGCAAGGAAGCAGCTAACAATTACAACTTCGAAGCTGCAAACGCTTGTTTTAAACGAGTCCTTCAAAAAGAACCCGAAAACCTCTCGGCTTTATTTAAGAGTGCTTCTTGTCACATTGAGAATAACCAACTTGGGCAAGCGCTTGAGCTAATCGATAAATGCATCAAACTTGATCCCGCGAATGTCCTTTATAAACAGAAGAAAGGTAAGGTTCTTGAAGCCCAAGAGAACTACGTGGATGCCATCAAATGGTATGAAACAAACATCGCCGAGAAACCAGAAATTTTACAAGTGTGGTGGGGACATAAGGCTTTATGCCTGAAGAAATCTGGGAAGCAAGCTGAAGCTGTAGAATGGCTAAATGAATGTTTGGACGAGGATCCAAATTTTGACTTTGGATACTATCTTATTGCGAATTTCCTTCATGATGAAGAAAAGTATGATGAGGCGGTGAGTTTCTATGAGAGAGCCGTAAGCCTGCATGGTGAAGCCGAGGGACCATCATTGCTCAATATGGCCGATTGCTTTGTTAATCTTGACAAAGATAATAAGGCAATCTCTTGCTTGGACATCGTTATTGATAAAAATCCTGAGCATCCAGCAGCATGGCGTGAAAAAGCCTTCATGTTAGAGAAACTTGGACACTCTGAAGAAGCTATCACTTGCTTTGACAAATTAATTTCCCTTACACCGAAATCGGCCAGCTCCGGCCCAATGGGCATCGGATGGTATCTGTGCCACAAAGGAGATTGCCTTCAGAAACTGGGGCTTCTAAGTCAGGCCCACGATTGCTTTATCGAAGCATCCAGAATTGATTTCATTTTAGTCCAGGCTCATATTGCCTCCAAGTCGGAAGCAGAGCTGTCAGAAATAGGTTTTGCACAGACTCCTATAACTAACCTGAGTGAAAATCAGTTCAGATACCTGACGGGAAGGTAAACATGGGTCTTTTTAGTAAATTCTTAAACCAACCAAACAGAGACAAATCTGAAGAATTCAACCTTAGAGCATGCCAGCTAGAAGGTGATGATAAAATGACATTAGGCCAGGATCATTAGCAAGCGGAGATAACAAAGGTGGCATTAGTCTTTGGGACGTGAAAGATCTTTTCTAGGGTTGCTACCAATGAGGTCGTGATCAAATGAAAAGGCTGATTTACATTTTGTTAACCTTTTTGCAGCTTCCGGCGGTTTTAATGGTCGGGGCATTAAATATCGTTGAAGGTCTATTCGTGGCGAGCGGATGTATCGGTTTTTTGGTTATAACCATTACCTTAGGCGTCGTCGGGGGAATTATTTTCGTTTTCGGGATGGTTTTGTTGTTTGGCTTGGTCAGAGCGGTCATGATTCCATACGTCAATCTTCTTGAAAGGGTAAAAATGAATCTCAAAAGTAGCCCAAAAATAAAAAATATGAATGAGTATCTATTTGAGGATGAGCGGTAATCAATCATCGTAATCTATGCCGTTTGGCCCAAAATCAGGTTTTCTAAATGGCTTAAAATATTAACCTCAGAGTTCGAATACCGTTGCACCGCCCCCATCATCATCAGCTCTTCACCAAGACCCGAGGGTGGCCGCAGAGAGTAGACAGCTATCAATCCGATGACCCCTATCACGAGCAGAATGATGTCCTTCTTCATGATTTCCCTCCGGTCATGTGATTAAATACGTAACAATTACAAATTGCACATGCGTGTTATTAAGGACATAAAAAATACTCCTGAGTGGATATCAAAGTCAATCAATCGGACTGCGACACCCTGGCGGGGTAGCTCAAAGGGAGGGTTACAGGTGGTCCACAAGTTGTACATCCCTATTTTGCCATCAAAAAACCTGTTATTAAGATATTTTTTGAAAGCAATATCGTAAACACTAGGGGCTTCGCACTTTTGGGAAAAAAAAATTATTCCGAAGCAAAGAAGATATTGTCTAGATCGATGTACTTGTCAACCAATATTGGTAGTCGCTTACTGAGGCCAATTGAAAATGCCGCTAAAAATATGTTCTTTCCGTTTCGTATCACCTCCTCAATTATAGGAATATAGTCGCCATCGCCCGTAATCAAATATGCTGAATCAAAGTTATCGTTGTATAAATGGTGCAGAATATCGATTGTCAGCTTTATATCGACGCCTTTTGCCTTATCTGTCTTTCTAACCTTTTTAAAAATACAAGGTGTCAAATGATTTGGTTTAAACGAGTGTGAATATTTGTCAAAATTAAGCTGTTTTATTTCTCTCTCTACATGTTCTATGCGGCTATTATCTCCACTTAAGGATGTATACAGAGTGGCTCTAATTATTTCGTGACCCTCATGTGAAATAGCTTCTTTTTTCCAAACATACACATCGTGCTCATGAACAACGTCTGTCTTAGGATTAGATCCTTTATTTAACAGGTGCTGATATCTGAGCACCATATTTTCACCATCTATAAAAATCATCATTCGCCCTGCGTTAGGGGCAATAGGTCCTCGGTGTAGCATCATTTTGTTCTAGTCTCCTTACATTAAGAGTTTCCGTTAAAGGTCCAGCAGGGCAAAAAATCAGACCAGCGCCTCGCCGAAGATATTTTTAAAAAAAAATTGTGGCGGTTTTTCACTGAAAGAAAAGATTAAACGAAAATTCCACTCGGTGGCAACGTCCTGGTCGTGAGCGGGTAGCTCCAATCACCTTACAAAATGTAATGATGTCAAACAAGACTAGCTGCAACGTCCTGAACATGAACGGGGTGGCTCCAATGGGGTCAAGATTGGTCCTGTGCATTGCCTCCCAGCCAAATGCTCTCCCAGCCAACCTACTCCCTACTTCTAGAAGATTCTGTACCCGAATCAGCCTGTGTATCAACTAATAACGAAGACCTCTTTAGTCAACCACATGAACCAAAAACCCCGATAGCGGGATTCAGGCACCTCGTATCACTTATCAAGTATTTTAGTTGATAAATAAGTTGTGGTTAGCCAGGACCAGAAGGCGATCGGAAATTGATATTTCTTTGTAACAGTTGTCACAGGTGGTCCACGGAATGCACATCCCTATACCCCCCTCTGAAAATGCCTTGAACAAGGCATTTTCCAATGCCCGATATCGTAACAAGCCGGCGGGAATCGAACTTTCGTTCCCGCAACTCTCATAAAAACGCGAAGCCAAGCCTTATTTTTGGTTGGTGGAATGCTGGCAAATCCGCGGAAGCATTCATAAGATGCCTGCATGAAGATATAATGGCTTTCAAAGGGAGCTTCATGGGGAATCTGACAATAAATGAGAAAAAGGCCTTAACTGATTTTCGAAATGTCCTTGTGGCGGACTTCGGGGCGCTGGACGTTCGTCTTTTCGGATCTCGCGCGCGCGGAGAGGGCGACGAAGAATCGGATCTGGATGTCTTCATCGTCATTCCCAAAATCGACTGGGCGCTGGAGAAAAAAATTTACGGCCTTTCTTTTGATATCAGTCTGGAACGCGGTGTATTAATTTCTCCGATTCTATACTCTCAGAAGGATATCGAAAATCCATCCATAATGATTTCGCCTCTTTATAAGACGGTTCAGCGGGAGGGCATGAAGATTTGAATGATGACCTGAAGAGCCTTGTGGACTACCGGCTTGATGAGGCCCGCGAATCGATAGAAGAAGCCGTTCTTTTGCTTGAGGGTGGTAAATCACGTGGTGCTTTAAACCGGGCTTATTATGCGATGTTTTATGCGACTCTGGCGATGCTTGCAATTAAGGAGCTGGGTGCATCAAAGCATTCCGGAGTAATTCGCCTGTTCCACGAACATTACGTGCAGGATGGAACATTCGATAAGGAAATTGCACGCTCGCTGAGCATCGCCTTCGATCTAAGGAATAAATCAGATTATCGCGAGCTCACGTCACCTTCCAGCGATGAAGCGCAGGACACTTTGGCAGCGGCGATCAAGTTTGTGGCCGAGGCAGAGCGGGTCATCGAAATCCCATAAACGGAATAATCCAGAAGTGCGGAAGGCACTAAGAGCCTGATAAATGGCGAATCACAAGATAAAACACAGACGTTATTACTCAAGTTGCGCTCCCTGCAAACCTGATGAATTCTTTCGTACACGTAAGAATAAATACGGCGAAAGATACCGTGGGTACAAGCAATGGCACACAAGCGAAAAGGACAACTAACCCCCGCGCCCCAATGGTGGAAGCACCTCCGCGATTGGAAGCGGGTTGCCAATAAGCGGGAGCGCAAGGCGGAAAAAGAAGAGATCAAAAAGGATTGAGCCTCCGCGAATTTCTGGAGCCTCCATTACAAATATGAAAAAGAAGATTCCCCTCGACACAAAACTTTCCGTCAAGCTGACTGTCCGTGAGCGTAATATTATTCTGGATGAAACTTTTTGCGATCCTCGTTTGGTAAGGCTAGCTTCAGTCGATGGCAAGCATGTGCTATTTGAATGGTCGCTGGATGAAATAGAAGATGTTCAGGGCTTCGTTGCCGCTGAGGCGAACCATACAGACAACAAACAGCTTGAGACGACGCTAGATCGAATATTTCTAAAACTGCAAGTGTACTTGGATAGTTATGATGACCGGGAAGAATGACAAGAACGAGAAAGTAGTGCCATTCCAACCGCAAGGGCCATTTAGCCTTGAGGCCAAGAAGCGATGGAACAAAATACCAAAGTGGGCGCAGTCAAGAATATTGGAACATGTCTGGTGTGTTGAATGCCGCGTCGGCGTTTCCATCATTCTGGAAACCGCCGAAATGCAGGACGATGATCTTCTCCTTCGAGGAAAATGCAAAACCTGTGGGCATGAAGTCTGCCGCCTCGTTGAACCCGAGGCTGATTGAACCCCTAATCAATCTGACACGAAGGGATTACCCGCAACAACCGCCTCAAAATATTAAGCTCAAAGTTCGAATACCGTTGCACCGCCTCCACCATCATTCGCACCTCTGAAAATGCCGGGGTATAGGGATGTGCATTCCGGCGACCACTTTTGACCCCCCCACCCATCATCCACTTATCAAGCATTTCTGTCATAGTTTTGGCTAGCCCCCTGGATTTGATACCGACAAATAGTAACTTTCAATGTGGTATCAAATCCAGGGGGCTAGCCAGCCTTCCTTTCCCTCGAAATTTGCTTGGCATGTTCGGAATAGTGTTTGGAAAGAGCAATTGGAGGAATTGCCGAGCGGAAATCAGACAGGAATAAATAGCAAAATTTGCAGATAAAAAGTAGTGGTGGGCGATGGCGGATTTGAACCACCGACCCCCTGCTTGTAAGGCAGGTGCTCTCCCGCTGAGCTAATCGCCCATAAACAGGATGGTGAATGGTGGACCCTGGATTGTAGATGTCTACCATCTACCATCCACTATCTGCCGTCTGCTTTTTTGGTGCCCCCAGGGGAATTCGAATCCCCGCCGCCGCCTTGAAAGGGCGGTGTCCTAGGCCACTAGACGATGGGGGCAAAAACCAGAGGGTGGAGGTAGATTATGGATCGTGGAAAACGATTCTTCACCTCGCGCAGAATGGCAAACTAGATTCATCCGCCATCCACCATCTGCCATCTGTTTGGTGAGCCGTACTGGACTCGAACCAGTGACACCCGGATTAAAAGTCCGGTGCTCTACCAACTGAGCTAACGGCCCTAAAGCAGATCCTGGATTCTAGACCCTGGATTCTGGGTAGGGCCTTTCATCCGGCATCCAGCATCCGGTTGTTGAGTGTACTATAGCTGCGCGCCCGCAGCAAAATTGAAACAGCGCCGAGCCACGAAAAGTGTTACCGTATTATCCAATATCCAAGGTCCAACATCCAGCATCCGCTTCACGCTTCACTTTGCCCCAAAGCGGGGAATATCAAAACGTGATAAACCGGAATCATTTTTAAGCAGGAAAGGATGAATATGGGCGAGACGGAAGACTTGGATCAGCGCTGCATCAATACTATCAGGTTTCTGGCGGTGGATGCGGTTCAGAAGGCCAACTCCGGGCATCCGGGCATGCCGATGGGCGCAGCTCCGATGGCGTACGTCCTTTGGACCAAATTCCTTAAATACGATCCTGATGATCCTCACTGGCCCAACCGGGACCGGTTTATCCTTTCCGCCGGGCATGCCTCCATGCTGCTATATGCGCTACTCTACCTGACCGGGTACAAAAACATGACAATGGAGCAGATCAGGAGCTTCCGCCAGTTCGGCAGCATTACGCCGGGCCATCCCGAGAGCCTGCTGGCGGACGGCATCGAGGTGACGACGGGGCCGCTCGGCCAAGGATTTGGCAACGGCGTGGGCATGGCCATTACTGAGCGCTACCTGGCCGCGCTTTACAACACGCCCGATCACAATATCAGTGACCATTACACTTATGCCATCACCAGCGATGGGGACCTGATGGAGGGGATCTCGTCCGAGGCGGCCTCAATCGCCGGCCACCTGGGCCTGGGCAAGCTCGTTTACCTATATGACGACAACCATGTTTCCATCGAGGGCAGCACGAATCTGGCGTTCACCGAGGACCGCGGCCGCCGCTTCGAGGCTTACGGCTGGCACGTGGAGCATGTTGAGGACGGCAACGATCTGGCCGAGATCGAGACGGCAATTGAGGCGGCAAGGCTGGAGCTGGAGCGGCCTTCCCTTGTCATCGTCCGCACCCATATCGGCTACGGCAGCCCCCACAAGCAGGACACTGCCGCCGCCCACGGGGAGCCGCTGGGAGCCGAGGAAGTGAAGCTGACGAAAGAGGCGCTGGGATGGCCGTTGGAGCCGGAGTTCCTCGTGCCGGATGACGTGCTCGCTCATTTCCGGGAGGCGAGAAGCAGGGGAAAACTGCTTAATGGCGAATGGCAGAGCCGCTTCTCTGCCTTCGAGCAGGACATGCCCGAGGAGGCGTCCCGCTTTCGGGCGGCGCTAAAAAAGGAACTGCCAAAAGGCTGGGATGACAGCCTGCCTGCGTTTGAGCAGAAGGATGGGCCTCTGGCCACCCGGGTGGCATCGGGCAAATGCATCAATGCGCTGGCGCCAAAGCTGCCCCAGTTGCTAGGGGGATCGGCGGACCTGGCGCCGTCAACGATCACCCTGATCGAGGGCGGGGGTGATTTCGAGCCGGGCCAAGTTGGACGCAACTTTCATTTCGGCGTGCGGGAGCACGGCATGGGCGCCATAGTCAACGGCATGGCCCAGCATGGCGGCGTCATCCCTTACGGAGCCACCTTTCTGATTTTCTCCGATTACATGCGGGCTTCGATCAGGATCGGGGCACTGCAGCAGGCGCCTGCCATCTGGATATTCACGCATGACAGCATCGGCCTGGGAGAGGACGGCCCCACCCACCAGCCGGTTGAGCACCTGATGTCGCTGCGGGCGATGCCGGGGCTCGTTTTGATCCGCCCCGCCGACGCCCGTGAGACAGCCGCAGCTTGGCGCGCGGCAATAAAGCTGTACGGGCGCGGCGTGCCGGTGGCAATGGCGCTCACCCGTCAGAAGCTTCCGGTGCTGGAGGAGGCGAACACGGCCGGCGCGGCCAGGGGAGCGTATGTAATCACGGAGGCGGAGGGCGGCAGCGGCGCTATGGACGTCATCCTGATTGCCACCGGGTCGGAAGTGCACGTGGCCCTGGAAGCGAAACAATTGCTTCAGGAAAGAAAAGTTCAGGCGCGCGTCGTCAGCATGCCCAGCTGGGAGCTGTTTGAGGAGCAAGATGAGTCGTACCGCGAGTCAGTTTTGCCGTCCCGGGTGACCGCCCGCGTCTCCGTGGAGGCTGGGGCCACCTTTGGCTGGAGCCGGTACGCAGGCGACAGCGGCGTCTCGGTGGGAATCGACCGCTTCGGCGCCTCGGCTCCGGGGGATGTTGTCATGGACAAGCTGGGCATCAACGCCGCAAATGTGGCGTCTCGCGCTCTGGAGCTGGTCGCGCACGAGCCGGGAAAGGCGGCGTGGGATCTGTAGGGCGCGCATGCTGTGCCCCAACGGCTCCGAAAGCCGGCGCTGCTTGGGAACCTAATGCAAGAAGTGGCGCACTTTGGTGAAGATCATGGCGACGTCGCGGTCATCGCAGACTTTGATCGCTTCCTCGTCGCGGTTGGCCCCCCCTGGCTGGATGACGCAGGTGACGCCCCGTGAGATAAGCAAGTCCAGAGCATCGGTAAAAGGGAAAAATGCGTCAGAACCGCATGAAGCGGCCTCGAGGTCATCCTGAGCCTTGTGCAGCGCCAGATTTGCGGCGTCAACCCGGCTCATCTGACCGGCGCCGATGCCGGCGGTCGCCAGGCCTTTGGCGACGACAATTGCGTTTGAGCGGGCATGCTTGGCTACGCGCCAGGCAAACAGGGCGTCGCCCCACTCGTCTTCGCTCGGATGGCGCCTGGTGACGACCTTCATGTTCTCGCGCTCGTCGATGCCGGAATCCTTGTCCTGAACCAGCATGCCGCCCATGACGCGCTTGTAATCCGGCTCCCCGGTAACAGCCTTACGGCGCTCTTCATTGACCAGCAGCCTGATTCGGGGTTTTTTGGTCAGAATCTCGACCGCCTCGGCAGTGAAGCCGGGGGCGACCAGCACCTCGATAAACTTCTTCGCCATCGGCTCGGCAAGCTCTTCGTCAATGATCCTGTTGACGGCCACGACCGAGCCGAAGGCGCTGATCGGGTCGGCCGCCCAGGCTTTTCGGTAAGCGCGGACGATGTCTTCGGCCACGGCGACGCCACACGGGTTGTTATGCTTGATGACGACGGCCGCGGGCAGCGAGAACTCCCGCAGCAGCTCGCGGGCGCTGTTCAAGTCGAGCAGATTGTTAAATCCGAGCTCGATGCCGTGCAGTTGGGTGACGCGGCTGAGCAGGTGGCGGCGGGCGGCGACCTCGGCGTAATATGCGGCCCGCTGGTGAGGGTTTTCGCCATACCGGAGCGGCTGCACTCTCTCGAAGTCCAGCAGCATGAAGGGAGGAAAATCGTCGGCGCCCTCGCTGAACCAGTTGGCGATCACGGTGTCGTAGTGGGCGATGCTGTGGAATGTCTGCGTCGCCAGCCGCCGCAGCGTCGCCGCGCTCAGCTGATTGTCGTTTGACTTCATTTCCTCAATGACGTCAGGATAGCTGCGCGGATCGGTTACCACGGCGACGCTCTTGAAATTCTTGGCCGCCGCCCGCACCATTGTCGGCCCGCCGATGTCAATGTTTTCAATAATCTCTTCCTCGCTGACGCCACGCCGGCCGGAAACCTCCTCGAAAGGATACAGATTAACTACCACCATATCAATTGGCTTGATGCTATGCTCCTTCAGTGTCAGCATGTGCTGGTGCTTGTCGCGGTCGGCCAGCAGCGCGGCGTGGATGTGGGGATGGAGCGTCTTGACGCGGCCGTCAAGAATCTCGGGGAAGCCGGTGACATCGCTGATGGGAATGACGTTTACGCCATTTTCCGCAAGGAAGCTGGCGGTGCCGCCGGTGGAGATGATCTCCACTCCCAGGTCCGCCAACGACTGCGCGAATTTATCGAGGCCGATCTTGTTGGAAACAGAGATGAGCGCGCGTTTGACTTTCAATTGGACCTCCCCAGCGATGTCTCTGAAACTAATAACATTGATAGCCCTCCCCCGATCCCCTCACGTGGGAATCAAAAATCATCGAAAATTATGGCTTTCCTGAACAAACAATGACCCGGCGCGGGTTATTTTCATCGATGCTGACGCGGCCGGCGGCGATCAGCTCGATTGCCTGCGGCAGCAGCCGGTGCTCGACCGCGTGAATCCGGGCGGCCAGGCTCTCAACCGTGTCATTATATGCTATGTCCACGGCTTCTTGTAGAATGACGGGACCGGTGTCGGTGCCTTCGTCAACAAAATGGACGGTGACGCCGGTGATGCGGACGCCGTAGGCGAGGGCCTCCTCGATGCCATGGGCGCCGGGAAAAGACGGCAGCAGCGCCGGATGCAGGTTGATGACGCGCAGGGGGAAGCGCTCCAGCAGGGCCGCCGTCATCACCCGCATGTATCCGGCCATCACCACCAGCTTCACACCCCGGCGCTCCAGTTCGGCGGCGATGGCAAGGTCGTGCTCACGGCGGCCGGCATATTCCTCAGGCTTAATGACAGCGGCGGGAATGCCGGCCTGCTCCGCCCGTTTAAGGCCGTAGGCGTCCGGCCTGTCGCTGATAGCCACGGCCACCTCGATCTCCGCCGGTCCCTGGTGCAGTTTGTCAATGATGCTCTGCAGATTGGTGCCGGAGCCGGAGACCAGCACTCCCAGGCGAAAGGCGCTGCGCCGTCTTTGGTCTTTCAGCTCAACCGCCATTGACAAATTCAAACCTGTTTTCGCCGGCCTGGACGCTGCCGATCGCCACTGCGCCCGGCACCGCCGCCAGCGCTTTTTGCCGGCAACCGGCGGGGACAACGGCAGCGTAGCCGATTCCCACGTTAAAGGTGCGGCGCATCTCGGCGACATCCACATTCCCCAGCCGCTCCAGCAGGGCGAACAGGGGTGGCGGCTGCCAGGCGGAAAGATCGACGCGGGCCTTGAGCCCGTCCGGGATGGCGCGGGCAATGTTTTCCGCGAGGCCGCCGCCGGTGATATGGGCCATCGCGCGCACCCTGCAGGCGGCCATTAACGCTTTCACCTGGGAGGTGTAGATCACGGTTGGCTCCAGCAGGATGTCGCCAGCGCGGCCCAGCCCCGGCAGCTCGTCATCATAGGAAATTCTGTTGACCTCAAGTATTTTTCTGACCAGCGAGAAGCCATTGCTGTGGATGCCGCTTGATGGCAGGCCGATAATGACATCGCCGGCCCTTACTCCGCCGGGCTCGACAAGCTTCTCCTTCTCCACCACCCCAACGGCAAAACCGGCCAGGTCGAACTGGCCGCCTCGGTAAAGGTCGGGCATCTCCGCCGTCTCCCCGCCCAGAAGGGCGCAGCCGGCGCGGCGGCAACCCTCGGCGACGCCCTCAACCAGCGCCGCCGCTTTCTCGGGGTCAAGCCGGCCCACGGCCAGGTAGTCAAGGAAGAAGAGCGGCTGGGCGCCGGTGGTGATAAGGTCATTTACAGACATGGCGACCAGGTCGATGCCGACGCTGCCGTAACGGCCCATCGCCTCGGCGACAAGCACCTTGGTGCCGACGCCGTCGGTGGCGGCCGCCAGCACGGGCATTTTCATCTCGGGCGGCTCGACCAGACCGGCAAATCCGCCCAGCCCGCCGATAACGCGGACATTGCCGGCGGTAGAGGCAACTGCGGCGCTGATCCGCCTTACCACCTCGGCGCCGGCGTCAATGCTGACGCCCGCGCCGGCGTAGTCAAGACGGCCTTTCCCGCCGCCGCTTATGCTACCGGCTCCTTTTTGACGCTGGCCCCGGGGGCGTCCCGCTCCACCTGCTCGAACCGGTGCTTGCTTCCCCTGACATCTTCCGGGATGTCAATGGGGTAACGGCCGGTGAAGCAGGCGCGGCAGAAGCGCTCCGGCGGCAGCCCCACCGCCCGCTGCAGCCCATCCAGGGTAATGTATTCCAGCGAAGTCGCGCCCACATGGCGGCGGATCCCGTCAATGTCTTTCTCCGACGCGATCAGCTCCGTGGTGGTGGAGGTGTCGATGCCAAAGAAGCAGGGATGGGTTATCGGAGGTGAGCTGATGCGCAGATGCACCTCCCTGGCGCCGGCCGCGAACAGCATCTGCACGATCTTGCTGGTGGTGTTGCCGCGGACGATGGAATCGTCGACGACCACCAGCCGCTTGCCCTTGATCAACTCGGCCAGCGGATTGAGCTTGACGCGGATGCCGTGCTGGCGCAGATCCTGGTCCGGCTGGATAAAAGTGCGGCCCACATAACGGTTCTTGATCAGGCCCTCGCCGTAAGCGATGCCGCTTTCCCGGGCAAAGCCGATGGCGGCGGGCGTGCCGGTGTCGGGAATGGGGATCGCCATGTCGGCATCGACCGGAAACTCGCGCGCCAGTTCCTCGCCCATGCGGTTGCGGATGCGCGACACGGTCTGTCCCTCGATCATCGAGTCGGGCCGGGCGAAATAGATGAACTCAAAGATGCACAACCCCTGGTCGCGGGCCGGCGGCACCACCTGATGCAACTCCATCTTCCCCGGCTTAAGCACAACCATCTGGCCAGGCTCCACTTCCTGGACAAAGCTGGCGCCAACGATGTCAAGGCCGCAGCTCTCGGACGCGATCATGAAATTGCCGTCTTCCAGCCTGCCAACGCAGAGCGGCCGCACCCCCCAGGGATCACGGAACCCGACCACGACTCCCTGGCTCAGGAGCACCACCGAGAAGGCGCCGCTGATCTGAGGCATTACCGCCGCCACCGCGGCCGGGATGTCCGGCGCCGGGTTGGTGGCGATCAGCGCCGCCAGCAACTCGCTGTCGCTGGTGGTGGTGAATTTGACATCATGGCCGGAAAGTAATTGTCTCAGCTCAGCCGTGTTGACGATATTGCCGTTGTGCGCCAGGGCGACCGTGTGCCCGTCGCGGACGTGGCAGACAGGCTGGGCGTTGCACCAGCGCGTCGAGCCGGTGGTGGAGTAGCGGACGTGGCCGATAGCCGCCTGCCCCGAGAGGCTTTTCAGCGTCTCTTCCTTGAAGACCTGTGACACGAGGCCCATGTCTTTAAAGACGGTCAGGTGGCCGTTGTCGGAGACAGCGATGCCGGCGCTCTCCTGGCCGCGGTGCTGCAGGGCAAACAGGGAGAAGAAGGCCAGCCGGCTGACGTCGCGCCCTGGGGCGCTTAAGCCGACGATGCCGCAGGCTTCTTCTGGCTTGTCATGTTCAAGAACTATGGCCACAACGCCTCATACTCGTATGCCCGCATCCATACCAGATCCGTGTCAGCTTCCGGCGGGCGCGTCGTTTCCGGCAACAATCGCCTCCAGCGAAGCCTCCCACGCTCGCTTTATCTGCGCCAGGGGGACGTCAACCAAAGCGGCGCCGCCGGCGTTGATTGAAAGCCGGCCGCCGCCGGTCCGGCCGATTTGTTTCAGCGGCAGGCCGTCTGCCAGCTCAAGCAGCGGCTCCAGGCTGGCCGCCGCCGTTGTTATCACAATCAGCCCCGGCGCCTCCCCGAACAGGAGGATGTCTGGCCGCCGGCTGCTGTCCAGCTCGATGGCGGCGCCGATGCCGCCCGCGATTGCCGATTCGGCGAGGCAACAGGCCAGGCCGCCGTCGCTGACGTCATGGGCGCTTTTTGCCAGTCCCTTGATGATAGCTTCTCTGACCAGCGATTGCACCTTTTTTTCCAACTCAAGGTCAACGTCGGGGATCCGCCCCGCCACTTCGCCGTGAATGCGGAGTTGGTACTCGGAACCGTCCACCGCCGGCCGGGCGCCACCGAGCAGCAGGACGGCGTCGCCCTCGTCCTTGAAGGCGTGGGTCTGGATCCGGCTGACATCTTCCACCAGGCCCATCATGCCGATGACCGGGTTGGGATAGATCGCCTTGCCGAAGCTCTCGTTGTAAAAGCTGACATTTCCGCCGGTGACCGGCGTCCCCAGCGCCTGGCAGGCTTCCCTCATGCCGGCGACGGCCTCCTTGAATTGATGGTAGATGCCGCCCTTTTCCGGATTGCCAAAATTGAGGCAGTTGGTGATCGCCAGCGGCCGCGCCCCGACACAGGCGAGGTTGCGCGCCGCTTCAGCGACAACGGCGCGGGCGCCCCGGCGCGGATCAAGGTAGCAACGGCGGCCGTTGCCGTCGGTGGTAAACGCCACGCCGCGCTTTTGGCCCTTAATGCGCAGCACCGCCGCCTCGCCGCCCGGCCAGAGGGCGTTGTTGGTCTGCACCATATGGTCGTACTGCTGCCAGACCCAGCGGCGGGAGCAAATATTGGGCGACGCCAGCAGCGTCAGCAACGTCTGGTTCAGATCGGCCGGCTGCGGGTAGCGATCCTCACCCAGGGGCTCGTCCACCTCATGGGAGGGCCGCAGCGGCTCGACTACGTAAGTCGGCGCTTCATCAACGAGGGCCGCCACCGGCATGTCGCCGATGAGCTCGCCGGCGTTAAAGATGCGCAGGCGGCCGCTTGCCGTCGCCTGCCCGACGACAGTGGCGTCCAGGTCCCACCTGGCGCAGACTTCATTGACCGAATCTTCGTTATGTGGTTCAACGCAGGCGAGCATCCGCTCCTGCGACTCGGAGATCATGATCTCGAAAGGCTCCATGCCTTTCTCCCGCAGCGGCACCCGCGAGATATCAAGGTCGATGCCGGCGCCGCCTTTGCTGGCCATCTCGCTGGCGGAGCTGGAAAGGCCGCCGGCGCCCAGATCCTGGAGCCCGACCAGCAGACCCCGGTCCCGCATCTCGAGGCACGCCTCCAGCAATTTCTTTTCCGTGAAGGGATCGCCCACCTGCACGGTGGGGCGCTTCTCCTCGGCCGTCTCGTCAAACTCGGCCGAAGCGAGCACGCTGGCGCCGCCAATGCCGTCGCGGCCAGTGGCTGAGCCAATCAAAAAAATCAGGTTGCCCTCGCCGCTGGCCGAGGCTTTGAGGATGCCACCGTGCCGGACGAGGCCGACGCACATGACGTTGACAAGGCAGTTGTCCTCGTAGGAGTCCTCAAAGTGGATTTCGCCGCCGATGGTGGGGATGCCCATGCAGTTGCCGTAGGCGGCGACGCCGGCTACCACTCCCTCGAGCAGGAACCGCTGGCGCGCCTTGGCCAGTGAGCCGAAATGGAGCGGGTCGAGGCAGGCGATCGGCCGCGCCCCCACGGCGAAAATGTCACGGACGATGCCGCCGATGCCGGTGGCCGCCCCCTGGAACGGCTCAATTGCGGAAGGATGGTTGTGGCTCTCGATCTTCATGGCTATGGCAAAGTCGTCGCCGATGTCAATGATGCCGGCGTTCTCGCCCGGCCCCTGGAGGATGCAGTCGCCGCCAACGGGAAGGCCCTTGAGAAGCGGCCGCGAGTGCTTGTAACCGCAGTGCTCGCTCCACATCAGCGAGAAGATAGCGAGCTCGACATAGCTGGGCTCACGGCCGAGGCGCGAGCAGATATCATCATATTCTGAGGCCCTCAGGCCCAGCAGCTCGTAGGCGGGTTTGGAACCGGCTTTATTGGTCATAAGTTCCGGGTTCCGAGGTCCGGGTTCCAGGTTGCTGTGGGATAGTTACGCTTTTGGCTGTCATGTTCTCGCCTGCGTGATGCTGTTGATTATCGATGCAAAGACGCCGCGGCCGTCGGCGCCGCCGACAACCGGGTCGCAGACCCGCTCTGGATGGGGCATGAGGCCGAAAACGTTGCCCTCCCGGTTGCAGACGCCGGCGATATTCGCCAGCGATCCGTTCGGGTTGGCTTCCTTTGTGGCACTGCCAGATTCGTCACAATACCTGACAACGATCTGTTTATGCTGCTCCAGCGACGCCAGCCCCGGCGCGTCGATGAAATAATTTCCTTCCATGTGGGCGATCGGCACCCTGATAACTTGACCTTGATTATACTTGTTTGTAAAAGGCGTGGTTGCATTTTCCACCCGTAGGCTGACCAGCCGGCAGACAAACTTGAGCGCTTGATTGCGGTGTATGGCGCCTGGAAGCAGCCCCGACTCCAGCAGGATCTGGAAACCGTTGCAAATACCGATCACGAGGCCGCCGTCCGCCGCGAATCGCGTCACTGCCTCCATAATCGGAGAGAAACGGGCGATGGCGCCCGAGCGCAGGTAATCGCCGTAGGAAAAGCCGCCGGGAAGGATGACGCAGTCAAGCCCGTCCAGCCCGGTGTCCTTGTGCCAGAGGTAGCGGGCGGCGGCGGCGGCAAACGTGCCGACGGCGTCATGGCTGTCTGCGTCGCAGTTGGAGCCGGGGAAGATGACGACCCCAAAGCGGACGGTCCTAGTTTCAGTCTGTGGCAGGGTGGACAATTCCGTCTAATCGGGCACGAGCTCGAACTTAAAATCCTCGATAATCGGGTTGGCGAGAAGCTTCTTGCACATCTTGTCCACTTCATCAGAGCCGTCACGGCCGGAAAGGTCAAGCTCGATGTACTTCCCCACGCGCACATTGGCGACGCCCCCGAAACCCAGCGCCGGCAGAGCGTGCTCGATGGCGGCGCCCTGGGGATCGAGGATTCCCTTTTTAGGTGTGATATATACCTTGGCCTTCACGCACTCCTCCCAAGTCCTGTCATCCTGAGCCAAAGGCGAATGATCTCGGGTTTCCGAGCCCGGGATTCTTCGCCGCAAATGCGGCGCGGATGACACGTTGTCTATTTTTCCACCCGCTTCAGCATCTCCGCGTAAGCTTCTTCGACGTCGCCCAGGTCGCGGCGGAAGCGGTCTTTGTCCAGCTTCTTTTTTGTGTTTGCATCCCAGAACCTGCAGGTGTCGGGGCTGATCTCGTCGCCAAGGACGATATTGCCCGCGCTGTCTTTTCCAAACTCAAGCTTGAAGTCAACAAGCATCACCCCGCGCTCGGCAAAGAACCCTGTCAGGACGGAATTGACCTTGAGGGCCAGCCGCTTGATCTCGTCCAGCTCGCCGCCGCTTACCAGCCCCAGCTCCGCGATATGGGCGTCGGTGATAAGCGGGTCGCTGAGGGAGTCGTCCTTGAGGAAAAACTCCAGCAGCGGCGCCTTCAGGGGGGCGCCCTCCTCGAAGCCGAGCCGCTTGCAGATGGAGCCGGCGGCAAAATTGCGGACCACCACCTCCACCGGAAACATCTCAAGCTTCCGGCAAAGGAGGGTATCGTCGAAGATCTGGTCCAACAGCTGGGTGGCGATGCCGTTCTCCTCCAGCAGCCGGAAAAGGATGGCGGAGATCCGGGCGTTGCGGACGCCCTTGCGGACGATCTGGCCTTTCTTCTTGCCGTCAAAGGCGGTTGCGTCATCCTTGAATTGCTGCGCCACCTCATCCGGGTTCTCCGTCGCCCAGACGATCTTGGCTTTGCCTTCGTATAATTTTTGTGTCATTAATAAAACCCCGTTTATCGTTGAACGTTTAACGTTTCACGAAAACAAAAAATGCGCCCTCCAGGAACCTACTTCGTACCTGTTTTGCAATGCCTCTTTGCCGGTTTTTTGCTCTGCACACTTTAAACGTTAGACGTGAAACGTCAAACGATAAGTTTTTCCAGCCGCTGGAATACAGCGTCGATGTTATTCAGGTAGCGGGAGGGGTCGAAGCAGCTTTCCAGCTCCGCTTCGGTGAGGGACGCCCTGACAGTTTCGTCTTTAAGCAGCAGGTCTTTGAAGCTGGTCTGGTCCTGCCAGGCCATCATGGCGGCGGCCTGGACGGCGCGGTAGGCCTCCTCGCGGGAGAGCCCCTTGTCAATTAATTTTAGCAGAACCGACTGGGAGAAGACCAACCCGTGGCTGACCCGGAGGTTGGCCAGCATCCGCTCGGGGTAGACCGCCAGGCCCTCCATCACTTCCGCCCATTTATGAAGCATGTAGTCAAGCAGAATCGTGCTGTCCGGCAGGATGACGCGCTCGGCTGAGGAATGGGAGATGTCGCGCTCGTGCCAGAGGGCGTTGTTCTCCAGCGCCGCCATGGCGTTGGCGCGGATGATACGGGCCTGCCCGCACATGCGCTCGCTGATGATCGGGTTGCGCTTGTGCGGCATCGCCGATGAGCCTTTCTGGCCCGGCCGGAACGGCTCCTCCGCCTCCCGCACCTCGGTGCGCTGCAGGTGGCGCACCTCGGTGGCCATTTTCTCGATGGTGCCGGCAATAACGGCCAGCGTGGCCATCAGCATGGCGTGCCGGTCCCGCTGGATCACCTGCGTCGAGGCCGGCGCCGGCGCCAGACCCAGTTTATGGCACACTTCTCCCTCAATGTCAGGAGGAATCATGGCGTAGGTCCCGACCGCCCCCGAAATCTGCCCGACCGCGACTTCCTCGCGGGCCCGCTCCAGGCGCTTGATTCCACGGGCCACCTCGAAGCACCAGACGGCCACCTTGAGGCCAAAGGTAACCGGCTCGGCGTGGATGCCGTGGCTGCGGCCAATCATCACCGTATTCCGGTGCTCAAAGGCGCGCTTCTTCAGCATCCCGAGCAAGTGGCGCAGGTCCAGCAGCAGGATGTCGCCGGCCTCCTTTAGCTGCAGCGCCAGGCCGGTGTCGAGCATGTCCGAAGACGTCATGCCGTAATGGATATAGCGGGAGGCATCGCCGACATGCTCGCCGACGTTGGTGAGGAAGGCAATCACATCATGCCGCGTTTCTTTTTCAATCTCACAAACGCGGGTGACGTCGAAGGCAGCCTTCTCCTTGATCTCGGCCAGCGCCCCGGCCGGGATCAGCCCCCGCTTGGCCCAGGCTTCGCAGACGGCGATCTCCACCTTGAGCCAGGTCGCCAGCCGGTGCTCGTCGGTCCAGACGGCCGCCATTCCAGGGCGTGAGTATTTGGCAATCATTGCGGGCCTATTATTTAACGAACCTGGGCCGGCGTCCAGCCCGAAATCTGTCAAGCGATGATAAGTTTTTTTTATGAGAAATGAATGGCTATGTTCAGCCTGGCCGGGTTTGCCTGTTTCCGGTTTCGGTTTCCTGTTTCCGGTTCTGGCCTCTAGCTGGAAACGTGAAACAGAAAACTTAATGCAAAACGTGCATAACGTTTCCGTGGATGAGGTATGGAAAAGACAAATGTCCGTTTACCAAGGAGGCGAACTTATAATGGCTACCGAAAAGGCAAACTTTGGCGCCGGCTGCTTCTGGGGCGTGCAGGAGGCTTTTGATGCAGTCGACGGCGTCGTCAGGACAACTGCCGGCTATTCCGGCGGCATGATTGACAGCCCCTCTTACGAGGACGTCTCGACAGGACAGACCGGCCATGCCGAGACAGTGCTGGTGGAATACGATCCGGCGAAAATCTGTTACGAGGAACTGCTGGCGAAATTCTGGGAGATCCACGACCCGACGACGAAGGACCGCCAGGGTCCCGACATCGGCAATCAGTACCGCTCCGTCATCTTTTACTTTACGCCTGAGCAAGAGCAGGCGGCGACAAAGTCGATGAAAGAACTGGAGGAGTCCGGCAAATACCGGCAGGGGAAATACCTGCGTCCGATCGTGACCGAGATTCTGGCCGCCGGCCCGTTCTACCCGGCAGAAGATTATCACCAGCATTATTTTGAGAAGCGCCGGGCGGCCAGCTGAGCCGGGGCCGGTTGAGCGGGGCTGGCCAAGCCGACAGCCGCCGCCTTGGCCGCCGGACTAGACCGCCAAAATCTTTGCCGCCATGATGGCCGCGTTTTTAGCGCCGTTGATCGCCATGCAGGCGACGGGAACACCGGGCGGCATCTGGGCAACGGAAAGCAGCGAGTCCAGCCCCCCCAGTGCCTGGGTCTGGATGGGCACGCCAATTACCGGCAGGGTGGTGAAAGAGGCAATCACGCCCGGCAGCGCCGCCGCCATGCCGGCGCCGGCGATGATTACCTTCAGGCCGCGGCCGGCGGCCGCTTCCGCGTAAGCCTCCAGCTGCTTAGGGTCGCGGTGGGCGCTGATAACGCTGACTTCGTAAGGAATTTCCATCTTGTCAAGTTCATCGCAGGCGGGCTGCATCGCCTCGCGGTCGGACTCGCTGCCCATCACGATCCCCACCAGCGCCTCGCCCTCTCCGGCCGCGTCAAGCAGCGGCTCCAGCTCTTCCAGCGTTTCGGTCATGCGGGCCTCCCGGTAAGATTTCCCTCCGCCTCCGCCGGCTCTGCGGCAATGTCATGACGGAACTGCATCCCGTCAAAATTTACCTTGGCCACGGCGTCATACGCCTTTTGACGCGCCGCTTTAAAAGTGTTGTCAAGAGCGCTGACGGCAAGCACGCGGCCGCCGGCGGTAAAAAACCTTCCATCGGCCTCGGCCGTGCCGGCGTGGCAAACCTCGACGCCGGGAAGGCCGCCGTCGAGGCCGAGGCCGCTGATCTCATCTCCTTTGCTGGATGACAGCGGATAACCTGCCGAAGCGATAATTACGGTGACGCAGCGCTCCCGGCGCCAGCGCAGCCGCTGCCGGGCCAGCGTTCCTTCGGCGCAGGCCAGCATCAGCTCGATCAGGTCATTTTCCAGCCGGGGCAGAATTGCCTGGGTTTCCGGGTCGCCAAAGCGGACGTTGAACTCCAGCACTTGGGGGCCGCTGTCGGTCAGCATCAGGCCTGCGTAAAGAACCCCCCGGAAATCAATGCCACGTTTCTGTAGTTCCGCAACGACGGGACGGTGCACCGTTTCAATTATTTCCTCAGCGAGGGCCTCAGGCACACGCGGCACCGGGCTGTAGCAACCCATGCCGCCGGTGTTGGGGCCGCGGTCGCCGTCGTAAATGCGCTTGTAATCCTGAGCCGGCTCCAGCGGCAGGATGTTTTCGCCGTCGCAGAGGGCCAGCACCGAACATTCATGCCCAATCAGGCACTCCTCCACCAGAACTTCAAGGCCGGCCGCGCCGAAAGAGCGTTCCACAAAACAGCGCACAAGGGCGTCGCGCGCCTGCTCGGGCTGCTCCGCGATGATGACGCCCTTGCCTGCCGCCAGGCCATTGGCCTTGATGACAACAGGAAAGAGGCCGTCTTCGATGTGGGCGGCGGCGGCGGCGTACTCGCTGAAGCGGGAATAACCGGCGGTCGCCACCCCGGCGGCGTCCATGATTTCCTTGGCGAAGCCCTTGCTACCCTCTAGCATCGCCGCCTCGCGCCCGGGGCCAAACACCTTGAAGCCTTCCGCCCGAAGCGCGTCGGCAAGGCCGGCGCAGAGCGGCGCTTCCGGACCGATGACAACCAGGCCGGGGCTTGTCTTCCGGGCAAGCCCGGCAATTCCCCCGATGTCAGTATCGGTAACCGGATGACAAACCGCCTGCCGGGAAATGCCGGCGTTGCCGGGGGCGCAGTGGACCTCCGACACCAGGCCGCTGGCCGCAGCTTTTTTAACGATGGCGTGCTCGCGCCCTCCCGAGCCGACAACAAGGACCCGCAACTCTTCTCCTTAAGTGATGTTTTGACCGCCGCTATTTTATCTTTCCCCGGAACAACGCTCAAGAAGCAGATGGTGATTAAGCGGATGCTGTATGCTGGATGGTGGCCAATCGAATAACGATAAAAAGCGGATGGTGGATGGTGGATAACCCAAAACCCAACCCCCAGAAAAGAACAAATAATAGCGTATTTGGAAATTCCGGCTTGCTGACTATAATGACCTCATTATGAAGCTGGGGATTATCGGACTGCCCAACTGTGGCAAAACAACCATCTTTAATGCGCTCACTGGCCAGAGCGCGCCGGCGGCTCCCTTCCCCAACCCCTTGGGAACAGAGCGCCACGTCGGCGTCATCCGCGTGCCCGATGCGCGACTTGACCGGCTGGCGGAAATGTACAAGCCTCGCAAGACGACCTGGGCGGAGGTCACCTGCGTGGACATTACCGGCTTCTCGCGGGGAATCTCGGCCAGCAAGCAAAAGGCGGCGGTTTTTAACGATGTCCGGGATATGGACGCCGTCATTCACGTGGTGCGGGCATTTGCAGACCCGGCTATCGCTCACCCGGATGGGGCCGTCGATCCTGCCGCCGACGCCGCCGCCCTGGAACTGGAGCTGGTCTTTAGCGACCTGGAGCTGGTGGAGACGCGGCTGGAGCGCATCGCCGCCTCGATAAAGAAAGGCGTTGGCGGGGACCTTGAAGCTGAAAAGGCGACGCTGGAAAAGTGCCGCGGCCAACTGGAGGAGGAAAAGCCGCTTCGCAACCTTGGGCTGAGCGAAGGCGAGCGCGCCGCCACAAGCTCGCTTCAGTTCACCTCGGCGAAGCCGGAACTGATTGTGCTTAACGTCGGCGAGGACGACATCGCCAGCCCCGCCACGGCAGCGGCTCTGGCGAATCTGGAAGATTTCTACCGGGGCAAGGACGCCCAGGTCTTTTCCCTTTCCGGCAAGATCGAAACAGAACTGTCACAGCTGGAGCCGGAGGAGGCAAAGCTTTTCCTCGACGATCTCGGAATCGCCGAGCCGGCGATGAACCGGGTCATCCGCGAGGCCTACGCGCTGCTGGGGCTGGTTTCATTTCTGACCGCCGGCGAAGATGAAGTAAAGGCATGGACGATTCAGAAGGGGACGCCGGCATTAAAAGCCGCCGGCAAGATCCATTCCGACATCGAGCGGGGCTTCATCCGAGCGGAAGTTGTCAGTTACGAAGACCTGATGGCCGCCAGCTCATTGGCCAGGGCCCGCGACGCCGGCGCGGTGAGGCTGGAGGGAAAAGACTATATAGTCAAGGACGGGGATATCATCAACTTCAGGTTTAATGTGTGAAACCCCCGAGTTCCGGGTTCGTAATCCCTGTTAAATCTTCCCCGAACGGAAAAGTTGCTGCAAACGGCGGCTGCGCTCCGGGAGGAATTTGTTTACGAAGGCATTTGCTTCCTCGAGCCACTCCAGCTTCTGCCTGGCAGTCAGCCGGCTAAACCGGCGTATTTGCTCAATGGTGACGTAATAGTTGTAACCTTTTCCTGATTCAGTCATCGCCTTGCCGCCCTCCGGCCTGCTCGACTTTCTTCAAGGCCCTGACGTCTGCCAGATCCTCCTGCCGGCCCAGCCCCGACTTGATCTCTATCAGATGCCTCACGGAGGCCACCTTTATTATCAGGTCCTCAGACTGGAGCTCGGCCCGGTCGCCATACATTTCCTTAAAATCAATAACCGGATCGAGGACAAGGTCCACTTCCATATACGGAACTGTGGCCGCGCTGCTCTGAAATGTCAACGCCTTCAGGTTTTTCTCTTCGATTCATTTGGTCCACGCGCCGCCATCGGCCAGCTCCGTCGGAACAATCAGAGTCGAAGGTTTGAGCCCTGCGGACTTCATCGCCTCCAGGAAAGACTTTAAATTTTCAGGCGAAAAATCAATCACGATATCCATATCCCCGGTCATCCGGGGAACGCCGTGAAGAATAATTGCGACGCCGCCAACAACCAGGTAGCGCGTACCTTGAGTTTACAAAGCCCTCAAAACTTCTTCGTAAAACATTCCGGATCCTCGATAATCCGCTGGCCGTAAAAAACCGGGCTATACCTCCACAACCTCGTCCCGCCCCGGCCCGACGCTGACAATTTTGATCGGCACGCCCGCTTCAGCGGCGATCAAATCTAGGTAATCGCGCGCCTCCACCGGCAGATCAGCCAGCCGGCGGGCGCCGGAGATGTCCTCGTTCCAGCCGGGCAGGTTCTGGTAGACCGGCCGGCAGTGGTAGAAGATCGATTGGTGCGGCGGAAAATCGGTGTAGTTCTTCAGCGCGCCGCCATGATTGTACTCATACATGGAGCAGACGTTGATCTGATCCAGCCCGGAAAGCACGTCCAGCTTGGTGATGGCCAGGCCCGTCAGCCCGTTGAGCCGCACTGCATACTTGAGCACAACCAGGTCGAGCCAGCCGCAGCGGCGCTGCCTGCCGGTGGTGGTGCCAAATTCGGCGCCCCGGTTGACAAAATGATCTCCCAGGGTGCCACTCAGCTCGGTCGGAAAAGGGCCCTCGCCGACGCGGGTGGTGTAAGCCTTGCAGACGCCGATGACCTCATCGATCGCGGTCGGTCCGACACCAGCGCCGACGCAGGCAGCGCCGGCGATCGGATTGGACGAGGTCACAAACGGATAAGTGCCATGGTCGATGTCGAGCATCGTGCCCTGCGCTCCCTCGAATAAAACCCTTTCGCCACGCTTGAGCGATTTATCAATGAGCAGCGATGTGTCGGCGATATAGGGCGACAGCTTGTCGGCGTAACCGGCATACTGCTCCATCACCTCAAACGGGTCAACGCCGGGGCTGTTGTAGACCTTCTCCAGCAGGTCATTTTTCTCGCCTATGGCCGTGTCCAGCTTCTGCCGGAGGATCTTCTTGTCGGTCAGATCCTGAACCCGGATGCCCAGCCGCGCCGCCTTGTCGGTGTAGGCCGGGCCGATTCCGCGCCGGGTGGTGCCGATCTTGCGCCGGCCCAACTGCGTCTCATGGGCGGCGTCCAGAAGAACATGATACGGCATGATCATGTGGGCGTTGCCGGAGATGCGCAGCTTGGCACAGTCGAATCCGCGCGCTTTCAGCGCGTCGATCTCCCGGCAGAGCACGCGCGGATCGATGACGACGCCGTTGCCGATGACGGCAGTCACCTGCGGGTAAAGAATGCCGGAAGGAACGAGATGGAACTTGAACTCGCCGGCGCTGTTGACGATCGTGTGGCCGGCGTTATTGCCACCCTGGAAGCGGACCACCATCTGGCTCTTTTCGGCCAGGTTGTCAATAATGCGGCCCTTGCCCTCATCGCCCCACTGGGTCCCCACTACTATTGTGGCCGGCATGATGCTCCTAAGGAATAACTATTTTGCGATTTTCTTTTCAAACATTCCCAGACGACATGACCGCTGAAATAAAAAGGGCCGAATTCTTCCTTGTATTGGCTCATCACGATTTTTCAGATTATATCACCGGCGGCGAAAGAAGATTGCCGGCATGTCAAAAGCAGGGAAAGATTTAACGGCAGGCCAGCTTCTCCGAAACTGCCCGGGCCGCCACGACGCCCGAGGCGGCGGCCTGCACAAGGCCGCGGGTGACGCCGGCGCCGTCGCCAACAGCATAGAGGTTCTTCACCTTCGTCTCCAGTGACTTGCTCAGCTTCAGCCGAGCCGAGTAGAACTTTACCTCGACGCCGTATAGCAGCGTCTCGCGCGCGTTGACGCCCGGCACAAGCTCGTCCATTGCTTCAAGCATGTCAAGAATATTGCGGAGGTGGCGGAAGGGCAACACAAAGGAAAGGTCGCCGGGGGTGCATTTCATCAACGTCGGCCGCACGGTGCTGCGCTCCAGGCGGGCCGTCGTTGTCCTCTGGCCGATCTGCAGGTCGCCGAGGCGCTGCACGATGATGTCTTCGCCCAGCAAGTTGGCCAGCCGGGCGATGGAGCGCCCGTAGGAAAGCGGATCCTTGAACGGCTCCGTGAACCTGGTGCTGACCAGCAACGCAAAGTTGGTATAACCGGAGCCATGGTCGCTGTAGCTGTGGCCGTTGACGGTGATCACCTCGCCGTAAGCCTCCTTGGAGACATAGCCCTCCGGGTTCATGCAGAAAGTGCGCACCTGATCCTCAAACGTCTTTGAGTAATGCAGCAGCTTGGCCTCGTAGAGAGCGTCCGTCAACGGCTTCATGATCAACGATGGCACCTCAACTCTGACGCCGATGTCAACAGCATTGTTGATCATGCCGATGCCGAGCGCCTGCGCCTGGCCGGCGAACCAGTTCGCGCCTTCCCGGCCGGGAGCGGCAATGACCGCCCCGGCCGTGATCGCAGTTCCGTCCTCCAGCTCAACACCGGCCGCCGCGCCGGACTCAACCAGGATCCCGCCCACCGGCGTGCGCGTCGCCACCTCAACCTTGCCGTCCAGGTCGTCGCGCATCGCCTGCAGCACCGCGGGGCAGCGGTCGGTGCCCATATGACGGATGGGGTCGGCGATCAACTTAAGGCCGGCAAGCATGGCCCGCTGCCGGATTTCCTCGACAAGGTCGCGGTCGGCGCCGTGGACGTGGTGGGGGGCGCCGAACTTGAGGAAGACCTTGTCAACATAGTCAATCAGCCGGACAAGCTCTCGCTGACCGACAAACTCCGCCAGCCAGCCGCCCACTTCCGGCGACAGCGTCAGTTTGCCATCGCTGAAGGCGCCGGCGCCGCCCCAGCCGCATGTGATCGAGCACGGGCGGCAGCCAATCTCGCAGCCGGCCAGGCGCTCCCCCCGGACTGGGCATTTGCGCTTTGCCATCTCAAAACCCTTCTCCAGGACAAGCACCCGCCAGCCATTTTTGCGGGTAAGCTCCAGCGCGGCAAAGATGCCGGCAGGTCCGGCGCCAATGATGACGGCGTCATACTTCTCTTTGCTAAATTTGTGGCGGGGAGTCACACTGCATATTCTATCAAAGCAGGCTGATGCCGGCGCCGCCCGGGCGCATTGGCGTCAACTTCAACCGGGCAGCAACAGCACGGCTGCCAGAGCCAGAAGCAAGGCCAGCGGCGCCAGCCAGCCGGCGGCCTCAGCGGGAAAAAATCTCACCGGGGCACCTATGCCTTGATGTCTGCGATCAGCTGGTCGACAGGCACAGCCGGCATTGTTTGCAGCTGCACCGATCCCCGCGAGCCAATCTCCACTGACATCTTCACGATAGCGTCGTTGTTATCCGCTTCCAGGATGTTGACAAAATCATACTGCCCCAGCACCGCGTACTGGGCCAGCACCTTGACGCCCATGCCCTCCAGGTCGTGGTTGACCTCCTTGATTCGCTCCGGATTATTCTTGATTGTCTTGCTACCCTCATCCGTCAGTTTGCTCAGCGCAACGTAGACAGGCATGCCTTCTCCTTTCTTCAGGGGTTGACATCAATTCCCGCGCGGGGGAAAGCGTCTGCAGCACGAAAGACAAACTACCCACAAGCGGGCTGGCTTAATCTCCGGCGTGATGCGGTATAGAATTGTTTATAGCCGCGTTACGAGTCTGATGAGGAGTTCCTGATGCCGGATCCGGCGAAACCCCTCCTGAAAATAATCCAGTTTACCGATCCATACTGCACCTGGTGCTGGGGATCCGAGCCGGTCATGCGGCACATTGAGATGGCTTTCGGCAGCCAGGTGGGGTTGGGCTTTGTCATGGGCGGGCTGGTTGAAGACGTTGCCGCCTTTTACGATCCGCTTAACAAGATTGGCGGCCATGATATGGCTCGTCAGGTGGCGGCGCACTGGCGGGAGGCATCGGCCCGGCACGGCATGCCGGTGGATGCCGATGTATGGTTGGACATGAAAGATGAGTTCAAGTCAACATGGCCTGCCAACATCGCCGTCAAGGCGGCGCAGTTTCAGAACGAAGAACTGGCGGCCATGTTCTTGCGGCGGCTACGGGAGGCGGCGGCTGCCGAGCGGCGGCTGATTCACCGCCCGGATGTGCAGGCGGAGCTCGCCGCAGAAACCGGGCTTGACCGGGAGCCTTTTCTGACGGCGCTTGAAGACGGCAGCGCCAGGAAGGCGTTCCTGGCCGATATTGAAGAATGCCGGCGGTGGCATGTGACCGGCTTTCCCTCATTCCTGATCTCAAACCGAGCCGGGGAGGAGTTAATGTTTTTTGGCTACCAGCCCTATCAGCGGTTTGTGGAGCTGTTCAAGCGGCTTTCCAGCCGGCTCGTCGAGTCGAACCAGGCAGGGGACGCCGCCGATGCCATTCTCGCGTTTGTCCGCCGCTACCGCAAGGTGGCGCCGCGCGAGGTCGCCGAAGTGTTTTCCCTGCCGGCAGGAGAGGCCGACGAATGGCTGGGGCGGCTGGAGAACGAAGGCCTGGTGAGAAAGCAAAAAGCGGGGAACGGCCGGTTCTTTTTAGCCTTATGAATGCACGACCGGCATTGGCAGGACAAGCACGAGAATCGCAATCAGGACGGCAAAAGACGCGCATGCCACGCCAACGGCCCAGCGCCGGTTGCGCTGGCAGTCCGGGAAAAACCTGTTAAGCACTCTCAGGTGCGCGAACGACTGCAGGGCGAGAAACGCCACCGGCGCCGACCAGAAGGCAAGCCAGAAAATCGCCGACGAGGCCTGCACCAGGTGGCGCGCCATCAGACCGCTAAGCGGTGAAAAAACGTAGCCTTCTCCCAAAATCACCAGGGCGAAGCCCCAGGCGAGATTAAGGAGGATCCGGGTCTGGCGCTGAATTTTCAGGTCTTTGATTGCGGAAACCATAAGTTCAAAGCTCAAAAAACAATAGGGATTAATTACTATTTGTCAAGTGTCTTCTGGTTTCATGCTTGGGGTTTAGGGTCTCGGGTTTCCGGTTTGAGATTTGAGGTTAATCCAAAATCCATAGTCCACCATCCACCATCCGGGTTTACATTTCCCGCCGCCCCAGCATCGCCTGGCTGACCGTCGCCTCATCGGCGTACTCAAGGTCGGCGCCGACGGGCAGGCCGCTGGCCAGCCGCGTCACCTTTGCCTTGCCGCGCAGCTCCTCGGCAATGAACATTGCCGTGGATTCCCCCGAAGTGTTTGGATTAGTGGCGAGTATCACTTCCGCCACATCGCCTGTTTCCACCCGCGTCACCAGCTCCCGGATGCGCAGGTGATCGGGGTCGATCCCATCAAGGGGCGACAGCGCCCCGCCAAGCACATGATAAAGCCCCCGGTAGTCGCCACCTTTTTCGATAGGAATAATGTCGCTCGGTTCCTCGACGACGCAGATAAATGAGGTATCGCGGCGGGCGTCGCGGCAATAAACGCAAAGCTCATCCTCGCTGAAATTGAAGCACTGACGGCAGAAACGTATCTTTTCCTTGACGTCAATAATTGCCTGTGACAGGGACCGCGCCTCCTCGGAAGACTGGCCCAAAACAAAAAAAGCGATGTGCTGCGCCGAACGGCGGCCGATGCCGGGCAGCTTCGCCAGTTCGGTAATCAGTTGTTCAACAGAAGGAGGGAACAATCTTGTTTAACGTTTCACGTTTAATGTTCTCATTGATATGGATTTCAAGATTTGACTCTTATTAAATAAGGCTCCGACAGAAACCGTGGCGCAACGGCTTTGCCCACGTTAAACGTGGAACGTGAAAGTTTTTACATTATTCCTGGAATGTTCAGGCCGCCGGTAAGGCCGCCCAGCTTTTGCGAGGCCAGCTCCTGCGCCGACCTAAGCGCCTCGTTTGCCGCCGCCAGCACCATGTCCTCAAGCATCTCGACGTCCCCCGGGTCGATCGCCTGCGGATCGATCTTGATTGAAACAATTCTCAGATCACCGGTCACCTTGACGGTGACCATGCCGCCGCCGGCGCTCGCCTCAACCTCTTCCTGGGCCAGCTCTGCCTGCGCCTTGGCCATCTGCTTCTGCATCTGTTGCACCTGCTTCATCATCTTGCCCATGTTCATATTCTGCATTTTAAGCTCCCTTCCAGCCCAAGACTATCGATAAACCGGTTTCGGGTTTGGGGTTTCGGTTTAATCCAAAATCCAATGTCCACAATCCAGCATCCGGTTTTAGATTTCCTCCGCTTCAAACTCTTCCATGATCATGGCAATGACTTCCTCGGAATTGGGCGGTTTCGATTCCTTCACGGCCGCCAGACCCGGGTTGACGGCGCAGGCCAGCTGGATATCAGCGCCGGTCATCTCTTTCAGCGCCTCGGTGACGATGGCGGCATAAGCCGGTTTTTCCACCTGGCCCTTGTGAAACCCGGCTCCCGCCGGAAACCCGATGGTGAGCACGTTGCCGTTTAAATCCACCGGCCTGGATTCCTGCAGCAATGAATATAATGGAATCTTTTTCTTTTTCACCTGAGTGAGGATGACGCCCCAGGCGCGGGCTATCTTCTCAAGGGTAAGCTCGGGCGGCGCGGCCGTCTCTCCAGGCGCGGTTACTCGCCCCGCTTCATCCGCCGCCGCCACCGGGGCGTCACGGGAGCAAGCCGCCCCGGCGCTTTCTGCCGGGCCGGCAGCATTCTTTTCCAGACGCTCCAGCCGGAACAACAACGACTTGGTTGACATGTCAATCTCGGGTCGGGTGATGGCGATAAACGCCAGTTCCAGCTGCAGGCGCGGGTCGCTGCCCAGCCGCACCTCACCCTGGGCTTTCAGCAGCAGCTCGATAAACCTCATCACCCGGGCCGGCGTCATCAGCCGGGATTGGCTCTGAAGGCGCGAGATTTCTTCAGCCGGCACGGCGTCAAGCCCGGCGGCGTCATCATCCAGCTGCTGCAACAGAAAAATGTGGCGCAGGTGGCCGATCAGCTCCGCGGCAAACTGTTCCGGATCGCGGCCCTGGCCGGCGAGATGGTCAATAAACAGGAGGGCGCCGCGTACATCTTCTTCTGAAACTATGTCAACAGCTTCAAACAGAAGGTCTGAGGGCGTGACGCCAAGCAGTGAAAGCACATCGGCCTGCGAGATTTCGCCGTCGCAGTAGCTCGCCAACTGATCGAGAGTACCAATGGCGTCGCGAAAGGCGCCCGCCGAATTGCGGGCGATCGCCGTCAGCCCGGCCTCGTCAATGGCAATACCCTCGGCAGCGGCAATGCGCTCGAGCACCTTAAGGACCATGTCGGCGCTAGGGCGGCGAAACTCAAATTTTTGACAACGTGACCTGATTGTGGGAATTACCTTGTGAGCCTCAGTGGTGCAGAGGACAAAAATGACATGCGCCGGGGGCTCCTCCAGCACCTTCAGGAAAGCATTGGAAGCTTCTTTCGTGAGCATGTGCGCTTCGTCGAGGATATAGACCTTGGCCGGTCCTCCCACCGGCGAGAACGCCACCTTGTCGCGGATGTCACGGATATCGTCGATGCCGCGGTTGCTGGCGGCATCCATCTCGATGACGTCCAGCGACGTCCCGGCGCTGATGCCGGTGCAGCTCTCGCACTTGCCGCACGGCTCGACCGTGGACCCCTCGGCGCAGTTAAGCGCCTTCGCCAGCAGCTTGGCGGTGGAGGTCTTGCCGGTGCCGCGGGAGCCGGCAAACAGGTAGGCATGGCTCACCTTGCCGGCGGCGATGGCGTTCGCAAGCGTGCGTGTGACATGCTCCTGGCCCACGACCTCCGCGAAAGTCGCCGGGCGGTACTTGCGGTATAAAGATAAGCCTGACATAAATGAGAGTTCCGAGTTCCAAAAAAATATGGCTAACTTTAGCTGCTTATCAAGTAGCCCTTTCTGGACTTTAAGTTTTTGGGTTTAATCCAAAATCCAATGTCCACCATCCACCATCCGCTTTATGACCGTGCACCCACCGTTGAAACAAGGCTTCCGGGCGTGCGCCAGGCAGGCGGCTCCGGCCAGGCAACCCTGCGGCACATGAAAGAGATCGCTTACCGCTGCTTCCTTCCGGACCTGACGGGGTTCACGACGTTCCATTGCGCAGGACCTGACCTTCTGCACCGCCGGCAAGGCCACTGGCCCCGCAGGCCCGCCCCGAAGGTGGGAGTTCAGCCCCGCTGTAGCGGATTGCGGGTAACAGGGCACCGCTGGCTCCCCGCCTAGCACGGTCACTAGTATCTTACCTAATGAGAATAATGGATGATAGATGCGGGCTATACCTCGCAGCGTTCAGGCGCAGGATTTAGCCTGTGCAGACATCGGGCTTGTGTAGATTATCCCTTCCAAAGGCAGGCTGGAAAGCCCGCCATCTACTGGCCTAGCACCTCGTTAAAGTAGCCGTTCCAGGTGACCCGCTGGGAGGCCATCACGTTTCCGGAGGCGCTTACCTCCACGGGGCCGCCCATCAGGCCGGGGAAAGTGGGGGTTACCCGGCCGCCCGCCGGGAGGGTGCCCGATCCTCCGGGGACGTTCTTGCCGGCAATCTTAATCTGGTAGGTTACCGGGACAGCGCCCGGGTTGGCGATAAGGATCCAGTTGGTGGCCCCGGCCGAAGCGTTATCGTACCAGGTCCAGTTATAGTCGCCTGAGAGGGCGTTTTTGGGGTAGCCGGGGACCTCTTCAAGGGAAGGTCCGGCTACCGCCCTTTGGGAAGCAATTACGTTTCCGGAGGCTATTACCTCCACGGGGCCGCCCATCTTGGTGGGGAAGGTGGGGGTTATCCTCTGCCCGGGGCCCAGGGCGCCGGAGGCCACCTGGGAGCCGCCAATCTTGATCCGGTAGGTTACCGCGCTTGCCCCGGGGTTGGCGATAAGCACCCAGTCAGTGTAGCCAGGGGAGTTGTTATCGTACCAGGTCCAGAGGTAATCGTCAGAAAGCGAGGAGGCCGGGATGCCGGGCGCCTCGTTAAAGGCTTTTCCATTGTTTGAAAGGACTCTCTGGGAGGCCATTACGTCGCCGCCGGTGGAGGTTACCTCAACCGGGCCGCCCATCTTGGTGGGGAAGGTGGGGGTAACGTTCCCGCCCGGTTTGATAGTTCCGCTCCAGACTTGCTGGCCGGCGATCTTTACGGTGGCCGTGACGCTGCCCTGGGGGTAGCCGCTACGGTCCTGGCCAGGGTTAGCCACCAGGATCCAGTTTGTATATCCGGGGCTTGAGTTATCGTACCAGGTCCAGTAAAAGTCATTGGAGAGCCGGCTCTCTTCTGTCCCGGGCACTTCTTCTAAGGAAGAGCCGCCCTTGGGCCAGAGGATGCGCTGGCTGGCGATGCCCTTGCCGCCGCTTGCGGTTGCCTTAACCGGGCCGCCAATGGTCTTGGCGTACATGGGCTCGATGCTCTTTCCCGGGCCTGTCACACCATTGTTATATCCGCTTAAGTTCATGGGGACGCCGCCAATTAAGAGGCTGTAGGTAAGGTTCCCCGCAGCCGAGCTGGGGTTGGCCAATAGCACCCAGTTATCGCCGCCGACATTGTCATACCAGGTCCAGAAGTAACTTGTCTGTTGGACAGATGGAATGCCGACTGTAAAGGAGCCGTTTATCAGAGAAGTGTTGCCGGCGTTGTCTGCTACCTGGCCGCTTATGGTGTGCGCCCCGTTGGCGAGGCCGGCAACCGGGCAGCTGACGCTGGTGGCAGTTACCGTGCAGCCTGTATAGAGGGCGCTTCCGTCCAGGTTAACAATCACCGAAGAGGTGCTTATCCCCGAGCCGCCGCTGTTATCTTGGTAATCAGCGCTTATCGTAGCCAAAGCGGTGCTGATCGCGCCCGCGGGCGCGACATTAGAGACTGTGGGCGCAACCGTGTCGATGCTGAAGGAGCCGCTGATGGTGCTGGTGTTGCCGGCGTTGTCTGAAACTGAGCCGGTGATTGTGTGCGCCCCGTCGCTTAGGCCGGAGGTGGGGCAGCTGACGCTGGTTGCCCCGGCGGTGCAACCGGTGAGCGGCGAGCCATCAAGATAGACAGCCACCGAGGCGGTGTTTATGCCCGAGCCGGAGTCAGAGTAATCAGCGCTGATGGTGGTTGAGGCTGTGTTTACCCAGCCGCTGGGGGAGACGCTGCTTACCGCCGGCGGGGTGGTGTCGGTGGCAACAAGAACATTGCTAAAAACTCCGACCTCGCTGACGCCGGCAAAGATGGTGTTGCTGCTGGCAAAGTCCGGCGGAACGGCCAAAGTGGGGACGGTTGTGTCAAGAGGCAACCAACCACTTACCGAACTCCAGTTACCGCCGCCATCGGTCGACTCAAACAAGCCGGCTCCGCCAGGTCCGGCAAAAAGAGTGTGATCGCTAGCAAAGTTCGGAGAGATTGCTAAAGATACATATTGTACCGGTAAATTTGATACCGGGGTGAAAAGAGGGAGACCGTTATTTGCCGGGCTCCAACTCGCGCCCCCGTTGGTTGATTTATAGATGCTTCCTCCGGTGCCATTTTTCGGCTCGGTGCCAACATACAAAGTATCATCGCTGGCGAAGGACGGGGAAAACGCCAGCGAAAATGAGCTTGCGGTGGTGGGCAAACCGGTGCTGGCCTGACTCCAGGTGGCGCCGCCATCCGCCGATTTGTAAACGCCGCCGCTACTGTCATTAGTCCCGACAAAAATGGTTTGATCGATAGCAAAGTTCGGGGAGATAGACAATGAATTGGTATACAGGTTAGAAAGGCCGCTGTTCATCTGACTCCAGTTGGCGCCGCCGTCAGTTGATTTAAAGACGCCATCATCAGTCCCGGCGAAGATAGTCTGATCGTTGGTGAAATCAGGGGAGATCGCCAGTGCGCGAATATAAAGGTTGGAAAGACCGGTTGCAACCTGGTTCCAGTTGCCCCCGTCGGCTGATTTAAAGACGCCATTTCCCTGAAAGCCGGCGAAAATAGTTCCGTCAGTGGCAAAGTTTGGAGAAATGGCCAGAGAAGAAAAATAATAAACGCCGGTGGCGCTGATTACCTTGCTCCAGCTTGTGCCGCTATTCGTTGACTTAAACACGCCGGAGGCAGAGCCGGCGAAGACCGTGCCGTCGTTGGCAAAATTCGGGGAGAGAATCAGCTGCATTACTTCCCCGTCGGTGAGGCCGCCGTCCAGACCCGTCCAGCTGGCGCCGCCATTGACGGATTTAAACCCACTGAGAGCGTTACTTCCGGCAAAGACTGTGCTATCGTTGGCGAAATCCGGTGAGATGGCCAGCGCGGTAATGCCGGCATAGCTGTTAAAAGCGGGGAGGCCGGCGTCGGCCACACTCCAGTTGCCGCCGCCGTCGGTTGATTTAAAAACTGCGTAACTGCCGTAGACGCCCGCAAAGATGGTGCCGTCGCTCGCGTAGCTGGGAGAGATAGCCACGGAAAACACATCCGTATTGCTAAGCCCCGAGTCGGCGTTGACCCAGTTGGAGCCGCCGTCCGTTGACTTGGAGATGCCGGCCAAAGTGCCGGCAATAAGCGTGCCGTCAGTGGCAAAGTTCGGCGAGACGGCAAACGAGCGCACATATGCGGAAGAAAGGCCGGTGTTAATCTGATTCCAGCTGCTGCCGCCGTTGGTTGACTTAAAAATGCCGGCGCCATCATTGACGGCAAACAGCGTGCCGTCGGTGGCAAACGCGGGCGACACCGCGACCGTATTTATCTGCGTCGTCGAAAGCCCGCTGTTGACGGCGCTCCAGCTGGCGCCGCCGTTGGTTGACTTGAAGACGCCGCCGTCTTTTGTACCGGCGAAGATCGTGCCGTCGGTGACAAAATTAGGTGAAACGACCAGGGAATTTACTGTCAGGGAAGAAAGGCCGTTGTCCACCTGGATCCAACTGTCGCCGCCGTTGGTTGACTTAAAAACTCCGTTCCCGCCGGTGCCGGCGAAGATGGTGCCGTCAGTGGCAAAGTTCGGCGAAATGGTCAATGAGTTGACCATGATTTGGTCAGATACGCCAATGCCGCTGTCAACGGGGATCCAGCTGCTGCCGCCGTCAGTTGACTTGAAGACACCGGGGTCGATGCCATTACCGTAAGAAACAGCAAAGACGGTGTGGTCGCTGGCAAAATTTGGAGAAGGAACCAACAGCCGTATATCATCAAGCCCATGGCTGGCCCATTGATTTGTCCCGCCCAAAGCGGTTGAAGACCAGAAAAACCCCATCATTAGAACAATAATTGGAAACAAGTAAAGCGGCAGACGTTTCATTCCAAACTCCTCAAATATCCTTCATTTTCATTCCAAAGCGAATATCGCGGCTAAAATTCAAGCGTGCAGATTGCAACGCTTTTTCTGCGCCCATATCTCGCTTTCGGCCTGGCGTGAGTAATCTTTAGGTGACCTTGGCAGGCGCCGGATTCTACAGGGCAGGCAAGGGTTTCAGCCGGCGCAGGAAAAGGCCGTGGCGTAGATTATCCCTTCCAAAGGCAGGCTGGAAAGCCCGCCATCTACCTCTGGCGGTAGACACAGGACTCCAGGCCTGTGCGGCAGCTAAGAGCCCGCCATCTGCCGGGCCTGCCCCCTACGCAACAGGCGGTTCCGTGCCTGTTACCTCGTTAAAGTAGCTGTTGTAAAGGACCCTTTGGGAGGCAATCACGCTTCCTGAAGCTGCCACCTGAACCGGGCCTCCCATCGCGCCGGGGAAGGTAGGTGTTACGCTTGCGCCAGGGGCAATGCTGTAAGGCCCGTAGGTGGTCTTGCCGATCGTTACCGTGGCTGCAACCGGCGGATCCTGCTTGTTCTCATCCGGGTTGGCGATAAGCACCCGGTTTTGTCACTGACGATGCAAAAATGACCCTCTAGTGCCGGTTTAAAATTGACCCCCCTGCGAAACAGGGATAGCTTCCAGGCAGATCTAAAGCCTGGGAGGTCGAGAGGTGATTAAACTGGAAGAGTGGG
>JAJYLW010000010.1 GCA_021787475.1 Actinomycetes bacterium
CGGGCAATCGGATAAATTGGCGCGACGCCGACGCCGCCGCCGGCCATGACAACGGTGCCAAATTTTTCGATCTCGCTCGGCAGGCCGAGGGGACCGATGAAATTCGCCAGGGAGTCGCCCGCACTCAGCGTCTGCAGATGGCGGGTGGATTTGCCGACCGCCTGGACAACAATGGTGATTGTTCCCTTGTCACGGTCAAAATCAGCGATCGTCAGCGGAATCCTTTCGCCCTCCTCGTGAATCCTTAAAATGGCGAACTGCCCCGCCCGGGCGGCGCCCGCAACCGCCGGCGCCTCGATAACCTGCATGTACACATCGTCAGAATAGTCAACTTTCTCCAGAATCTTGTACATATATCTCCTAATTATTAATCAGGCCATCATCCAACCGGATCATTAATTATTTAATTCATTCTGAGGGAAGCGAAGAATCTGCTTTAAGACAAAACGGGTTCCTCGGCCACTTTACTCCCGGAATGACAGCCAATCGTTGATACGCCTTATTTTAACTCCGCGTCCGAGACCGAATAAAGCGCTTCATTTTTCAAATCCTTGATCAGCCTGATCGTGCGCATCATCTCCGGATCCTTGACATTGCAGATTGCGGAAGTCATCCCGGCGCTGGCAAGCAACGGCAGAAAGACGCGCTCGATCGGCCCGCGCAACTCGTCCGGCGCCCCGTTGGAGACATTGGAAAGCCCGCAGGTGGTCTGCACCGGTTCCTCAAACAGGTCGGCGAGCGATTTTAGCACATTTTGCACGGCCACCGCATGCGCCTGGCCCACTTCAACGCCGATTGGAAGGATGATCGGGTCAATCCAGATGCGCTCGTTGGGGATGCCAAGAGCATTGGCCGCCGCCACCAGCTCGTAGGCGAGGCCAATGCGCTCATCGGCGTCGACGGGGATGTGGGTGGACATCGTCAGGCCGATGATCTCGCAATCGTACTTAGCCGCCAGCGGCAAGATGTTCTCCATCTTGTCCGGCTGGGCGCTGAAGGAATTGACCAGCGGCGGCTTGCTGCATGTCTTGATGCCGGCTTCCATCGCTTCATGATTGCTGGTGTCAAGGCAGAGCTGCAGGTCGGAAACTTCCTGAATTGTTTTCACCATCCACTCCATCAGCGCCGGGCCGTCCTTGCGCGCCGGCCCCAGGTTGACGTCAAGCAGATCGGCGCCGGCCTCGGTGCACTCGCGCGCCAGCTGCTGCACCGGTCCCGGGTCGCGCGCCTGCATCGCCTCGCCGATCTTCTTGTTCATCACGTTGATGTTCTCAGCGATTGCCTTCATCTAGCCTCCTAGTTCAGTTATTACGCATCCAAGTCCGCTGGGCACAGGCCTCCGGGCCTGTGTAACCGCAAACCGCCGTTATTACACAGACTTGGAAGCCTGTGCCTCCTGTTTGCAGTTAATGCCTCCCGTTATGGTTTTAGTCCTGCCCTTTTCACGATTTCCGGCACCGCTTTTTCCCACTCGACCGCCATGATATGGACGCCGGCCAC
The DNA here is from genome assembly GCA_021787475.1 of Actinomycetes bacterium. Taxonomy (GTDB): domain Bacteria; phylum Actinomycetota; class Thermoleophilia; order BMS3ABIN01; family BMS3ABIN01; genus JACWAD01. Next base: position 1,501 of record JAJYLW010000010.1, read on the forward strand.
GCCCTCGATCTCGCGGACGCGGTTGATGACGTCGACGCATACCTCGATCCCCTCATCCTGGGCGTCCCCAGCCGCGCTCATGCGTTCGATAACCTCATCGGGCACGTCCATGCCGGCCACCCTGTTCTTCATGTATTTTGCCATGCCGGCGCTTTTAAGCGGAGCGACGCCGGCGAGAATACGGCAGCGCTCGCTGACCCCCAGCTCGCGGCACTGATGCATAAATTCTTCAAACTTGCCAACGTTGAAGACAATCTGGGTCTGGACAAAATCTATCCCGGCGTCAACCTTCTTCGCCAGCCTGAGCACCCGGTAAGGGAACGGGTCGGCATAAGGATTGGCGGCGGCGCCGATAAAGAGCCGCGGCGACTTTCCGGTCATCTCTTCGCCGTTTTGAAAGACGGGGCCGTCGCGCATTTCCCTGACCATTTTGATAAGAGTTATCGAATCCAGATCAAAGACGCCCAGCGCCTCCGGATGATTGCCGAAGCACTGGTGGTCGCCGGTGAGGCAGAGGAGGTTCCTGACCCCAAGCGCCGCCGCCCCGAGGATGTCGGCCTGGATCGCGAGGCGGTTGCGGTCGCGGCAGGTCATCTGCATCACCGGCTCCAAGCCCTGCTCGACGCAGATCCTGGCGGCGGCTGCGCTTGACATGCGCACGATGGCCGTCTGGTTGTCGGTGATGTTGACCGCATCGACATGGCCCTTAAGAATGCCGGCCTTGTCAATTATTACCTGGGGATCAGCCGACTTGGGCGGACCGAGCTCCGCCGTGACGGCAAAAACGCCCGACTCCAGCACTTTCTCCAGATTTGAACCAGCTTTCAAGGCTAAAACCCTTCCTTTTTCATCGTGCGCGGCCCGCCGGAGTTGGACAGGTTCCACTTCTTCGGCCCGATGATCCTTTTCAGCGTATCCAGATCGCCCAGCGCCGCCAGGCGGTCGTAGATTTCCTGCCAGGCGCAGGGTACTTCCGGGGAAATCTCGCAGCGGCCGTTTTGTGAACCGCCGCAGGGGCCGTTCAGCAGCGTCTTGGCACAGCGAGCCACCGGGCAGATGCCGCCGGTGGCGGCAATCATGCAGGAACCGCAGGCGGCGCAGTACTCGGTCCAGACGTGATGCTGCTTGACATAACCCAGCATGTTGGTGTTCATCGCCGGCACAACCCGCTTGGCCGGATAACGGAACACCAGCCCCTGGGGCCCGATGCTGCAGGCGGTGGACAGGATGATATCCGCCTTCTCCACCTGATCGGCAATCGCATCCAGGTATTCGTTTTCGCACTGGCGCAAAACAGTGACACTATCAACACCGCCCTGGATGCCGTCCCGGCGGCGGGCGATTTGAAGCTGCTGGGCCATCTGCTCGGCCTCCTTTTCACCGCCGGTCAGGCAGACCGCGACGCACGTGTTGCAGCCGGCGACAAGCACATTGGCGTACGGGTCGGTCATCTTCCTGATCTCGTCAAAATTTTTGCGCTCAGCTGTAATCATTTAACAAATAGTTTCCGAGTTCCGAGTTCCGGTTTTACCTCGAAGAACAATCACCTGCACGAACTTATTCTTTCTTGCATTTCAGCTCCGGCTCGATCCGGATTTCGATTGCGCCGGGATCGAGCCCCGCATCCTCGATCAATCTCTGCGCTTCGGCAACGGCCGCTCTCGCCTGCCGGTGACCATGGATGAAGTGGCCGTCGTCGCTCTCGCTGCAGACAGCCAGATAGACCTTTTCAAAGCCCGTCGCAAACGCATGCAGCAGCAGGCGAACGCTTAGCCGTCCCGTGCAAGGCAGAATTACGGTTGCAGCCTCCGGCGCCACCCGCGACTGGGAGTACCAGCAGCCAAACTCCAGCTCGCCGCCACCGCCCGCAAGCGTCGCCTCGATCTCGGCCGCGATCTGATCTTCCGGCTTGGCTGTTATGTCGATGGCTTTTGTCGGACATTGGGTAAAGCAGATGCCGCACACCTGGCAGCGCTCCGGCGAGATGCCGCCGAGCCCGTCTCTGTCGGGCCAGGGCGCCCCGTAGGGGCAGACGCGCACGCAGGTAAGACAGGCAATGCATTTAAGCTCGGAGTAGCGCGCGCCGGCGGCGCAAAGCAGGCAGCGCGACGCCTCACAGCGGGCCTCCGCTTCCGGCATGCCCGTCTCCACCTCCACAAAATCCTGGATGCGCTCCCCGGCCGGGCGCGCCGGCATCTTTCTTCGCGGCGCCGGCTTTACTTTGGCGGCCACGTCGGCCGGCACTTCGCCAATTGCAACCGGATCGTGCGGAAAGTCAACATCCACCCCCAGGTGGCGCGCCACGGCGATCGCCGCCCGCTTGCCGCTCGCGAGCGCGTTCACCGCCGCGCCGGGGCCTGTGACCACCTCGCCGCTGGCAAAGACGCCGCTCCGGGTGGTCGTCATCTGCTTGCGGTCGAAAACAAGGATGCCGTTCTCATTGACTTCTGGTCCGTTATTCGGTAAAAAAGAAAGGTTTGACATCTGGCCAATGGCGATTATGACCGTATCGCCCGGCACCACGGAAAGATCAGTCTCGCAGAATCTGGGCGCGAACCGGCCTCGCTCATCAAAGACCGACTCGCATTTTTTCACTTCGAGCCCTTCAACCCTGTCATCGCCGATGATTGCGTTCGGGCCATGGCTGCAGATGATCTCAATGCCCTCCGACTTTGCATCTTCGATCTCCCAGCTGTGTGCCGGCATCTCGTAATCGGCCTCGAGGCAGACCATCGTCAGCTTGCCGCCGGAGAGGCGCCTGGCGGAGCGGGCCACGTCGATGGCGACGTTGCCGCCGCCGATGACGATGATCTCCTTGCCCAGGTCCGGCGCGGCGCGGCCGGCGTTAACCGCCTCCAGGAACGGCACCGCCAGGAGCACCTGCGGCAGGTCAACTCCGGGAACCGGCAGCGTGCGGCTGTCGGAGAGGCCGGCGGCAATTAGCACGGCGTCAAACTCGCGCGCCAGACTGTCAAACTGAACGTCCTCACCGACGCCGACACCGGTTCTGATCTCAACCCCCATGCCGCGGATGTAATCGATGTCCTCGTCAAGAATGTTTTTTGGCAGGCGGTAGCTGAGGATGCCGGTGCGCAGGAAGCCGCCGGCTTCGGGCTGCCGCTCGAAGACGACCGGCTTAACACCCATGAGCGCCAGATCATGCGCCGCCCCCAGTCCGGACGGACCGGAGCCGACAATGGCAACTTTCTTGCCTGTCGTAAATTCCGGCCGTGGCGGCCTGTATCCCAATCCGGCCGCCTTGGCGCCGTCGGAAGCGACCCGCTTCAGGCTGCAGATGGCGATCGGCTCATCCACCTGGCCGCGACGGCAAGCATCCTCGCACGGATGCGGGCAGATGCGGCCGATCACCTGCGGGAGCGGATTGGTCTCCCTGACCACCGCCAGCGCTTCAGCCGGCTTGCCCTCGGCAACAAATTGAATATACCGCTGCGCGTCCGTATGAATCGGGCAGGCTGCCTCGCAGGGAGGACGTTTAAGTTTATCGCCCGAGACGGGGCGGGAAAAAGAACGCTCGATTTTCCGCTGGCCGTTGCTCATAACAAGAAAGTTTCGTGTTTGGCGTTAAACCTCATTTCAAATAGAACGCGAAACGCAAAACACGAAAGGCGAAACGAGGACCCCTCTGGCGTGACGACCCCGCAGGCAGCCTTCCAACTCAATCATTTAGTTTAGGCCGCTGTCCACTGCCTGAGAAACTTGGGGATGTCGGCCGCCTCGCGCACCCCCACCTGCACCTGCCAGCCTTCGCCCAACTCCTCCTCCAGCTCACCGGATATCTGGGCGACGTAGCCGGGAATGACAACCTTCTTATGTGGCGCCTTCTCCTCGATGCCGCTTTTTTTCAGGAACGGCGCGATGGCGTCGGCGACGAACTTGCCCGCCGCCCAGGCTGTCAGGACCGACTGGCCTTCAACGTCCATAATGCAGAGCCAGGCGGGAACCTTGCTCGCTTCCACCTCCGATGAGACGGTGAAGTACGTCAACGAAAAATTGGTCGTCACCAGAATCGGCGCCTCGGGGCCGGGCTCGTTTACCGGGTAGACGCCCTCCTCCATCTGCATCGGCTTCTGCGGGTCGGTGTAGATGTTCTGGCCCAGGTACAGCAGCGGCAGCGTCCGCGCCGGCTCCAGGTCCGAAAGGATGACTATGCCCGCGTACTTGGCCACAAACACGGCCGCATAGACGGCTTCCAGCATCCTGTCATCGGTCATTTGACAAGGAAAGCCTATCGTCGGAAATCCCAGCGCCCTGAAAGTCTTCTTGATGGCGGCGCGGCGGATGATCGTCTGGTCCAGCAGCACGTCGCCGAGGCTGCTTGACGCCGGATCGAGCACCACTTCCTTGAAATCGCCGTCCAGCGCTTTTTGGCCCAGCTCGGCCAGCTTGTCAAGGCTAGAAGCCTTGATGGCAAATGGGACGTCCAGCTCCCTGGCAACGGCGGCAACCGCGTCAAAGTTCTCTTCCGAGGCCGCGTACAGGAGCGGCTTTTTTCCCTTCAGCGCCCCGGCGGCTGTTTTCAGCGCCCCGGCGTCTTCATGCATCAGCACCAGCGCCGCGCCCGAGCCTGTATCAACCTTGGCCGCCAGCGCCGCCAGCGTCGCGCCGTCGGAGGCTTTAACCGCCGCCACCCGCGGCCTCAACGTCCTGCCGACATAATTGAACTGCTGCTCCTTGAGCTGGCCGATCAGGCTGGCGACGGCGGCCTCCTCCATCTCATCGGTGATCAGCACGCCTATGCCCGGCATGTTCTCAAACCGCTTCTCGTGCCGGTACATAACGGTTTCCTCGCCAACGGTAACAGCCAGATCGCCGGCGCCGATGGTAACCTTGCGCACCGGCGGCGCCGATGCCTCGCCGAGGGCAGCCTTGGCCTCATCGGAGACGTAAGGGCACTTGTCAAGCTCCGCCTTGCCGGCGGCAAGCTGCATCGCGAACGCCATGCAGGTTGGGAAACCACATTCCTTGCAATTGGTCTTTGCCAGCAGCTTGAAAATTTGCAGACCGCTTAAAGCCACGTGTCACACTCCCTTCTGATAGCTCGGGTCATTTACAACTGCAATCACTTTACGGGCGCCCGTCGGGCTGCCGGCGGCCTTTAAAAAGAGCGCCGGTGATTATTTATTGATGCGAGCCAATTCAGGAGCCGGACGGGAAAGACCCCGAGCGACTTCGAAATCGCGCCATCTGGCTCAATCTTTGCATTAACCCTGCACGCGATGAACGGAGCGAGCGGGTTTTCTCCGTCCGGCTCCAAAAGCTGAGGGAAACATCCGCCGCCGCATTTAGAACAGGGGCTCCATTTCCAATGCCGGATGCCCGACCTTCTGGAGATATTCGAAGACTTCCGCCTCCTCTGTGCCGTTCTCCTCTGTGGCGATCTTGTCAACCAGATCAGGGGCGCCAGCGCGTTCCGCCGCCTTCTCAAGCACCTCCCTGATCTCTTCCTTGAGCTCCTTGGGCATCCATACCAGCCGCTTGATGCCGCCGTCAGCGGCAATGAACTTCGGTGAACCCATGTAAAACTTGGAATGGCCGAGGAAGCCCGGAGTCTGGACGCCGCCGCCGACCGAGCCGGCCAGGGTCGAGAATTTCATCCCTGAAGGCGTGTCGCCCTTGAACTCGCGGTTGACGGTCATGATGCCGTTGCACATCGGCAGCACGCAGCTGATCACCTCGAAGCAGCCGCAGGAAGTCATCGGATTTTCCATCATTGAATACGTGTTGAAGGCCTCGACTTTACCTTGCGAATGTTCCTTGACATATTCGTTGACGCCGTTCCATTGGCCGCGCTCATTATCGATGGTCTCGCCCTTGGGCACCGGCTGATTGCCGCCGGTCGGATTCATCTCGTAGGCGGCCTTGCCGTCCAGCCAGTTGTAGGAGCCGCACAGCCCCGGGCGCTCCGGCGTGATCACGCAAACGTGCGTGGGCGCAAAACTCTGGCAGAGGATGCAGGAGTAAAAGGTGTCGACGCTCTCGTCGGTGAGGCTGCCCAGGCGCTCGTCCCGCTCGTGGTACGCCTTGCGGGCCCGCTCCAGGATCCTCTCCACGTCTTCCTGTTTCGTATAGACAGTTACCTGCACCTTGTCAACTACCTCGGCGAAATCGGCGTGATAGCGGGCGTGGATGATCTTGCCAAGGTGCTCGAAGGTAAGTCCGGCAGCATGGGCGCGCTTGCTGATCCGCATCCAGACAGTGTCGCGCTGGCCCATGTGCAAAAGCCCTTCGGCCTCGTTGAAGAACGTATGCCCCTGGCGCTCCAGGATGGGCTCGAAGTCTTTCTGCATCTTGCGTCCCTGCACCTCGACGTGAACGGCAATCGGGATGGTCGAGCCCTCTTCCACTTCGTCAATTTCGGGGCCGACAACGGTCACCTTGCCGTCCTCGACGTCCTCGGCAATCTCGGTAAACTCGCAGCCGAGCGACTTGGGGCCGCCCATCTCCACCCGGTACTCGCCCCGGCGGATGCGCTCTCCCTCAAAGGCGGGGCCGTAGGAGACCGGCACCGGCACCTCTGTGACCACAACCTTGAGACCGCGGACGTCGATGGCGCGGCTGACGATCTCCTCGCAGGCGACGTTGCTGACAACGTGCTCGTAAGTGCAGACTCCGGTGGGCAGGATCTCGGGAATATCACTGGTGGCGACTGTCGGGAAGCCGTAGGAAATAGCGCCGGCAGCGGCGGCGTACTTTCTGTCCGTGACCTCGCCAAAGGCGAGCACAAAGGCAAAGATGCGCTCCTTGTTGTATTTCAGCACCCGACGGTAATCGCCCGGTTCAACGCCGCCAAACGAAAGCGCCGCCCGGGTGGCGAAACCAAGTGACCAGATATGCCCGGAGACGTAGGGACTGAACGGCACCAGGCGGGTATTCCAGCCCAGGTCCACGCCGCCCTCGACCAACTGCTCGGCAAAGCTGACGCCGCCGTCCTTGCCGGCGATAAACACGTAAAGCATCTTCTGCTTTAGTTCGTTGGCGATCTTGACGGCCGTCTCCACGTCCGGGGCCGCTCCGGTGATGGCGGCAAACCCTGGCGCGGTGCCGTCCACGAACTCAACGCCGCGCTCGCGCATGATGACGTCGTCGGCGGCGCCCAGCCAGAGGTTGTCGTCCGTGGGCGCGTCGGTAGCCGTGTAAAAGCCCGGCTCGAGCAGATAGCGCAGCGACTCGATGATCTCGCAGGAAAACAGGGTGGCGACGCCGGCGTCAAGCGCCGTGCCCAGATACGGAGTCCAGAGCCGCTCGGCCGGGCCCTCTGGCAGCAACTCGCGGGCGTGCCCAAGCACCTGCTCGATGTCCTTGATCTTCTCTACCTTGATGCCGGTAAGCCCGTAGATCACCGGCAGGTAATATCCGGTATTGGGAAGCTCGATCGCAGCTTCCGAGCCGGCCGCGTCCATTGCCTTCTCAAAAGCCTCTTCGGCCTCGGAGACGAACTGGTGCGCCCCGGCGATAACCGATGTGGCGATAACTTTGCTCATTTATCTTCCTTCTTTCGCTTCACCCCAAAGTCAAGCTGCTTTGCTAAAATCCGGGTTTCGGGTTTTTCCAAAATCCAATGTACAGCATCCAGCATCTGCTTTTACAGTTCCCTCCGTGCGGCCATGTCAAAGAGCACCCTCTCTTTTTCTTCATGGATCCCCAGCGCCTGGCGCTTCGCCTGAATGCGGCCGGTGACCATCTCCAGGATTTTTTCGTAATCCGGCTCGAAGACCAACTGGCCGCCGACCTTTTGCTCCCAGCCGTTTGACATGATGTCAACTACTTCGGTGCAGTCGGCGACGGGGTTGCGGACACCAAAGACCACGAAAACGCCGGAGGCGGCGGCGTAGGTGCCGATTGCCAGCGCCTTCTCGCAGTAGTACTCGGGGCAGATGGCGGCCACGGGCAGATCGGAGATGTCGTCGCCGAGTCCGCCTTCCTCCACCACCTGGCTGAGTATGGTCATGATACGCGAGTTGTCAACGCAGCTGCCCAGGTGCAACACCGGCGGCATGCCGACCGCCTCGCAGACCTCGCGCAGGCCGTCGCCGGCAATCTGCATTGTCTCCGGCGTCAACAGGCCATGCTTGCCGGACGCGTGCGCGGCACAGCCGGTCTGGACGACGAGGATGTCGCGCTTGATCAGCTCATGCACCAGGTAAACGATGCCCTCGTCCTGCGTCACCCGGGGATTGTTACAGCCAACAATGGCGACGGCCCCCTGGATGCGGCCGTTGATGATGTTGTCGTTAAGCGGCCTAAACGACGCCCGGTAGCGCCCGCCCAGCATGTAGTTGATGTACTCGTGGGAGAAGCCCGCCACCAGGTCGCCGGTATAATCGGGAATGGCGACGTCTCCGCGGTTCTGAAAATTGTCAATGCACATCCTGACGATCTCTTTGGCGGTCTCCAGGGCGCGCGTCTCATCAAATTCCAGATGCGTCGCCCCCGGGATCTTCGCCTTGGGAGAAGTGGTGATCAATTTGGTGTGGAACTTTTGCGCCAGCGGCGAGAGCGCCTGCAGCACGCACTGCACGTCCACGATCATGCCTTCGACAGCGCCGGTGATGATTGCCAGTTCCTGGTGCAGGAAATTGCCTGCCGGCGGAATGCCGTGGCGCATCAGCACCTCGTTGGCGGTGCAGCAGATGCCGGCCAGGTTGATGCCGGCTGCGCCCTTGCTCTTGGCGTACTCGACCAGCTCCGGATCCTGGGCTGCGGCGACGATCATCTCCGACAGCGTCGGCTCGTGCCCGTGGACGATAATGTTGACTTCATCCTTCTTTAGGACGCCCAGGTTCGCCTGGGAAACCAGCGGCTTCGGAGTGCCAAAGAGAATGTCGGAAAGATCGGTCGCCAGCATGGCCCCTCCCCAGCCGTCGGCCAGCGAAGTGCGCATGCCCTGATCGAGCAGGTGCTCCGCGTCCTGGTCCACCCCGACGTTGGTTCGGTGCATGCTCTCCACCACCTCGCGGTCCACGCCGCGGGGAACCAGCCCGTATTTGCGCCAGATCGCCTGCCGCTTGGCCGGCGCCCGGCTCACGTAAGAAAGCTCGTCGCCGGCGGTGCCGTTGAAGTTGTCAAGCGCCCTTTGGGCCACCTCGGCGGCAACGTCGTTGACATCACGGCCTTCCGTGGCAATATGCATGATCGCCGCCACCCGGTAAAGCTTGTCGGTGTCCTTCACCTGGTAGCTGCCGGCATGGCCTTTCGCCACCGCCAGCAGCGTGCGGGCGATGTCGCGGCCATGATCGGAATGGGCAGCCACGCCGCCGGCAATGGCGCGGGTCATGTAACGAGCGCCAATTGTGGCGTGGGTGGCGCCGCAGATGCCGGTCTTCTCCGCCGCGCCCTTCCCCACCAGGCGGCAGGGGCCCATCGCGCAAAGCTGGCAGCAGGAGCCGGACGCTCCAATCGGGCACGGTTTCATCTCATCGACGCGGGAAAAAACGGTGCCGATGCCGGCGGCTTCCGCCCTGCCCAGCATTTCCAGCGCCGCCGGATCAATGGTTTTCTTGCGGGGCTCCGCTTTCTTTTTTGTCTCGTCAGAGTCGCTCATGATGCAATTATCTCCTTGGCCTGCTCCTGAAGACCTTCGATGGCCTGCCGCACCAGTTTCACCGCCTCGGGATGGCGCATGACAAGCAGGTCAGAACCGCAGAGAAGCAGGGAAGTAGCAGTGACGGCCTCCCACAGGATCCCTCTGGTCCCAACGTCACCGAAGGTAGGTTCTTCTTCTTCACTAACCTTGGCTTCTTTGGCCTTCCAGGCCTCCGGAGCCACATTATTAAATATCGGCATCTGCATCTTGCCGTCGTTCTGGGCAAGCGCAGCCAATCTGTCTCTTTCCATAATAGAATAGCAATAATCAAGTCCATATCCCAGGGCGCCCGTCGTGGGATCGATGATGATTTTGTCCTCCGGCACACCCAGCTGGGTGAGGAGCACGTTCAGTTGCTTGGCCAGGTTCACGTCCATGGAAGTAAAGGCGATAACCGGCTTCTTATAGCCCATCGCGGCGGCACCGATCTGGCGGTGGTTAGACTCCTCCACCGGACCAATGGGAATATTGGCGTCCGCCAACGACTCGGCAATCTTCTTCAGGACCTCGGTGTCTTTTTCCGGCGAGCCCGTGCCATAAACAATCAGAGGAATGTCAATGGCGCTGTTGACTTTCTTGACTGTTTCTGCTGCTGCCTCGGCGGAAGCGTCGCTGCCGTTGGGGTCGGTGCTCCCGAGCTTCAGGGCAATTGCGTCGGCGCCAAACTCATCCTGGCACTTTTTTGCCCATGCCACCGGGTCGTCCATTACATCCCCGTAAACCTTGCGGACGGTCTCCGGCCATTCCCGCTGGGGCTCGTCGTAAACTTCCAAAGCAATAACCGGCAGGTTGGGCATATCGCCTTCCCAAAGATGAAACGGGTAAGTCGACTCGCCGCCAATTTTGGTGGCTTCGCCGATCACCACTTCGCGGATCTTCCCTTTAATCTGTTCAATTGGCGATTCGAAAGACAAATCAACTCACTCCTTCCAATTTATCACCGGGTCCGGAAGCAGCCATCAAAAAACACTAAAGGCTCGAGTTGCAGCCAGCCGGCGCCCAGGATATTTTCCCGAACCCCACACCGGCGCGACCCGGACCTCTCTCAAGATTCACCAGCGACCCTGGCCCGGCGCTTCCGAGCCCTCATAGCTCAAGTGCGCCAGGAGGCTGAATCTCCGACATACTGACTCTTATTTCACGGTAATGGGGGATAATATCACCGTTTTGCCGGAAGCGTCAATAAGATTTGCAAATCAGATGAATAGCTAAAAGCGGATAATGAATTCTGGATTCTGGACGCTGGATTCTGATTCACAAAATAATTCATAGCGGCGAATGCTTAAATTTCTTGCCCAGTGGATATTAAATGGTTAACCTTCTGCTTCCATGTGGCAGATATCCTGTAACGGTCACAAGGAGAAATCATGGGCTATACACAAGTGGCGCTGGAAGACAAGCTGCTGGAGCTGTACCCGGAGATCCGCAAACACAAGATCGCGCTCAGTTTATCTTTCGATGCAGAAAGAAACGCTTGGGTTGTGCGCTTCCGCAAAGACGCCCACAGCCGCTATGCCTTCCTGGATAAAAAGGCCGCCGATGCCTGCATGGACGGCCAGGAGTGCCTTTACCTGGGCGTTTTAATCGGCCAGTACGTGCGCGACCTGGAGAATGACCTGACCCAGATGGGCGAGCTTTAATCCAGGGGCCGGGGCTCACCGGCTACCCTCAACTGAAAGGAAGATCATGCCACAGCTTGTTTGCGGAAATGAAAGAGTCGAAGTGGACGAAAACGGCTATCTGGCCAATGCGGAGGAGTGGAATGAAAACGTGGCTCAGGCGCTTGCCGACCAGGAGGGGGTCGGCGAGCTGAAGCCGGAGCAACTCGATGTGCTCAAGTTCATGAGGTCCTATTACCAAAACTATAGGTCATTTCCCATCCTGGGCTCGGTCTGCCGGAATGTCCACCAGCCTAGCGAATGCGTCAACGAGGAATTCATTGATCCGCTGAAGGCCTGGAAGATCGCCGGGCTGCCGGAGCCCGTCGATGAAGTAGTTTCGTATTTGAAGCGGCCGGTGTAAAAAGATTAGTTTCGAGTTTCTGGTTTGCACAGGCTAAAAGCCTGTGCCTACCGGTCCTGTGCCGGCAACGCCATCTGCGCAGCTTTTAACGTGTTTTTCATCAACATGGCGATGGTCATCGGGCCGACGCCGCCGGGTACGGGCGTAATCGCCCGCGCTTTCTCCTTGGCGGCCTCAAAGTCCACGTCCCCGACCAGCCCCTCGTCGGTGCGGTTGATGCCAACGTCAATCACAGTAGCGCCCTCTTTCACCATATCGCCAGTGATCATTTTAGGCACTCCCACAGCCGCCACCAGAACATCAGCGGCGCGGCAGACCGTTGCCAGGTCGCGGGTCTTTGAATGGGCGATTGTGACCGTTGAGTTCTCAGCCAGAAGCAGCAGCGCCGCCGGCTTACCGACAATGTTGCTGCGGCCCACCACGACGGCGTTGGCCCCTTCCAGCTCGACGCCGCTCCTTTTGAGAAGCTCGATGCAGCCGGCCGGAGTGCAGGGCGCCAGCGTCGTTTGACCCACTACCAGTTTTCCCATATTAACCGGATGGAAGCCATCGACATCCTTTTCCGGTTCAATGGCCAGCAGCACTTCGGCTGAATCCAGATGTTTGGGCAGTGGCAACTGGACGAGGATGCCATGCACATCATCGCTGCGATTTAATTCAAACACCAGGTTCATCAACTTTTCCTGCGTGGTGTTTTTGGGAAGCTCATGCTTGAATGAATGAAAACCGGCCTCCGCACAGGCATTCTCCTTGTTGCGAACGTAAACCTGTGAAGCGGGATCCTCTCCCACCAGCACAACGGCGAGACCCGGAGTCGGTCCCTGTTCCTCTTTGAGCTTCTTTGCCGAGGCTGCCACTTCCGCGCGGATGTCGGCTGACATCTGTTTGCCGTCAATTATTTCTGCCGTCATTTTGACCTCCGTTATTCAAGTCGTTATGACTCAAGCTGCCAGCGGTTTTTCATAATGCCAGATGCGATAAAAAAGACACGAAAACCGCATCAATCACCATAGAGGCTCGGCATGCCGTACCACTAAAAAGAATATATTTTGTCAAAAAGATGATCCGTTGCCGCGACCGCCGGCGCATCATCGTCCAGTTCCATCAACGGCCTGCCCGAGACTTCGAGCTCAAACAAGCTGTTGTCTTCGGGGATGACAGCTGCAAGCGGCAACTTCAGGCGCTCGATCTCCGGCATCAGGGCGGCGGCGGCGTTTTCGCCTGCCCGGTTAAGCACAAATATGCTCTCTCCCACCTCAATTTTCATCTCTACCGCCAAGTCAAGTACGCGCCGGGCCGCCTGGATACCGCGCACGCCGGCGTCGGCGACCAGCAGCAGCACATCGGTCTGGCGGGTGGTACGCCGGGAGATATGCTCCAGCCCGGCCTCGTTGTCCATCACCACATGCCGGTAGCCGCCGGCAAGCTCGTCCATAAACCGGCGGATAAGATTATTGGCAAAACAGTAACAGCCGGCGCCCTCGGGACGGCCCATGGTGAGCAGGTCGAAACTGTCGCTCTCCGCCAGGGCCTCGCTCATCTTGTACTCCACAAACTGGTCTTTGGTCATGCCGCCGGGGATGTCCCGCTCACCGGCAAATCCCTGCTCGCGCATAGAGCCCACCGTCAGGCCGACTTCAACCCCCAGCGTTTGGCCCAGGTTGGAATTGGGGTCGGCGTCCACCGCCAGCACCGGTGTCTCTCCTTTGTTGAGTAGATATCGCACCGCCAGGGCGGCTATGGTTGTCTTGCCCGTGCCGCCCTTACCGGCGACTGCCAGTGTTCCCATTATCGATTGCCCAACTCATTTTATAAAGATGCACGGCGATATACATTGCAAACATTCCCAACAGGAAGCCGCCGGAAAAGATGGCTACGCTCCTCGCGCGCAGGCCGCCGTTGGCAAACCAATTGATGACGTTAATGATCGCAAGGACAATGACGACGCCCGCTACATAAAGACTGAGTGGAAAACGGTTCCTCATCATGGCTAGTCCAAATTTCCCAGTATTTTCGCCATTCTCGGAAAATATTTCATATCTGTATGCGGGAAGAACAGCGCCGCCATGTATTCATCCATGAAGGCCTGGTTGTCAGAAAGCTCTATATTCGTCATCAGGCGGGCGACGCGCTCGGCCTCCGCCAGCATGTCCTTCGAGAAGGAAACCAGGCGCGCCCCCAGCAGCGAGCCGTTGCCGACAAAGGTAAACTTTACCGGCTCCATCTCCGGGAAGAGGCCGATGGCGGCGGCGCGGTCCACCTGCAGATATTTGCCAAAGCCGCCGGCAATGATCACCTGCTCGACGGCGTCCATGTCCATGCCGACGCTGGCCAGCAGGGTGGCGATGCCGGCGAAGATAGCCCCCTTGGCCCGCATCAGGTTGTCGATGTCCGGTTCGGTGATGACGATGTCCTGCCCGCCGGCCGTGTACTCGCCAGAGGCCAGCACGTATTCCCATTGGCCATCCTCGTTCTTGCGCAGCCACCCGCCGGCGGCGGCATCCTTGAACTTGCCGTTCTGGCCCAGGATGCCGGCTTCCAGTAGTTCGGCGACCGCGTCGATGATGCCCGAGCCGCAGATGCCGATCGGCTTCTTGCCGCCAATGGTGAGGATATGCGGCTCGCCGGTGGACGGCTCTATCTGCACCGCCTCGATGGCGCCGCGGGTGGCGCGCATGCCATGTTTGATGCCGCCGCCCTCAAAGGCCGGCCCGGCCGAGCAGGAGGTGGCCACTAGCCATTCCTTGTTTCCCACCACAGCCTCGCCGTTGGTGCCAATGTCAACATAGAGGGTGATCTTGTCGGTCTGGAACACGCCGGAGCCGATAATTCCGCTGACGATGTCGCCGCCGACGTAACTTGACACGCAAGGAAAAGTATATAGATGGACATGATCGCAAAGGTCGATGCCCAGGTTTGTCGCCCGCACCGGCGGCAGGAAAGCGGCCGCCGGCACATAGGGGGCAATCCGGATATATTTCGGATTTACGCCCAGCAATAAATGCGTCATCGTGGTGTTGCCGCCCGCGACCATGTGCGATACCTGGCAGCGGTCGACGCCCGCCTTTTCCAGCACCTGCTCTATGACAGCGCCAACGGTGCCGACTACCGCCTGCTGCAGTTTCTTCCTGCCGCCGACTTTCTGCGAGTAAACGATGCGGGTAATTACATCCTCGCCAAAGCTGATCTGGCCGTTGTATTCCGAAGCCTGGGCGGCGGTCACGCCGGCGTTCAAGTCAAGCAGTTGCGCGTAAATGCTGGTTGTACCAATATCAAGCACGATTGAGTAATCCTTGCCGGTCATGTCATCCGGAGTCACCTGGATCACTTTCGGCCCCCGGGAAGTCTCCACCACGCTCGCCGTGACCAGCCAATCCTGCATGCGCATGTTTTCCGGCAGGTCACGAATAACATGAAAGTCCACCGAAGCACTCTCGATGCCGTGCTGAGCTTTTAAGCCAAGCTTTACCCGGTCGAGATCATCAATGTTGTTGGCCTGGTCCGGTGCTTCCAGCTTCAGGGCATACTTCTTGACCACCGGATTGACGCTCCAGTTGCTAACGAGATTCTCCAGGTCCTGAGGCGTCAGCACCCTGCCAGGACCGGGCCGGCGCTCATGCGTCAGCGCCGCGGAGTCGCCCATGCGCGACTCCTCCGGAATAGTGACGGTCAGGTCGCCCATTACCTTGACGCGGCACGCCAGGCGCAGGCCGGCCCGGTAATCTTCGTCCGGGAGCTTCGCAGACTTGCCGCCTTCATAATTGCCTTCAACGGCGATGCGGCACTTGCCGCAGGCGCCGGTGCCGCCGCAGGAAGCATTGATATGCACCCCCTCAAGCAGAGCCACCCTGAGCAGGTTGGCCCCGTGCTCAACGCCTTCGCAGACGATATCGCCCGGCTGAAATGTAACCGTATGTTCCGGTGATGGAGCTGTCATGCGCATGATTATATTAGATAACGAAGCCTGATGAAGAGCTCTTTCTTGCTATAAGATGCAGGCCAAATAACTGCCTCGACGAACAATTCAACGAGATATGGCACAAACTGACAGGAAACAAAACATGAGTGACGGCGTTTACGCGGGGCGGCGGAGCAAGATCAGCCCTTACCTTGCCATCGCTGGTTGGCTGCCGCGATATAAACGCTCCTGGCTGCCGGTGGACATCCTGGCGGGAATTGCCTTGGCGGGGCTGCTCATTCCGGAGGGGATGGGCTACGCCGGCATTGCCGGCGTGCCGCCCCAGGCCGGCCTCTACGCCGCCCTTGCCGGCCTTTTTATATATGCCCTGTTTGGCACCAGCCGCCAGGTCGCCGTCTCCGCTACTTCTTCCACGGCGGTAATCGTGGCGGCGACGATCGGCCCCATGGCGGGCGCAAATTTTTCCCGCTACGCCGAGCTTACTTCGGCAATAGTGCTCCTGGCCGGGGTGATCTTTCTCGTAGCGTGGGTGGCGCGCCTTGGTTTTGTCTCCGACTTTATCGCCCGGCCGGTAGTCTTGGGCTTTGTCTTCGGGCTGGCGCTTATCATCATCGTCCGTCAAGCGTCAAAACTGCTGGGCGTCCATATAGACGAAGGCAATTTTTTCCGGATGGCGTGGGATGCAGCTTCCAAACTCGGTCACACAAACTTGCCAACGTTGGCGATAACCATAACTGGCCTGGCGATCCTGGTCATCTTCGGGCGCTACGGCAAGAAGGTCCCCGCGGCGCTGTTGCTTCTGGCCGGCGGCATTGTGACGTCCTATGCGCTGGACTTGGGCGCACATGGCGTCGCCCTGGTCGGCGCCGTGCCGTCCGGTTTGCCGGCCCCCTCGCTGCCAAGCCTTTCCTTGAGCGATCTGGGATCGCTTCTTCCTGGCGCGGCCGGAATCGTTCTGGTTGCCTACGCCGAAGGTCTGGGCTCGGCCAGGGTGCTGGCGGACAGGCACAAATACGATATTGACCCCGGCGGCGAACTGCGGGCGACCGGCCTGGCAAATCTCGGCTCCAGCCTCCTGGGGGGCATCCCCGTTGCCGGCGGCCTCTCAGGATCATCGGCCAATGACAGCAACGGGGCCAGAAGCGAGGTCTCCTCAATGGCCGCATCCGCTTTTCTGCTGCTCACCCTGTTGCTGCTTACACCACTGTTTCATCAACTGCCGGAGGCGGTACTCGGAGCGATTGTCGTCTATGCCGTCAGACATATGATGAACTTCAAGGAAATTATGCGCTTCGCCCGCATCCGTCGCGACAGCCTGGGCGTGATCCTGCCAGCACTTTTTGGCGTGCTGCTTCTTGGGGTCCTGCCGGGTCTGGCCCTGGCCGTGGCGATGTCGCTGGCAATCACCGCCAGCGAGCTGAGCCGCCCCCGTGTGGTCATGTTGGGCAAAATGAAAAAAACAGGCGCCTGGGTAGACGCTGACAGGCACCCGGAGGCGCAGCAATTTCCCGGCCTGGCTATTTACCGCATCCAAGGCGTGCTCTTTTTTGCCAGCGCCGACGTTGTTCGCGACGCCATCCGTAAGTCCGTCCAAAAAACCGAACCCCGGCCGGAGACAGTAGCGATTGACCTGGAGGCGCTCTATGACATCGACGCGACCTCTGTTATCATGCTGGATGATCTTTGTCAGGATCTGCAAAGCGCCGACATCGAGGTTGTCTTTACCAACGTGCACCGCCCGGTGCGGCAAGTCCTGACACGCGAAGGCCTGATTAAACGGCTGGGATTGCAAAGATTTTACGGCAGCGTCGACGCAGCGGTGTCGCACCTGGCAGGAACAAAATGAACAATATGGGGCGCGGCGTCTTTGGCGCCGCGCCCCTCAAACGCTAGAACAGCCCCTTGATCCTTCCCGTCTCCACATCAATGTCAACGTCCACCGCCGCCGGGCGGACGGGCAGGCCTGGCATTGTTGACATCGTGCCCAGGAGCGGGTAAAGAAAGCCGGCGCCAATGCTGGGACGGATGTCACGAATGGGCACCCGGAAGCCCGCGGGCCGGTTCTTCAGATTCGGGTCGTGCGACAATGACAGGTGTGTTTTGGCCATGCAGATTGGCAGTTTGTCCCAGCCGGCTTCGGTAAACAGCTTGATCTTCTGCTCGGCTTCCGGCATGTAGTCGACACCGTCGGCGCCGTACACCCTGGTAGCGATCGTCTCGATCTTCTCCCTGATGGAGGCGTCGTCCGGATAGAGGAACCGGAAGTTGCTGGGCCGCTCACATGCCTCGACGACTGCCCGGGCCGCATCAATGCCACCCTCGCCACCGTCGCGGTGAACGGTGATCGGATTGCAGGCCTCGGCGCCAAATTCAAGCGCCTTCCTTCGCACCAACTCAACCTCGGCGTCGGTGTCGGCGGCAAACCGGTTCACAGCCACGACAACAGGGATGCCGAACAGCTTCATGTTCTCGATCTGCTTGGCCAGATTCTGGCAACCATCTTCCAGTTTGCCAAGATCTTCCCTCTCCAGTTCGGCCCGATCAACCATGCGGCCGAAGCCATGCATTTTCAGCGCCCGGATAGTGCAGGTGATGTTGACCGCGCTGGCGGAGAAGCCGCCGTAGCGGCAGGTGATGTCCATGAACTTCTCCGCGCCCAGGTCGGCGCCAAAACCTGATTCGGTCACGACGTAGTCAGCCAGTTTCAAAGCTACCTTGGTGGCCAGCACCGAGTTGTTGCCGTGCGCAATGTTGGCGAACGGGCCGGCGTGCATGAAGACAGGCCCGTGCTCGAGCGTCTGGATCAGGTTCGGCTTCAGGGCATCCTTCATCAGCACCGTCATCGCCCCGGCCGCGCCGATGTCCTCGGCGGTCAGCGGCTTGCCTTCCCAGTCATAGGCAAAGACGATGCGGCCCATCCGCTCGCGCAAATCCTTGAGGTCGGTTGCCAGGGCCAGAATCGCCATCACCTCAGAAGCTACGGAAATGTCAAAACCGGTCTCGCGGGGCGTACCGTTCAGGTAGCCGCCCAAGCCGATGACCGTATGCCTGAGCGCCCGGTCGTTCATGTCGATGACCCGGCGCCAGCTGATGGTGAGCGGGTTGATATTCAGCTTATTCCTGCCCTCCATCAGGTCGGTGTCGATCATTGCCGCCAGAAGGTTATTGGCTGCCGATACCGCATGAATGTCGCCGGTGAAGTGCAGGTTGAGATCCTCCATCGGCACCGCCTGGGAATAACCGCCGCCGGCGGCGCCGCCCTTGATACCGAAAACCGGCCCCAGAGAGGGCTCGCGAATACAGAGAAAAACCTTCTTGCCGATTTTCTTGAGCGCCTGCGCCAGGCCCAGGGAGGTAACGGTCTTGCCCTCACCCCACGGCGTCGGGGTGATGGCGGTCACGTCAATCAGTTTGCCGTCCGGCTCGTCCTTGAGCCGATCCAGGATCGACGCATAATCGACTTTGGCCTTGTGCTTGCCGTAAAGCTCCAGCTCCTCCTCGAGGATGCCTGCTTCGGCGGCAATCTCGCCGATCGGCCTCATCTGAGCCGCCTGCGCAATTTCTATATCGGATGGGACAACTGTTCCGGGCGCCAAATCGTGCTCCTTTCCGCTCTAAGATCCTTCGGCTTCGCCTCAGGATGACATGTTTCCTGAGTGGGCTGTATGATCAGTTAGTTAAATGCTGCGTGGCAAGGTAGGAATTATATTCGCTATCCCGGCCAACGGTCAATAAGAATCCGAGACGACGGCTAACGTTTCACGTTTGACGTTTACGTTTCACGGCGACAAACAATTTTTTTTTAAGGTTCTTGCTCCAGCTTCGCCGCTGTTTCCCGGGCGACCTCATATACGGCCGCCAGCGGCACATTTGTTTCCGAAGACACCCTGCGGCAGTCCTCGTATTCCGGCGAAATTGTCACGACCCGTCCCCGCCAGGAGCCAACTTTGACCCGTACGGCTCCAAAGCGGGTCTCGACCGTCTCCTCCCGCCGGCGCAAGCAGTGCCGCTCGACGGTCGTAACCCGCACGCCGAACGTGGATGATTCCAAGAAAATCAAATCAAGATGCTTTGCCTCATCTCCAGGAGGGCACAGGACCGATAGAACAACGCCCGGTCTGCCCTTTTTCATCAACACCGGCGTTAGCCAGGCGTCGGCGGCGCCAGCCTCAAGCAGCCGCTCTGCAAGATCGGCCAACTGCTCGGGCGTGCTGTCATCGATGTTGGTTTCAAGCAGCGTCTGCCGCTCGACCTGTTCATCGGCCACCACATCAGTGCGCTCTCCCAGGACCAGTCGCAGTAGGCTTCTTTCCCCGCCAGCGTCCTGAACCGTTGCCGAGCCGGCGCCGTAACCGATCCGGCTGATCCTGATTTCCGGCAACTGTCCAAAGGAATCAGCAAAGTAAGACACCAGCGCCGCCCCCGTCGGCGTCGTCAGCTCCGTTCCTCCCCGCCACTGAAAAACAGGAACCCCCTTTAGCAGGATAGCTGTCGCCGGCGCCGGTACAGGCATGCGCCCGTGCCTGGTTTTCACCATCCCCGAGCCGAGCGCTAGCGGCGAAGCGATAATTTCCCTTGGCGACAGCTGCTCGATCAGAATGCAGGCGCTGACAATATCGATGATGCTGTCAACCATTCCCAACTCATGAAAGTGCACCGTCTCCAGCATCTCTCCATGCGCCTCGGCCTCGGCGCGGGCGACGCGGCCAAAAATTGCGAGGCAATGAGAGCGTACAGCCGGTTTCAGCCTGCTTTCAGCAAGAATCTCTTCGATTGCCGCCAGGCTGCGGGGTTCCTGTTCCTCCTGTTCCAGCGTGACGGCGAACCTCCGGGCCGCGACCCCGGAAACATTGACCTTCTCAAGAGAAACTGACCACCCCTCGAGGCCAAGCTTGGCCAGTTCTGCCCGCAGCAACTGCAGGGATCCCGTCCCCAAATCTAGCAGAGCGGCGACAAACATGTCGCCGGCGATCCCTGAAAAACAGTCTAAAAATAAAGTCCGGCCAGCCAAATTTTTTTTCATACAGGCATTTTATTCCGCAAGGCAGTTGGTACTCAACCGCAGCTACGAAAAAACTCACGGAAGCTCACGATTCTTACCGTTTTCATGAGGCCGCCGTCTCATATCCGCCAATATCAGCCAATACCCCCCTCCCTATTTCCTACATAACCAATAAAGTTTCTTTTAAAGTCGACATTCGTATTTGCCGATAATGCAGGCGCTCCACAAGGCAGCACCCAACGGGTGGGGGGACACCCAAAAGAGGGCCAATGGGGAACAAATTGCGCCACGCCTTTCCGGGCGGCATCGGCGTCAAGATCATTTTGCCGACCCTGCTTGTCGTTATATTGCTCGTGTTCCCTGCCGTGCTGGCGATGCGGGACATGGAACACGGCAAGCCCATTTTTCTGGGCGCGATCCTGCTGGCGTCTTTTGCGGGTCTGGCGGTCGCGCTTGTGCTCGCCCGGAAAATGACAATGGCAACCGCCGGCCTTTGGCGCGCCTCTTCCGAACTTTCACGTGGCAATCTGGCCGGGCGCGTCAACCTCAAGGGCGGCGGCGAGCTCGACAAGCTGGGGGAGGCAATTAATGACATGGCCTCTTCCCTGGAGATCAGAACGGAAGCGTTGCTGATCGAGCAGAGCAAGCTCCGCTCAATCCACCAGAGCATCACCGACGGCATCATCGTGATGGGCAGCAGCAACTTCCTCATCTCCGCCAACCCGGCGGCCGAAGCAATTCTGCGGCGGGCGGAATCGTCACTGGCCGGATCGCGTGAAACAGGCATCAGAGAGCTGGACGAGATTCTGAAAAAATGGGAACTGGTCGAGCCGGGTCAAATGGTGCGCTGCTGGGAGCAAAAATCATGTCTGCATTCTGACTGTCCGTCTTACAAAAGCGGCGACCTCCGTTGCTGGCTTCAGTGCGGCACGCATTGCCATGATGAGATCCAGGGGACCTTTTCCAAGAAACGTGACGCCTGCGAGCGTTGTGATGTTTATCGCCAAAACAGCTGCGTCTCAACGGAAGCGGAGCTAAATAACAGGGTTTTCACCATGACCGTCGCCCCGATTCTCAACGATGAGGGACAGCTTGAAGGCCGCCTCGCCGTGCTGCACGACATGACGGAGGAGCGCTATCATTCCCGCCAGCAGAAACTGCTTTTCGAAATCGCTAATTCCATCGCAATTACAACGCAAATCAACGACTCGCTTAAGGATTGCCTCACACTGTGCATTGAGGCAATGAAGGCGACCAGCGGCTCGATCATGCTGCTTGACGACGGCGACCTTGTTATGGTTGCGCACATGGGGCTGCCCGCCGAGACCGTATCCGGCTTTCGCCAGAAGGCGGGCGAGGGTATTGCCGGTTGGGTAGCCCAGACCGGCGAACCGCTCCTGCTAACCGAGAAAGATCATGACCGGCGCTTTTCAAAGATAAAAGGGATCAAGGATGCTGTTTGCCTGCCCATTCGCGATGAACAAAAGGTCGTTGGCGTGCTCAGCCTTAACGAACGCAAGACGGACGAAGGCTTCACTCGCGACAGTCTCGATTTTCTTGCCCCCGTAAGCGTCCAGATCGGTATGGCTATCTCGCGGGCGCGCCTGCATGCAAATATCATCGAAGAAAAAGAAAAACAGGCTGCCATCGTGGAGAGCATGGGAGAAAGCCTTTACGTTAGAGACGCGGACCATACGATCCTTTTCGCCAACACCGTCCACAAGCAGATCTATGGCGATGATTGCGTTGGCAAAAAATGTTATCAAGTTTATCTCGGCCGTGACAAAGCCTGTCCGAGCTGCCCGCTCGAGCTTTGTTTCACGACCGGCGAGACCGTGCGCCGGTCGCGTTTTGTCCTCGACCGGCTGGGAAACCGCCGTCAGCTGGAAGCCACGGCCTCTCCGGTCAGGGACGCCGACGGCATCACCAGCTGTATCGAGATCAGCCGTGATGTTACGGAAATGCTCACGATCAGAGACCAGGCCAAAAGCCGGCTTGATTCGCTGACGGCGTTGTTTAAGGTCTCCAATTCGCTTAGCACCGGGCTGGAGACGGACAGCATTATTGACAATCTCGCTCAGTCGACACTTTCAGCGCTGAAAGCGTCTGCCGTGGCGGTAATGACTTTTGAGGAACGGGACCGCCGCCTTGTGTTGCGCTCGGTTACCGGTGAGGCAAGCAGTTGGCCGCAAAAAATCGGCGACGCGATTGGCCTTGACGAAAGCGTTCTGAACGGGCTGGTGTCCGGCGCCGGGCCGTTTTGCGCCGCTCATCCGGAACAGATGACCCCGGCTTCCAGCTTGCTGGCGCCGCCGGCCTCGCAATCGGTTCTTGTCGGCCGCCTCGCGTCGCGAGGCAGACTGCTGGGCCTCATCTCGGTTTCGAGTCCAAGGAAAAACTCCTTTTCCGAGCCGGGCCAACTGGAGCTGTTTACCGATATAACAAACCAGGGTGCGGTCGCGATTGACAACGCCCAGACTTATAACCGCCTCGAGGCCGCTTTCTGGAGCACAATCCGCTCACTGGCAGAAGCAATTGACGCCAAGGACTCTTATACGCGCGGGCACTCCGATCGCGTCGCCGAGTACGCCGATGCGCTGGCCAGCCGCCTGAACCTGGGCGAAAACGAGCTAAGCGCTATCCGCTGCGCCGGCTACCTGCATGACACGGGCAAGATCGGCATTCCTGACGCAATCCTGCTGAAGCCGGGAAGACTCACGGATGAGGAATATGACATCATCAGGAATCATCCCGTCCTCAGCCACAAGATTATCGAGCCAGTTGATTTCCCGTATGATGTCAAACCAATTGTACGCCACCATCATGAGAGGATCGACGGCTCCGGCTATCCGGATGGCCTCGCAGGCGAGGAGATCCCTCTGGGGGCCCGTATCATCGGTATCGCCGACGCCTTCGAAGCGATGACATCCGACCGTCCCTACCGCAAAGCGCTGGCCCGGACCGCTGCCGTCTCTGAACTGAAGCGCTGTGCCGGCACGCAGTTTGACGCCGGTCTGGTGCAGACCTTTATTGAGGTTCTGGGTAATCAGAGCCGTCATTCAGCGGTGACATGATGTCAGGCTTTCGGTAGATGGCAGGCTTTCAGCCTGCCTTTGGGAGAGTTTATCTACGCACAACGCCCTCATCCGCACAGGCTAAAAGTCTGTGCCCGCCAATCCGGAATATTGCCGGCTTTTTTCCTGCAAATCAAGAGCTTCACCTTTTCAGGCGTCCCGTATTCAGATAGTATTACGCCATTGCCATCCGAAGAGAGGAGCAGCACATGCCAACACTTTCCGATCCCCTCGTTATCGGAAAATTCGCGCTTAAAAACAGGATCATCATGCCCCCCATGGCGAACGACATGTCAAGCGAAGCGGGCGAAGTCAACAATCGCCACCTCGATCACTACCGCGTCCCCGCTGAAGCCGGCGTCGGGCTCGTCATCGTCGAGCACAGCTACATCATGCCCTCCGGGAAAATGACAAGGAAGCAGCTGGGAATATATGAGAATGGGCTCATTGATGGTCTGCGGTCGCTGGCCGACACCATCCGCACCGCTGGCGCCAGCAGCGCGATTCAGCTTACCCATGCCGGCGCCAACACAACCTCTGACGTGTGCGGATGTCAACCTACAGGCCCGTCGGATGTTCCACCGCCAAAAAGGAAGGAAACGCCCCGCCCCCTGGAAGTGCAAGAAATCGAAGAAATCGTCGCCGCTTATGCGCAGGCAGCGCGCCGGGCCCAGGCAGCCGGCTTCGACTCGATCGAGATCCACGGCGCCCACGGTTTCCTGCTGAATGAATTCGTGTCCCCTTATACCAACCACAGGACCGACCGGTACGGAGGCAGTACGGAAAATCGCCTGCGGCTGCCGCTGGAAGTGATCGCGGCCGTGCGTGCGCAGGTCGGCCCTGAGCTTCCGCTCCTTTACCGTTTCGGCGCCAGCGATTTCATGCAGGAAGGGCTGGCCCTTGATGAAGCACGGGAAATTGCTCCCAAGCTGGTTGAGGCCGGCATCGACATGCTTGACATTTCCGGCGGCTTGTGTGGATCACGCCCCAAGGACCTGACCGACACTCAGGGTTACTTTGTGCCCCTTGCCTCCAGCATCAAGGCCGTTGTTGAAGTTCCTGTGATCGCAGTGGGCGGAATTACGGACCCGATTTACGCCAACAGCGTTGTCGCCGAAGAAAAAGCCGACCTGGTGGCGGTCGGAAGGGCGATGCTGAAAAATCCAGCCTGGGCCGGGGAGGCGCTGGCGCAGCTTGAAAGCTGAGCGCTTGCCCGGATTTCAGGATCTGACAAATAGCCCCACATCCAGTGGCGGCAGATCCCAGTTTCCGGCCTGCTTCCAGTTCCTTGCCATTATCCCGCTTATCAGCGGCGAACCGGGATAATTGCCCAGGGTCCCGTCCCCGATTATCAGCCAGACGCGGCCTTTGCCGGCAAGATCGCGCCTGATTTTGTCTTCTACCGCGGCGCCGCTGAATGGTTTAAAAGCATACGAACCAGACCACCCTCCCCAAGTTCTATCTGACATGTCAGCGCCGTAGCTTTCGATATTGCCCCCGTGAATGGAAGTCAATCCGGGCTGGTAAAAAGCAGCCGCAACGACGCAATGCACCTCGGGAAAACATAAAATCTCGTCGCTTGCCTGCTTGTTGGACGCAATAACCGACATGGCGGCGCGCCAATCTTCATTACGCCTGACTTTTATCTCGGTTCCCGAATAAAAAAGCATCGCAGCAAGCAAAGGTATCCCGCCGAGAAAGGCAAACCGGCCCGGGACGCTTGTTACCAGCATGGCAAGCAATAATGCAAACGCGGGCGCGGCCCAGGCGTAGTAGCGGCTGGCGAACGAAGCTCCCGGCGCCGCAAGCTGGACGGCCACCGGAGCCGCTACCAGAATGAAGACGTAAATGCCAACGGCAACATTGTCGCGCCCAAGGAAAAGATTACGCAACAGCTTAACGGCAAACAAAGAGATCAGGATGACTGCCACGGCCGCGGAGAAAATGATCGCCTCCCGGTATGAGACATTAGCCCCCTGAACGCCGCTGCCGATGCTTTCATTAGCATAACCCCGAACAAAGGCAACCGGCCAGTTAATGATGCCCTGCATCAAATGAATCATTGATGGAATTGTAAATCCGGAACGGCCGGAAGTCGCTGAGCGCGTCAGCAGAAAAAAAACAGCAAGCGCGCCAGCTAACAAAGCGTGGCTGACCGCCCAGATTCGCGCCCTGCTCCTGCGCCGGTCGCGCAGAAACGGATATGCGGCGAGGCCGGCGAGCACAAGGATGAACGCCAGGAAGAAAGTGAAAATGACCAAAAGCGTGCAGAGAGTGTACAGCGCCCAGTTCACCCACCCCCCTCTCCTGCTGCTTCTTGCCAAAAAATAAAACGAAAGCAGGGAGGCAAACATCAGCCAGCCGTATGAAGATGCATCACGGGAATACCAAATCATCAACGGGCAAAAGGCGGTAAGGGCGGCCGCCCAAAGACCCGCCCACCGGGACCTGACCTCCTTGCCGGCAAGGTACGCCAACGGGATGATTAAGGCCCCGAAAAAAGCGGACGGCGCCCTCGCCCAGACTTCGCTTCCCGCCGGCAATGGCCAAAAATGGGCGACAAGATTAAAAGCAGGCGGGTGGCCGGCGGCAATCCCCTGCGAGATGAGCTGGCTGACCGGCAGGCGGCTGACCCAGATGTTCGCCAGCTCATCATAATTGAGGCTTTCATGGTCAAGCTTGAAAAACCGGAGGGCGATGCCGGCAAGGATCAGCAGCTCGAGCATCATTAACGGCAGCCGCTGACGCCAGGCCGGGTTTATTCTCAATTTCAAACTGGCTTCCCTCCAGTAAGTTTCTTTCAATTTCCTGGCTGCCGCCCCGGAATCCTGACCCAAACTCGGCTCCCGGCCTTCAAAAGGGAGCCGATATTAATTTTAAGAAGGAAGCGCGGGAGGTCGCAAGTGGGCGGTTGCCAGAATCATACTCAATCCAGCCGGGCTGCCGGCGGCCGCTGTCCCGTGCACCCGAGCGAGCCGCTGACGGGGCTGTGCAGTTGCGGCACCTTTTTTTGCCGCCGCTGCTCGCCTTCTGCTGTATTCTGCGCCAGTTGCTACCATATTCGGCTGCACTCTGGCAGCGCCAGGTTTGCGGGCGCGCAACCAGCAATTGCCGGCGCTTTTACCGGCCAGGGGCAAACGATCGGCCACAGGCAGCCGCGGCCGCTGACGCAAAGAATTGTGATTGAGGCGCTCCTGCTCACGTTAGCCACCATTCTGATTATGGCAAGTCTTATGCTCCAGCAAAGCCGCTCACTGATGGCCGACACGGACGGCCAGGTCTTTGGCTTCGGCATCAATGCTGGCGCAAACCCTTTGCAAAAAAGCGCTCCCTATCTTACCGCCAGCATCGACTCTGGCGGCGCCACCGTCCAGTTCACCAGTGACACCTCCTACTCAATCAGCGCCAGGGTTGACAGCATGCGTGCTTATGATGACATGATCAGCCCGGCCATTCCATACGACCTGTTGCTTTCATGGGGGAAGCTGGCCGATCCGGACACCGCCGCTCAATACAGCTGGAAACAATCTAACCGCGAAGGCACGGTTTCCGGCCCCTTGGACGACGACTTGACATCCAGTTATGTAATTGGTCATGTCAGCAACAACCATATCATTCCGGCAAATGACGGCATCCGTCAGGCGTTGGGCATGATAAAACTGGGCGATCTTGTCCGCATTGACGGCCGCCTCGTCGACGTAAAAATTAATATCGGCAATGCTTCATTTTCCGCGCATACCAGTAAAAGCCGCACGGATACGGGCGACGGCGCCTGCGAGATAATCTTCGCCGAGCACCTGCGCATAAACGGCCAATCATATTAACAAACTAAACTGGACAGCCTGTTCGCCGCCCCTAGGCTCTGGACATTTCCGTTGCTTTTCGCTTAAATTCAGTACTTAGTTTACTCATTATCCAGCTCGCTTTAGGATAACCAGAGAAGAAAAATGCGGGACTTGACAAGGTCTGATACGTTTCAGTTTTTTAAACTTCGGGGCAGGGCATGCAGATAACGATAGACTCCATTTGTAAGGAATTCGACATCAGGGCGGAAGAAATCTTTGCCTTCATGGATGAGGAGCATATTCACCTCGGCGGCAGCCTGATGCATGACATCTCCATCGACATCCCTGATTTTCGTAAATTTATTGAATACCGGCGGCGGCAGCTGAGACAGCGAATCACGATTGCGGAACAGGACCTCGCCCAGCTTGACACGAAGGCTGAGAACTTTCTCAGAGCTCTTAAAAGCTGGTAGGTCAGGCCGCCAGCAGCCTTTGTTTTTCCGCAATGCCGGCGAGCAGCTTGTCAAGCGACTCGCCAAACAGGCGAACTCCTTCGACCTGAAGGTCCTCAGTTAACTTATTCATGTCAATTCCGGACTCCCCAAGCGCTTCTATCGTCCGCTCGGCCTCGTCCAGGCCTTCCCTAAGCGACGGCGCCACCAATCCATGATCAAGAAAAGCATTCAAGGTCTCGGCAGGCATCGTGTTTATCGTATCAGGACCGGCAAGCGCCTCAACATACATGACATCACTATAGGCGGGGTTCTTGGCGCTCGTGCTGGCCCAGAGCACCCGCTGAACGCGGGCGCCCTTGGCCTTCAACGCCATAAACCGGTCACCTCGAACGACCTCTTCAAAACGGCGGTAGGCCAGCTTGGCGTTGGCGATTCCAGCTTTGCCCAACAAACTTACGAGATCGTTGCGGCCGCCGTCAATAATTTCCTGCAACTGACGGTCAACGGCTGTATCGACCCGGCTGACAAAAAAGGAAGCCACAGAAGAAACCCGGCTCAAGTCGCCTCCAGCGGCAAGCAAGCGTTCGAGGCCGGAAATGTATGCCTCAGACACAGCTTCATAGTGACCCACTGAAAACATCAGTGTGATGTTGATATTGATCCCTTGACTGATAAGTGCCTCTACCGCCGGAATTCCGGCCGGCGTGCCCGGCACTTTCAGCATAACG
Organism: Actinomycetes bacterium; assembly: GCA_021787475.1. Taxonomy (GTDB): domain Bacteria; phylum Actinomycetota; class Thermoleophilia; order BMS3ABIN01; family BMS3ABIN01; genus JACWAD01. The sequence goes on from JAJYLW010000010.1 coordinate 30,090, forward strand.
TTAGGCCGCTTCCCCAGCGCGTCGTTGAGATGGCGTATTTCCTTGATTGTGCCATCGGTATCGTAAGCCAGCGCCGGGCGGGGCTCCAAGGAGACGTAGCCATCCGCGGCTTCGGTTCGATTGTAAACAGGCAGGAGCTTGTCGGCCGCGTCGCTGATGTCTCGCAATATCAATCTCTCATAAACCGCGGCGGCATCCATTCCCTTGGCCGAAAGGGCCTTTAAATCATCATCATAATCTCCGCTGCCGCTGATTGCTTTTTCAAAAATGGATGGGTTTGAAGTTACCCCGGTGACCCCAAGGTCAATTAGCCTTTGCAGCTCACCGGTTGTAAGCAGCCGCCGGGCGATATTGTCATACCAGACCGACTGGCCCATTTTTTGCAGATCTTGAATAGTATTGGTCATTATCTTCTCCCTAAGCTCGGATTTTGTTATTTTCATACCCGATAAAATGTAAAACTGCACTTCCAAAAACGGGTAGGAAATTGTCTTTTCGGGGAAAAATATTTATAAGACAATCTCATCGCAAATCAATGGAGGCGCCATGAGCGGAAAAGGAGAAGGGAAGAAACGAAACCGGGCGGCCCAAAGCGAGCAGCATGGATTTCAGGAACGCCCTTTGGAGAAAGCTGAAAAACCAGTCCGGGAAGAAGGGAACCCGGGTGAAAATCAGGAAAAACCGAGGGTGGTGGAAAAGCTGCGCAACCTGGAGAAGCGCCGCCGCCAGCAGGAGAAAGGCTAAGAGCCGGCCTCAAGCAGATAATTCTTGATCAATTTCATATCCTCCCAAACGAGTTTCTTCAGATCGCGGGCGCCTGATCCGGCGCCGCCGCGCCTAAGGATAAAGGCGGGATGAAAAGTTGCAATTATCCGGGACCCAAAAGGTCCTTCAAACCATTTGCCGCGCTGCTCGGTGATGCTGAAGCCTGGATCAATCACACCCTTGCCTGCCGGCGATCCCAGGCAAAGAATTACTTTCGGCTGGATAATCTCTACCTGCCTCACCAGGTAAGGCCGGCAGGCCGCTACATCCGGCGCCATGGGCGCGCGGTTCTGCATGCGGCCCTCCACCATGTCAGCGGCCCGGCATTTGACGATGTTTGTAATAAAAATCGTGGAACGCGGAAATTCAGCGGCTTCCAGAATCTTGTCCAGCAACTCCCCGGCCCTGCCGACAAAAGGCCTCCCTTGAGCGTCTTCGTTTTCCCCCGGTCCTTCCCCAACGACCATTACGGCAGCTTCAGCGTCGCCTTCTCCGGGAACGGCGTTACGGCGGTTGCGGCATAACGGACAGAGCACGCATTCGCGTACAAACCGGGCGACCGCCTCCAGCTGGCCTTCACGCGAAGATTGCTCGCTTACGACGGCATCAATGGGGTCAAACAAATCCAGATTTCGCGACAGCAATGACATACATCAAAAAAGAAGCAATTTGTAATAAAACTGCTCATCACATTAGCTCAGGAATACTGTCATCCAGATTCTTCGCCGCCTTCGGCGGCTCAGAAAGACCGCTCCTGAGGGATTGGATGATCAACTAAGTAAATCTATCACACAACTCATCCCTCCGGCTCGACCAGCCGCTTCAGCCTGCCGATCCCCTTATCCCAAAACTGTCCATAAAAGGCAAGCCATTCCTTCACTTCGACCAGCGGCTCCGGCCGCAGCCGGTAGGGCTGCTGGCGGCAGCGCCGCTGCCGTTCCACCAGTCCCGCCCCCGCGAGCACGCACAGATGCTTGGAGACAGCCGTCCTGCTTATAGGAAATTGCCGCTCGGGACGTTGACAGATTTCTCTTTCTTTGACACTTTCCGTTGAGGCAGTCGTGCCTAATTTCAAAAACGTAAAGGGTCATATAGGCGGGATACAGATAAATATCAACCGAAATCCAGGGCAAACCGGCACTCAGCCGGTTAATTTGATGGATTGTTCAGAGGTTCTCTAAAAGTGTTCATCCGCCATCATCTTACTGCCCCAGCACTTCGTTGAAGTAACCATTGTAGAGCACCCGCTGGGAGGCAATCACGTAATCTGTGGCGCTAACCTCAACCGGCCCCCCCATGGTGCCCGGGAAAACAGGGGTGACGTTTCTTCCCGGGGCGATGCTGTGGGCGCCCATCGTTTTGCCGCCCACCTTGATTGTTGCTGTAACCGGACTTGCGCTGGGGTTGGCGACAAACACCCAGTTTGTCATGCCGGGACTCTCCTGGTCGTACCAGGTCCAGTTGTAATCCTTGGCCAGGGCCGAGTAGCCGCCTGTCTGCGATGCCGCCAGACCGGGCACTTCCTCAAAGGATGGGCCAAAGATGCTTCTTTGCGTGGCGATCACGTCCCCGGTCGCGGTGACCTTTACCGGGCCGCCCATCAGGCCGGGTAACATGGGAGTAAGCGACCTTCCCGGGGGCACCACCCCCGTGCCCGCCCCGAGATTGCCCGGGTTCTGGCTCCTTCCGGCGATGCTAAGGCTAAACTCAAGGCCAGTGGCGGAAGAAGCCCGGTTTGCCATAAGCACCCAGTTCTTCATGCTTACATTGTCGTACCAGGTCCAGAAATAGTTGATCACCCACCCGTTTTGCCGAGCCCAGGGGTAACTGTCCTGGCCGCCGTTAAATACAAATGGATTGTCGACTATGCCATCATGGTCGGTATCAGGGCCCGTCCAGTTGCTCCAGTAGTTCCCGCCCGTCGGCATCGCCAGGCTAAAAACATTGTTGCTTCCAGATTCATCCTTTGCTTGGGTTGTGTCATTTACGAAATTGTTGTGGTAGATCTGGTTGTTGCCGGAAGATAACAGATGGACGCCAAAACCATTGGAGCCGGAAGTGTTCCCCAACAGGGAATTGCCGCTCGAAGAGTTGAGCTCAACCCCAGCAACCGGGTTTGAAGTCGTGGCGTTGGACCAGAGCGTGTTGCTGTTGGAGCCGGAAAGGTGGATTCCTTCGTAAACGCTGGCGCTGGCGCATGTGTTTCCGGAGAGAGTATTGCCGCTGTCGGAAGCAAGTATGATTCCATCCCAACCGTCGGCAGTGACGTCATTATTAGCCAGATTGTTGTTGCTTGAGGACATAACTGAAATTCCATAATTAGTGTCTGAGCCCGTTTGATTGCCTGTAATAACGTTGCTGTCGCTGCTGTAATTGAACTCGATTCTGGCGACGTTGTTTGAGCTGGCTGTATTACCTGTAAGGGAATTGCCGGAGGAGCTGTTGAGAAAGATGCCGTCATAAGTGCCGTTATTTGAGCAGATGTTTCCGGTAATTAAATTGTCTGTGGAATTAAAAAGATAGATCCCAATCAGCGTGTCGCTGCTGGCATTGTTGCCCGACAAGGTGTTGTTGTTGCTGGACGCGAGCAGAATGATGCCATAGTTGACGTTCATGCTTGTTGTATTATTATCGACAGAATTGTTGCCGCTGGCGTTGTTCAGAGCAATTCCGTAGGACTGATTGGAATTGGCGGTATTCCCCAGAATGGAATTGTTGCCGCTTGAATTGAGATCGACGCCATCCTGGCTGTTTCCGTTGGCGCTGTTGCCCAATATTGAGTTTTCATTACTGTTCCTACCGAGAAAGATTCCGTCGTAGTCAGCGCCCAACGTATTGTTGACCACGGAGTTTTTGTTGCTGGTTGTGACCAGCTCGATCCCGTTGGTTTTGTTGCTGCCAGCCGTATTCCCGTTAATCGTGTTGCCCGTGGAGGGATAAAGATAGGCCATCATAACTGGCGCTCCCGGAACAGACGTTGCCGGAAATGGTATTATTGGCGGCGCCATTGAGGGCGATGCCATCCCAGTCGTTCGAACTAGCGTTATTGTTTGTCAGGGTATTGCTGTCGGAATCGTAAAGGTAAATGCCGTACCTGAACTGGCTGATGTGCAGGTTCTTGACCGTGACGCCGGTCCTTCCCGATAGATAAACTCCATGCGTGTCCCGGGTAGGATCGCCAGTCAGCGCATAACCGTTTCCATCAAGGGTGATACCGTCACTGTCAATATAGATGCCGTCCGTACCGCTGCCGAAGGATATATCCGAACCCAGGGTGCAGGTCAGCGTGACCGGGTCCCAATAGCCGATCAGAGTGCAATCCCCGCCGCCGGCAGCGTTGCTAATATTGTAAACATAATCTGAGCTGATGGCCGCTCCGGCCGGTGACGCGGGCTGGCACAGAAAAATTGCCGCCACAGCCATGATTAAAAAGAAAAGGTATCTCTTGCGCCATGCCCCCAGAGGTCAAAATATGAAAGCAGATTGATCATGATCAACCCCTTTGGCACCCCGGTAATTTGCCGGTTTTCCCGCGAATAAATAAAAAAAAATAACGCTTGCCCATCTGATGGAAAAATCGGTTTCATCATTAGATTCTTGACCGCCAGTAGCCAAAGCCCTGGCCTCATACCCGTTTGGTTACGTTTGCGGCTCGGCCCGGAAAGAGATTTTACAGCAGAAACAGGACTTGAACACCGGGAAAAGCTTGATTATATCCGTGTACACGGATATATTGTGAATATGAAACAGGTCACACAGATGTTCAAGGCTCTCTCCAACGAAACCCGGCTAAGAATTCTGGGGCTGTTGCTGCAAGGCGAGCTCTGCGTCTGCGATTTGGTGGCAGTTTTGAATCTTCCTCAGTCAACTATTTCCCGTCATCTGGCATATCTCAAGAACTCAGGACTTGTGGAGGATCGTCGTGAGGGAGTGTGGATGCATTACCGGCTGAAACAAACTGCCCGTACGGACCTGGCCAATCTTCTCAGTGCCGCCGTCGTGCAGCTTTCGCAGATTAAAAAGGACCGCGAAAGGTTGTGCAAACACCTGGCAAGGAAGCAGAGTACAGTCTGCAGCTAAATTTTTTTAAAAGGTTTATCTATATATCCGGATAAAGGCAATTATTGGAGATTCCCTCGAAGAAGAAGGTGCTGATCCTCTGCACCGGCAATTCTGCCCGAAGCCAGACGGCAGAAGGTTTGGTGAATCATTACTTCGCTGAAGAACTGGAAGCTCATTCAGCGGGCACCGATCCTCAAGGCTTGAATCATTATGCCGCTCACGTAATGGCTGAGCTTGGCATCGATATAAGCAAAGCCACTCCCAAGCACGTAAGTAATTTTGCGGGTCAGGTTTTCGATTACGTCATAACACTCTGCGATGACGCGAATACCAATTGCCCCATCTTTCCGGGAGCCGGAAAACGTCTTCATATGGGATTCCGCGATCCCGCCAGGGCAACTGGCGGCGAAGATCAGATTCTCGCTGTGTTCCGAGATGTCCGCGACGAAATCCTTTGCCGGATCAGCAAGTATTTCAGAAAGGAATTAAAACCGAATGGAAAGAAGGCATGAAATGGCAAGCGTAAGCAAAAGGCTTTCCTTTCTCGATACCTATTTAACGGTATGGATTTTTACAGCCATCGCAATCGGCGTCGCCGCCGGATATTTCATTCCCGGCGTTGAAGACTTCATCAATTCCTTCTCGGTCGGAACTACTAACATTCCGATTGCCATCGGCCTTATTTTGATGATGTACCCTCCTTTTGCCAAAGTCAGGTATGAAGAGATGGGTGACGTCTTCAGGAACAAGAAAGTCCTCGGGCTCTCGCTCCTTCAGAACTGGCTCGTTGGTCCTGTTCTCATGTTTGCCTTGGCTCTTATCTTTCTCCACAACTACCCTGAGTACATGGCGGGCGTCATCATGATCGGGCTGGCACGCTGTATTGCCATGGTCATCGTCTGGAATGAACTGGCCAACGGAGATGCGGAGTACGCAGCGGGGCTGGTTGCCTTAAACAGTGTATTCCAAGTGCTGTTTTACAGCGTCTATGCTTGGATCTTCATTACCATCCTGCCACCGCTGTTCGGGCTCAGCGGGGCAGTAGTGGATGTTGGAATCGGGCAGATCGCAAGAAGTGTTCTTGTCTACCTCGGCTTTCCTTTCGCCGCCGGTGCGGTTACTCGTCTGATTGGCGTCAGATTGATGGGCAGAGAACGCTATCACGCAACTGTCGTGCCAAAGATCAGCCCCATTACCCTAATGGCCCTGCTGTTTACTATCGTTGTTATGTTTAGCTTAAAAGGGAATCTGATAGTTCAGATCCCGCTTGATGTCTTGCTTATCGCTGTGCCGCTCGCTATCTATTTCATGCTTATGTTCGTTGTCTCATTCTTCATGGGTAAGAAGGTTGGTGCGGATTACAGCAAATCAACAGCGCTCGCGTTTACGGCGGCGAGTAACAATTTCGAGTTGGCTATCGCTGTTTCCGTCGCGGTCTTCGGATTGAACTCGGGAGCCGCTTTTGCTGGTGTCGTAGGGCCGTTGGTGGAAGTGCCGGTGATGATCGGGTTGGTGAATGTAGCCTTCTGGTTTCAACGGCGGTATTTTCTTAATGCGCACACGGCAGCTATAGAATAAGAGGAGGATTAACAAAATACGGCTCTTTGAAACCATAAGTCGCTATCCTTCCAGGAGGCCTGGAGCTACACGTCCAGCACCTTCCTTGCGTTAAACGCTCGTGCCAACCGGGGTTCGGCGTCGCCGGCGCCTCCTGCCTGAAAGGGCGCCTCCGTTATAAACCAGCCGTCTGATTTTTTTGGCCTGTCGCTTGGGATTAGACAGGAGTCTCTGTGTGTAGTTGAATCCCTCAAGATCATTGCATTTAAGCGTGAAGCCAATCATGGCCTCGATATTCCGCAATTCCGCAGTCTCTTCAGCGGCCAGAAAACTTATGGCCGTGCCGCTGGAGCCGGCGCGTGCAGTGCGCCCGATGCGGTGCACGTAGTCCTCCCGTCTGTAGGGCATGTCGAAGTTGATCACGTGTGAAATATTGTCAACATCAATTCCTCGGGAAACAATGTCGGTTGCAACCAGCACTCTGTACTTGCCATTTTTGAAACCTTCCAGCGCAGTTCGCCGCTGAGCCTGCGTGCGATTGGAGTGTATGGGAACCGCCCCAATTCCATTGCACACCAGGTCGCGACAGACATTGTCGGCTCGACGCTTGGTACGGGTAAACACCAGCACACGATCAAGGCCGCGCTTTTCCAGCAATGCCGCGAGAAGCTCTGATTTCTGACGGCTGTCAACTGGGTAAACCGCCTGATCGATAGCTTCGACCGGAACCGCGCTGCGCCCGATTTCAACACGACAGGGCTGGTTCAGCTCAGTACCAATCACGGCCATAACTTGCGGGGGCATGGTTGCGGAAAATAACAGGTTCTGCCGTTTTTTAGGTAGAACCCTTATTATGCGCCTAACATCCGGCCAGAAACCCATATCCAACATGCGGTCGGCTTCGTCGAGAACCAGCATCTCTATGCTGCCAAGATCGACATCTCCCCGGCGATGGAGGTCCAGCAGTCTTCCCGGAGTGGCTACCAGCAGATCAATACCCCGCCGCAGCCTAGCAGCCTGAGGATTGTAATTTACGCCGCCATAGACAGCCATAACTTTATGGCCGGTGAAACGGGCGCAATGCCGGGCCACCTCCTCGATCTGCTGCGCCAGCTCGCGCGTTGGGGTCACCACCAGGACGCCAACCTTTCGTCTGTGCCCAAGCAGTTGTAACGCCGGCAGAACAAAGGCAGCGGTTTTTCCAGTGCCGGTTTGCGCGCAACCTACAACATCTCTTCCCATTAGCGCTGGAGGAATAGCGTCCTGTTGAACCGGGGTGGGTTTCTGGTAACCCATCGACTTGACGCCTTTTAACAAGCGTGGCGCAAGGCCAAATTTTTCAAATGACATTTAACTCCTTTATTGAACACCTTTTACAGATCACGTGGTTATGCAGACACAGTTGATCCAAAAGGCCCAACGCGGGATTAAGCGAGGGTGAGCAAACGAAAAGAACAACCGGGTCACCGTAAATAGGCGATTCATTATACCCTAAAAAAGGATTGTATGGTTAACCGTAGATATGCCGCTCTTACTTCTTCGCCCTTATCCTATCTGTCTTGCTGAGCAACCTCTTCCTCAGCCGCAGCGACTTGGGCGTCACTTCCAGCAGTTCGTCGTCCTCCAAAAAGTCCAGGCACTGCTCGAGGCTCAGGATCGTTGGGGGCGTGAGCACAATGGCGTCGTCCGCTCCGGCCGCGCGCATGTTTGTGAGCTTCTTTTCCTTACAGACGTTGATCTCCAGGTCGTCCTCGCGAGAGTTAAGGCCCACGATCATGCCGGTGTAAACCTGCGTCTGCACTGGGATAAAGACGGTGCCTCTCGCCTGGGCGTTGTTGAGGCCGTTGGGAACGGCCTTGCCGGATTCGCTAGCGATCAAAGCGCCGTTCCGCATCCGGGGGATCGAGCCGCGCACGGGCTGGTACTTAATGAAGATTGAATTCATGATAGCAGTACCGCGTGAAAGCATGAGCAGTTGGTTTCTGAGGCCCAGCAGGCCGCGGGTGGCGATCTCGAACACTAGCCTTGTACTAGCATCCTCGTTCTCCTCCTGGCTGAGCAGGAATCCCTTCCTGCGGCCGATCTCGCCGGTCACCGCTCCCACGTACTCGGTATCAACATCAACGGTGAGCTCCTCAAGCGGCTCGTGCAGCTTGCCGCCCACCTCTTTCATAATCACCTGAGGCTTGCCTACCTGCAACTCGTAGCCCTCGCGCCTGAACGTCTCAATAAATACCGAGAGATGCAGTTCGCCGCGGCCCGAGAGCACACAATCGCCGCGCTCGCCGATCTCCATTTTCAGCGAGACATTGGTTTCCAGTTCCCTCATGATCCGCTCGAGGATCTGGCGGCCGGTGACATACTGGCCCTCCCGACCGGCAAGTGGCGAGGTGTTGGCCGCCACAGCCATCTTCAGGGTCGGCTCTTCGATCTCGATGGTAGGCAGCGCTTCAGGGTTCAACCGGTCCGCAATGGTGTCGCCGATGCCGGCGTTCGTGATACCGGTAAGCGAAACGATATCGCCCGCGTGGGCTTCCTCGACCTCGATCTTTTTTAGGCCCTGGGATACATAAACCTTGTCGACGCGGGCCTGCTCCTGGCTGCCGTACCTTTTCATCAGCGTGATGGTTGTGCCCGGAGCGATGGTGCCGCGCCTGATCCTGCCGATCACATGCTTCCCCTGGTAGCTGTCGGGCTCAAGCGAGGTGACCAGCATTTGGAACGGCTGGTCCACGTCAGCGACGTCCGGCGCTGGCACATGGTTCATGATCGCTTCAAATACTGGGGTCAGGTCGGCCGTGCCCTCGCAGTCGGCCGGCATTTCGTCCCACGCCTTGCCACCGCGCGCGATCGAATAGCAGACGGGAAAGTCGAGCTGATCCTCATGCGTGGCCAGATCGAGAAACAGGTCGTGGGTGCGCTCGATCACTTCGCCGATGCGGGCGCTCGGCTTGTCGATCTTGTTGATGATCACGATCGGCTTAAGTCCCAGCTCGAGGGCCTTCTTGAGCACGAACTTGGTCTGAGGCATTGGCCCCTCCTGGGCGTCGACCACCAGCAGGGCGCCGTCGGCCATGTTGAGCGTCCGCTCCACCTCGCCTCCGAAGTCGGCGTGGCCGGGAGTGTCGATGATGTTAATCTTGACGTCGCCGTATTTGACCGCCGTGTTCTTGGCCAGGATGGTGATGCCGCGCTCGCGCTCCTGGTCCTGAGAATCCATGATCAGGTTCTGGGTGAAGGCGGCCTCGTTCTCCCTGAAGGTCTTGGCCTGCTTCAAGAGGCCGTCTACCAGCGTGGTCTTGCCATGGTCGACATGGGCGATCACGGCTATGTTTCTCAGTTTCATCTTGATATCTCTTTCCTGTTTCCGGGCCACAAAAAAGGCCCACGGGCGAGCCTTGTTGTACTACATTCTACCTCATTTCGAGGGAGTATCTTCGCCACTCCAATGAAGCGGCCAACTCCAACAGCTTTTTTTACCGTCTTCAGCTGCCCTGTTCTTCCCCTCCTCTTCGATTTGCGCGCAGTGTAATTGGAGTTTGGAGCTGACCCGCTTCACGCGATCTTCGTCCCATCCAACTGGAAATTTATTTTGAGATTGAGCAGCCTTGTTCTTCCTGGCCAGCTTCCACACCCGTTCTTGCTGTGCCCGCATCTCCGGGCTGATTTCAACACCCATAGCCTCAAGTTCAGCAATCGGGCGGATTTCCACTTCCGCGCCTTCGCCAAAAGGCGCCTGCTTGAGCCAGTGGACGGCCTCGTCCATCGAGTCCACTCGCCAGATCCAATAGCCAGCGATCAGGTCTTTCGTTTCGGGAAAAGGTCCGTTGATGACCTTCCTTTGATCGCCATCGAAGCGCACACGCTTGCCGTTCGAGCTTGGGAAAAGCCCATCAGCCTCGAGCAGGACACCCGCTTTTGCCAGCTCCTCATTGAAACTCCCCATTTCCGAGATGTCCTGCGGGTCAGGCATTTTGCCCGACTCGGAATCTTTACTAGCTTTTACTAACACCATGACTCGCATTTTTACCTCCAAAAGTGGCTTTTCTCGGAAGCACGATTGCTTGCCTTGAACACGATATAACTGTTCTACCCCATACCTGGGAAAGAAACGTGAAAGAAAAATTCGAACCCGGTTTGGTGCCATAATTTCGGGCACAAAAAAAATGGCTTAACAAAGCCATCTGCGAGGGGTAGGAAAGTGGTGGGCGTAATCGGCAACTATTCGAACCTGTATTACCTCAATAAACTCGTGAAAGTCGTGGAACAGCTGGTTGCTTGATCGGAAAAAAGCCTGCAAAGAGATCAATCACGCTATTTATTGGGGTAACTCATATAAAAGTGTACTGATCAGTACAAAAATGTATCAGTTCAAAGATTGGCAAGAATACCCTTGAGATTTTCTCTCAACTCCGTATCGCTAATTTCTTCCCTGTAATACAGACTTTCGGCTCCTGTTTCTTTTGCTTCTTCGGCAATTTCTAAATTCTCGAGGATAGATTCTTTGCTGAGCGGCTTTCGAAGTTCTTTCTTTTCAAGAATTTCCAAGATTTCGTTTGGATCAAAGCCATTGGCTTTCACGACCATTGCCAGATCGTAGAAATCACGATATCTGGCCCTTTCATTCACGGCTCTGACCTTCTCGGCGCATATTTCTTTGGCTGCCATTGCGGAAACAGTTACCGGCACCCCATATTCATTAGTGTACGTCGCCTTTTCTGCCGGAAGGATCAGCGCCTGGGTCAGATCGACATCGAGTTTGATGGAGTTTGGCTGCTGCAAAGGACCTGTGAACTTCAACCTTTGAATCTTGAGAGTGAAATCAGACTGATAGCTTTTTAGGATTTCAAGATAATCGTATGGCTCGAAAACTTCCCGCAAGTCATCTTCGGTAATTTTGCCCGTGGTCTGGAAATCCAGGTCCTCTGAAAATCTCAGCTGATCGAGATAAATATGATGGATGGCGGTGCCGCCTTTGAAAACCAGCGTATCTTTCAATTTTGAGCTGTAGATAATTTGTAGGACGACTGCCAGGAAATAGTCTTTCTCGGCAATAGCCAAAGGATAGCGAATGCTGTTTTTATTGAGGATGGAGAGCTGGGCTCTACTTAGTAAATCGATCTTCATAGTAGAGCCTCCACTGGGCATTAAATAGATTTGATTTTTTCGTCAGCTTGGCAAATCCGGGTGTTCCTTTGAGATTCTGGTGAAGCCTCCCGGAATCGATCCCCGCAAGATCAAAGAGGAACCCCAGACGCCGCCTTAGCGTTATGGGATAGGCACTTGATAGATCGGTCATTTTAAATAAGTCGATTTCATTTTTGGTTTCTTTTAGCTTCTCGATTAATAGATCGACAGTGTAGCTATCTCTTCGAAAATGAAGGAAATCGAGCAAAGCTTTTTCAAGTTCAGCTACTCGTCCGTGCTGCCCCTCAATCGTGATCTCCTCAAAGCCCTTCATCATCTCAGACTTAGCTTTGACAAAAAGATATTCTGTGTTCTGAAATTCGTAACGCTTAGTATTTGAAGCTGCGACTGAAATGACCTTTGCGGGCAGCTGGTCAAAGTACCCGTGGTAATTCAAAGCGTATTCGAAAGAGACGTAAGAGTTCGGAACCAGAACCTGCGCGATAGCTAGAGGGGAAATGTTAGAAAAGCTGTGAGACTCAAGATTGGCAATAGCAAAATAGCCCTTTTTAATCCTTACCAGCCAGCCGTTCCTAACCATTTTGCCGACCAGGTTTCTGACCGCTTGCTGGCTGATGCCAAGCTTGGCTTCTATTTGCCTGGAAGTAACAATGTAGCCGTGGTCGGAAATAAGGCTTTCCAGCAGGTAAAGCTCTTTTTCTGACAAAATTGTCTTTTTCATATCCATATAATACTCTACTTGGGGTTATTATCCTGCAACAATTAAGACAGATTAGACTTAGTCATGCAAGGGTTTTTTCTGTGGAAAAGCCTGCAAATAGAGGTAAAAGTTCGAACCCGAACCGCTGTTTACGTTACTTTAAATAAAAAAATGCCTCTGTGCAGGCATTTTTTAAGTTCAGATCTTGGTGGGCGATAGCGGGTTCGAACCACTGACCCCCAGCTTGTCGAGCTGGTGCTCTCCCAACTGAGCTAATCGCCCATGCGATGATGTGTAATTATGTGGACTTTGGGAATGTTTGGCTGGTAGCGTAATCATTTTAGCTACCGCGCTTTATCAAGGCAAGGTCGCATTGATAGCCTTTGGCCAGCCGGAGGATGTCATGGAAGAAGTCCACGTCAATTTGCATAATGTTCACAGCTGCATCTGCGGCAAGTGTCCTAGCTTTCCGGGCAAATGGCGGGAACTGGCGCATGCCGACATGCCGGGTCTTTTTTGTGCCCACGGTAAATCCAAGCTTGCGATAACCACCAAAGGGTGCATCTGCGCGGATTGCCTCGTTTACCAGCAATACGCACTCGGCGAGGGCGGCAGCAATAAACAGGCGTATTACTGTATCTATGGCAAGGTCGGCCAGGAATACAAGAAGCAGGAGCTCGCCGCCTGACTTCGAGCGATTATTGTCTGGCGGCTTTTCTTTGATCCCGGGAAGGCCGCTAACGGGAAGCCCAGCTAACAAACCACTCTTTTAAACGATGGTTCAAAGAGTCGGCCAGCCTTTGCAGTGGTCGAAAATCCATGCCGGCAATGGCCTGCTTCTCCTCGCCGGTTAGCTCATACCCTTCCATGGCATCGTGGGGGTTGGACTCAAGCAAATGACGGAAGTTTTGATCGACGGCCGCGAGGCCAATAACAACCGCGACTCCTTTTTTTGACATATTAACCTTCCTTCTATATAAACACCTTAAATTGCGCAAACACCCAATCTCAGAGTTGCATATCTCATCGGGTCCATTTGCGCAATGAATCTCGTGATTATATTCCGTCAGGAAAGCACCATTCCTTCGATTTCATTAAAATGACCGTTCCACATGACACGCTGGCTTGTAAATATTTTTTCATTTGGCTGGCCTGGATTGCCGGGATTATATGTGGCTGCGTCGTAGCCGCGAACTTCAACCGGCCCGCTCATCGCCCCAGGGAAGGTAGGCGCCTGGCTTGTCCCGGCCGGCAACGTCAGAATGGCTTTCCGGGCTCCACCAATCCAGACCTCGGCTTTCATCTCGCTATTGCCTGGGTTGGAAACCAGGACCCAGTCCGTAAACCCGGCGGAACGCTGATCATACCAGGAAAAATAATAGTCTGGCGCAAGTGAGTTGTCCCCATACCCAGTCACCTCTTCAAAAGAAGAGCCGTACAACGACCGTTGGGTTGATAAGAAATTCATATTTGGTACTCTATGATTCCCTCGGTTGAATGTCGATGCCCGGTAACCTTTCACCTCCACCGGTCCACCTATCAATCCCGGAAAAGACGGTGCAATCGTTCCATCAGCGGGCACATAAAAATATAAATCACCGGAGTCGGGATTCTTTATCTTCTTGCCGCCAACGGAAATTTCGGCCACCATGTCTACGCTGTTAGGGTTGGAAATCAAAAGCCAGTCGCGGGCGCCGGGGGACTTTGAGTCATACCAGGCATAATGATAATCATCTGTCAGCCGCGAGGCGGGTATACCCCACGCCTCGTTGAAATATCCGGACCAATTTACTCTCTGGGAAACGATCACATTCTCCGCATTTGAAGAATCACCCTGTTCGTTCGCAATAACCTCGACCGGCCCTCCCATCACTCCGGGGAACTCAGGTGTTACGCATCCCCCCCCGGCAATGTGATATGGAGAGGAATTCATCTTTCTGCCGGTAATGAAGATATTTGCGTCTACTGCCGCCGAGCCCGGGTTGGAAATCAAAATCCAGTCGCGAGCGCCGGCAGACTTTCCGTCATACCAGGTGAAGTAATAATTGCTGTCAAGTTGATGATCATCCAATCCATCAACTTCCTCAAAGGAACTGCCGTAAAGAGTGCGCTGACTGATAACCTCGGGCTCTCCTCCCAGAGAAGTGACCCGCACCGGCCCGCCGATTAACCCAGCATAGCTTGCCGGCTGCGTTTGGCCGGGGCCAGTTACAAGCGGAGCGCCACTCGCCATTTTGCCGCCGATGACGACGTTGTAGCCTGCCTGGCTGCTGCTCTGAGGGTTGCCCATCACCAGCCAGTCGCGCATTCCCGGGCTTGCCATGTCATACCAGGAAAAATAATACGATTTTGGAGAAGGAGCAGTTGTAAAACTCCAGGTATAATCCTGTGCCAGCCGGCTCCCGTTTGCGCCCATTACCGCAGTTGTCACCGCCGCATCATATTCTGTCTCGGGATCAAGGTTGTTAACCGGCGTTAACGTAGCTGTGTGCGACGTGGCATTGTAGCTGATTTGATCGCTGACGGCCGCTCCGTCCGAGCGCCGCGTCACCTTAAAACTGGAATGATTTACAGAAGCAGGAGCGATTGCGCTGGAGAAAGACACTGATACCTTACCATTGTCAAAGACCCCCGTAGCGCCCGGAGACGGCGTCGATGAGATGACGCTGATGACGTTGCCATTGACCGGTACTGGTTGACCTCCGCCGCTGCCAATGCCAACGGCGGCAAACGCGTCTTCAACAGCCTTGACTTCGGCGCTGCCGGTGCCGTAAAGGTCAGTGGCCGCCTGGACGCTGGCGTCGCGGGCATCAGTGAACTGTGAATCCGAAGTGAGATATTCCGTAAGCGTCCTGTACCAGATCTGGCCCATCTTGTCTTTGCCGATGCTCATGGCGACGTCGTAAGCGGCTTTATTGGTGATCCCTTCATTCAGGTGAACGCCGCCATTGTCTGCGCTTGTGTTGACATATTCACTCATGTTGTCAGGCTGGCCGTAAAGCGGCGGGTCCGACAGGCTGCGGAGCGCGTCCCCGGGAATAGCAGGGGTGTAAACTGCTTCACCAATCTGCCAATCAGGGTTGGGCTCGGCCAGCTCGCCGAGTACGTCTGAATATGATTCATTCAAGGCGCCGCTCTGACCGGAATATATGAGGCCGGCAGTGTGCTGGGTCACCCCGTGGGTTATCTCATGGGCGACAACGTCAAGTCCTTCCCCCAAAGGCACGAAGACATTGCCGTCGCCGTCGCCAAACACGACCTGGTAGCCATTCCAGAACGAATTGTTGTAATTGGCGCCATAATGAACAGTTGAAACGATGGACATTCCCTCATTGTCAATACTGTCACGGCCATAATCATTTAGATAATAATTATAGGTTAGGCCAACATTGTTATAGGTAGCTTTGGCAACGTCATCGCTGGATGATCCCCCTTCCGATATCATCAACGTGCCAGGCAGATTGTAACCTCCGCCGGCAGAGTATGTGAGGCGGTTCTCGGCCGCCTGCAAATTGTCATAACTGGCGGCGATATTGCCATTGTGAGCATCAATGAAGTAAACCATCCGCATCGGGGGATCGTCGCGGGCAAGGGTGACCTTCCAGGCGAGGATTGCCTGTTTGCCAGCAGGTGCCAAAACAACTAATTGCGGCGGCTCAAGCTTTGAGCTTGGCACGGGTAAACCGAGGCAGGCCTGAGCCGCGGCCACAGCTTTATCTCTGCCAACATTCGCATCAACTGAAAGTTTTAACCCTGGCACGTACCTGCCGTTGACGGCAGCAATCTTTCCATTGGCTGAAAAATGGACAGCCAGGTCTGCCCCGAACACAGGCACGCCGTGGTAAATCTGCCTCAGGTAAACATGAGCCATGCCGAGGGCATCCGTTTTCTGCCTGCTTACAGAAAGCTCCGATTTAGGATCACTCATCCGGTACAAGCTTTTGTTTGCCTGAAAGAAATTGATCGCTGAATCTGCCGGTCCCGTCCCGGCCGGCGCAGTAATTGAACCGCTCAGAAAGGCGGGTGCGCCCGTGTCTTGGTCGAGGCGGACATCGGCATTCTGGTCGCCGGCCAACTGCATATCGACGTTTGTTTCCTTGCCTGGGACCGCAGAGTTGAGATCCAATGGGCTGCTGGCGCTATTGCCTGTGCTGTGGCCCGGCAGGGAAAATGAAGCAGTCTGGGAGGCTGCGTCCGCGGCAAGCGGCGCGATGCCCGTGGTCGTAAAAAAAACAAAGGAGACTGAAACCCCTGCGATGACGGTGATTATTAAAAAAGCGAGTTTCAGCGCCTTCCCCCTTGTTGCCCTGTTTCGGTTGCTCTGGCAGCCGCTTGATTGCTGAGAAAGCTTTTGTTCCTTTATTAAGGTCGATGCTCACACTGGAACCAAGAACCTTGCCCTCCCAACCTTTCTTAATTAATTCGGCAATAATAGCCAGGAATAAATGCCTGAAATAAGAATCGGCAGACGGGGGAAAACAGCCTCTAGAAGTCTAGAAGGAATGAATTACCAAATCAGACGGAGAAATAATTTGGCGAGAGCCGGGATGTTCCGGCGGCTACTTCTGCGGCTCGATTATGACCTTGAGGGATTCCTGCGGATTTGCAACCAGATCGAAACCACGGCCGGTTTCAACCAGCGACAGGCGGTGCGTGATTGTTTCGACGACCGGGAGCCGGCCGGCCCGGATAAGTTCAAGCGCGGCCCTTAAATCCCTGGGACCACCGGCGTAACTGCTGGTAAGGGTGACCTCGTTTCGCCAGAAAAATTTGTTGATTGCCAGGGGAATTGATACTTCCGGCCTCGTGGTTGCGAAAAAGAGGACGGTTCCGGAGCGTGCTACAGATGCAAGCGCCTGGTCAATGGCCGCTGGCGCTCCGGCGCAGACGATGACCAAATCCGCTCCCCTGCCATCATTTAACTGTCTAAAGCTGGCGGGCACGTCATCCAATCCGCCAATTGCTGCCTCGGCGCCCAACTGCAAGGCAGTTTCCAACCGAAAGTCAACGACGTCGGTCGCGACGATGCGGCCAGCTCCCAGCGCTTTGGCAACCATGATGTGCAGGATGCCGGAGATGCCGCTGCCAATAACCAGCACCGACGCTGCCGGGCGGAGATTTGCCTGCCGCTGGCCCCGGAGCACGCATGCGACCGGCTCCACAAACGACCCCTCTTCATAAGAGACGGAATCCGGCAGATACAAAGTGCCGCGCTCAACATTGATTGCCGGTACGCGCACGAATTCGGAGAAGCCGCCAGGGTCAAAGCTGGTGCTTCTTAAAGTGTCACAGGCAGTCTCATGGCCGGTTTCACAATAATGGCAGGCCATGCAGGGAACGTGGTGCGTTACCACGACCCGGTCGCCCTCCTTGAACCTGCTGGCGCCCTCCCCGGCCTTGACGACCTGGCCGGCAATTTCATGACCGAGCACCAGCGGCACCTTGTCGGCCCGGTACCACTCCATCACGTCGCTGCCGCAAATGCCGCTGGCCTCGACGCGGACCAGCAGCTCGCCCGGCCCAATTCCGGGAACCGGCATTTCTTCCAGTCGCAGGTCGCTGTTGCTGTAGTAGACCGCTACGCGCATGAATAAAGCTGATGCTGGATGCTGGATTCCGGATGCCAGATAAAATCCAAAACCATCGTTAAAACCGAATCAAGAACAAAATAATTAAGCGTGGGCGGCGATTTCAGCCTTCAGGCTCTCGTAATGATTGAAAGCGTCGTCGGCTGAAACATTATCATGGACAACCGCCCGCACGGCCTGGATCATGGCGACCGGGTTCTCGGCCTGGAAGATGTTCCGGCCCATGTCCACGCCCACAGCCCCGGCCGCGATGGCGTCGTGAGCCATTTTCAGGGCGTCGCGCTCGGGAATCTTCTTGCCGCCGGCAATCACCACCGGCACTGGGCAAGTTTCAACCACCTTCTCAAAGCCTTCAACGAAATATGTCTTGATAATATCGGCGCCCAGCTCGGCCCCCATCCTCGAGGCCAGGGCCATATAGCGCGCATCGCGAACCATGTCTCTTCCGACCGCTGTCACGCACAGGCTTGGAATGCCAAAACTGCGGGCCTGGTCAACGACGCGGGTGAACTCAAGAATCGTGTCGCGCTCATACTCAGCGCCGACCAGAATTGAGAAAGCAACGCAGGAGGCGTTCAGCCGGATCGCGTCCTCAATGCTGCAAATGTTTCCTTCATGCAGGAGCTGCGGGTTGAGGATGCTGGTGCCGCCCGAGACCCTCAGTGTGATCGGAATATCAACGGCAGGGTCGATAAAATAGCGCAGTGCCCCCCGGGTTAGCATGAGCGTATCGGCGTAGGGAAGCAGCGGGCTGACAGCGTCGCCCAATTGTTCCAGGCCGGTCGTAGGTCCCATAAAGTAGCCGTGGTCAACGGCGAGCATCACGGCCCTGCCGCTGGCCGGCTTGATAATCCTCGAAATGCGGTTTTTTATCCCCCAATCCATTTGCGTCCTCCGTTATTGTTAAATCTGCAGGCCAGGCTGCTTTCTACCAGCCCTTTGGAAAATTTGCTGGAAACAAAACCATATCACGCCGCCTCCCCTGCCCGCTACATCCGGCGCCGGCCTCCCCGCTGGAGCCGCAGGGCGGCGTCAGAGTCGTGGGAGAGGCAGGCACTGCGGCCGAGGCGCGGCCAGGGTTGCCCGCGCCACCCGCCCGGACCTGGTGCTGATGGATGTGCGCCTGCCCGACAAAAGCGGCGTGGAAGCTCGCCGTAAGATCCGCGCCAAAAGCACCCCCCACACAAAAATTATCTCGTAAAAGTCATATTCAGATGATGATGCCATCTTTGCTTTCGTCATGGCCGGAGCTTCCGGAGTTTTAGACCCCGAGCCTTTCTCGCAGCTTTACCAGATTCATGACATCGTCTTCGTTGTAAGCCAGCAGGCGCCGCAAAGCTTCCTCATCCTGGTAATGCTTCCAGCGGCTCCAGCAATTCTGGATCTCGTAATTGGAGAGCGGCTCGTGAGCGCGGCCGATGCCCAGGCGCCGCTCAACTGCCTTCAAGCCGCCCTTCAACCCCTTTGACCAACAATCGTACATTAGATCACAACTCTTGTACCTATCCAGTAAATTTAGGCCCAGCTGACTGCGAATGATTTTCAGATCAAAACCGTTGCCGTTGTAGGTAAAGATTCGCTCGGCCGCCGGCAGCTCGGCTACCAGAGTTTCCCGGCTCAGGTCCGGCCAGATCATCTGTCTCAGGCCTGTATCCTGATGGAAAAAACCGACGACGGTGATATATTGCCTGTCCCAGCTGAGGCCAGGCACAGCGCGGGTCTCTATGTCAAGGTAGATTGAAATGACCCCGAGGCGATATGGTGAAGGATTTTGTCCACGATCTACAATTCACTATCTGCCATCCGTTTTTGGAGGCGACGAGCGGAATCGAACCGCTGTACGAGGTTTTGCAGACCTCTGCCTAGCCACTCGGCCACGTCGCCAACCGGATAGTGGACGGTTGAAAAAACAAATAGCGGATGGATGATGACAGCTGTTTTCCACATCTACCATCAACCATCCACCATCTACCATCTGCTTTTGGAGCGGATGAAGGGATTTGAACCCTCGACCTTCTGCATGGCAAGCAGACGCTCTAGCCAACTGAGCTACATCCGCTTATTGCGCAGAGAAATTATAGGGAAAAGCTTTCGCTCTTTCCAGTTTTACCGCATCGGGAATTGCGGGGGCGTTAACCTAGTCGCTGCCTGTCTCCGGCGACCAGATGTGAATTTCCGGCAGAAGCTGCACAAACTCCGCCCACTTCCGCTGATAAGCAATGTATCCTTCCAGAGGGTTGCCGCCGGCATGGGTTCCAGCCTTGCTGATGGCGATATTTAACATGCACTCGTTTGCCTCTGCTTCCATACCCCGGGCCAGATATTCGGACGCCATCTCCATGCTCGACTCAACGACGATGTCATGAAAATTCCCTCGCAGGAACCGGCCCGGATATGGGCCAAGCGACTCGATATCAACCTTATGCAGGCCAGGATCGGTTGGCTTGGCCAGCAGCTTGGCTCGCTCTTTGCCAAAACCGATAATGCCCTGGCGAAACTGATACCACTCCGGGGCGCACTCCTGCGAAGGCAACCGCCTCACCCAAAGCTCATTGTCAAGAAAAAAATCGTAGCCGAAAAAACGAGAGTTGATAAGATAATCAATATCCTCGCCCCGGGGAAGCTGCGGATCAAACGGCACCGCCTGAAATATGCTCCGGTGCAGGACCAGGTTGCCCCCGAACAGGACGCTGGCCGGTTTCAGCCGCGGCGCCTTACTGCCGGCGCTGATTGCTTCATTTATCGCCTCGCGGCCTCCCCATTTCTTTTGCCAGGGAGATTCGTTCAGCGGCAACAGGTAGCTCCCGTCAGGCTGCAGGCAGAAGCCGCCGACTCCGGCTACCAAGCGTCCGCCTTGCCGGCCGCCGATAAACTGCTTGGCTTTGTTAAGATATTCAGCGTCCTCGAAAACCTGGTCGTCATCAGTCATGATGACTGCTTCAGCCTCTGTAAGCACCCCGGCCAGAAGGCACATATTGCGAATATTCGCATACCCGTCCAGGCTCAGGAATTCATCATATTGAGGAAACCCCGCCGCGGTCAGCCGGCGCCTCCATAATACAAGTTCATCAGGGCCAATCATCAGAAACGGAAAGTCGTAATCAAACTGGGCCATGATTGATTCGACTTTCAGCTCAACGGCCTGTTTGATCTCCGGCCTGGTGGAGACAGCGACGATGGCTACCGTAAACTCTTCGCTGCTCTCAAGGATGGACAGGCTTTGAAGGGCGCTGACAAGAGTGCCTTCGCCATCGAGCGGAGCAGCGTGGTCATAGAGGACATCCAATTCCGGATGGCAGCGCATTCCCTCTTCTTCCGGACCCCGCCAATAAGTAGGAATAACGATTGTGACTCTCATGGGCAGTTCTTGATTCTCACCGTTTACACGTATTGCTTCCACAATTTAGCATTACGGTAAACTTCCCTCCGGCCGGCTGGACACAGAATGCCAATGCCGGGGCGGTTATTCCGACTCGTCCAGGGCCCGGTTCACCAACCTGTCAGCCTCCTGATTGGACTGGCGGGGTATGCTGATCAGTTCAAATCCTTCAAGTCGCGCAAGCGCTGACCTCGCCTGCCGGTAAAACGCTTGCAGCCCCTCATTTTTCACCTTGTACTCGCCCTTTAACTGACGCACAATCAACTCGCTGTCAGAATAAATGGCGATGCGCATTATGCCACGATCAATTGCCATCTCAACCCCGGCAATAAGCGCCTGATATTCAGCGGCGTTATTGGTTGTTTCACCGATGTAGCTGGCAAGCGCCTCCACCTGTTTTCCCTCCGGGCTGACCAGGACGGCACCGATTGCCGCCGGGCCGGGATTGCCGCGTGAGCCGCCATCGACATGAAGCTGAAACAATGATTGCCTCGATTCGTCAGTCAGGCTTCGCTGTTGCTTTCCCGTCCGTCGCCAGATTTTTAACCTGTTGGCACAAATCACATCAATATCGGGGGGCAGCTCTTTTCTCAACCGCTCCATCCAGTTTTCCATGGCCACTTGTTCGCTGACATCGTGGGGAATATCCACAAGTGCAACATCTGACGCAAGCGCCTGCTGGGCCTGGTGGTAGCGGATGTCCCCGGTTACAAGAACGTCGACGCCGCGGGCGGCGCAGAGCCCAATGTAACCGGCGCCGCTTCCCGGCACAACCGCCGCTTTTAAAACCGTCTTTTCCGGATCGCCCAGGAATGCTGTTTCCTTTTGATCAAATACCCCGGCCGCCCTGGCGGCAAAACCTGCCAAGGTGGCAGGGGAAAGATCCCCCAGGCGTCCCTGGCCAGCATCATGCCTGATGGTCCCCAGCGGATAGATATCATAGGCAGGCTCCTCATAAGGATGGGCGGCTTTCAAGGCCGGGACTATATCAGCTGCCTTCCCTGCCGGGAAAACCATCTCCAGGCGCTGCTCGGTTGCTTTTTCATCGCGGCCCACCCGGCCCAGCGCCGGCTGCGCCCTCTCCAGCGGCCGGAACGTTCCCTTGCCTTCAAGCACGTATGAGCAATGATCGTAATTTCCGATAATCCCGGCGCCGGCCTGGAATAGTGCGGCGCTTACCCTGTCGAGATCGGCGGGAGGGACAAAGGTGACCAGCTTCAGGTTGCCGGCGCCCGCGACTTCAATCGGCACCGCGTTCACAATTCCGAGTAGACCCGCCAGTGCGTCGGCAAACCCGCCGGGGGCAGAATCAAGATTTGTGTGCGCGGCAAAGATGGCAATGCCGGCAGCGTGGGCTGCGCAAATCAGGCGTCCTGTTTCCGTGTCGGAGCTCAAGGAAGCAAGCGGCTCGAATATCAGCGGATGATGAACCAGCACCAATCCGCAGCCAGCCGACTGCGCCTGCGCCAAAACGCTGTCATTAAAATCAAGAGCGATTAGTACCGAGGCAAACTTGTCCGCGCGGCTGCCCACCTGCAGGCCGACGTTGTCCCATTCAGCCGCCAGCGCCGCCGGCGCCAGGCGCTCCATCACATTGACAAACTCGTCAACTAAAATTTTCTCCCTCCCGGAGGACAATCATCCTGCTCTTCCACCGCTGTCAAGTTTCCGCCAACACAATGCCGCAAACCAACGGCGCCGGGATGGCTGGTATGCGGGCCACCACCTCGTCTTTCTTCACGTCGTAAACAAAAACGCTGCTTTCATTGTCGACCGGCTCGTGACAGACGGCGATGTAGGCAAGCCTGCCGTCGGCGCTGAAGACAATCGAACGCGGCTCTTTCCCCGCGGGAACCGACTTGATAATCTGGTCGTTTGTAGTGTCAATTTTTACCAGCTTGCCATCAATGCTGTCGGCGACATAAAGATATTTTCCATCAGGAGTGGCCGCCATCTGGTGCGACAAGGACTCGCCGCCGGGAGCAGGCCTGGTCACGTCCTCAACCTTCTTTATCAGCCTGCCGCCGGGCCACTGAATTTTGGCCAGGTAACCTGCCGTCTCCGGGTGGTCCGGATCAAACATGTTGTCAATGTAAGCTGCCTTGCCGCCGTTCACCCAGACAATGCTGCAGATGCTGGATGAGACCCCGTCGCCGCCGGCGACGGGTGCGCCAATGCGGCCGGCCTTGAAATCAAGGGGGTAAACCATGCCATCAGCCATGCTGGAGAGGTAAATCGTGCCATCGGTGAAAGTATCCATCCCGCAGATAGACAGTTTCGCATTCGGCGGCGGCTTGATGGTTCTGGTGACGCTCCTGCTGGCAAGATCAACCTGAAGAACGCGGCCGTCCTGAGCATCGCCAAGCAGGACGCCGGCCGGCGCTTCCAGGGCGGTCCTTCCCTGGCTGCCGGGAGCCGTCCGCGTGCCCGGGGTGAAAGCAATTCCGTGCGGAGCTTTCGCGGCCGGCAGATTGACCATCTCAACGTGCCTGGTAGCTATGTCAACAATGGCCAGGCCCATGTTGCCGCTGCCGGCCTGGAGATCAGACGTTCCTGTAACAGCAACATAAAGCTTGCCCTTTCCCGGCACCGGCGGAATCGGCGAGGTAATTGAGGCGACCGACGTTGGATTGGCGGAGCCGCAGCCAGCCGCCAGCAATAAAACCGCCCCCAGCGCCGCGGCAATAATCGCAAAATATTTTATATCCCCTCCTCTGTTCTTTCCATCTCCCTGTTGCAACAAAAAAGCGTGCCGCCGCCAGCGACAATTACTTCAACTTCATTGCCGCATAAATTGCAACGGTAAATTTCACCCTCCAGCTCGACGACCATTACATCCCTCCCTGTTGTTTGGCAGCTTTAGCTCCCTTATATTCCCGCACGTTGTTTTGCCTAACTAAAAAGCCAGAGCCTGAGGACCTTCTGATGCAGCATACTAAAAAAAGAGCGGCCCTTTAAGACCGCTCCATTATTTTAGAGCCTTATGTGAGAAGGTAATTCGTGGCGAGGCCAGCGAAAAGGCCATGTGCAAGGACGCAGGCGGAAAACTTTTGCAGCCGGCCGCAGCAGGATGCGCCTGCCGGGATAGGTTCTAAGCGGCTTGAGCCGGGATATTCAGGACCGGGCTCCATGACGGAAATGGCCCCGGCCCGGTCTCACCCAGGCGCGGCTGCCGCCCCTGGCCGGTTTTCTGATGCCGGCCAGTCCGAACAGATCGCCAAGTTGCTTGACATCCCCTCCGGGCGCCGCCACCTGAAAGTCTTGGCCAAACCGTGAGAACTTGACGGCTGCGTCGAGCTTCACCGAGGTAACGTCTTTCAGCAGCGTTGCCGCCTTGCCGTCCTTGTTGCCAGCCAGGGAGGCCAGCGCCGCCGGGACGACTTCAACGACCAGCTTTGTCTGACGGATATGATGATCGCCATCCACCCACCACTCCAGGTCCAGTTGTCTGAAGGCGCCTGTGATCTGGCCCCTGGCTGCTTCGAGACGGTTTGCCTGAGCCGTCCTGCCAGATTTGTTCAGCGCTGCCACTTCTTCCGAAATAGCCTTGTCGAGATCCAGCGTGGCGGTGTAATGCGTTGTGTCGATTCCATCGACGTTTTCCTGACCGACCTGCTTGACATTCTTAAGCAGGGCCTGGGCGCCGCCCGGGAAGACGCTCTTAACACCGGGAAGGCTCCGCTGCGCATCCGGATGATGGTTGACGGCTTGCGTGCCTGCCGGCCCGGGGCCATGGCATCCGCCCAGCCCGCCGGCTTCGTACCAAGTCCCCGCCAGTTTCAGGTAGAGTTCCTGGTTGACCTCAGTAAACTGGACGTCGGAAAGTGCGCCGCTGGCAAGGCTGCCCAGGGCCGCCGCGCCGGGGGCGGTGCCGCCGCTGCCGTGCGTGGCGGTTATTTTCTGAATCAGGCTGTCAAGCCCTGAAATCCGGATGCTGCCTTGGGCTGCCGGCCCGCCCGCGTCCTTCTTGACGTCAGTCCCGCCATTCACGCTCAAATTGAGCGGCAGAACGCCTTTTAGCTTTGGACTGACGCTTGACAGATCTCCATTTACCTGGAGTGATATATTATAGTCAATATGCCGTGCAACGATATTCTTCGATGCGGTCGGGTGTGTGGGCTGCGCCGGACCGCCCGATGCCGCCAGGGCATAACTACCTGCCGCGGCGACGGCAAACGCCAGAACGCCAGCAAGAAGAATCCTGTGTTTCTTAAACATCACCTACTCCTTAGCTCTCAGAGAAGCATACTTATGAAAAAGATTAACAAAAGAAAGAATAAGCCGGGTTAAGTTTCTGTAAGAAATCTGTAAAAACGCAGCCGCTATTCGACTCAGGATTAAATTACCTGACTGGGTTCAGCTTTCAGCGTCCGCTTTTAACTGTAAGCCCTTTTAATAAATCCGCGAAGTCCGACGCCGCTCAGGATGACAACGGCCACCAGCAGGCCAAGAACGACATAGAACTGGCTGATGTGCTGAACCTGGGGCGTCAGCACGCTGCGGAACCCTTCGGCCGCATAAACCATCGGGTTGATGAGAATTATCTTCTGCAGCCAGGAGACATTTGTCAGCGCGTGCCAGGGATAGTACGCCGCCCCCAGGAAGATCATCGGGATAATAATCGTGGCGAACATCAGCGGAATCTTGAAGGGGGAGATGCTGGTGCCCAGCGTTATCCCAGTCGCAGCCGATGCAATCCCCACCAAAAATAAGAGCACAAATAAAGTGAGGAAGCTTTGCACATGGATGGAGAGATTATTTCTCATGATGATCCAGGCGAGCGGGAAAACCAGGCCGCCGGCGATCCAGGACTGCAATGTTCCCATGACGATCTTCTCCAGGACGACCATGCTGATCCGGATCGGCGCCATCAACCTGTCCTCGATCTCCTTGATGGCGCCAAAATCCTGCGACAGGGGAATGGCTGTCCCCTGCACCCCTGCCATCATCATCGAAGCCGCCAGGATGCCCGGCAGGAGTTGATTGGCATAGGAGGACTGCACCTGTCCCGTATTCGGCAGAACGTATCCAAAGACAAACACAAACAGAAACGGCTGCATCGCAATTCTGACGACAAATTCGGGCAAGTCACGGACGAGCACGGTTATGTCACGCTCAAGGAGGGCAAAGAATGTTTTCAATTTACTCCCTTAAACGCCTCCCCGTTAAATGAATGAACAAGTCTTCCAGGGTAACCTGGTGCAGCCGGACGCCGAAAATATCTGCGCTCTCTGCCTGGATTACCCTCATGATGCCGGCTATCAGCGATTGATCGCCCTGGATTGACAATATGACCTTGTCAGCTTCGTCATGGCGCGAGACTTCTCCGCTAATGTCAAGTTCTTTAAGCGCCTCGACAAGGCCGTCTGACGCTTCGCCCAGCTCCAGCTCGATTCGGTTGCCGCCCGGAACCATCTTCTTCAGATTTGTTGGTGTGTCCATTACCAGGACCTTGCCGTGATCCATGATGGCGATGCAATGGCAAAGTTCGTCAGCTTCATCCATATAATGAGTGGTCAGAAAGATTGTCTGCCCGCCGGCGTTAAGCTCCCGCACTTTGTCCCAAAGCAGCCTTCTTGACTGAGGGTCAAGGCCAGTTGTCGCTTCATCCAGAAACAGGATTTCGGGCGCGTGCATCAGCGCCCTGGCAATCATCAGGCGCTGCGCCATGCCGCCGGAAAAAGCGCGGACATAGTCATTCTGCCGTTGACCCAGGCCCATCATCTCCAGTAGCTCATCCGCCTTCTGCTCGCGCTCCCGTTTGGGGACGCCGAAGTACTTTGCGTGAAAAACAAGGTTTTCCCTGGCGGTCAGGCTCCTGTCCAGGTTGTTTTGCTGGGGAACGACCGCAATCAGCTTCTTGACGGCAACCTCGTCCTTGATGCTGACGCCAGCGATATGGCCATCGCCGGAAGTCACCCTGACGCGCGTGGTCAACATGCCGATGGTGGTCGTCTTGCCGGCGCCGTTCGGCCCCAGCAGCCCGAAAATCTCTCCCTGCTTGACCGAAAAACTGATGCCCTTGACAGCCTCGACGCGGCGGCGGGAATCGGAAGAGTATATTTTGGTCAGTCTGTTAATCTCAATTACTGATTTTTCCAACAATATTTCATCCTAGGAGATGGGGCTGAGACCGCCTGCCGCCAGCGTGGCGATGCGCTCGTTTGCGCCGCCCTCGTAAAGACCGCCATGATAGCAAATAACTTTTTCAATGTCATAACCGGCCAGTTTCCTAAGTGACTCTGTGGCCTGCCTAATATCGTAGGCAACCTGCTCGTTGGGGCCCATCAGCTGGCCATCATCACTAACAACCATTGCGTCCCCGGCCACCAGGATCCTTGCCTCCTGTAAATAAAGGCAGATGTGCCCGGGAGTATGGCCCGGTACGGCAATGACGGTAATGCCCCCACAGCAGTCAATTATCTCGGCGTCCGCGACCGTCCTGTCTACATTTGCCCGGGGCGGATTTTCAGTAACCGCCCGCAGCGCCCGGCGCCGCCCTTCGGCCACCTCCGGCGGCAGCATCGATTCGATTCTGGCAATCACCTCGGGCTTCATCTTTACGAGAGGCTTCTCGCCTTCGATATAAGGCTTTTCTCCGGCGCTGGCCAGAACTTCAACTTTTTGGGGCGCCGCTTTCACAAGGTCCGCCAGCCCGCCGATGTGATCAATATCCTGATGGGTAATGATAACCCTGCTCAGTCTGTCAAACGGGGCAACGGCTCTCTCGATCGCCTTGCGGACAGCCTCCGCCTGGCCGGGAAAGCCTGCGTCGACAAGGATCGCCTCCTGATCATTAAAAATCAGTGTCGGATTATAGGCGCTCGCTCGCCCCATCACGTTTGCGGAAATCTCCAGCATTTCCACACCGTTGGCAACTTTCATCGTAACCTCCCTGGTCCGCATGCTTCCAGCCATTTTAGCTACTTTTCGAAGCAGCGGCTTGATTTTTTTCCATCCTGAAGCATTTATCGCCTAAGCTTGTCGATGGCAACCGGTATGATTTCGAAAAACTCTATTCCGCCGCCAGCGGAGAGGCATGCTGATCACGCCGTTTACCAACGGAACTCTTGTGGATGAAGACCCGGCTGAGTTCCTGGAACGCATGAGGATGAGCACGATTTATTTTTTTCTTGCTGTTGCAATATTATTGAAACAGGGGTATTATTATTTACCACTTTGCCTGGCGTCAAAGGCGGTGTTTGACGCTGGCAACAGCATCTGGGCTTGCAATAATCCTGACAGCTGAGATAAAGAAAGCTAGTGCGTCGATCTGGTCGACGCGTTCCTTACTGGTTTGTATGCCTGTTCAGGCAAGCTTTCGAATTTACTCTTTTCCGTGCCGGCTTCAAACTACGGGAAGAAATCTCTTTAAGTAACAGAGAAGAAAGCATGTCAAAACGCCTTCGATTTGTGCTCATCCCTTTGCCGGCTGTTCTTGTCCTCATGTATTTGGCTGCCATTGTTGCCGGCTGCGGCAGTGGGTCAGCAGGCGCCGCCAGCACTGGCAAAACCAGCCAATCCCTGGGCAGTGCTCCCGATTTTAACGTTGAATCGCTTTCCGGCGGCAGGATCTCGTTGAAAGGAGAGCAGGGCAATGGCAAACCCCTGGTCCTCAATTTCGGCGGCTCATGGTGCGGCAGCTGCAAGCAGGAGGCGCCGACGCTTGCGGCGGCCGGCAAAAAATACAAGAACAGCGTCGATTTTCTTTTCCTGGCAGTCAAGGACAAGCCAGCCAACGCCATGGCCTTTGTCAAAAATTACGGGTTTACTTTTCCCGCTGGCCTGGACCCCAACCAGGACGTCTTCCATGATTACCAGCAGGCAGCCGGCGTTCGGGCAAGCGGAACGCCAACAACCTTTTTTATAAACAAGAGCGGCGCCATCATCAAATATTATGTAGGTCCGCTCGACCCGCAGCAACTGGACGCCGAGATCGGAAAGATCTTGCATTAAGAACCTGTCCCGGCAGGTATATCCTGTTGCGGCCGGCTGCAAAGGCCTCGCCACGAATTACATACCGGGACAAACTCTAAAGCATTTCGTCTTCCTTAATCTGCCTTATAAGTATGCAGCTGTGTCAACTTTCAGGCGTGTGAGATCAACCGCGAATTAAGTTCGCCACCGAAAGGTTTGATCATCCCCTTCAGCCGGCTGAGTTCCTGAAAACCGGGGTCAAGCCACCTTCCCACGTCCTTAACGGCAATCATCAACGGCATGCGGTTGTGGACTTCTGCTACAGTTTCGTTGGGCTCAACGGTGATGATGCCGCAGGATAAACGCCTGTCGGTATCATCATTCGGGTTTCTCCAGGCAAAATAAATTCCGCCCAGGGACATGAGGTTGCGACCTGGAAGTGAAAATTCAAAGACTTGACGCGGTTTTACAGGCCGGCCATTCATCTTTCGGCTTTCAAAGAAGCCTGCCACTGGAAAAACGCAGCGCCGCCGCATTAGCAGCGCCTCATTGTGGGGTTTGCCCAGAGATTCAGCCCTGACGTTAAAACAGCTGTATTTGGACTTAAATTCCTTCTCCCAGTAATGGATGAGCTGCCAGTACATGGGCGCCAGTTTAAGCTGGCCGTCCTTGCCTGCAAATATAACGAGGACTTCGTTATAAGGCCTTTGGGTACGCTCGCCTTGCTCCGGAACCCCTGCTGCTGATTGGTCCAGGACTTGCAGGCCGGTTTGACGCGTAATTTCTTCCAGGATTCTGATGCTGCCAGTTTGACTGAAACTGCTACACATGCCCGAAGTGTAGCAGGTCCCGCGGATTATTGGGTTGGTGCAACATTTACCATCCACTGGATTCCACATTTGTCGGTCAGAGCCCCGTAGTAACCTCCCCAGAACATGTCCGCCAGGGGCGTCTGAATGGTTCCTCCTTCCGAAAGAGCAGCAAAAGCCTGTCGGCTTCTTCCTTTGTGTCAGGCTCTAGGGTGATCTGGATGTTGTTACCAGGGGTAAGATTTGCCCGCATCGATTCCGGAGTGTCGGCGCCCATAAGGACGTGCCCGCCCAGAATCGGGAGCTCGGTGTGCATAATCTTGTTTTTGTCTTCATCGTTTGCGGTCGGGGCGCCTGGCATTTCAGGCATCTGGGACCAACGCAAGAGCGAAGTGAAATCGCCGCCAAAGACGCTTTTATAGAAATTAAATGCCTCTTCAGTTCCACTAACGAAGTTTATGTTTGTGCTTACCTTTGACATAATAAGCTCCCTTGTTTAGTCGTTGACAAGCATGTTTGGCAAGAAGAATTGACGAAATAGGAGACTTTCATTCTCCATCGGCAGGGAAATCCGGCCGACCTGGGTCAGCTGAAAAACTTTCTGGAAAATGCATGAATGAGCCAAACGTTCTAGGCTGCCGGTTTAGCCGGCAGCGCCATTCTTGCAGAAATACCCCCCGGACAATACATAATCGTTAAACAGGTCACAGGTGGGGCACACGCATCCTTCGCTGAAACTCAGATCGCCACATGCTGCCGTTCCCTGGGCACAGTACTCGCCAGGAATCTCCTCTTTCTGCAAGGGGTTTTCCTTAAGAACCTCTTCGAGGCCGCCGGCGAGGCCCACTACACAACTGCTGCCACCCTGGACGGGACACTGCCCGCATTGGCATTTTTGCGTGATATTCTCAACAGTAAATGGAACCATGCTTTTAGCAACTTTTGTCATGTCTTTTCCCCTTTCTTCTTTCGCCTCACGATTTATTTTTCCAGCTTCATATTCAGCTGATACCACTTCTGTAACTTCCTAAACCGGCGGTCTGACGACTGCTGCTCAGAGAGTATGCCTACGGTTTTTGGCTTACTTTCGCCAGGCTGCAAAACATTCGCAAGGGCATTTGACATCGCGCTTCCGCACTGTGTGCTTGGATGAACCAGCAGTAGTCAATAAGAAGATATGGCCGCCGCGGACGGCATAAATCATTTGATGGGGGTTAAAATGCGAGTAATGGAAATTGTAAAAGCCAATGATGATTCCGCGTCGGGCAAGATGCCAGACCTAGGGAGTATCGCTGAAATGGGGAACTTCAATGAGGAGCTGGCGATGGCGGGCGTTCTGCTCGAGGCGGACGGACTCTACCCAAGCTCGTGCGGCAAGCGTGTCCGTTTCGGTGGCGATGAGCGGATGGCCATTGACGGGCCCTTTCCCGAAACGAAAGATTTGATCGCCGGCTTACTGGATCTGGAGTGTGGACTCTGTAGAAGAAGCTGTCGATTGGCTCAAGAAGGCGCCTTTTGGCGGAGGTTTGGATGTGGGGATCCGCCCAATTGCAAGTCTTGAGGATATGGGTGTTAAACTCACCCCGGAGATGCAGGCCCAGGAAGAAAGAATGTGGGAGTTGGTCCGGAAGAACAAGGCTGCCAAAAAGGAGGAATAATTGGCGCCTATCGTTTCGATAATCGAGATCAACCGCTCAGCGAAGGCGGTGTTTGAGTGCGTCACCGATCCCTCCCGGTTTTCCGAGTGGCAAAAAGACGTTGTCTCAGGTCAGATGAAGGATCCGGGGCCGCCGAGGGTGGGATCTCGCTTTACAACCACACGGCAGATCGGGCGCAGCAAGAGGACAACAACGCAAGAGATAACAGAGATTGACCCGCCCCGGTCGTGGGCCGTTCGCGGCATCGACGGGCCGGTCAGGGCATCGGCAAAAGTTAGAGTTGAGCCGCTTGAAGGCAATGAGAAGTCCCGTCTTACCGTTGAGCTTGACTTTGAAGGCCACGGAATCGGCAAAATGCTTGTGCCGCTGGTGGTCCGGCGGCAGGTCGAGAAGATAAGTCCGAAAAGCTACAAAAACCTGAAGGAACTGCTGGAGAACAGATAAAGCTCCTGATTCCGATGGCGGGATGTTACAGGTCGGCAAATTTAGAACCGGCCCCGCCCCAACTGATCAATCGAGTAATAATTACCTGGTTTCAAACTCCAGCAGATATGGAACTGCTGAATTGCCATTGCTATCTTTAAACTTGGAGAATTTGTCGGAGTTAATCGATATATAGGAATTAGTTTTTGGCTGAAGGAAGTGGACCCCCGAAACGAGACAGTCGGGTAAAACAGAAACCTGCTCCCTAAGAAGTTGCTGAAGCAATTGGAGCACCGGCAACGAAACCGGGATAAGTTCCCTCTCGTCTCCGATTCCATTAAGATCCAAACCTCCAATATTTACTTTCCTCTTGGCTGTCAGCGTGGTTGTCACAAGGCCGGAATAGCCCTTTGGGGAGGGGCTGGCGGGGAAACAATGTGCCCATTTGCAGGCTGTCAGGAATGGGCCCAGCTGGACTCGAACCAGCGACCGGCCGATTATGAGTCGGCTGCTCTGACCGACTGAGCTATGGGCCCAAGAAGAGGACGATGGATGGTGGAAACGCCTCTTTATTTCAACTAAATCCTTGGGCAAGTATAACAAGGGAACAGGCTGCCCGCATGATCGCTGGCTCTGGCAAGGCTGTGGCGCCACTGCTATACTTCCTCCTAGTTTTAAAGGGCGCATGACACTGCGTTTGCTGTTGGCAAACTCAAATTCTGCCATAAGGTGCGACAATTACAATGAAGCTAAAGGGTCTCATACTCAGTGGCGGCACCGGGACGAGGCTGCGGCCAATCACGCACACGAGCGCCAAGCAGCTAGTACCGGTGGCGAACAAGCCGGTCCTTTTTTACGGTATCGAGGCGCTTCGCGATGCCGGCATCAAGGACATTGGCGTCATTGTCGGTGACACCGCGACGGAGATCGAGGAGGCGGCCGGCGACGGCAGCCGCTGGGGAGTGAAAATCACATACATTCCCCAGGAGGCCCCCCTGGGGTTGGCTCACGCTGTTTTGACAGCTGAGGAGTATCTTGGTAATGACAGCTTCATTATGTACCTGGGGGACAACCTGCTCCGGGATGGCATCAGCGGCCTGGTGGAATCTTTCGTCAAGAATAGCCCCGAGGCCCTTATTCTGCTCCAGGAGGTGCCGAACCCGGAGGCTTATGGCGTGGCCGAGTGCCGCGACGGCGCCGTCGTTCAGTTGGTGGAAAAACCAAAGGAGCCGAAAAGCAACCTGGCGCTAGTCGGTATATACATGTTCACGCCTGCCATTCATGCATGCACCCGGTCGATCAAGCCGTCAGCGCGCGGGGAGCTGGAGATCACCGACGCCATTCAGTGCCTGATAGACAAGGGCAAGCGGGTCGAGCCGCATATCGTCCATGGCTGGTGGAAAGATACCGGAAAGCTGGAAGATATGCTTGAGGCCAACCGCCTCATTCTTGACTCGCTTGATGGGGATATCCAAGGCACTGTGCTTGAATCCGAGATTCATGGCCGCGTAATTATTGAAGAGGGAGCATCCGTAAGCAGTTGCACCGTGCGCGGGCCCGTTATCATTGGCAAGCGGGCGGTGATTCACGATTCATATATTGGCCCCTACACCTCGATTGACTGCGAGGTTGAGATCCGCAATTCCGAGATCGAGCACTCGATCATCCTGGCGCAAAGCAAGGTGATCGACCTGCGCGGGCGCATAGAGGGCAGCCTGATTGGCAAAAACGTGCGCATTCTCAGGCTTGACCATAAGCCCAAGGCGTACAGGTTCATGGTGGGCGATAATTCGTGGATCGGGATAGTGTGAACGTTTCACGTTCCATGTTTAACGCCCTCCCGACCGGGCCGTGAAACGTAAAACGGAGGATTTAGATGATTGATGGCGTTAAGACGAAGGCGCTGCGGGTGATTCCCGATGAGCGCGGGCGGCTGACGGAGATGCTCCGCTCTGATGACGAGTTATTTATCAAGTTCGGCCAGTGTTATTTCACTACCACTTACCCTGGAGTTGTCAAAGCATGGCACTACCACAAAATCCAGACCGACAATTTCATCGCCGTCACGGGCATGTTCAAGGTGGCGCTTTATGACGCCCGCGATGATTCACCGACAAAAGGCGAAGTGAATGAATTCTTCCTGGGAAACTTTAACCAAACGCTGCTACAGATTCCCGCGGGCGTCTACCACGGCTGGAAGTGTATCAGCGAGCATGAAGGAATCGTTGTAAATGTGTCAACAGAGACTTACAAATACGATCGGCCCGATGAATACCGGCTCCCTTTTGACACCGAGGAGATTCCCTATGATTGGGGAATCAAGATGGGTTAGACGGAAAAGGCCGGCATGAAAGTTCTTATTATCGGCGCAGCTGGTCAGCTCGGCTACGACCTAAAGCGCACGTTTGCTCCCCGCCATCAGATCCTGGGCGCAGACGTGGCCGGTTCGGGAGCCGAGCGTAAGGTTGACATTGCCGAGCCGAATAACCTTGTGGAGCTGGCCGTCGAATATCAGCCGGACGTTGTTATCAACGCCGCCGCATTCACCAATGTGGATGGCTGCCAAACCCGCCGGCAAGACTGCTGGGAGGTGAACGCCACCGGCGCCGGCAACGTCGCCAGGGCCTGCGGGATTTGCGGCGGCGCCACGCTCATCCACATCAGCACCGACTATGTTTTTGACGGCAGCAAAAACGAACCCTATACGGAGCACGATCCTGCTTCGCCGCTGGGAGAATACGGCAAGAGCAAGTTTGCCGGTGAAGAGGCGGTAAGGAAAGAGCTGCCGGGAAAACACCTGATTGTCCGCACTGCCTGGCTGTTCGGCGCCCACGGTCACAATTTCGTCAAGACAATGTTAAAACTCGGCCGCGAGCGGGAGGCTCTCAGCGTGGTCGGTGACCAAACCGGCAGCCCCACCTATGCCGGCCACCTGGCAGCGGCGCTGCTGGCTCTGGCTGAAAACAGGCTGGGCAACCCCGGCGTATACCATATGACCGGCGGCGGCCAGTGCAGTTGGTACGAGTTCGCCGCCGAGATCTTCAGGCTGGCCGGAATTCAGGTTCATCTGAAAAAGACCACCAGTGAGGAGTTTAAAGCGCCAGCGCCGCGGCCGGCTTATTCAGTCCTGGCCAACACGCGGGCGCCGGAAATCAAAATGCCCCACTGGAGCGAGGGGCTGGTAGAATGTCTGACAGAATTGGGGGAGCTGAAAACGGCGGGCGGGCTGCCGGGGACAAATAAGCTCGTATAGCGTTTAATGTTTCACGTTTCACGGAAACCCACCAGCAATAAACTGAAACAAAAACCTTAAAAGGAGAGATTCCTTGAAGATTCTGGTTACCGGAGGCGCCGGCTTTATCGGCAGCAATTTCATCCGGCTTCTTCTTGACAAGCATCCTGACCATGAGATTGTCAATTTTGACAAGCTCACCTATGCCGGGAACCTGGACAATCTGAAAGGCATCGAAGCCGATCCTCGCTATCAATTTGTTCACGCTGATATTTGTGATGCCGAGGCGGTTGGCGCAGCCATGGCTGGGATTGACGCTATCGTCAACTTTGCCGCCGAGTCGCACGTCGACCGCTCCATCGGCGGCCCCGCCGACTTTATCCAGACGGACATTTACGGCACCTACGTGCTGCTAGAGGCAGCGCGCCGGCATAACGTCGGCCGCTACATCCAGATCAGCACTGACGAAGTTTATGGCAGCATCCGCGATGGCTCCTTCACCGAGACGGACCGGCTCCAGCCCAGTAGCCCATATTCGGCCAGCAAAGCGGGTGGCGACATGCAGGCGATGGCCTATCACACCACCTTCGGCGTGCCAACAATAATCACCAGGAGTTCAAACAACTTTGGGCCCTACCAGTACCCGGAGAAGATCATTCCCCTGTTTATCACTAATATGATGGAAGGTAAAAAAGCGCCCCTCTATGGCGACGGCGCCAACGTCCGCGACTGGATTTATGTCACTGACAACTGCGAAGCCATTGACCTGGTTCTGCACGATGGTGAAGTTGGAGAGATTTACAACATTGGCGGCGGCAACGAGTGCGACAATCTCTCCATCACCAGGCTGATACTGGCTGCCCTTCACAAGGATGAGGAACTGATCGAGCGCGTTCCCGACCGACTCGGACATGACTTCCGCTACTCGATAGACTGCAGCAAGGTTAAAAAGCTGGGCTGGGCCCCGGCCCGCTCATTCGAGGACAGCCTCAGGGAAACAGTCGACTGGTACGTTGGCAACCGCTGGTGGTGGGAAAAGATCAAAAACGGCGAGTTTGCCAAGTACTACAAAGAGCAATACGAAAGCGGCAACAAGTCTTAGAGCCTACCCAAGCATGTCCTGCTGTGGCCGGTTGCAAAGGCCATAAAAGCAGATGCTGCATCGTCCTTGCCGATGGCCTTTCGCGCGGCTCTCCACGAATATACCTACCGGGAAAGGCTCTTAAGGAAAGCCGGCAGCGCTTTCTAGTAACCGAGCGCCGCTGCTCCGCCGGCCTTCCGCACTGCGATCTCGAGTGGGCCAATTATGCTTGATTCGTACGGATCCTGCTGGCGCGCCCGCTTGGCTGCCTGGGCGGCTTTGTCAACCTGGTTTGTTTCAAGATAATGCTGCCCCAGGCCGACGAGGATCTGGTAATTGTGGGGCTCGAGGTCGAGGGCCTGCTCCCATAACTGCTGGGCCTGAACCAGCTTTTGCGCCGCCGCCTGCGACTGTCCCGTTTTATTCAAATAGAGCGCCTGATGATCGTCCGCGGTTGCCTCGTCCTGGAGCGGCAGGCTGGCAAGCGGATTAAAAAGGTGAGCGCCGGCTGCGTTTGACTCAAGATCGCGCAGCTCGGCCTGGGCACCATTATCATCATGCTGTTGAGACATATTGTCATAAGCCTGAATTATATTTGAGTCGTTTTCGACGCGCGACTCCGCCAGCATCGGGAAAACTACCGCGGCAATGACAATAACGCAGCAAAATCCCGCCAGCCAGTTCCAGGAGAGCAGGCGGCGCGGGCTCCACTTGCCGTCCCGGCCGCCTGACGCCATGACGGGCGGGTCATTAGCAGCCTTTTGCCGGCAGGTCATCCCGTACCTGAGAAGAGCCCCGGTAAAAAAGAGGAAGGGGAGAAAGATAACCGGCATCTGCCAGTCCCAATCCATGAACGAGTGCAGGATCAGCACCACCGATGCGGCAAAGAAGGCACCGTAAATTTCCCGGTGACGGCTGCGCCCCAGAAAGCGCAGGTCGCGAATGGAATTGACAAAAAAGACTGCAACAAAAGCGACGAGAAGGCCGCCGCCAATAATGCCCAGTTCCGCCAGCGTATCAAAGAAAAGCGAGTGGCCGTTCTTGACCGGCATTTCGTAAGGCCGGTTTTTTAGCCAGCTAACTTCCCAGGTATTGGCGCCGGTGCCCGTCAGCGGATGGGCCGCCAGGGTCTCGAGGCTTATCTTGTATTCCTGCGGCCGCTCGGACTGGTCGCTGAGCAACCGTTGCGCCGGATCCTCAACGGGCTGGGCGCGCTGGGTTGAAAACATGGTGTTGGCCTGATTGCGGACAAATGTTACCGGACCACCTTTCTTGACCATAACGGCAGTGCCCGCGCCCAGGATAATCACTGCGGCGGCCACCGC
This sequence comes from Actinomycetes bacterium, assembly GCA_021787475.1. GTDB lineage: Bacteria > Actinomycetota > Thermoleophilia > BMS3ABIN01 > BMS3ABIN01 > JACWAD01. The sequence continues at coordinate 67,734 of JAJYLW010000010.1, forward strand.
CAGGCCGATGCCGATCCGGCGGCCAAGCGCCGCCGAGATTTGAACTTTTCCCTCCAGCCACCAGATGAGCGCCTGGCTGGCGGCGGCGGCGGCAAACAACACCAGCAGCAATATTCCGAGGCCATGGCCCTGGCTGCTCCGCAAGCTCTGGCTGGGCCCCTCGGGACAGCTTTTTGACTGGTAGCAGACCGCAACCATCGCGGGGAGGAAAATGTAGCAAAAGCCGACGGTCAAGCCTGTCCAGAATATCGCCACGCCGGCCTGAAGCAGCGCCCTTAAACGGTCCACTGCGAAAACCAGGTAGATGGCGAGCGCCACCGCCAGAAAGATCATTCCTCCTCTTGATACGGTAAAGAAAAGCACCACCAGTAGCGTGAACAAGGTGATGGCGTAGTACATCCGCAATGCTAGGGCGGCGCCCTTCTCGGCGATAGCCCTGAGCCCGATCGGAAACGCCATCACCATCATCAGCGCCAGCGCATTCCAGTAAGTCAGCGGCCAAGAGAGGCGCAGGTCAAAAACAGGCTCCTGGACATCAGGAAAGATTTTTGTCTTCAGCGCCGCCAGCGCCGCTAAAAAGGCAATCGCAACAAACAAATGGCCCAGCCACCTTAGCCACCGCCGCTTGGCAAGAAACAGGTAGAACAACGCAAACCCCGCCAGGTAAAGCACCGCCCGCAGGAATTCGGCAAAGCTGTCCTCCGGCCGGTAAGACCAGGTCACCGAAAGCAGAATCCAGATGCTGTAAGCGCCAAACAAACCCAGCTCCGCCGCCCCCAGCCGGGTCATCCTGCCGGCAACAGGCAGGCCGAAAAGCAGCCCCAACACGAGCAGGTAAAGGATGACCAGTTCTCCCCAACCGCGCCTGACAACGAAGTAGCCGCCGGCAGAGAATGAGAAAAAAGTAATGACAAAGCCCAAGGCGGCAACAAGGATTGCCAGCTGCGACCATTGCCTGGGGGTGTAATCGCTGAAACCGGCACCGGTATACCAGCTGTCAACGGCCTTCTCCAGCCGCGCCGCCCAGTTGTCACGGCTACTTTTTTGTCTCCGCCGCCCGGCGGGAGCGGCAGGCTTGCGCCGGACTTTCCTTTTCTCCGGCGGCCTTGCGTTCGGCGCCGGCTTGCGCTTCTTTTTCCTTGCCCAAAGAACCGGAATGGCGCTCTCGGCGAGGGCGGATGATAATGACAAGTTCAAACGGAGAGCTCCTTACAAAATGCAATCCCTGTTGGAGACGCTCACAACCGCCCCGCCCCGGCGCCAGGGCCGGATTGAGGCATAAACGGCTGCCACCGCCGCCATTAAGACAAGGCTCGGTTTGTCATATAAAATCATCAGGAAGGCCCCGTGCAGGACAACCACCGCCAGCGCGATGTACAGCACGGCAGCGGCGCTGTGGGGCTCTTTCCATACCTTAACGCCTTCGGCGACAAACAGGAAGGCGAGGGCCAGAATCAACAGCAGACCGGGCCAGCCAAATTCCATCATCCAGGTAAGCGGCAGGCTGTCGACGGCATGATGGCCGGTTCCCGGGCTGTTGAAAACGCCCACGCCCAGTGGATGCTGCTTTAAAACACTCCACGCAAATGGAAACAGGTTCTCCCGCGTGGAAATGGACGCCGACCGCGACAACCATTGATTAACCACCAGCGACGGCAGCGACAGCCTGCCCTTCTGCACGGTAACCTGGTCGAGGGTAAAAATGCTGTCGTCGTCAACCACCCGGAAGTCAGCGCCTTCATTCTCACGGCCCTGGAATCGGGGGTCTTTCAGATAAAAGGCGGCTGTCTCCCATTGATGGGAGTTGGTCTTGTTTATGGCTGCCGTGGGATTGTAGGCGCCATTGCCGGGGCTGCTGTTCCAGGAATCATAGTCAACCCTGATCGCTCCCAGTCCTTTGTCAAAATAATGAATGACAACGGTTACCGGATCCCTGCTACCGTTTAAAAAAGACTTGTCGACGCGAAAATAAATAAACTTGTTGAGCGGCTGCAAACCGATGGACTCGCCGCTTACCGCCACCACCGGACCGTCGTAGCCGCCCACCCACCGCAGGCCTGACTCCTGTATCACATAACCAGGCGTATTGATGGAGACCTCTTCCTGGTCCCAATAATTGAACGCAACCAGCGCCAACGGTATCAGCGCCGCCGGCGCCAGCCACTTCAGATTGCGCCGCACCCAGTAACGGGCCCGGAAGGCCAAAATCGGCAGCGGCACCAGCATCCCCAGCAGCCACGAGCCGCGGCTGAAGGTCAGGAACAATGCCGCCGCCAGCGCCGCCAGCGCCCCGGCCAACAAAAACCGCCGGCGCCACAACACTAGCATTGCCAGCGGCATCACCCCCAGCAGGAATGCGCCCAGGAAACCGGGATGCCCCACCAGAGCGCGAATCCGGTAAAACTGGCTGGACGCTTGAATCTGCTGAGCCGCGCCAATTACATCCACCTGAACTGAGTTAAACAGTGGATTTGACTTGGCCAGGTATTCGCCGAGCCCGAACAAAGCCTGGGCGACGCCGACAGCCGCCACGCTGATTAACAGGACTTTAACATCGAAGCGACTGCGGATGCCCAAGCGCACCAGAAAATAGACCCCGGCGCCAGTTGCGACCCAGTCAAAAACAATGTCAAACGTCGATGGGTGAAAAAAGCCGCGCAAAAGAAAGACAATCGCTGCACCCGCCACGATCAGGTCGGCGCGGTCAAGACGCGGCCACTCACGCCGGTTGGCATAACCGGCGATCAGAATTATCCAGGTGAGACCAAAAAAGACACGGAAAGGCGTTACCAGCAGCGGCCCCAGATAAAGGCGGCCGGGGCCAACGAGGTTGATGAGATGAAATAATCCCGTGGAAACTGTCAGAACGGCGCCGGCGCGCCAGGCCCGGTGCAGGAAGCCGGCAAGCCGGCCGGCGCCCAGCATCCGGTCTGCAGCAATAGGACGTTCGGGCGATTCCAGCGCTTGCACCTTATCTGCCAATTAATTTCTTATGTATCAAACGCCGGGGGCTGCGGCGGGAAAGGAGGTCTATCCTGGCGCGGCTGAACTCGCGCTTGATTGGCAGGTGGTACGGGCACTCACGCTCGCAGAGGCCACAGTTGTCACATGCGATCAGTTTTGTACTGAAGGCGGCATATTGCTCACGGGCCCATTCCCGGGAATGATAACGGTCGAAATACTCGTATAGGCGCAAGGCCTGCTTGATGTCAATCCCTCTCGGACAAGGGACACACTCGGGGCAGCGGCGGCAAAACACCTTAAAACAGCCGCGTTCGGAAGCGGCAATTGCGTCCATGACCTCCGTTTCGGTCGCTTCCCCTCCGGCAGCTTCCACGGAGAGGTTCTCGTCGAGCTCGTCCCTGTTGTACGTGCCAACCACAGTCGCGTCCGGGCCCACTCCGAAAATATAGCGCAGCGCCAGGGAGGCGCTGGCGGCGTAGCCAAACACCATCGGCTTGATGGTGACAAAGCCGATGCCACGTGCGCGGATCTCCGCGAGCAGCTCGCCGGCCGCCTCCCGATCAACATAATTTAACGGAAACTCAACGACGTCGAATGCGGCCATCTCCAAGGCGTTCAAAATTGTCTCCGGCTGATGGGCGCTGATGCCGACGTGCCGGACATAACCGGCGTTGCGCATCTCCTCGAGCGCCTGATAAGCGCCGCCGGGGCTCATAATTTCGCGAAGCACTTTCAGCGTCAGCACATTGTGCAGGGAATAGATGTCGATGTAATCGACGCCAAAATTCCGCAAACTCTGCTCAATCTCCCGGCGCCCGTTAATCTTCTTGCGCTTGTGGGTGCTGGTGCCGAGGACAACCTTGTTGCGGTATTTCTTGACCGCCAGGCCGATCTTGTTCTCGGAGTCGCGGTACATGCGCGAGGTGTAAAACAGGTTGACGCCGCGCTCGTAAGCGGCCTGAATGATGTCATTGCTCTCGGCGTGGGTAATGTACTGGAAGGGAATCCCGCCCAGACCGAGGCGCGAGACTTCCAGGCCAGTGTTGCCAAGTTTATTTAATTGCATGGGATGAGTTTTCTAATTCCGAGTTCCAAGTTCAAAGCTCTGAAAAATGCAGTCATTATTCACTACTTGTCAAGTTAAAACAGATATTTCAGGGCTGTGTTTTAAAATTTTATCCACCATCTACCATCTACCGTCCACCATCCGGTTTTTGCCGCTTGACGGCGTAGACAGTCATTGCCGAAGACCATTTGCAGTTCTTGATCATGTTCCTGTAAAGTGACAATCCCTTGACGGCGAGGCGGTCCGCCAGTGTCGGCGCGTGAATGACGTCGTTCCGGCGCCCCAGCCTGCTTTCTTTGAGATACTGCCAGTTCATCTGGCAGTAATAAAGCGGCGTCTCGTAAACGACCTCAGAGACGCAAAAATCCGAACGCGCCAGCAGCCGGGCCAGGTTCGTCGCCGTAAAGCTGTACAGGTGGCGGGGCATCTCGTAGATAAACCAGTCCCGTCCCAGCAGCCGCGCCTCGGGGGCCGCCGCGTTCTGGGTGTAAATCACCAGCAGCGCCTGCTCGCCGGTAATGCGGGCAATTTCGGCAACCGTCTGCCGCGGGCTCTGCACGTGCTCGAGCACCCCCCAGAGCGTAATCACGTCGAAGGCGCCGTCGTCAAAATGCGCCTCCTCCAGTTGGCCGGCGCGGGCGTCTATATCCAAATCTTCCCGGACCAGCTCAACCATTTTCTGATTAAAGTCAACGCCGGCCACATCCCAACCGCTCTGCTTCATAAAGTAAAGAAAAGAGCCGTCGCCAAAGCCGATGTCAAGCAGGCGTCCCGGTTGCTTGTAAACGGCAATCCTGTCCCGGCGCGGGCCCAGCAGCCTTGCCAGTTCGTCCATGCTCCTGCCCTTGAGGCCGGCCGCCTTGCTGTAAAGGTCATAATCTTCCTGAGGATAATAACGGCCAAGCTCCTCCGGCGCAGGCCGCGGGGCGATGAAATTTAGCCCGCAGTCCTGGCAGCGGACCAGCGGAAACGAACCTGGAACCCCAAAAAGACGGTCCGATCCGACAAACATCAGCTCGTGGTGGCTGCCGCCGCAGAGATCGCACCTGACCGGCTCCGTCACACCCATCCCTTCCGCGGCGCCTGATACCAGACATTCTTTGTGTAAGCCCAGTAATTGCAATCGCGGCAGAGATCGATCTCCTGCCACCGGCCCTGCTTGTGCAGCCGGCGGTAGCGCTCGAACTGGGGGCCTCTCCAGATCTCCGCGATGGTCTGGCTGTTGACGTCGCCGATGACGCCCAGATGGTTGAAGTCGACGTTGCAGAAGCTGACCTTGCCATCCCAATTGATGGAAAACGAGTTCCAGAGAAAAGTGCAGGGATAACGCCGAGCCGGCATCGGCATCAGACTGCCAACTTCCGGGCGGTGGCCGCCCCAGTTGATGGCGGGGATCAGCAGGACGTCAACGTCTTGACCGGCCCATTTCTCCTTGAACAGGCCGATCTCGTTGACAGTTTCCTCCATGACAATCAACTGCACCTTCACCTGAGGCCAGACGTAGCCCCGCCGGCGCCGGAGTACCAGGAAGCGCTCGATGTTTTCCACCGCCTGGTTAAATTTCTTCGATCCCCTGACTTTCAGGTAGGTCTCAGCCGTGGCGGCGTTTATGCTAAACAGCAAAATATCCAGGCGGGAGTCGAGGAGTTTAACCGCCTTCTCCTCGTCGAGCAGGAGGGCATTGGTGTCCATGTTAAGCAAAGTGCTGGGCGCCACGGTCTTGATGTGATCGATCAGGTCAAAGATCTGCGGGTTCTTAAGCGGCTCGCCGTCCTTGTGCAGGCGCACTTCCACCGGTGCCTGGCGCGATATCTCCTGGGCCAGCTTGTCAAGGAGGTCCATGCTGATCTCCCCCACCGGCCGGGTCAGGTCCTGGCGCGGGCACATGCGGCAGCGCAGGTTGCAGCGGTTGGTTGGCTCGATGTTGATGCGGGAGGGGAAATCCGGCGTCAGCTCGCTTGCGCGGGAAAGCTTGTTTTTGACAATTATTTTGGTTGTGGCTTTTAGAGACATGCTAAACTTTCGTTTCATGTTTCATGTTTAAATAAAACCTCAATGCAGCCCGTGAAACGTTAAACATGAAACGTTAAACGTTAAACGTTGTTTTTTATGCGATTGGCTCAAAGGTCTGCTTCTTAAAAGTCTTAAACAGCATCCATTCCAGCGGGTAGGAGTAAAAATGCCTGTCGACGCGCGCCCTCGCCAGCGAGTGGAGCGCCTTGTAGGCATATTTCTTGTAGCCGCCGTTCCCCAGCTTGGTCTGCATGTTGCTGTCCGGGTAGGCAAACGGATAATAGAACCCATTCACCTTCTCGATCATCTGCCTCTCCCCCGGCCCCACCCAAGCGCTCTCTTTCAGCGTCGCCGGGTTGTAATCGGCCCATTCCTCCAGCGAGCCAGGCTCTGGCATGCCGTACTTTACCGCAAGGTCATAAAGCGGGGTGCCTGGATAAGGCGTAAAGACAAAAATCTTCGTTCTGATGTCAGGCGAGATCTTCTTGACCTTCTCGATGAAATTTAATAGATCCTCGGTCGTCTCCTGCGGCGGTGTCCCCGGTGGATGCGGGAACCCGGTGATGAATGTAAAAGTGCCGCCGATGCCGTAATCGCTGCAGGCCTGGGCGCTCTTGAGATGATCTTCTGCGGTGGCGCCCTTGGAGATCAGCTCCAGCACCGGCGCCGCCGCCGACTCGGCGCCAACGATGATGCGTTTGCAGCCGCTCTCCCGGATCAGATCCAGCACTTCCGGCTTGTAGCGGTGAAAAGTGTCCGGCCGGGCGGAGGCCACCCAGCGGATGCCGAGCCCTTCCCTGATGAAGCCTTCGCAGATTGCCTGCACTCTCTTCTGGTTGGCGAAAAAATTGGCGTCGCTGAAATTGACCTGGTCCAGGTTGTAAGTCATGACGATGTTTGATACTTCCCTAACGACGCGCTCCGCATCGAGGCCGGTCCAGTGGCGCTGGTACAGCTGGGCGTCGGCGCAGTAACCGCACTTGCCCGGGCAACCCTGGCTGGAGTGGAACTCGATCGTGCGAATCTTCTCGTGATTCTGGCTCTGGTTAAGGGCGATGGCGCGGTTGACATCGAGCAGATGATACGGCGCCGGCATGACGTCGTTAATGTTGGCCAGTGGCCGCGGCTCATTGACCGCGACGCCACCTGCTGTCCAGTAGACGGAACCGGGGACGCCCGCGGGCGCCTTGCCCGCAGCGAGCGAATCCACAATTTCGGGGAAGGTAAGGTCGCCCTGACCGACGCAAACGATGTCACAAGCCTGCGACTGGCAGCACTGCTCCGGGAAAAGTGAGGGATGGTAACCGCCCCAGACAATCGGCACCTCCGGGTCCATCGCCCGCACCTGGCGCGCCATGGCGATGCCGCGCTTGATTTGATAACCGGTAATTGAGCTGATGCCGACGCAAACCGTATCATCCAGATTGTTTAGCACGGCCTGCTCAAAGTTGGGCGTCACCCGCTCATCAACCAGATGCAGCTCATACTTTCCTTCCAGCGGCGCCGCCACCACAGCGGTGGCGAGCCCGAGCTCGATGCGGTAATGGCCATATGCGGGAGTCGGGAAGAAAAGGACAACCTTCTTCTTGCCCCGCCGGTCGTAATTTGTTTGTCTGTCTATCATTGCCTTGCTTCTAATTTCCCTGGCCGATAGCTGGGGATTATCCACTCCTTATTATAATCTCTGCATCTTAGCCGCCACAAAAACTTGCCGCCATAACCGGCGGGCATTTATGTCAGCTTCAGCCGGCGGGCCAGGTGCCATTCCCAGGGTAGCGAGTAAAAGCCGGCGCCGACGCGGGCGCGGCATACTTCGGTAAACAGCCGGTAAAACGGTTTCTTCGCTGCCCCGGCGCGCATCATCTTCTCCCGGCCCAACTGGTTGGGATAGGCCCAAGGAATGTAAAAATCGGCAATCTGCTTCACCTTGACCTTCTGCTTGCGGCTGATCCACGGCGTCTGCACGGAGCGGGCGTCGTAGGCGGCCCAGTCCTGAAGCGATGACGGCATGACAAAACCGGTGGCCTCCCCCAGCCGCGTTAGCGGCGTGCCGGGAAATGGCGTGAAGAACAGCGTCGTCGTGCGGGTGTCGGCGAAGATTTTTTTCAGCTGCTTCATGAAATCCAGCGTTGTCTGCATCTGCTCCCAGCTCTCGGTGGGAAAGCCAAGAATAAAAACGTAAGAGGGCTGAATCTCGTGATCGCTGCAGCGGCGGGTCGCTTCCAGCACGTCGGCCGCCTCGTTGCCCTTGTTTATCAGCTTCAGCACGGAGTCATCTCCCGATTCGGCGCCCATCATGAACTTGGTACAGCCACTTTCACGGATAAGCTTCAGGTCAGCATCGCTAAAGGCAAGCACCTGCGAGGGACGGATGGTGGCAAACCACTCAAATTTCCGCGGTAACTCGAGAAAACCCCGGCAGATTTCACGCACCCGCTTCTTGGAGGCAAAAAAATTGTTGTCATCAAAGTAGACCCGGTCCAGATTGTACCGCTCCACCAGGCCGCTCACTTCAGAGATGACCCGCTCTGGTTTCAGCCCCCTCCACTTGCGCCCGTAAGCCTCCGGATTTGAGCAGAACCCGCAGGCGTGCGGGCAGCCGAAGCTGGAGACATAACTGAGGCCGCGGCAGCTGTCGCCATGAACGCGGCGGTTAAATTCCATGTATGCTTCCACGTCAACAAAATCATAGGGCATGGGCGGAAATTCATTGATGTCGGCAACCTTCCGTTCCTTGTTGTGGACCGCTTCCCCGTCCTTGATATAGGAGAGGCCGTCGATCTGCTCGAGCCCGCGCCCGCCTTGAAGATGTTCGGCCAACTCGATCATCGTCCGTTCGCCCTGGCCGCGGACAACAATGTTGATGCGCGGGTCCCTGACGGTCTGCCCGGCCAGCAGCGAGGAATGGTAGCCGCCCCAGACAACCGGCTTGTCCGGGAACCTCTGCTTCACCGCCGCCGAGACCGCCAGGCCGTCGGCAATCTGGTACCCGGTCATGGAGCTGACGCCAAGGAGGTCGGCATCCGCCATGGCGGCCAGCACCTTGTCCCTGTAGCCGGGCTCAACTCTGGCATCTATTATCTGAACATCAATCCCCTTCTCCATCAGGGGAGACGCCAGCGCCAGCAGGCTGAGCGGCGGACTGACCTTGTGTCTGTTGTCCTTGTTGGTGAGCGGAAAAAAGAGAAGAAATTTCATAACAGCTAAGCGACACTGCCACTGTTTCCAGCAGTAACAAGCCCTCCGGCGGCGTCTGGCCCACTGGTCCGGCAATAAGCCTCGATCATGATGCCCTGCCTCAGCCGTGGCAAAATTCGGGCCGCCGGGATAACGACGAGTTTGCGCAAGCCCCGGTCCAGAAGGGAAGCTGGAAAAACCCTCCCGCGCCGGTTCTCAATGCTTTTTTCGGTAACATAAGCCGCGCCATAGTGTAGCAAATCTTCCTGCTCCAGACGATTGTTTTCCAGCAGGCGCCTGAGGCTGGGCGGCAAAAAATGCCAGACGTGGCGGGGGGCCTCGATATTAAACCACGCGGGACCAAAGAAGCGGGCTTCCCATGACCTGATGTTGTGAGTCTGCACAACCAGCAGTCCGCCCGGTGCCAGGTTCAGAGCACAGCGCTGCAGGCAGGCATTGGGGTCATCTACGTCCTCGAGGACGCCAAAAAGGGTGATGCAGTCGTAGGGCCCCCCCCACTCTGCTTCGTGCTCGGCGCCGCCGGCGACATCAAGGCCAAGTTCGCCGCGGGCATAGGCGGCAACATTTCCATTAAGCTCAATGCCTCGCACCTGCCAGCCGCGCTCTTTCATCCCCAGCATAAAATAACCATCGCCACAACCTACGTCCAGCAGCCGGCCGGGGCGGTGACGGGCGTTGATCTCGCTGATCTGAGCGCTGAAACGTGCTATTCGCTCCCGCGGCTCTGCCTGTTTGCGGCCCAGCGCCCAGTCAAAAAGCGGATAGAGATCGGAGAAGGCCTTGCGACGCTCCGTAAACGGCGGCCGCGGCGACATCCTCAGTGTGCCGCACTGGGGGCAGCGCACGATCTTAAACAGCCCCGGCGACCCCAGCAGCATATCCCTGACGCCCCACTGCGGAATCGCGGCCGCCGAGCCGCAGACGGCGCAGGGAACAGTTAGCCCGGCGCCGGCAGAATTGGAATTCCTGTTATTATCTTCAATTTGATGCATCTTCTTGCACGTTTCAATTTTACGCTTAACGTTTCACGCGGGCGATCTTCTCTTTGACGCGTCCTTTATTATCTGCCGGCCCGCCACCGCTTCAGCCGCCACTCCAGCGGCGCCCGGAAATCGCGCTTTTTCACCCGCCAGGCCGCCATCTGATGCATCCCCCGGTAAGCAAGCCCCTTGACCCCGCCGGCGGTCATCTTCGCCCTCAGCTCCGGGCCCGGCGAGGCGAACGGCATATAAAAATCAATAATCATGTCAACCTTTTCCTTGTAGACCGGATCCACCCAGGGAGTGTGCAGCTCGGTAAGGTCAAAGTCGGCCCAGGCCTCGGTGCGCGGCGGCGGCATGAAGCCCAGCCGCACGGCTTCGTCGTACATGGGCGCGCCGGGATAGGGAGCAAAAAAGAAGCCGTGCACCT